>JAEWAK010000070.1 GCA_023391695.1 Bacillota bacterium
AAAGACTAGAAAATAATAGTGCACATACGTCGCACATATCAGCGCAACAAAAAACCCCTTGAAAATCAAGGGATTTCGTAAGCGCGAGACGGGATTCGAACCCGCGACCCTCGCCTTGGCAAGGCGATACTCCACCACTGAGCCACTCGCGCGTATGTAATTTTTTTGTTTCGTATCTGTCAGACACAAATGATATTATAGTGTATGAAAGCTTATCTGTCAATAGAATTATAGAATTTTTTTCATAAAAATGAAAAATTTAATTATATGCATCAGTCATAAAAATTATTCTAATGAAATAACATTATATCTCACGCTATATCCTGTTTTCATTCATGTCAAAGCGGATATTCGCATTCCGCTTTGCTTCATGCTCATAACCTATCAGCAGCTATGCTTCTATTTTAGTGTGGCCCCGCCCTCCACTGAAAAGCTAAGTCTGACTTCCGCCGACTAAACGGGAGACTTCCCTAATAAGTTAAACTCCTTTTTGACACCAGCCTAATGAGGTAAGAATAAGCTTAAAATAATTATGAACTTATACGCACAATACCTATAAAAACCGATACAAAGTGCAGCAAGGTAGATACTATTCTTAAGCTCCTTCTCCCTCATACAAGTAATCCTTAACATTATTTACCTTATATCAGATTAAAATGCTGCATCGCATAGGCAATGCCATCTTCCTTAATATCTTTCGTAATAAAACTGGCTATATTATGGATGCAATCATCACTTTTTGCCATGGCAATACTGTTGGATACATATTGGAACATGGGCAGGTCATTGGAACTGTCTCCGAAGACATAGGCATTCTCAACGGGCAATTGAAAGTAATCCAAAACTTTTTTTATTCCGCTGGCTTTAGAATAACCTTTCGGAACGATTTCCAAAAAACCTTCTCCACGGTCAATGCAGTCGAACTCCTCACCCAGGGACCGGATAAACTCCTCAACATTCGAATCGTCATTTGATCTTGTAAATATTTTATCATATAACAGGCCTTCTTCATCCCAGTTTTTCTCAAGGCCATAGCCTTTCTTATGAAAAAGTTCCTGTAAATTTTTCATGTCTTCGGATACCACGTCTTTGGAATCAAAATAAACGTCATCCTGTCCCTCTAAAACCGCATCCATATTGTATTTGCGCAATAAATAAATAATTCTTCTGCAGGTATTTTCTTCAATTGTTGCCGCTGCAATTACCTGATCATCAATATTAATATAGGTTCCGCAGCCGCATACAAAACCATCGAAACCGATATCCCTTACATCCTTTTCAACATTAAAATAGGTTCTGCCGGTATTGATGAATGCCAGGTGTCCCTTCCCTCTTGCTTTTTTAATCGCTTTTATAGTACTATCGGGAATCCTATGGGTATCCTCTGTCAATATTGTTCCGTCAATGTCAAAGAACATTATTTTCCTATCCATGTCATACATCCTTTCTCAACAAATTATTCCCCATACATCATATTTTGTAATTATATCTGGAAATAAGGAAGATTGCAAATTAAATCATTAAATTTCATGATTTAACTCTTCCAAACGACTTTATCACAGAAATATTATAATATTTTAATTTCAATTTTTATGATATATTTCCGTAAAATTTATGTAATCCTAATTAAAGAGTTTTACCCGTTCTAATTAAGTTCTAAAATAGTGAAACACATATTTATATGTTCCATACTCCAATTATCATTACCCTGTCCCATGTTATGATAAATTTACCTATGAACTCTTTTGTTAAATTCATGATTACCTGTTTAATCGGCTTGCCCTTAAGTATTTCTATATCCTATTACATAATCAAGGAAAATTCCTTTATTAAATAAAGTATTATAAAAAACGTATAAAATAGCTGTTAACAGAAACTCTTAACTTCTATTAACAGCCGACTTTAAGCATTTATTTTAATTAAAAGAGCATAGAAAACATGCTCAGGTAGAATCTCAAGTTAATCAGCGCCAAACTCTGAATCTTTTTGCATATTTTGTGTGCATTAACACATCAATGTGTTCGCTTAAACCTAGTGATCGAATAGTCTCAGTTAATTTATATACTCTTTAAATTCAGGATAATTATCTATATTTTCTCTTATATAACACCTCTTAAATGCCGCAAAAGAGGATGCCCTGCTTAATAATAGTTCAATTTGCCGTTTGTGTAAATTGGAAGAAGGATCTCTTCTATATTTTTCAAGGCAATCATACAGTATATTCAATTGTTCTTCTAATTTTTCCAAACGCATGGCACTTTTATAAACTCTCATACCTGTATTGCATAAATTAAAGACTTCCCAAACCAATTCGGCAGTTTTATCAGATATCTCGTCCTGAGGGTCAATTGCGGTTACATTGGTTTTTCCATCCATTAATAAAAATCTGATTTTTCTTTCCGGGTCCTCCTTACAGCAATCCAGTATCTTTTCATCATATTTCGTGTTCATCTTAACGCTATTGCAGTGACCGCAGGCCCAAAACAGATTATTCCAATCAAATTTTCTATCATGATATAATCCATTTTTATGCGGTAACAAATGCTCAATTTCAGGATCCTGTAAATCATTTATTTCACAAATATAACACTTGTTATGAAATATTTTGTTGAGTTCAACGATTACATCTTCATTGGAATAACTTCCTGAAGCCTTCTCTTTTTCTATTGCCAGGGATTTTGGTGCTGGGAAGGTACGTTCTGTCTTAACCATTAGATATCCTCCCTGTTTTCTAATTTCAGTTTTAATCTTTGATATTCGGTCGTTATATCTAAAGCAAGGTAATCCGGTATTTTATCCAAATACATTTCTAATTGAGCAATTCGGATAAGGTCAGCGTCCGTTAATTGTTTTTTATCAATAATACTTCTATATTCTTTAAAGTAATCTTTTAATTTATCCGATAATAATGATGCTTGAAAATATCCTTCAACGATACCATGATAAGGGATATCGGATAATCCGTTTTCAACTAAGACATGATTTGTTAAATCATATATTACAGCATTATCCATGCTATTAAGGACAAATGGTGAATGCGTTGTCACAATAAATTGAATATTCGGAAATATTGTTGTAAATAAATCGAAAATACGTTTATGCAGTTCAAGATGTAAATGGTTTTCTATTTCATCAATTAGTACAATACCTTGCATATCGTAAACAAAAGCCTTATTTGAATTCTTCTCCATCCTTATCATAAGATCAGCAACGATATCCAATATTGCCGCAAAACCGCTGGATAAAGTATTAAAATCGAATGGTTCTTTTCCTTCTTCGCGGATATGAAATAAGAAAGCATCCTCATCAAATTCCAGGCGTATTGTTTCATTATCATAAATACGTTTTAATAAATTTTCAAAATTTATAAACCAATTTTTTATTTCATTCGCTTTTTCATTTTTACCGCCAGATACTGCCAATGCTTCTGTCTTTTTTAAGTCTATTAAAAATTTAATTAATTCCGCCTGCGGTTTATCTTTAAAAGTATAATATTCTTTTAACTGAACTTTCTCCACATGCCTGGGAACCTCTGCTTCAAAAGCCCTATCCGACTTATAATGGGCAAGTATAAAATTTCCTTGCGTATAGTTACTAATTAACGCCTCCTCCAATCCATAAAACTTTAAAAATATGCCATTTCTTAATTCAGTATCCTTTTTTATTCTTTCATTTAATTCATTTTTTACAGAAGTCATATCTGCTTTATTATTTAAACTATATTCTAATTGTTTTTCCAAAATCTTTATAGCCTCTCTATTACCGTATACCTTATTATCAATGATTGCATTTTGCAAAAAATTTGATAATGCTTCCAAAACACTGGTTTTTCCACTTCCATTTTTACCTGTTAAAATTAAATGTTTTCTATGTTTCAAATCCAATGGTATTTTAATGTCTTGTAAATGCCTGACTTTTTCAATTTCTATTTCTGAAATAAAAATCTCGTCCATAACAAAAATCCTCCAACATAAAATAGCCTATCTAATATATTATATTCAAAGCGGATTTCGTGAATTACCAGTGTACTGAATAAATTCCACCTGAAAAAGTATCTGCTGCGGGTGACTTCGCATTAACTGGACAGTGCGGAGGAGGTCAGGAAAGAGATTATGGAGGCCATAAAGGATGGAAGAAAACAGAATTTAAGGAAGTCATGGAAAAAGTACTGTCATATGAGGAAACGGAAGCAGCGCAGAAAAGAATAACCGGTAGCAGGATTACACACATCAGGCCAATTTGGCCCCATGTTATAAAGTAAAAAACTATATGATACTTACAATTCCACTTAGGTCAGTTCACAAGTAACTACGCGCAGACCATGGAACGGGCTGCTGACAACAAAAAGTCTGTATGCTCGCAGAGGGAACATACAGCCTGTTTGTTGTCGGGGGTTCCAAATGGGCTGCCCCTTGGCACACGACTTTGCGGAGCAAAGTGTAGTGTATTATACATCTTGTCAGCGCTCCGCAGAAAGTCGTTACCGCCGTGGAGGACGAGAGCATTTGAAATGGCAGGAAAGCAGGCGGGAATTAAGGCCTTACTTTATACAGTCTGCCGCCTCATGCAACAATTCCAGTACTGCCTTGTCATTGGCAAAAACGATAGAGAACAGGCGCTTTAACTCATCTCGTATTTCCGGTTTCAACAAAAGTTTCCCTGCGTTTTCCGGCAAAGCGTAACCCGTATTTGGTCCTACGCCAAGCTGTCCCCATATCTTCCAACAGGTACCATGGGTGGCATCAAGCTCTCTGTCAAAAACAAATTGCCTTATCATGCCGAAAATCTTATCTTTTCCGGCTTTATTCGCACACAACGTCTGCAAAGATGAGTCGGCGGCGTGCCAGCGGGCTTCAATAGGGAAACCAACCTTTTCAAGCAGCCACTCGGCTGTTTCCCATGCCCCGCCTTGATCGTTTATATTCTTAAGACTAGCATCTCCATGAAAATTAGTCAACCCATATAATTCCAAATATGGACCATTTAATACAATTACACATCTACATAGTCTTAATTTTCAAGTAAAACAGATAATATACTTTTCGGATTATAGTAGTGTTAAGCACAGTTTTGTTATATAATAAACAATTGATAAGCATAAACAGCAAATTGTATCATTACCTGAATGGAGGCAAAATTATGGAGTTATTTGCAAAACCCGGTGTTGGCGGAATTATAGAAAAAAATACGGACGGTATCGATTATATACTGGTTCAGGACAGGTATAAGGAGGATGCCGTGGCAGAAACCGGATTACTTGAAATTCCGGCAGGAAAGGTAAGGGAATTTGAGAATATATTCGACTGCCTGAGAAGGGAAATATGGGAAGAAACCGGTTTGGAAGTTACTTCTATCGAGGGCGAAAAGGAATCCGTCATGCTTGAAATGAACGGTTATAAAGCACTAACTTATACCCCCTTTTCATCCAGCCAGAATATTCAGGGAACTTACCCCATCATGGTACAGACCTTTCTCTGCCGGGCGAAAGGCGAATTATTAAAAGAGACAAATGAAACCAAAAATATCAGATGGATTTCACTTTCCGAGCTGAAGGATTTATTGGATAATAAGGCAGACGCTTTCTACCCTATGCATATTATTTCGTTAAAAAAATATTTGAATCAAAAGATTCATTTAGAATGACAATTAGCTTTTGCAGGAACATGCGACACCGTAGGCAATCCTAATTGCCCAATAAATCCGAGTAACTTACTTTCAGGATTTTGGTGATTGATTTCAATTCAATATCGGTTACAAACCTTTTTCCGTGTTCTATTCTCTGTATGGCATTTTTATCAATATCTAAACCGTTACTTTGCAGCATTTCAGCAAATTTTCTTTGGGATATCTGCGGTTTTATAGCTTGCCGGTATTCTTTTATTTTTATTCCGCTGATATTATTTAATCCATTGTTTGATTTATTTTTATACATAAAAATACTCCTGTAGATTTTAAATAGTTGTAACTAAGATCGTTGCCGGAAAGTTAAGTCTGACTCCCGCCTGCAGGAGGTTGCTGAAGAGTCCCGTTTTCGTTTTCTGGATGAATAAAGCTTTAAATATATTCATATAAATTTTTGAAGGAGACTTTTTCAGCAGTCCTTCTTACAGAGATGGGAAACTTTCTTGATCGATTAAATTTTTATACAATTGACATTTACTGGATGTCAAATAATTTTAAATATCAGTTATAATATGTTATATGAAAACACAGCGACCGTTTTCAGTATATAATTAATATGAACAAGGGGTGGAATATGGGGCAAAATAATTTTTTAATTAACTTAATGAAAAATGCGGATAACCTTTTACAATCAACTATAAAAGAAACCTTAGACAAAAATTCCGGTTACAAAGAACTTGCAGAAAAGGAGGATATAGCAGTATCTGCATTTATTAAAATATCATCCGGCCTGACCAAGGAGCAAAAGGATATCATAGACAGCTGGGTAGAAAAACGTGACCGCCTTAACGAGGAATACAGTACAATGGCATATATCCAAGGGTATATTGACTGCATACGGCTGTTAGAAGTCTTACAGCCAAATATCTTTGGTGATTCCTGAAATGTTCTTCTGCTTTCTTTATAATTAAAAAGTTTTCAGATAACATTCCTTCATGGATTGCCATGGGATAAAAAAAGGTTGACTTCATATACTAAAATATGTTATATAAAATTAGTAAATAACAAAAACACGTTGAGTCAGAGAAGTACGGCTAAATCCCCTGGAACAGCGAATCAAGGCATGGTGGAAGCTTGATACAATATTTATCCGGAAAAGAGCTGAGGAGTAACCTCATAAAAATTGCATGCAGCAAACATTGAGGTCGCAGGCCTGCGATAAAGGCATATGAGTGGCAGCATTGGTGCAATGCTGCAATTAGAGTGGTACCGCGATACTTCGTCTCTTACTTGGGGACGAAGTTTTTTTTACCTTTAGACAGCATCCGCTTCATCATTTTGTTTAGAGCTACTCTCGGAAAATATCGGTAAAACAAGCCAGAGCGTGTTTGAAAAATCATTGCACCGTTCTGAACGCTCCACTTTGAGGGATTCTGCGTGACAATTTTGGAAACGTAGCCCCGCTAGCACTCAAAACAAGTTTCTTGTCTCCCGCAAAGTGAAGCATCCATTCCGGTACAAGTATTTTTCAAACACACTCCAGGGAGTTTTCGGGATTACGCTTGGAAAGAAAGGAGAAATATTATGCAATTTTTTCAGGATCAGATCAAAAAAACAATTCACGAAAAATACGCTGGTTTCGAAGTGATTTTTTCCGTATCACCTGGTGTGGAAACCGGCCATCTTTCCATCCCATGTTTTCATTTTTCCAAGTTATTAAAAAGACCCCCGAAAGAGATAGCAGCTGAAATCTCTGAATTGATCGGACAACTGTTTTTTATTGAAAAAGTAGAGACAACCGGCGGTTATATAAACTGTTTTATACAGAAAGATATCCTTTTTGAAACAATAATTTCGGAAATCCTTAACCAAAAAGAAAAATATGGATCAAATCAAAGCGGTCTGAATAAAACCGCATTAATTGAACATACCAGTATCAATCCCAATGCTTCACCCCATGTTGGCCGGGCGCGCAACGCAATGATCGGAGATGCTATTGTAAGGTTATTAAAATTTGAAAGGTATATGGTAGAAGTACATTACTTTGTAAATGATATCGGCAAACAAATTGCAATGCTTTTACTTGGAGCAGGAAAAAAAGAGAAAGTCACGTTTAAAGACCTGCTGGATTTATATGTCGATGTAAATAATCAGTTAAAGGATAATCCGGATTTGGAAAATGATATATTCACCCTTTTATATCAATTGGAAAACGGCGATGAAAGTGTCAGAAAACAGTTTAAGGACCTGGTAAATATCTGCATTAAGGGACAGACCGAGATCCTTAAGGAACTGGGCATAAACTATGATATATTTGACTACGAATCGGACTATTTATTCAACGAAAGGCTAAATGATATTTTAAATGAATTAAAAGCCACAGGGGAACTGGAGGAAGATGCCGAAGGACGTTTCGCCCTAAACCAGTCAAAATATGTTCTGCCGATGAAAGCCCCCTATTTCGTTTTAACCAGGAAGGATAAAACTTCTTTATATCCCTTAAGGGATATTGCCTATACCATTGATAAAGTGAAAAGGAATCCAGACAGAAATATCGTCGTATTGGGCGAGGACCAAAAACTTTATTATAAGCAGATTGCAGCTGCACTGGACCTTTTAGGCTACAAAGCTCCTGAAGTTGTCCACTATTCCTTTGTCTTACTGGCAGAGGGCAAAATGGCAACCCGAAACGGGACTGTTGTCCTGTTGGAAGACTTTATGGAAGAAGCATACCAAAAATCCAAAGCCGAGATACAAAAAAGAAGGGATGCCGTGGAGGAGCGTTCCGCAAAAGCAATCGCATACGGAGCAGTCAAATATTCCATCTTAAAAACCTCCAATGATAAAAACGTGACCTTTGACTGGGAAAATGCCTTGAGTTTTGAAGGGGATTCCGGTCCTTACCTGCAATACAGCCTAGCAAGAATATTTTCAATTCTTAAGAATTGCAGGGATATCAGTAACCTCAAACCTGATTTTACCTTACTCGGTGAAAAAGAAGAATTGGAACTGATTCTGGAACTGGCCAGAATGCCTGAAGTGATCAGCCAGGCTGTCAAAACCTTAAGCCCCCACATCATAGCAAATTATCTGTATGGACTGGCACAAAAGTTTTCAAGGTTCTATCATCAGCATTCGATCCTGAATGCCCCCGGTGAAGGTATTAAAATTGCCAGGCTTTATTTCATTATGGCCGTTAAACAGGTTATGATAAATTGTTTTGATATCCTTGGAATCGATTATGTTGATACGATGTAGTGATTTTCATTATAAAGGATTATACGGTGTGAGTGAAAGATTCTAAAATCTTTCACTCTTGCCAACTTGATGCCGATTGCGGCATTTCAAACGCTCCTAATGGACCTATTTATTATATCATTCTTCTTTGCCATGCCAATCTATTCCAATAACGTTATTACCGCTCTATATTTCCAGATTCGTTTTCAAATACTCCTCAATCTCAAAAATTGCTTCGGTCTCTACCGGAATATTTCCCGGAAGAACATTTACGCCGATCGCAGACCTGCTGGGCGCCCCTGCTTCTTCTCCGAATAAATCCACAAGAAGCTGGGAACCTCCATTTGCTACATAGGGCTGTTCACAGAATTCGTCCGTACTTGCTACAAAAACCAGTATTTTAACGGCCTGTTTCACCCTATTCAAATCACCGATCTGAGCCTGTAGGACTGCCAGTACATTTAACATGGAATTCCTGGAAAATTCCCTCGCCTCGTCCTTCGTAAACTCCTTCCCGACTTTTCCTGCAACAGGCCTGTCAATTACCGGACCGCAACCGGATATGTATACCAGATTCTTTGCAAATACTTTGGAAGGAGAATAAACTCCTCCTTTTGCAGGTGCTATAGGAAGCTCCAATCCTAATTCATTTAATTTAACATATACGTCATTCATATTTACCTCTCAATACACCGCCAATGACGGCATCTTATTCTTCATAATACAAACATGCCGGGGTACCTTCGGCTGCCGGAACAAATAACCAAATCCTTTCCATTACTTAATCTTATAGCTTATTTTTTATTAATCTTTATAACCCCGCCGTTTCCCCTGCTCATTACCGTATCCTCCGAAACAGCAATTTTTCCATTCACCATAATTGTATGAAATCCGGTACATAACCTTTTGGGACTTTCATAAACGGCATAATCCCTTATTTTTTCCGCATCAAACAGATTGATATCCGCATAGTATCCTTCCCTGAGCAGCCCCCTTCCTTTCAGGGAAAGACGCTCTGCGGGAAGTAAAGTCATCTTCTTTATGGCTTCCTCCATAGTAAGTACCTGCCGTTCCCGTACATATTCCCGGATTATCTTCGGAAACGAACCGTATAATCTTGGGTGAGGGCAGTCACTTACTCCATACAGGGAATCGGAAATCACCATGGAGTAGGGTAATTTTGCTACCCGGTCCACATCTTCCTGTGACATGGAGAGTACGATAATGCCCACTTTCCCCTGTTCTTCCACCAGAAGATCACACATAAATTCACCGGGCTCCTCATATCCGGACAGGGCCGCCGCCTCTTTAAAGTTCCGTCCAGAATACTGCCGGTTCCTTTCCTTTGTGACAGAGCTGATAACAATCCGTTCCCAGCCGATTGCGGTTACCATGTTATCCCATCCCGGATGCTCTTTACACAGTTCCTTTTTCAATGTCTCTTTACCACTGCCACCTGCCAGTTTTTTAATGGTCTGTTCCAGGCTGTCATCCATAACGGAGGGCGGGATCAAACTGAGTAAAGTGGTAGAGCCCCCGCAGTAGGGATAAAAGTCCACCGTAACGTCCTGCCCCTTCCGGCGTGCATCTTCAACCAGTTCAATTGCATTATTAATGGCAGTTCCCCAATTTTTTATCCCCGTAGCTTTAAAATGGCTTATATTCAGCGGTACCTCCGCTTCTTTTGCAATCTTTATAATTTCCTTTACGGAAGAAACCAGGTTGTTCCCTTCTCCCCGGATATGGCAGGCCAGAGGACGGCTGCAGGGAGCCATGGCAGATACCAGTTCCGTCATTTCCCCGGGGCTTGAATAACATTCCGGCTGGTACATAATACCCATGGAAAGTCCCACCGCCCCTGCTTTTATACCTTCCCTGATATAGGTCTTCGCTTTTTCCATCTCTTCTCTTGTAAAAGGAGTTTTTCCATAACCCTTGATGGCTGCTTTCAGGGTTCCAGTTCCAATATAACTTCCCACCTGGATTGGAAGTTCTCTTTCTTCAAGTGCCCTTATGTATTCCTGAAAATGCTCCATCTTCATCCGCTCCGGTGCGACTCCAAGGCAGGGTTCAATAAAGTTAAAAATATCCTTCCGGTAAGCTTTCGGTGCGGGAAGCGGTGCAAGCCCGCAGTTCCCCCCTATTACCGTTGTAAGCCCCTGGGCCAGCTCAATGGTACCAAAATCCGGATTGTACAAAGCATCCAAATCGCAGTGCCTGTGAGTATCTATAAATCCCGGTGTAATGGTAAGGTCAGCAGCATCTATTATTTTCTCCGCATATATATCCCGGCTTTTTGTTATGGCAATAATTTTATCCTCCTCTATCAGAATATTTTTCTGAAAAGGACTGCTGCCGCTGCCGTCATATATCAATCCGTTCTTAATCAGTATTCTCATACCAGCATCCCTCTTGCCGCTACTATTTCCTGTTTCAAGGTTTCTCCGTCGTATAAGTAAACCTGGTTCTGCATATTGACAGCGGTACAAACATGAATTGGAATCAATGCAATCTTATCTCCGACTTTTAGTCCCGTAGCTCCTTTTTTACTGGTGATAATTCCGTGTTCTTCATTCATACGGCGAAGCTGTAAATCCTCATTCCCTTCCACCAGGGCATACCCGGGATAATAGTACGGCGCCGTGTCCAAAAAGATATCCATGGGAAAAGTTTTGGTTCCTCCGTCAATCACAGCATATTCTTTGCACGGAACACTCACTACCGTTGCATAGATGCGGACCGCAACGTCTTCCGGCTGCGCTGCCTCCTCCTTACAGAGCATATAGTCGTTAAAAAGATAGGTACCGGGCCGTATTTCATTTACTTTACCGGTCCTTGCCACCTCAAGGCCTGTCGGTGTGGAACCGGCACTTATTTCTTCAATAGGAATACCCATGTCCCTGATATCCTTTACAAGCTGCTCCATCAAATCTCCTTCTTCCATTCCGGCAAGGTGTTTGTCTGTTGTAGCTTCGTTCTGATAGACCAGACTTTTAAAGGTATAAATTCCTGTCAGCTTCAGGCTCGTAAGTCCGGTAATCTGCCTTGCGAGCTGTACTGCCTGGTTCCTTAGAACTCCGGTACGCTTCGCACCGGTATCCACTTCCAGCCGGACTTCCAGGATAAGTCCGGCTGCCCTTGCCGCTTCATTTAATAAAACGGCACCTTCCATACTGTCCACTGCCAGAATCAGCCTTTTTAAGCGTTTCACCAGTTCGATTGCCCTTTTAATCCGGAAATCCCCCACCATCGGATATGCAATAAAGATATCCTCTGCCCCGCCGGCTGCCATCACCTCTGCTTCCGATACTTTGGCACAGGTAATGCCACAGGCTCCGTGTGCCAATTGCATCCTGGCAAACAGCGGCATTTTGTGAGTCTTGATATGGGGCCTTAACCGGCAATGGCATGCATCTGCCGCTGCCTGCATTCTCTTCACATTTTCCTCTGTTTTTGCCATATTAATAACTATGCAGGGTGTCTCCAATTCATTAAGCAGTTCCTTCTGCATCTGTCATCCTCCTTTCATCCTCTCCCTTTTATTCCCAAATGCGAAACAACGTTAGTTTTTTAGAAGCTGTTCGCCATACTTTTACATCCCCCTTAACTGTAAAATCAACGTTTAATTCCGGAAATTGCAATTCCTTCCACAAAGTTTCTCTGGAAGAACAGGAAGAAAATTACCGCCGGAATACAAATCGGTTGCTGCTGCCATCAGGTGTGTCCAGTCTGCGGAATACTGGTTTAAAAAGCCCTGCAGCCCTAAAGATAACGTCAGTTTCTCTGTCTTATTAATATATATAAGGAGTGCCAGGTAATCAGACCATGCATTTATAAATGCATAAATACCAACGGTTGTAAGAACCGGTTTGGAAAGAGGCAGGGCAATAGCCGCATAACGCCTGAACTCTCCCCCCGTCAATATTATCAATATGCAGGACATCAATTTCTTCTTCCTATAGCTCCTCCTTTTGGTTGCATAAAGTTTTCATAAACATACGTCATTCTAATCAAACTTTTTTTATGTTTTTCCTGGCGCTTTTTAAATTAGCTTAAGAATATCATACTTTTTGTTTGTTTTCAATATTTTCCAAGAATATTTTTATGGTTTTTTCACAATTTTTTATATTTTGACTAACTTTTTTTAATCAGCATTCTAGTTTATCCTTACTTTTCTTCTGGTTTTTATATTGTTTAAAAACTTTTTATATGATATAATGGCACTGATTTATGATAAAACAACCATTAACAAATTTTATTTCATTTTATGAGGTGATTTATATGAAATCTATAGATGAAGCTATGCCGTTGTTTCAGCAAATACTGACTTTGGTTGAAAAACATTTCGGGAATAAATGCGAAGTGGTTCTTCACGATCTGACAAAAGATTATAACCATTCTATCGTGGACATTCGTAACGGAAGTATTACTAACCGGGTAATCGGCGGCTGCGGAAGCAATTTAGGACTTGAAGTGTTACGTGGTACAGTAGTAGACGGTGACCGCTTTAATTATATTACCACCACTCAGGACGGAAAGATCCTCCGTTCTTCTTCCATCTATTTAAAAAATGATGAAGGCAATGTCATCGGATCCATCTGTATTAATCTGGACATCACGGAAACTCTTCAGTTTGAAGGTTATCTCCGGCAGTTTAACCAGTTTGAGAGTTTATCCAACGAAGAAGAAATCTTTGCACCTGATGTGAGCAATCTTTTAGCCCATCTGATTCAGAAAGGCCAGGAACAGATTGGTAAGCCGGCCAGTGAAATGAACAAAAACGAAAAGATAGAATTTATACATTATCTTGATAAAAAAGGAGCTTTCCTGATTACTAAATCCGGAGAACAGATATGCGAATTACTTGGAATCAGCAAATTCACATTCTATAATTATCTGGAGACCAGCCGCAATCAGGCAGTATCCGATTCCGACCTCTCATAATAATAATCTGGAAGATTATTATTTTATTGCAGTAACTTTAAGGGCAGTAACGCAATGGCCGCCATTGGTGTCAGCGCACAGATTGGAGTTAATATGAAAACATCTACAGTAAAAGGAACAAGAGATTTTTTACCAAAGGAAACGGCACTAAGAGATTATATGCAGAATAAAATCTTAGAGGTATATCAGAACAGCGGATTTAACCGAATAACCACCCCTATATTGGAAGACATTGAAAACCTTGATAAAAGCGAGGGCGGAGAAAATTTAAACTTAATATTCAGAGTGCTCAAAAGAGGAGAAAAATTAAAAAGTGCGATAGAAAACAGGCAGATAAATGAGCTATGTGACATGGGCTTAAGATATGACCTGACCTTACCCTTAAGCCGATATTACTCTAATAATAGGGAAAATTTAATGCTGCCCTTTAAATGTATTCAGATTGATAAAGTGTACCGTGCGGAGCGGCCCCAGCGGGGAAGGGATCGGGAGTTTATTCAATGTGATATTGACATTATCGGATCGGATTCCATAAATTCGGAAATAGAACTTATTTATACTACGTCAAAAGCATTAATATCCGTTGGAATAAGTGATTTTACAATTAAGATAAATGACAGGCGTATCCTGAAATCCATCTTATTATCGGCAGGTGTGGATAATAACCAAATTGAAAATGTGTGTATTTCTATCGACAAACTGGATAAGATTGGTGCTGAAGGCTTAAAAACCGAGCTTATAGAAAAAGGCATAAAACCGGAAACCGTTAACAGAATTACGGATATTTTCTGTTCAAAAACTGATTTGAACGAAATTGGAGCTATTACAGGAGAAAAGCAAATCCTTGAAGGTTTAGATACAATCATTAATTCCGTAAAAGAATTATCAAAAGGTAATTTTAATATTCAATTTGATTTAACACTTGTTCGCGGCCAAGGGTATTATACCGGTACTATATTTGAAATAGAAAGCAGCAAATTTAACGGTTCTATTGGCGGTGGCGGAAGGTATGATAATCTCATAGGTAAATTTACCGGTGAACGGATATCTGCGGTCGGGTTCTCGATCGGATTTGAAAGGATCTACACTTTGCTTATGGAAAATGGCTGTGAAATCCCTGGCTCGAATAAAAAAATAGCCATAATTTATAAAAATGATGAGTTCTTAAAAGCTTATATGGAAGCAGATAATTACCGTGATAATTATTCCGTTACACTTTATGAGATGCCAAAGAAATTAGGTAAATTTGTAGATAAACTGGCTATGAACGGGTTTTATGGATTTCTCATATACGGTGAAGGAAAAGAATTAAAACAGATTAATTAAGACAATAACCAAGACAGGTTACGATCTGCCAAGACTTACAATGGCTTTGCAAAGCAAAGCTATATCATATGCATCTCCTTGCATTGATTTTTTCTTGTACGTGAATAGAAAAAGGACTCTTGTTTCGAAGCTCCTTATTCTATTCACATATCAGGCGGATCGAATAAAAACTGTACATAAAACTTTTAACAGACAGGAACTTTCCCATCGTTGAGGCTTTTAATGAAGTAAAGGTTTATCCTCTTTCTTTGACTTCTTCAACAAATAAATCCGTTTTTTTATAAATATTCCCAAAATAAATAACAGCACGTAATAAACGATATAGGCCGGTAGTCCAAATTCACCCAATAAATTTCCTTTTATCACTGATGTCAAAAATAATCCTGTAAATGATAAAATATGAATCATACTCAATCGTACTGTCAATATGCTCCAATCCAATTGATTTATAATAAACAATATTAAGGAAATTATTATGATAGAAATAACAATTTCCTTAATCTTATATTTTAATTTCATATTATACAAATACCCAAATAAAAGCCATTCAAGAGAACATATTACAAAAATGAACATTGTTATTTTCTTTGTATCCCTAATTACTACATAATTGAATACAGAAACAGAAATATGTAAAAACATTACTACTGTTATAATATGTACAAGCACATAGATAAGTAGATAGAAATACTTCTTCATTTTTGACTCCTTCCAATTTATAACATATAGTTATACGTATTAAACTCATACCATTTTTTGACGATATAATATAACTTTTAAATTTTCTTCTTTTTTTGCAATATATTATAATGTATTGCTCCCAACAAGGATGCCGGTACCAACTGAACCAGATATGCATAATTTAAATAGGATGGGTCTATGTCTCCGCTATTATATGTACTGTTTATTACCATATACGAAAAAATTGAAACAAATAATACATTGAAAATTTTACTTTTCTTTGATTTATAAGCAGTAATATAACCGGAAAAAGCAGTCGCCAAAATCGCTAAAACAAGTATAAACATTCCTAGCCAAGGATTACTATCACTCAGCAGTAAACCTAAAATTACATAAACTATTGCGTTAACTCCGAATCCAAATACTATACCCATAATAAACTTCTCCTTTCTTAAAAAGAGCACACTCGGAAACTTTTATCCCCTGTTTTTACTGATATTTTAGATGCTGATGATAAAGTTTCTTCTCCAATTTCGTGATATATATGAATGTTTTTATGCAGACCGTCTGAGGTCTGAGTATAGAGCAAGGCAAATAAAAACACACATATAATAGACAGAAAATATTCATAGCTTTGTTCAGATCCAAAATGCATGATAAAATTAAGTTAAAATAAGTATATTGTATGTGTTATTATCAGTCAATTTTCTTGTAAAAATTAATCTTTTATATGTAAAAAATACTTCGCAATTTCCCCAAAGATGGCCCTCGCCGCATTCGATATCTTGTAGTACGTTAATAGTAAAAGGACTCATCAAAAGAAGAGTCCTTTTACTATTAAGTTCAAAATGGGATTCGAATAAAACCTTTTTTACTAAACCAGACTTTATCACCATCCTATTATACATACCTTCTATCGAACAGCACCATATTTAAAATTTTCATACCATTGTTCAATTTCCTCTTCAGAATCTATTTTCAATATTTTAAATATTTGATAAGTAAATTCAACAGCAGCAGTTTCATTCGCAGTTATAAACCCGTTATCCACTACCACCTGTGCCGGTATATAAAGCTCATTTCCTGTATATCCTTCCTGACTCTGAAACAATTCGAGGGAATCCCCTGTATGCTTAACATGATTAAGGAAACCATGTCTGCATAAAAAAAGAGTACTTCCGCAAATAGCAGCAATCGGTATCTTATAACCTGTAACTTTCTTAATAAATTCTGCAATATCCGCATAACTGTTATTTTCCCATGAAAGTCCCCCTGGAAGAATAACTATCGCCATATGCTCAAATTTTTGGTAATTATCTATGCTATAGTCAACTTTTGCCTTAATACCACCCATTGATTCTTTATCTTTTAAATCTATTGCAATGGTTTTTACCACATATTCCGTAAAGGAATTTGCTACTGCTACCGCATAACTTGCTTCCCAATCATTCCATTGGTCTGTCAAGAACAGTAAAATTTCATTTCTGTTCATATAAATCCTCCTCATGTTACGTAAATTATTCCGGCTCTGATTCACAAAGCAGCTAATCGGAGGATTAATTATTCTCTAACCCCCGTATATTAAAATAATAATTTATGATTCTATTAAAAGCCATAATAAACAACCCCTTTCATATTTTATATCTATATAAACGCAGGAAACTTATAAAAGCAACTATAAGATACTTTTTTAAGATCCCGCAGAATTTTTATGATTTTTATAATAAGTTATTTCGTTTCATATTCCAATATACATTTATTTAGTCGCTTTTCCTTCGACAATTGCTGTTTTTCTTAATAGTACTAACTTTTTTCCACAATCCAATTCTACCTGGCCAGGATTCTTCAATTTAATGACAGGACAACTCCCCTGTAGTTAAATTCTACTCTCCATAATGCTACCAGCATTACCACATCTCCCCTTAACTTCCACTACTTATATATTTCGCATTTGTTACAACTGTGTTACAATTTATTTGTCCCTAAGAAATAGAAGATTAAAAGGAGGATAACGATTATGTGTTTTAATTTTAGTTCTTGTAATATTAGTGACTTATGTAAACAGATATTAAAATATTGTGGTTATAGTTATTGCGGTTAAATCATTCGTTCTTTGGCTCAACCTGTGGGTTGGGCCTTTTTTAGTGTTATATAAATTCTTGTTTACCAGTTTCCAAATTTTATATTAACACAAAGAAAAAAATATATAAACTAAAATCTAAGTTAAAAGGTGTAAACGCATCTTCACTTTGAATTCTCTACACTTTGAAAATTAGTGTACACATTTACTACCGCAAACCGATTGAGTACAACCAGGAATGTCATGATAAGACATAGAGTATTCTTGGACAAGCCGATGAAAAGACCGCGCTCGATTATATCTACACTCCTAATTCGAACAAGAGAACTGGAATTTTTACAAATAGAATATTATGTTTGATGATACTTCCATTCTTCTTTTAACAAACCGGTGGAATATTCATCTTTTATTCCACCATCTGCCATACATCTAAAAGCTTTTCTTCTCTTCCCTTCTACTCTATACCCAAATCTTTCTTGTAATTTAAATGATGATAGGTTTCCGGCAAGATAACCATTTTCAAGTCTTCTTAACCCTAATTCATTAAATGCAAATTCAATTCTTTTTCCAAAAGCTTCTGCGCCGTATCCCTGTCTATGATATTTTTCATTAATCCAGATACCCCCGCCGGCAGTTCCATGAAAGCCATTGATTCTATCCAAACTTACACCGCCAATTACCTTTTTCTCAGATTTTAGTTCGATTGCAAATTCGTACGATGTTCTGGATATACATTTTGAGGAAGCTTCCGTGCAATGTTGAATCCATCGCTCTGCGTCGGTTCTTGTATACGGAAACGGAACAAAGGCAAGCCATTTCGAAACATTTATTTTATTAAGTCCTTCCATTAAATCCTCAATATCATTTTCATTCCATTCTCTCAAAAATAACCTTTTGGTTTCTAATATCATAAAATACCTCGTTCCTTGAGTAGACAGTACTAAAATAATTCTGCGATTTTATAACAGAAGTATGTTCCTGGTTTATAGTTATCATCACCGTAATATAGCAATCCCAACTTGTCGAATAAAAATTCCTGCTTAAAATTCATATCACACAATTCCTGATATGCTTTTTCGTAGTTGGAATAATGGGCGCCTCCAATCGCTACTGTCATATGAAAAATATAATCGTCATCATGTTCTGCCGGACACGGTCCAAAGCTACTTTCTAATTTTTGAAACAATTCCTTCTGTAATGATACCAACTCTTTACTGCCGCTTGCCCTGATTGACATACATCCTGACGGCTCTCCGCCAAGAACATTACTTGGAAATACATTTAACTCTTCAAACTGGACCCTAACCGTATTTACCGTTTTTGCAAAATTGTCAAAGAATGTTTCAAATTGTTTTAAATCAGGAATAGTAAATGGTTGCTTTAATGAAACATGTTGTGGCAACCGAGCCATTTCAAATCCTAAATCTCCGGCCTTATGCGCTTCATACATAATTTTTCTGCCATAATTTTCTGCCATAACTCCTGCTAATAATACAATCGTTCCTTTCATTTCTCATGCCTCCTTCCTATTTTAAACATAAGAAAAGCACCCTTAACAGACAGTAATATACCGTCTTTAAGGGTGCTTTTAATCAGCACGGTTCCACCTTAACTTTTCACTTCAGACTCTATCAAATCCTAACCTTTAACGCAGGTATACGATAACACTTACTATATTTCGGTGTTATAGCTCCGGAATGGTTTTCAACTAAGTTTCACATAAAGAACTTTCACCATATGCTCCTTTCTCTGTCTGTTTCATATTAGTTTACTTTTTTCCGTCATTGCTTTTATTATGTTATTAATATCTATTGTAACTTGATAAACAAAAAAGTCAAGGGAAATAATATTAATTAACATATTATTAATTAATCAGTCTAGATTAACGACCATTCTTAGTTAAGCACGAGATGGAATTAGAACAAGTCCCCACATACACAAATACTGATAAATAGGAGATTTGCGGCTTCCGTTATTTATCTGCACACATGGGAAGTGAACGATTGTAATTTAAACATAATTAATTAATTTATAACGTTGGAAAAGCTTTTGTATATGGGACGTCTCTATATTTATTTACTAAGAAATCAAAATTCTTCTTGTATTTTTCAATTCTTTCATCATTTTCGCCTTTTGCTAAAGTTGGCTTCCTCTTCCCTACAACAAATACACCTTGCTTATCACATTGGCCTGTTTGTTCATTATAAAACATAAACTCTTGCATAGCACAAAGCGAAAATCCTTGAATATCAGGCCTGTTAGCTACAATCCAGGCAACTTTTTCTGTTGGCAAAAGATCGCATCCAAAATCAAAAACCTCTAAGTTTTTCATCTCTTTAACAAATGAAAAATCTTCATCTTCAATCTTTATCCCGTAAAATTTAAGATCCCTGATACAAGTATTTGATAAATGTTTGAGGGAATCAATCACCATATCTGGCCTAATAGAATAGTCAATCTGGAGACATTCTAATCTTGGTGCCGTTTCTATATTCTTGATGGATTTAAGTTTTTTTAAACTAGATATCATTAAACCTTTCAATGAAAACATTACCGCTCATATCCCATAATTGCGTTACCTTCTGATTGTAATAAAAATCTACATATTCTAAGTTTTGTAAGGACCCAAGCAACGATAAATCTTCAATAAGCTTATTTTTAAAAAAATCAATCCGCTTTAGTTGATTGCCATATTTGCGAATAAAATATTCAAAGGTATCTTGATGCAATCCCGATATCTGAACTGTATCTGCTGATGGATGTTTTTTAAGTTCATCGATATCTGAGATTGTTATTTTCCCTCCACCTATGTTCGCTTTGTCATTTTTGAGATAAATAGTTTTATTTGTATCATCAATTAAATATTCAGAATTCTTTGGTAAGCAAACCATACAGCCAACTCCTATCTCACATAAAATATAATAATTTATTGTTGCAAATTGTTAATGTTAGTAAATTATTTTTACCCCAAATAACAATTTACTTAATTATACATTTCTAACTATGATAAGTCAATCATTCTACAAAAGTTGGTGAACTAGTTGTCCTTAAAAAGGAAGGCATGCTTGATAATGAAGTCTATATTCATAAGATGGAGATTGTGGATGAGGAAAGAGTAGACAAAGAATATGTGAAGCATGATATCGCTCCCGGCTATCGTACCATTCCTTTAACAAAAAGGTGCAAAAGATTCTGAATGAAGTGGAAAAACTCTCGCCTGAAAGTTAGTTTCTATTCCTGGTATATAATTTACTCCAACAAATAAATAGTAGTCCCAAAAATACCGCCGTATCAATAAACAGAATAACTGTAATATGCTTTACTATTCCAGAAATGAATAGCATAGTAAAAATCTCAATCACAGTGGATGAGATCTCGTTTCAATAACTGTTCCCGTAAGTGGCTGATAATAGGGAAGCGATAATCCTGAGAACAGCGGATGATCCAATTCGCCATCATGCTTCGTTTCAAAGAAATACCAAGATTCTCCCAGTCCTTTTCCTGACGGTAGAGCGGCATGCTGTTAACGTACTTCTGATACATGACGTTAGCAACCGAACTAGGGGAAGCAAGCGAATGGTTCATCAGAGAAATCGGTGTAGGTACTTTCTCAATATATGGTTTATCCGTGCGTTTACATTTGGGACATTCATAAGCCATACGGACATAGCGTAGAATCCTAAGCTAAGCCGGTATGTATTCAAGCTCTTCGCGGACGATTTCTTTTCCGATGGGTTTCAGATCAGAGGCACACTGCAAGCAGTACTGGTTCTCCTTCGGGATCTCACACAGGATTTCACGAGTAGGCAGATCTTTTATCTCATATGGATTGACTTAAGAAAAGGCACCGTTATATTGAGCGCTTACATAATAATAACAAATTCATACTATCTTTTTTAATTCATTCCTTTAATTATTGCCTTCCACGCTGCGACTCTAAATTTTCTTCTTTTTTTGTAATATATAATAAAGTATTGCACCTAACAAGGATACCGGTACTAATTGAAGCAGATATACATAATCTAAATAGGACGGGTTTAGGTCTCCGCTATTATATGATATGTATACTTCTATATAAGAAAAAATCGATACAACTAATACATTAAAGATTTTACCTTTCTTGGATCCGTAAGCAGTAATGTAACCGGAAAAAGCAGTAGCTAAAATCATTAAAATTAGTATGAACAATCCTAGCCAAGGAATACTCCAACTTAGCAGTAAACCTAAAATTACAAAAACTATTGTGTTAACAACATATCCGTATATTATACCCCAAGGTTCTTGCGATTTCAGTTCGTACTTTAATTAAGTTATCTAAAATTTCATAGAGTTTGTCGGAAAATTCTTCTGTTCTTTGCTTAGCAGACAGCAAGCTCATATATTCCGACCTGAGTTGTGATTCATCAGCTTGTAATGAAATAGTCTGCATATCTAAAAGCATGATATTATTTCTAAGTTGATTTACAATCTTGTCACCAAACTCTAAACGGAATTCTTTAATATATGCAGAATTTAAAAGCAGTTTGTCACATTCGTTTTGTAATATAGCAATTTGTGGGTCTTCTATATTTTGTATATGTACTTCTTATTTATAAAAATCGTTTGAAATACCACATAAATAGCGTATAAACGCAATTTCTTCTATGTACTCCAGATATTGCAAGGATATTCTTTCATAGAGAGCCAAGATTGGCGAATATCCTCATAAGACGAAGCGCTTAAAATCTTATTCTTATATATTAATAATTTTTCTTTCTCTTGTTTATAGTCAGGTCTTGTATAACTAAGCTCCTTAAATTTGTTCATAAATGTTCTCCATTCATTATTTCTCAATTTAATCCATTAATTAATTCTATTATTTATTTTCTATTTTATAGCGTCAATCAATCGAGAAAAATAGTAACTACGCTTTATCAAATGTCAGTCAAAGCATGATGACTAGAAAGCAGAACGTATATCTGAAAGCAAAGCAGAATAAGGACTCTAAGGCAAACAAAAACGACCATGGGCTATACTGCCAGGAAATCGAACAGCTTCCTTCATAAACAAGGCTTTATAACGGTTGAGTCCGTATAAGGATGTTGCACACATGGAATAGTACTTTTTTTTCTATTATTCTATAGTAAGGTCTACTGCTAATTCATCAATTTCTAATTTGTAATCATTTTTATCATAACTTTTAGCTTTAAATATAATAGAATCACCTACTTTTAAATTTTCAATCGCTTCTCCGAGCTGCCCTAAATAAAGTTCTTTTCTTTCCTTATTTCTGTCCCTTAATCCGGAAATCCGTATATCATCAGCATATTCTATTTTATGATTTGCTTTGATTTCAGATGCAAAATAACGATTGCTATGAATCGGTGAAACCTCTACTGTAGTAATCCCATCTTTATTCTCTATACTTTCGATTTTACCAATATAATAGCCATGTTGCTTATTAATATTAATAACAAGAATGCAATTAATTATTGTTATAATAAATATGAAACACAAGAAGACTTTATGGCTCTTTTTCACAATTTTGCTCCTTTCTTCTTTCATAATATAGTCATTGTCTTCTTCTGCTTGACGTTCTAATTCTTTTCTTTTTTTCTTAACGGATTCGCCATGTATATATAGTGCAACAAAAAGTATTGCAAACATCAATACCCATATAATAACAACCGAAAGAATAAAGCCTGTTGTATTATGATAATTTAATTGCAGATATATAATAAAACTATAAAGAATATCAGATAGCGTTGCGCCAACTAATGAATAAATCAAATATGACTTCATGCACGGTTTTAAGAAATAATCATAGTGTCCACCTTTTAAAAAAGCATAACAACTTCCGATTGTCGCAATCATAAACACAATCCATTCACCAGCAATTTGAGTGAACGATATACCACAAAAAATTAATTGTACAAATATACTGACAAATAAGAGACCATACATTGCCCAAAAGGTATAGTGTTCAATTTTATACATTTCCATAAGTTCACGTTCATCCACAATTCTTTTTGTTTTCACTCTATTATTCCTCCCAAAAGATATCATTTAATGTTTTGTTTAATGCTTTACATATATCAATGCAAAGTTGAATAGATGGATTAAATTTGCCTGCCTCAATCATCCCTATTGTCTGCCTTGTAACGCCGACTTTTTCAGCTAATTGTTCCTGGGATAAATCTAATCCGGCACGAGCGGATTTTAATTTTAGGTTTTTCAATTTGAAAGCCTCCCTTTGTTGATAAAAGTATCATATACATTACAAAATGTCAACTATATATTACATAATAGTTGCACACCCTGTACACATTATTTTTAGAAAAAAAAACAGGAAAGCTTGATTTTACCAGCTTTCCTGCCATCTTTCATTAAGCGCGAGACGGGATTCGAACCCGCGACCCTCGCCTTGGCAAGGCGATACTCCACCACTGAGCCACTCGCGCATATCATGTGCCTTGTTGTTTATTTCCCTCAAGCACATGACATAGTATAATATAATTTATCACGCTTGTCAATACTGTTTTAATTATTTATTTAATATATTTTATTTAATAAATTAATACATTTTAACGCTGATAACATAATCATTTTTCTTAAAAGAAATGCTGCTGATGTTATCCAGATGCACCGTTTTAACATCCACCCACAACTCTTCTGCCGTTAACAGCAGATGTGCCAGGCATATGCCGATATCGATCAGCTTGGCTTCATTTAGCACACCGGTTAAAAATATATTCTTTTTACAGAATATATGGATCCGGCTGTCATAAACCACAAGCCTCCAGGGCTGGCTGTTCATACTGGAAGGAGCCAGACGGGCTGCCTGGATCATAGTTTTAACATTCCGGTTTACTTCGCTCTTAAATATGGCAATATCATCCATGGGAAGACGTTTTACCTTTTCAGAAGAACGGTATATTTCATTTTCCGATTTTCCGAATGCAAGTGTAATCACATATTCAAACTTAGAGCCTTCCGGTTTCGTTTTCTTAGGCTTTAACATGCCCAGATAACAGGAACCAAGGCCTTTGGCCGTCAGATACAAGGAAACCTGCTGCATCAGGTACCCTGCATTCATCTGATATCCCGCTATCTTTTCCGAATACATTACGAGGTAATAAGGTGCCTTAAGGGTTAAGGACCCGCCGAAATACTTTTTTAACTCGGAATGCTCCAATAATCTATATTCAACATTAATGCCCTCAAATAACATGGGGGTATTTTCTGCGAAACTTATGACACCGTTCAGTAAGTTTTGATCCAGTGGATCCATTTTGTATTTTCTTACTGTTTTTCTGACAAATATTGCTTCATATAAATTCATAAATGACTCCAATTCCATGTTGATAAACACATCTTCAAATTACATAATATTTCAGGCACGCTTTTCCATTGCGATCTTCTTATAATAGAGGGGCGAAATGCCATAATATTTTTTAAACAGCTTGCTGAAATGGTACACATCTTCATAGCCCACACTGTTGGCTATGCTTTTAATGCTGCCGCCTCCCGAAGTAAGTAAGATATCCCTTGCTTTTTCCAATCTGATTTTTATAAGGTAATTAATTGGTGACTCACCGGTTTCTTCTTTAAATATCTTAGAAATATAAACCGGGCTCAGATACATATTATGTGCAATTTGATCCAAAGATATCTTGTTTTCGTAATTTTCATTCAAATAATTTATTATTTTCTTAACGGCATAGCTCTTATTATAGGATTCAAAATTACAGCCCTTCTGGTTATTATCCTGGGCTTCGTAAATATCACGTATCATTAATAATAAAATCTGGATTAAATGGGCCTTTAGCATAAAGTATTTACCTGCCTGGCAAGCTTCATTTTCAGCCAGCATTTCATAGCAATGCCTTGCTATCTCCTGCTTGATCTCTGAGGTAGTATGAAGCACATAACCTCCATCCTTTAAAGAAATGGAATTAGGCGGCATATTTTTAAAATGAAAATCCGTAAAGCCAGCAAAAAATTCAACCGTAGGTTCCTTGGGATTTACAACAAGGTTTTGATGCTTTACTCCCGGATTACAGATGATCACATCTCCGGCTTCCACATCATAAATCGTTCCCTCTACCAAATACTTCCCCTTACCTGATAATATATAGGTTAATTCTGTAAAATCATGGTCGTGATATACGGATTCCGTTATCATTTTCTGCTTACTGGCAAAAAATATGGTTGGATTTAAGTCATTATAGGTTATATCAAATTGATGCTGGCACATACAATACCTCCTCATCTTTGCTGGCAAGAAATATACCTACGACTTTTCGTCTGGCACCTGATAACAGGTTTGGTATTCATTGCTTTACAACTATACTTCATTATAACACCTTTTTACTAAATGAAAAACATTTTTTACTGTATTTTCTCTTTTTTTTGCACTGGTTTGCAAGCGCCTGGGCACTTGGCCAATGGCGCACTCTGGTACCGAACCGAATTCCGGCGGCAATGAGTTGGCATTGTCCGGAAATTTTAACGACATAATAGTAATTTTAAATTTTGCCGAAACTTTTCGCTATTATAATAATTGACATGTTTTAAATAACAAAGTACATTTATATTTTTAGCTATAATAATATAATGGAACAGAATCTAAAAAAGTAACCGAAGAAAAAGGGGAGGACAATTAAATTATGACAGCAATGCAATGGTTTTTTTCATTTTTGAAAAAATACCGCACTAATTTAATCGTAGCACTATTATTACTTACTATTTCATCCTGTCTGACAATTATAAATCCGTATATATCCGGTATTATAGTTGATGACGTAATCAAGGGAGGGCACAAGGAGTTGTTACTGAATTTGGTACTGCTTCTCATTGTTACCACACTGGTCAGATCCATCCTAAGGTACATTTATTTATTTATGTTTGAAACCACCTCCCAGAGAACGCTCTATTCCATGCGTGATTATGTATACAGGCGTTTTTTGGAAGAAGATTTTACCTTTTATAATAAGAACCGGACAGGGGATTTAATGTCAAGGCAAACCGGTGATATGGAGGCAATCAGGCACTTTGTTGCATTTGTTATCTACTCCATATATGAAAATACCCTGCTGTTTATCATTGCCCTGGTTATGATTTTTACGGTTGATTTCCGCCTGGCTTTATGTATGATTACGGTTATGCCCATTACGGTTTTTATAACCTACAGACAATTACGGAAAGTCAAACCGGCCTTTCACAATATCCGAAAGCATTTTTCCAGTTTGAATACCGCCGTACAGGAAAATGTCAGTGGTAACCGGGTAGTAAAAGCATTTGCAAAAGAAGATTTTGAAATAGAAAAATTCAATAAGGAAAATGATGAATACCGGGATGCGGAACTGGGTGCCGCCGCAATTTGGCGCAAATACGTTCCTATCTTCGAATTTTTATCCAACTCCTTAACCTTTATCCTTTACCTGGTAGGCGGAATTATGGTTGTAAAAGGTTACATATCCTTAGGTAAACTGGTTACGGTAAGCGGTTACCTGTGGATGTTAAATAACCCCTTAAGAATGGCCGGATGGCTGGCCAACGATTACCAGCGCTTTGTTACTTCCGTTGAGAAAATTTATACTACCATCAAAGAAGATCCGATCATCAAAACACCGGGAAATGCAGTCGGCCATAAACGCTTTAAAGGAGAAATCGAATTCAGGCATGTAAATTACCGTGCGGAAGACGATGTAATCTTAACGGATATTAATTTTAAAATATTGCCGGGCCAGACCGTCGGTATTATCGGAGCTACCGGTTCAGGTAAATCCACTCTCATGAATCTCTTGTGCCGGTTTTATGATGTTACGGACGGTGAGGTTACAATTGACGGCATCAATGTAAAGGACATGGATTTATACTGCCTGCGCAATAATATCGGCATGGCCATGCAGGACGTATTTTTATTTTCCGATACCATTGAAGGTAATATTGCTTACGGTAATCCGAACTGTACCTTTGAAGAGGTACAGGAGGCTGCCAAAATTGCCAATGCCGATGAATTTATCCGGAATATGCCCGACGGTTATGATACTATCGTCGGGGAACGGGGCATGGGATTATCCGGCGGCCAGAAGCAGAGGATCTCCCTTGCCCGGGCACTGCTTAAAAATCCTTCCATTGTAATACTGGACGATACCACTTCTGCCGTGGATATGGAAACCGAAGCCCATATACAGAGTGAACTGAATTCCCTTACCAACCGGACTGTTTTCATCATAGCCCACCGTATTTCTTCCATAAAAGATGCGGATGTGATCCTGGTTGTGGATAACGGCCGGATTTTGGAGACCGGCAATCACGAAAGCTTAATTGCCGGGAAAGGCTATTACTATACCGTATTCAACCATCAGTACGGCGAATTTGACAAATACATAAGGACAAAGCAAAAAGGAGGTAAATACAATGGCTAGAAATAAGTACGATATTGATGAAACTCTCCAGTCCGAATTCAGCTTTGAACAGTTGAAAAGGCTTTATGCCTATATAAAACCCCATAGAAAAGACATGACCTTCACCATTCTCCTGATGATTATATCCAGTGCTTTGGGAATGTTTACCCCCAGGATTTTAATGACCATCATGGATGATTATATACCCAATCAAAATATCAGAGGAATCGTTTCCATCAGTTTGTTATTGCTGCTGTTTAACTTAATTATTGTGGTTTTCCTCCGGCTTAAAATCCACATTACCACCAGATTGGGCCAGAATATCATACACCAGATACGAAGTGATATATTTAACCATTTGCAGGAGCTGCCCTTTTCTTATTATGATGACAGGCCCCACGGTAAAATTCAGGTTCGTGTCGTAAACTACGTCAACAGCTTAAGTGATCTGCTGTCCAACGGTATTGTCAACACCATTACGGACTTATTCAGCCTTTTCTTTATCGTAGCATTTATGCTGTCCATTAATATCCGCCTGTCCCTCATCTGTTTGCTGGGACTGCCGGCACTGATGGCCTTAATCTTCATCATTAAGAAAAAGCAGAGGGTTGCCTGGCAGATTTCCAGTAATAAATCTTCCAACCTGAATGCCTACATAGCAGAGAGCATCAACGGTATCCGTGTGACCCAGAGTTTTGTCAGAGAACAGGAAAATATTAAAATATTTAACAGCTTAAGCGATAATTACAGCAAGGCCTGGATGAATGCGGTAAAACTGAACTTCCTGTTATGGCCGGCTATCGATAACATATCAACCCTTACCACCTCGGCCATCTACCTTTTGGGCGTTGCCTGGATTGATAACCAGATCCCCGGTATTACGGTTGGTGTTTTAATTGCTTTTACCGGGTATATCGGAAGGTTCTGGGCGCCGATCAATACCCTGGCCAGCTTTTATAACTCACTTTTAACCGCTATTTCTTATCTGGAAAGAATTATGGAAACCATTGACGAACCGGTTTTGGTAAAAGATACGGAAGGCGCTGTGGAAATGCCTCCTATTAAAGGAACGGTGGAATTTAAGAACGTCTGCTTCAGTTATGAAGACGGCATCCGTATCTTAAACAAGGTTAATTTTAAAGCCAGCCAGGGTGAAGCCTTTGCCATTGTAGGGCCTACCGGCGCCGGTAAAACTACCATTATCAACCTGATCAGCCGTTTTTACAACCTGGACTCCGGTGAGATTTTAATTGATGGAGTTGATATCAGCAAGGTCACCATTAAATCCTTACGGAAGCAGATGGGTGTCATGCTCCAGGACAGCTTTATATTCTCCGGAACTATTATGGATAATATCCGTTACGGCAATATGGAAGCAACGGATGAACAGGTCATGAATGCCGCCAAAACCGTATGTGCCCACGATTTTATCATGGGACTGGAAAATGGCTATTATACGGAAGTAAATGAACGGGGCAGCCGCTTATCGGCAGGACAGCGGCAGCTGATCTCCTTTGCCAGGGCCTTACTTGCCGATCCCAAGATATTAATACTGGATGAAGCTACCTCCAGCATTGATACGGAGACGGAGATCCTGTTACAGGAGGGACTTACCAGGCTGTTAAAAAACAGGACTTCCTTCATTATTGCCCACAGGCTTTCTACCATTAAGAACTCCAGCTGCATTCTATATGTAGACGGCGGATGCATCCAGGAAATGGGGACCCACGAAAAACTGATGAAGTTAAAAGGCAATTATTATGATTTGTTTATCTCTCAGTATGAATTTTTAAATGAGAATTAATCAGGGGTGAATTACCCCCCCACTTAATCTACGATTTGAAGTGGGGGCTTCTGTGAAGTAGCTGTATTTAAGTTTCCACCTGGCTGCTGAGCCAGGCAACCCTTAACTTCACTGGGTTGTCCACACAACCCTTATCCCTCGCT
>JAEWAK010000010.1 GCA_023391695.1 Bacillota bacterium
TCCCTGTATGGGCCAAGTGTGTATGTAAATGTTTACGATCCGGTCACAGGCAGATGGACCTGGCAATGGACCGGCTCCGGAGACCGTGTAGGCAGTAACGTGTCTTACCGGCCATATCTTGGCTCCGAAATGACCATTGCACTCCATTTCAGCCAGGCAAAAGGCACCTACGCCCCTACCGGAAACTATTCCAACCAGTTTACCGACATGCAGGCAGGCGGTGTCTCCGGAAGCATTGATTTTACCAGAACTTATAATTCCCAGGATACGGATGCGGACAGCGTACTGGGAGAAGGCTGGAGTTTTCATTATGATTCGGGGATTAATGATTATAAAGATTACCGTGATATTAAGATGGTAAAGCTCCCGGATGGAAGCCAGGAATCCTATACGGTCAATACAGACGGAACTTATACCTCCAATAACACAAGGAATACCCTGGTGAGACAGGAAGACGGAACCTATCTGCTTACTACCACGGATCAGATCAAGTATGGATTTAATTCAGCCGGAAAACTAGAATTGATAGAAAGCAAAGAAGGCAACCGGTTAACGATTACCCTTGGTTCCGGCGGCCTGCCCCAGACCATGACGGATTATGCAGGCAGACAATATAAATTTACCTATGAAAATAACCGTTTGAAAACGATTACGGATCCGTCTGACAGAACCGTAACCTATGTTTATGACAGCGGTAAACTTGTAAAAGTGATCGATCCGGACAAAATAGAGACAACCTATCGGTACGACGAAAACGGCAAGCTGTCGGAAATTAGGGACGGCAATAACGACCCGGTTGAATCCGTAACCTACACCATAGAAAACGGGGTAACAAAAGTAGATCACATTAAGGATAAATACGGTAACGTCAAGACATATACCTATGACGAATTAAACGGTAAGACGACCATAACGGACAGCAACGGATATACCACCATCCAGTCCTACGACGCTGCCTACAGTATAACCAATAATACGGATGCAGAAGGCAGAACCGTTTCCGCGGCCTATTTCACAGACGGCGGCAGGAATCAGTACGGTGAATTAAAATCCGTATCCGACCGGAACGGTAATGTAACAGCTTATGAGCGTGACGGCAGGGGGAACATAACCAAAATTACCAACCCGGACGGCAGCTATAAGCAGTATACCTATGATGAGAAGAATAACGTGATCAGCGAACGGGAGGAAACGGGAAAATACACCTACTATATTTACGATTCCACCAATACGTATCTGTTAAAGACCGTGCAGCCGCTAAATGGTACGGATGCATATTCCGATTCCGCGGACCAGAGTAAATTTGCCATTACGGCTTACACCTATTACAAGAAAGGGGATAATGGCTATACCATGAACGGACTGGTGAAATCCATCCGGGATCCGGAAGGAAATATTACAACTTACACCTATGACGTTTATGGAAATCCGGTTACGGAGACGGACAGCCTTGGAAATGCGACTACCAGTATCTATAATCGTATCGGATTAAAAATCAGCACCGTTTCACCGAAAGGGGAACTTACCACTTTTACCTATACGAATAACGGCAATCCGGAAACTACGGTTTTAGCCGGCGGAGAAACCACCCGGATCCGGTATGATGCACTGGGAAGAAAAATCCAGGAGATGACGCCGAACCTCAACGAGTCTGCACCGGACGGTGATGCAGGCTACCGTTACACCTATTATTCCAGCGGGAAAATACATACCATGACCGACCCGGAAGACAATACCACTGCCTATACCTATGATTTATACGGGAATACCGTAACGGAAGTCCGGCCGGACGGCAGCATTCACTCCTATGAATATGATGTGCTTAACCGGGTAACAAAAGTATATTTCCAGGATTCTGCCGGTGCCGGGAAAGTGCTGCTCAAAACGTATACTTATGCTATTTTATCGGATAAAAAGACACAGACAACCGAAACCGAATATCTGGGGGAGAATGAGACGGCCGTTACCACCTATGTGTATGATTATGCGGGTAGAGCGGTAAAGCAGACCGGCCCCGACGGGGGAGTCCTTAGTACAGGCTATAATACCAACGGTACCGTTGCTACCCAGACCGATGCAAGGGGAAAAACCACCTATTTCCGTTATGATGGCTTAAACCGCCTGACCGAACAATGGACGCCTTTTGGTGACGGAAAATATACGTACCAGACCGTTACCTATGACAAAAACGGGAATAAAACAACGGAAAAAACCGGCATCCAGACGGTTTCCTTATGGAGTGTTCCCACTTCCCTGATCACAACGGCCGCTTCCTATGACAGCAATAACCGTGTCATATCGGTAACCGATTCTGCAGGGGGCAGAACGGATTACGAGTATGATGAAAATGGAACGGTAAGCAAGGAGACGGTTTACCTTGATTCGGAAAAGACAAAAGTAACGGAATATATCAATAATCATCTCGGTAAGCCCGAAACCCTGATCCAGCACGTACAGGCAGGGGATATGGACGGAAATACTGCCGACGACGAGACGGATCTTGTACTCCTTACTGCCTACACCTATGATGCCAATGGAAATGTCAAGACCATGACAACACCGGACAATATCGTGACGACTTACGGGTATGATAATCTTGACAGAACGGTCACCAAGTCAGTACAGGGACTGGACGAATACGGAAAACAAACGTTAATTGTTACTGCAACCACCTATGATTACGCAGGAAACAGAACAACCGTCACCGACGGTAACGGAAAGGTAACACAGAACAAATATAACCGGAGAGGTCTCCTGGAAAAATCAATCGATCCCGAAGGCGGTATTACGGCATATTATTATGATAACGCAGGCCGGATGACAGCGGAAGTGCTGCCGGCAAATTACCGGGAAGGCGCAGCGCTTTCCGAAATGACCAGATCGGTATATACCTATGACGCCATGGACCGTATCCTTCTGGAACAGGATATATATTATGACGAGGCAGCAGGTATCTGGAAAACCATCAACGCAAAAGCAAACCAGTATGATTTAAACGGCAATGTAATAAAAACTTTGGATGCGCTGGGGTATGACAGCGGAACCGGAACAACCATAGCAGAAAAAATCAATTCCGGTTATGGGACCACCAATACCTATAATGATGCCAACCTTCCCCTCACAACCCTTTCTCCGGTATCCAAAGAAAACGGCCTTACCTTTGATACCAGATATGCCTATGATGCAGCCGGCAGAAAGATATCCGAAACCAATGCTGTAAGCGTGGTAACCAAATACCAGTATGATGATGCCGGCAGGCTGACTAGGACAACCGTTACGGATACCACGGATAAAGTAATACAGCAGGCCACGTATGACGGCATGGGAAATGTCCTGACCCAGACGGACGGCAACGGCAATACCACTTCCTTTACCTACAACAGGCTGGGCCTGTTAAGAAGCCGGACAAATCCAGGGGATAACACGATTGAAGCTGATACGGTAAGAAACCGGTATAATTCACTGGGACAGTTGGTTTACCAGAAAGACAGCATGGGGATGGTGAAACACTTTACCTATGACCATGACGGAAACGTGTTATCGGAAACGGAAGAAAAGGAAGACGGTACCCAAAGCATCACTGCTTCCAAAGCTTATGATAAAAACGGAAATCTCCGCTTTGAAACAGATGCCAACGGTGCCATAACCGAATACGGCTATGACGCTCTGAACCGAGTCGTATCTACCAGGAAGACCGTAGACGGTGCAGTCCGTGATACTGCCAATACCTATGATAAGAATGGCAACCAGCTTACGGTAACGGACTGGCTGGGCAATACCTATACCAACGAGTACGATGCCCTAAACCGCCTGCTCCAAAAGACAGACCCTTATGGCAAGGCCATAGAAAAGTATGAATACAATCATAACCATGCCCAGATAAAAGCCTATGATGCGCTGGACAATGTGACGGAATATGCCTATGATAAAAATAACCGGCTGATCCGTACCACTGACCCGTCGGTACAGGTTACCTCCCAGACTTATGATAAAGTGGGGAATCTGGCAACGAAAACGGATGGCAACGGTAACATAACCACCTATGGTTATGATGCCTTTCACCGTCTCACCAAGGTGACCAATGCAAAGAGCGAAGTAACCGGTTATACCTATGACTTAAACGGCAATCTGCTGACCCAGAAGGACGGCAAGGGAAATACCTTTACCTATACCTATAATGCAGCCAACAAGGCGATCCGGAAAGCGGAACCAAAGGATGCCTCCGGAGTCAGCCAGACGGAGAGCTACACCTATTATGCAGATGGAACCGTGAAAACCAAAACGGACCGAAACGGTAATACCACCGCTTATACCTATGACATTCACGGGAACCTGTTATCCGAAACCGCCGGCAGCGACCGGATTACCTATACCTATGACCCCAACGGAAATCTGCTCACCATGACGGATACTACGGGAACGACCACCCGGACTTATGATGAACTGGGAAGGGTACTTCAAAAGACCGTCCCCCAGGTGGGAACCGTTTCCTTTGAATATGACAATACGGCAGACACCGATCCAGGCAGCTACCGGGAAATAGCAACGGATCCAAAGGGAAATGTCACGGTAAAGGTTTTTGACAAAGCAGGACGCCTGTCAAAGGTAATTGTGGGAAAGGATAGCACCGCCTACACCTACTATGATAACGGAAACAGGGAAAATGTCATTTATAGTGATGGTTCCAGGGAAGAATACACCTATTATGCCAA
>JAEWAK010000046.1 GCA_023391695.1 Bacillota bacterium
ACTATTCAATGTTTTCAAAGTGCAAATAAATTTTTAAACTGCAAGATTTTGCAATATTACCAATTTAAATCAAAAAGTAAGAACTTTTTCAGTGGCCTCCGCTAAGAAGCGGGGGACTTACTTGTAAGGTTAAATAATTGTAATCATTCTATTATTATTGTATAATTATAAACAGGTCAAATTCATACATAGACGGGCAAATAGAATAGATGCCAGAAAGGTTACAGCGATGAAATTATTACAAGAACGGATATTAAGAGACGGTAATGTAAAGAATGGGAATGTCCTTAAGGTTGACAGTTTTTTAAATCATCAGATGGACATCGGATTATTTAATGAAATTGGAAAAGAATTTAAGCGGATTTTTGACGGATTAAAGATTAACAAGATTTTAACTATAGAAGCTTCCGGAATCGGAATAGCCTGTATTACGGCACAATATTTTAACGTTCCCGTCGTCTTTGCCAAGAAGGCTCAAAGTATAAACATAGACGGAGCAGTTTATTCTACAAAAATAGAATCATTTACCCATAAAAAAACTTATGATGTCATAGTATCCAAAAAGTTTCTGAATCCGGAAGACAGGATACTGATCGTTGATGACTTTCTTGCAAACGGCTGTGCATTGGCCGGTCTGATTGATCTGGTCCGGAGTGCAGGTGCCAGCGTGGAAGGAATCGGAATCGTGATTGAAAAAGGCTACCAAAAGGGCGGCGAGATGATCCGCTCCATGGGTGTCAGGCTGGAATCCTTAGCTATCGTAGACAGTATGAATGCAGAAGACGGAAGCATTGTATTCCGAAATTAATAAAAAATGGAAAGAATCCGATAAGGATAAAAATAAGATTTTTAAATTTCCTCTTGCTTATTTTGCTATTTCTTAGTAAAATAGATGTGCTGTAATAATAAAACAATGGTTTGGCAGCATACCAGTAAAGTATGTGACTTTTTCATCCGTATGAATTGCAGCATTGCTTCGTCTTTTGGCAGAGGCTGCGTGTAATGGGAGTTATTATGAAGAACATTAAAGAGCATATTAAACAGAATCAGTTTAAGCCGGTATATCTGCTGTATGGTACGGAAAGTTATCTTAAGAAATTATATAAAGATAAGTTAAAGACTGCAATTCTGGGAGACGGCGATGAGATGAATTACTCCTATTTTGAAGGAAAGGGAGTAGATATTCCCAAAGTAATTGCGACGGCTGACACTCTGCCTTTTTTTAGTGATAAAAGGCTAATTATTATTGAGAACAGCGGTTTATTTAAAAGCCAGAATAACCTGGCCGATTATATAAAATCCATTCCGGAAACCACCCATATTGTTTTTGCGGAGACGGAAGTTGACAAGAGAAACCGGTTATTTAAGGCAGTTAAGGATGTTGGCACCATATCAGAGATGAACGGTATGGATGAAGCCAATTTAAAGCTTTGGGTCGCCTCGCTGTTAGATAAGGATAAGAAGAAAATTACCGGTGAGACAATCCTTTATCTCCTTGGCAAGACTGGAACCGATATGGAAAATATCCAGAATGAAGTGGAGAAATTAATCTGTTATGCCATGGACAGAGGTGTTATTACTGCAGAAGATATCGATACGGTCTGTACGACTCAGATCAGCGGCAAGATCTTTTTAATGATTGATGCCATAGGCAGCAGAAGACAGCAGCAGGCCCTGGATTTATACTATGATTTACTGGCTTTGAAAGAAAAGCCCATGTCCATCTTATTCCTGATTACCAGGCAGTTTAACATTTTGGTTCAGGTAAAGGATCTGGCAGCGTTAGGTTATAATAATACGGTTATCAGCCAGAAGACCGGTCTGATGCCCTTTACTATCAGCAAATACCTAAGTCAGGGAAGGAATTTCACCATGAAAACCTTAAAAGAAGCCCTGCAAAGCTGTGCCGAGATTGAAGAGCAGATTAAGACCGGACGGCTTATTGATACGATCGGTGTGGAGCTTTTAATTGTGAAGTATAGTGCCGCATCGGCGAGTTAAATTAACAATATTTGTTGTTTGCCAGTTTACGAGGTTTTGGCAAGATCATAATTTTAGTTGTTCCATTCTGCTTTTTCATTTATTTTCCGAGGTTGACAAATCGAGAAAAATGAATAGAATAATAGGTATGAAATATATGGAGAGTTGTCCGAGTGGTCGAAGGTGTGGCACTCGAAATGCCATAGACCGAAAGGTCTCTAGGGTTCGAATCCCTAACTCTCCGTCAACTAGTTTCAATGGGTCTATTTGGAAGCCCATTGTTGTGGGGGAGCTGTCAGTTGGCACTGACAACTCCCTTATTTTTAAGGTTCATCGTTCGTGGTAGAGACATAGCTTTTCTCTTAGCTAATAGCAACTAAATGCAATTTGGTTACATTATTTTTCTCATCCGTTTTCTCCTCGATGTTTTGGTTAGGTTAAGCAGTGTTTAATTCTTAAATATACCAAATAATAGTATAATAGGTAGCGAGTTTATATCTTGAATTGCTAAAGATATTCAGCGTCGCTTTATGTGGTGAAAATAATAGTATGTTTGTCAATGGACATTTTATTAAAAAAACCCAGTTCTTTAATAAAACAAATGACTCACTTCTTTTTCACCCTATGATGTTCCCGTACCGCATACGCAATGCAAGACACAAATATCATAGCGAAGCATACAGAGGTTATTAGCGTGGCATACTCCAAAAATTTCTTAAAGTCATTTTGACGAGCATTGTGCAGAAAAGGAATGACAAGCGCAATGGAAAAATAGCAGAGCATTGGAGGCACAAAGCGGTAAACCATTTTGATGAACAGCTTACTCTGGAATTTGGTGATTAGGAATTTGCTGAGCATTTCAGGCGATGTGTTTTCTTTTGACTTTGAAATTAAACCTGGAAACGGGTATACAGCTAACAGCGATGCGACATACACAACCGTTCCGATGATCGTATGCAACCGTTCGGATGTGAGCCAGTTCGCGTGAATGTCCCATTCGTCAAAATATACTGGAATGTAAATCGTCAATATAATTCGGAAGCCGTTTACGAAAACCGTAAACGGGTACGAAAACATGAAACTACCAGCGAGCCAGCAAACCCCTCCCCTCACCGAATTCGTTCTGTGAACGAACGGGAAGAAGAGCGCAGCGAACGTAATCAGCATAAACTGCATACCCGAGCAACTCGGGGCTATGATAAACCGTATGCTGTGGTTTATGTAGCCGACATCCGCTTGTTTGGTGAAATCAATACCGCTGATGAGGGTGACCCATCGCGCAGTGGGAGCCAGAATAAAATCCAACTCCGCACTGCTTGCTATGCTATAAAAATATTTTATTCCGAGAATGATAATCAAACCGATGATATATAGCGCGAATAAATATTTTTTTTTCATGCCGTCCGCTTCCTTAACAGACGCAAGGCTCCGACAATCACCGTGAGTGCCGCAACCACAATGATAGCCGTAGTTCCCGGCTCAGAGCCGCTTGTATAAGCGCCTACCGAAAGATTTGAAACATGGAGTGGAAGCGGCAGCGGTTGGTCAACGTCTTTCGCCGCATCACCGGTATTGCGAACCTCCTCAGTCACCGCGATGAAAGAGGTAAACTGTGTGAGCATACTATAATCCAGCCCGATTTGTGTCACTTCTTTTTGAACGCCTTTCATGTCGTTTTCATCTCCTTCGATGCCGTAGTCCATAAGCTGTTCCACCCTCGACCGTGCCCATAAGTATGGCAAAGCCGAATTGCTTTCCTGCGACTGTGCGTCCGCAACTTCAATCACTTGCTTGTATTCCTCTCCGTTGCCCATCGTTCCGGTTATTTCTATGGTACCCTTTGGCTCGCCTTTCCATTTACCAAACAGTACAATTGGCCTTTTTGCGAAAAGTGTCGGCAATTTCTGCGGCTCTATATCGTAGGTGCTAAAGCCGTTATACTTCAACTTAATATCCTGCAGAATCGGCGATTGTATGTAGTCTCGAAAATTCTCTGCTACTTCAGTGGCTTTCGCCGGGTCTGTTACAACGAACGCTTCGCCCTGTCCCGCTTTTGCTATGCCTTCAATTAAATAGCGGTTTACGCCGTCACCTATCCCGAATGAGAAAAAGTCTGTCTCGCCTAAGTTTTTGCTTATGATGTCAAATATTCTTGATTCCTCAGCGATGTAGCCATCGGTTATTACGATGACGCTACGTGCGACATCATTACTTATTCGAGGGATATCTATGGCGGACTGTAGTGCAGGGCTAAGTTCCGTCCCTCCACTGCCGTCTTCCTGGCCTATTAAGTCCAGCGCCATATTTATGTTTTCTTCGGTTGCTGGCACAGATTTCGGCGACATTTGCGCCGACATGCCGGCAAACAAGATTACATTGAAGGTATCTGTCGGGCGAAGATTGCTGACAAGATTCTTGATAAGCTCCTTTTCGGTGTCAATCGGGTAACCGGACATTGAGCCGGAAACGTCCAACACGAAAATATACTCGCGCGGAAGGATGTCGCTCAACGTGTAACGTTCCGGCGGTTGAACTGTCAGCATGAAAAAGTTTTCCATTGTGCCATTGTCTCCGGCAACGCCTCCTTTATTAAGCATAAGCCCGCTGTTTATCTCCATGCCGGTAAGTGAGTAATCGAGTATAAAATCACGGTTGCCTGCGTATTCCTCTGTGTCAGCCAAAGTGATGTGTGCGTTGTCGTTGTCAATGTCTGTCATAATTTTATGCGACTGACAGGTGATTTCCGAAATTGGTACGGCAGAAGTTAAGTTAACTGTTATGTTATATTTGCCGGGTGGCGTGTCACCGTCCATGATGTACGGGGTTTCTACGAACTGATTGGTATCGTCCGACGCATCGGCCGTAGAGCCCACGTACCTTGCTCCAACCACCGTCGGGAAAACGAACTCATATTTGCCGTCGGCCTGGGTGATTGTTTCGGTGTAGTGCAACTCAACTTTAACGGTATCGCCCGGCATGATGTTTGCAACATTCATTGTGAAAACATTCGGACGCTCCTGCTGCAGCAAGGAAGCGCTTTTACCTTCGCTTTTTGCTTCCTCAAATTCCTGCTTGGCTTCCACGCGCTCTTTGATTTGCGCTTTGATGATTTCGTTGCCAATTTGAATGGTCATGCCGTGCACCGCCACTTTTGTTGAACCCGGGAAGACATATCTAGCGTTGATCGGGTTCAGACCTTCATTTGCATAAATTTGAGTGACGAAAGTTTCGGCTATGATACCGTTGATATTCGTTATTACGTCCGTTTCCTTCAATGGGAACTTGTCCATGGTCGGATCGCCGTCTTCGATGAAAAAGTACGGCGAGAGCGTCCGGTCTCGGTCGTCCGCTGAAAGATCATCGGCGAATACCGTAGTAATAGGAATGGTGAAAAGCAACAGGACCAGGCTTAAGTAAAAAAGATTTTTCAATTTGTTCATTCGACACACCTCTTTTTATTTTTTTGTTTTATGAGTTTATTCTATCGTGTTCATCCATCATAAAAGCTTCAAAGATGTATCGGAATTGTAACATGGTAAATATTTTTACGCATATAGCATTTGTGTAAATATTGTGCTAAAATTTAAATAAATCCATAACGGAACATTGCGAGGAAGTTTCTATTATAAATGAGTGAAAGAAACTCCAGTCAACTTAAGTGTTCTTTTATAGCTTGTTTGTGACGAAAGGTAATGACGAAAAAATGAAAAAGAATAATATGAAAAATGTTTACATTTCACTTTTTTTATGTTTCACAATCCTAACCGTTTTCTTATCCCTTACTTCTGGTGTCTACGCTGGGGGCTTGACCGCCGATTCCTACCTGGCTAGGTTTAATACCATTACCACGCTTGCAGATATTGCTGCGGGCGGTTACATAACATTAGACACTTCCGACATCATAGACAGCTTTTCATTGAATAACGGAAGCAGTGGCGAGATAAACGAATTCGACGTGTATGCCGCAGTACATTCTGAACTCGGCAGAGCCGCCCTGTTTTTTGCCGACATCGACGGTAATATTATATATAAAACGGATGAGCTTGAATGCAACTATTTCCATAAAGGTTCACTTAACCAACCGAATATCGCGATAGCCGCAATCGGCACGCGAGACGTCAACCACGACGGTCTCATGGACATATTGCTGATAACCCGCTGTCTCTGCGACGGCGTGGAATTCAAAATCGGCGATATAATATTTCAAAATGCAAACTCGGATGGATTTTACAGGGACTGGCGTGTAAGCGACAAAATAAACCGTTTTAGCATGAATAAAGATATCGACATGATGGCCGCGTTCGCAGGCGGTGGGCAGTCTTCCGAGTTTTTGTACAGCGCCGCGACAATGGACGAGCTGGTGGAAGGCGATTTTAAACCGCTCAAATATCAGACCTTTGATGCGGACTTTGAAAAGTTCGGTACGGTTCAAGTGGTTCCGGGAACTTACAAAATGGACAACCATTATATTTTTTTCCTATATCTTGTGGACGGAGAAGGGCGAGTGCTCTGGAACTTCCAAGCCATGGGAGGTTACGACAGCTTCAGCCAAATGCTCGGCATCTCATTCAAGGACGTGGACGGTGATGGTTGGGCTGACTTTTCCGTGCTCGCTGATTATAAAAATTTGGATGACAATAACGACTCCTACACTGTTACTGATTTTTCAATTTACTATCAGCGCGACGGATATTTTTTCGAGGACACGGACTTTCATAACGCGTTCGTGGGCAAACTTACAGGAAGTGAAACAATGGACGACGTCGTGCAAGCGGCGCGTAAGTATTGGGGGTGGTAGATATGATAAAAATTTTAATCGTGGAAGATGAAAAACCGATTCGTGACTTAATTGACATGCAGCTCACATCATCAGGCTATCATTGCCAAACAGCGGAAGACGGTGTGCAAGCGGCGGACTTGATCGAAGCCAAAAGCTTCGACCTGATATTACTTGATATCATGTTGCCTGGCGTTACCGGCTTTGAACTGATGGACTACATTCGACCGACGGGCACGCCGGTTATATTCATCACGGCGAAGCACGAGGTTCGCGACCGCGTGAAAGGTTTACGGCTCGGAGCGGATGATTACCTTGTTAAACCCTTCGACATAGTGGAACTGCTCGCGCGTGTCGAGGCCGTGCTTAGGCGTTACCGCAAAACCGAAAGTGTTATGGAGATTGAGGGCGTAACCATAGACTTTGACGCATACAGGGCCGATAAAAACGGAAGCAAATTGGAACTCACCACCAAAGAGTTTGGCTTGCTCAGTCTTTTTGCGCACAACAAAAACATTGCACTTTATCGCGACATGATATACGAACGCGTTTGGGAAAGCGACTTCGACGGCGACAGCCGTACAGTAGACCTGCACGTTCAACGCTTGCGCAAAAAGCTCGGTTGGGAGCATTGCCTTGTTACCGTGTTCAAAGTCGGCTACAGGCTGGAGGTGCCTAAGTGAAATTCGCCTGGAAATTATTTTTGTGGACAATAGCAATCGTTGCGGCGACGCTTGCCGTCGGCGGTTATTATATCGTGAATTCGATGTTTCAGTCGTCACTTGCACGTGAAACCAAGCAAGCACTGGATGATAGCGGAATCATACGCTTCGGCTTTGAAATCTCGGCACTTAACATTCCTTATAAATACGAGCATTTGCATGATCAAGACATCGTCCGAATCTCACAAACCCTTGATACGGGCGGCGAAAACCGCTACGTTCGCATATGCGGTGAGGACACTACCCCACTATACGAAAGCGAAGGTTTACCCGCGCACAGAGTAAGTCTAACGGGTGCTGCCGACAATGGCTTTGTGAAAGACAATAGCACTAAAGAGCTTGTATATCAAATCATACCGATTGGTGGGCACTATTATATCCAAACCGCTACGAAGCTGAGTATTATCGACCGCTCGCTTTATCTTGAGACGCTGGCTGACATCACAAACGTGTTTACGGAGCGCGAGGCAGGGTTTTCGGTTTACAGACAGGTTTGCATTGTCGTTTTGATTTGCGAGGGCATCATTATTCTTCTTCTTTCACATTGGCTCACACGCCCCGTAAGATTGCTTTCCATGGCAGCGAAAAGGATGGCTAGAGGTAATTACACCGCACGCGCGAAAAAAATAAGCAGCGACGAACTCGGATGCCTTACCCAGGACTTTAATGAGATGGCCACGTCGCTTGAAAAAAATGTGTATCAGTTACAAGAGGCGGCGCGGGCGCAGGAGGAATTTGTGGGCGTGTTTGCCCATGAGTTGAAAACGCCGCTGACCGCAATCATCGGCTATGCGGACATGATGCGATCGCAAAAGCTGGAGGAAGAAAAGTTGATACTTTCCGCTGACTATATTTATCAGGAAGGGCGTAGATTGGAAAAACTGAGTTTCAATTTGCTCGACCTGATTGTTTTAAAACGTACCGAAAAGCCGTCGGGGACGTTTGGCGCAAATTCCATTTTTGAATACATACGTGATACTTTTTCAAAGCTTGACATAAATTTGAGTATTCAGTACGATGAACGACAAATTTATGGGGAAATGCCGCTCATAAAAACCTTACTGGCTAATCTGGTGGACAACGCCGTCAAGGCTTCCGAACCTTCGGGTTTAGTAGAAGTAACCGGTACGGCAACAGACTGCAAGTATATTTTTACTATTCGGGATTTCGGCTGCGGCATTCCACTTGAACATTTGAGCAAGCTTACCGAAGCTTTTTACATGGTTGATAAATCCCGTTCACACAGCCGCCACGGCGCGGGGCTTGGGCTTACGCTTTGTGCCGAAATTGCGCGGTTGCACGGCACGGAGCTTACAATCGAAAGCGTGGTCGATATCGGAACTACCGTAGGCTTCACTCTGGAGGTTATAAAAAATGATTAAATTTTTTAAATATGCGGCGGCTTTGTTACTGGTAACGGTTGTTATTGCACTTTCTATACTCATGCCCGCGAAACTGGCTCGTTTTTATGACAATTCCATGTTTGGCGTCGTTTACAAGGAAAGCACTGCCATCTCGCCAGAGAGCTTTCAATATTCGACCTTGTCCGAGCGTGAGCGGCTTAACATTGTGTCAATGGCGCTCGGCAACCGCAATATATTGCAGAGTGATTACGCAGCGTCCATTCGCGAAAAGGCAACCAGGTCTGGCCGCGACGATACGGTTATGACATTCGCTTATGTTGAAAACACTCGCGGTCCTTCTGCGAACGAACTTGATGCTAACCAGGCAACTGAAGCTTGCAAAACCGAGTTGACCGGGATTATACGGTCCTGTATTGATCTTAAAGAGAATATTGATGTAACGGAATTGAACCTGAACCCGTGCAGTGAGCAACTCTATTCTGCCGTCTATATGCTTGACCCTCAGAAAAATGTACCTGTCTGGCAAATTGAGTACAGCAGCGCCATACCGCCCACCTTCAACGATAATTTACCTTTCGTGTTGATGGAAGCCTATGTGGACGCGGAAACAGGAAAGCTTTACGGTTTTGCATTTAGGCTCAAACAAGCGGACGCAGAAAATTTTGAACCGGACGCTCTTGCGAAGGCTTGGCTTGGCAAACTAGGCATAGCAAGCTTTGAGGACATAACAGATGGCAACCCGTTTACCGAGGACGCGAGCCTGTATAACAAATTCGCGACCGACGGCATGGACAGCACGAAAACAGTTTTCACGGTTGGGTTTTATGAAGGGGTTAATGAAGTTTTTGTGAGATGTTATTAAGAATAATAACTAAAAAATCATATAATTATTCAGTAACCTATAATTTTTGGTGCAAAATGAGCGACAAATATGGTAAGTGTGTTTTGTCTACAATGGGAGGTCTGAAAAATATTGCTGGTTTCATACTGATATGGCTGCAGGTTCTGTCCTTAACCGGATTTTCCCAAAAAAATTATTCTAAAGTAAAGCTATGCATTTATGCATAAACTGAATAATTACTTCCCAATAGGATAAAATGTTACCATATAGATTAACCATCCGGAGAAAAATATGGAAAGTATTGATGTTATTAAAAATCAAGTATATCAAATAATAAATGAAAATGATCTGGCATTTAAAAATAATGAACAATTTTGTTTTGCTTGTGGTGTTGCCCTGACTATACTTCTTTTTTCAAAAGAGTATAGCGATAATAAAAATACGGAAATTTATAAAGAATCCTTAAATTCTAATAATTTAATGGAATTTTATACAGAAATCGTAACTTTAATTGAGCAGAATGCAGATTATATAGATAAATTACCACCTATTAAAAAAAATTTGTTTCGTTATATTATGAATTATACTCCATATACTAATATTGAATTTAGAGAATACCTTGACTATTTTATGGATGGCACTTCAAGTTCAACATCTTATTTTGAATCCATGCCCGTAATAGAGTTGTAATCCCTGTGGATTGCGGGTTCTCAGTATATTCCGGCTTGTAGTATTTAGATTTAGCAATGGTGTTTAAAAATCAGTGATAATCTTTGATTTTTGAACACCCATTTTAATTAAGGTTTGCTTTTTTGTATTTTTCTCTGAAGCTTGAAGGTGAAAGTCCTGTACTGCGTTTAAATATCCTGCAGAAATAGCTGGTACTGTTATATCCTACCCACAGAGAAATATTAATAATATCTTCATCTGTAATTGTCAATAAATCCTTTGCACGCTGTATGCGGATAAAATTTATGTAATCAACAAGACTGGTTCCTGTTTCCTTTTTAAAAAGCTTAGATAGATATTCGGGATTTAAAAAACATATCTTCGCAAGCTGTTCTAAATGAATATTCAAATTGTAATTAATTGATATGTAGTCTGCAACAGTACGGACAGCTGAATGGATGCTTCCGCGGAATATAGGAGAGATATCGCTCTGGAGGATAATTGTTTTCTGAAATTTGGTATTTAGTAATGTAATAAAATTTGCTATAAGCTCAATAATTTCAAAAAATATATATGTCTCTTCAATTTTAAATTCATGCATGGTTTCCAAGGCGTCCTGAAGCCTTTTTGGGTTTACGCCAATCATAGGTGCATTCTTTTTAATTATTCTTTCGACTTTTTCTTTTGTGTTTATAAGATTTCCGAAATAGATGACACATGCCAGCCTGTTGTTTATATAAACAGGCTTTATTATTTCTGTTTGTCCCAAATAGCATTGCCCTATAAAAGGATCTTGGGTATTCATTGCCTTTTTTAGAGTAAGTGCCTTACAACGCAGACAATTTTTATATCCTTTGGAGGTGAGCTTGGCAGTTGTACAAAAATCATGGTTGTGTGAGTAACTGACAGGCAGCAAGGCAAGATAAGGATTATTGTGCAGCATACCGGAAGTATCGTGTATGCATATTTTGTATTTCCGGTCTTGTGTCAAATGTTTTATTAATTGCTCTAATAAGGGATATGTATCAATATTTTTCATGTGAAAGTCTCCAATAAATTGTTTGCAGGGAGTGATTTTATTTAATTATAAACAGAATTTTACAAATGTCAATATAGTATTATTGACATTATCCATAAATTGTAAGAACTGAATTTGTAAAAAAGGATAGAATCAGTATAGAAGTAAAAATAAATCCTATTTTTTAACTTACAAAAAAGTCAATATATTTCAATAATAATATCTGTTTGGTGCAAGAAAAAGTAAAGCTAAAGTATTAAAATTAACTTAAGAATAAAACAGAACAAAAAAATCAACATGTCAGAAAGGCGAAAAATATGGATACTTTAAAGAAATATTTATTAATACAAAAAAATATCCCGTTGGATGATACTTGTGACGTTATAGTTGTCGGAGGAGGCCCGGCAGGTTGTGCGGCAGCTATAGCTGCGGTAAGGGAAGGGGCGAAAACTCTGCTGATTGAAGCAACGGGATGTCTGGGAGGGATGGGAACAGCCGGACTGGTACCTTCGTGGGCACCTTTCTGGGATAAAGAAAAGGTGATATACGGAGGTATTGCATATAAGGTGTTAAATGAATGTAAAAAAGGACTTTTGCATGTAGCAAAAGATGAATTGCATTGGGTTCCTATTAACGCGGAATATTTGAAAACAGTGTTTGACGATATGGTTATAAATGCCGGAGCAAAAGTATTATTCAATACGGTATTAAGTTGTGTTGAGACAGATGACAATGGGACTGTAACAACGGTCATTGTCACTAATAAAGCCGGACTTACTGCATATAAGGCAAAAGTTTTCATCGATTGTACGGGAGATGCAGATCTGGCAGCCTGGGCAGGTGCCGAATATTTAAAGGGAGATACTTCCACAGGGGAATTACAGCCGGCGACAATGTGTTTCCTGCTTAGTAATGTTGATGATTATGCATATCAATATGGTCCAAGGCTGCATGCATCAAATAGAGAAAGCCCGATATATCAGATTATGGATTCAGGAGAATATCCTTTGATCCAGGATACACATGCCTGCAACCAGCAGGTAGGCCCTGGCGTTATAGGCTTTAATGCAGGACACATATGGAATATTGACAATACAGACCCACTTAGTCTTACTGAGGCTTTGATTAAGGGGAGAAAGATAGCGGCAGAATTTAAAGAGGCTTTGGCAAAATACCAGCCGAAAGCTTTTGGAAATGCTTTTCTGGCGGCTACCAGTCCATTAATGGGGATAAGGGAGACAAGAAGGATTATTGGCGATTATACCCTTACAGAAATTGATTATATGGATAGAGCTTCATTTGATGATGAAATAGGAAGAAACAGTTATTATATTGATATACATCATTCAGAGCATGAAATAGTGATGCAGAAGATGGGAAAATTCGACTGGGATAAGCGTTGTGCGCGGTATGAGGCAGGGGAGTCCCATGGCATACCATACCGTTGTCTTACACCGAAAGGATTGAAAAATGTTCTGGTTGCAGGCAGGTCAATATCTTGTGACAGATCAGTTCAAGGAAGTGTCCGGGTAATGCCGGCATGTCTGGTAATGGGTGAAGCAGCAGGCGTGGCTGCTGTACTTACAATAAAGCAATCAGACTTAAATGTACACAATATCAATACAGAGACTTTGAGAAGCAGATTGAGAGAAGAAGGGGCCTATCTGCCATAAATTAAATATTTGCAACTTTGATTCGTATATTTCAAAAGAGGTGTCAACACTTTCTTTATGATATACTTGATTAACATATCAATATTATTCAATAAATATATCCAATTATTGAATGAAATTATAAACTAAAAGGAGTAAAATTAAGTTAGATATAATATGCATACTACTTTTTAACATTGATAACAGGACAAGGGGATTATAGAATTTAACTTATAAAAGTCAGTCCACCTCTTCTTGGCGAAGAGTAAGAAGCGGGTTTGGGACTTATTTGTTTCAGCCGGAGGCAGGATAAAACCTTATGCCCGCGTAACAGGTATAAGGCCATAAGCTAGGCGGACCTAAGAATATCCGCTTTGACTTGTAAAAATAAGATATGTATGGTTCTGCAGACACCTTCATATATACACTAACAACAATAAAATCAAATTTTTGGGGAGGTACTCATGTTAAAAAGAAAAGTGATTAGTTTAGTCCTGTTTCTTGCTCTAATTATCACAGCCACGGTATACGTACCAACGGCAACTTATGCAGCTGCAACTATTCAAAGCTATCCTATGCCTTCAATTTATAGCGCATCCAGTGTTTTTTCATTAAAAGCTGACAGCACCAACATTCCTGTAGTATCTTACTTGGATGATTATGACTACGCTGAATTTTCTTTTTCGGGAACAATCACGATTCAAGTTACTGCAAGTGAGAATATTACGTCTTATTCGATCAGCCCAATGGCTAAAAACATAACAGGTACTGTCAATGGGAATAAATTGACTTTTTCTCTTTCATCTTCAACGTATGTGATCATAAAAATCAATAACCTGAAAAAACTTGTAATAGCAGCAGATCCTTTGGAAACGGATATTCCTGCATCTTCAGGGCCAGGGATCCATAATGTTACTCAGTCACCATACAATGCAGACAAAACAGGTGCTACGATGGCAACAAAAGCTATTCAGAAGGCCATTGATGATGCGCATAATGCCGGAGGCGGTATTGTATATGTACCTGCTGGCGTTTACAAATGTGCAAACCTTTATTTAAAAAGTAATGTTACGTTTTATTTAGCAGGAGGCTCTGTAATAGTTGGTACGGGAAATGGTGCTGACTATGTTACTGATTTTAATAAGAGTTCACTTGGTAAGGATGGAACCTATTTTATCCGTACGACAACAGGCTCCCATGATATAACAATAAGGGGACGTGGAACCATCGACGGAAAAGGTATATCTATGAGAGTTAATTCGAACTTTCTAAATAACCTTTTAGTACCGATGCAAACCACTAATTTTACTTTTGGCGGTATAACATTAAGAGACGGTGGATTCTGGGCATTTATGATTGTCCGGTCCGATAATGTTACAATTAAAAATTACAAGGGATTTCAAACCTTGGATTATCTTGAAGCGGATGCGCTTGACGTAAATGAGAGTCAGAATGTTACCGTTAAACATGGAATTGGAATATCTGATGATGACACTTTTTCAACTAAAACATGGTGGCAGTACGGTATGTCCGCTAATTGGCCCGGAACGGTTGAAAATATAGACACAGTGACCTTTGATGATTGTTTAGCGTGGTCAGAATGTGTAGCGTTTAAGATCGGCATGGGAACAGGACAACTGCAAAAAAACGTAATCTTTAAGAATTCATATATTTTTCAGTGTTCCAGAGGAATGATTGTTGATCATAGTTATAGTACTCCTGCAGTTCAAAATGTTACTTTTTACAACATCGATATAGAAAGATGTACCATGAAACAATTTGGAAACCGCTGGTTCAGTGTTGCAACCAGTACTTCCGGTCCTGTAAATAATGTAAAATTTGAGAACATCAATGTTCGCAGTACCGGAAGTCAAAATAGTTATATTTCAGGACATGACAGCACAGGAACTGTTGATGGGGTATTTTTCTCAAATATTAAAGTTTTGGGTAAAATTGCGACAAGCATGGCTGATTTGAATGCTACCCAAAATAGTTATGCGAGTAATATAAAAATTGTAAGTTCCATGAATATACTACTAAGCGACCATTTTGAAGATGGAAGTCTTTCGGGATGGACTACTTCTTCAGGAAAATGGGATTTAAAAACAGATGGCAGTCAAGTTTTGACCCAGAGTAATTTATCAGAAGCTATTATTACAAGGGGAAGTTCGTGGACTAATTATGCATATGAGGCAGATGTGAAACTCCCGATTTCAAATACAAATGCAGGAATACTCTTTAGGGTACAGGATGCAAATAACTATTATATGTATAGAATCAATGGAACTGCAAATACGGTAGAATTGTATAAATGTGTAAGCGGAACTTTGACCAAGGTGTCCGGTACTGCATTCACAGTCACTCCAGGTGAGTGGAATATGCTTAAAGTTGAAGTAAATGGAAATAATATCAAAGGTTATGTGAACGGAAGATTAAAAACAGATTGGACTAATCCTACGACACAATTAACATCTGGGAAAATAGGATTTAGAACAACATCTCAGAATGTGTCTCTTGATGATGTTTTGGTAACACAATACTAAAAAGAATTGATATTATAGCTTTATACGAGTTATACTAAATATGGCTGGGGCTGTTGCATTAATTTATTAGTGCGCAGCTCTTCTGCTATCTATACGGCTTACCATTTCCAAACGATAAAAGCTCTTTTCCGAAAAGTATGTCAAAACTTATCTCGGAGGCAGGCACTGGGTGGGATTATAAGTAAATAATAATAATTTAACTATCAAACTTAAAAAAATATAAATTATGTATTGACAGATGAAATATTAGTTACTATAATGGTAACAAATAGAGGTGATGATAATGTACTCAACTAAATATTCAGTAAGCATTCATATACTAAGTCTGATTGCATTAAAGGAGGAACAGCCTATTACATCAGATTATATAGCCGGTAGTGTTAATACCAATCCGGCACTGGTCAGAAGGCTGATGAGTTCTTTAAAAAAAGCTGAGTTAATCAGAACGCAAACGAAATTAGGAGTGTTAGGGCTAAAAAAGCCTCCTGAAGAAATTTCATTACTGCAGGTTTTTAAGGCAGTTGAAAAAGAGCAACGGCTCTTTTCTATTCATAGCGATTCGAATCCCAACTGTCCCGTAGGAGCCAGGATCGGATCGGCCTTAGAGTTTGTTAACGATCAGATACAGTCAGCATTTGAAAAAGAACTTGATTCTATTTACCTGTCAGACATATTAAAGGATATGAATATTGAAAAATGAGAACAGACTGATTCACACTCTTATTTGTGATAGGGAGTTTGACTATCAACACAAAATATAATTTTAGGAGGTAATATCTATGAGTAAAAAGACAGTTGGATTTATTGTTGGAAGTTTAAGAAAAAATTCATTTAATAAGGCGATTGCGAACTATGTATCAGGTCTTATACCGTCTGATTATGAAGTGAAATTTATTGATATTAGCAATGTAGATCTCTTTAATGAGGATTTAGAAGGCAATCCTCCTGCATCCTGGACGAAACTAAGAGAAGATGTAAAGGCTTGTGACAGCTTTTTGTTCTTTACACCGGAATATAACCGTTCCATTCCTGCTGTTTTAAAAAATGCTCTTGATGTAGCGTCAAGGCCTTACGGGCAAAGTGTTTGGGCAGGCAGACCGGCAGGCATTGTAAGCGTATCACTTGGCGGTATAGCTGGTTTTGGTGCAAATCACCATTTAAGACAGGTGTTTACCTTCCTTGATATTCATCCGTTACAGCAGCCGGAAGCATATATCGGCAATGTAATGTCATTATTAGATGAAAGTGGAAACCTGGTTAACGAAGATACGAAAAAATTCTTACAATCCTATGTTGATGCCTTCTTAAACTGGAGCAATAAGTTTTAATTGGGTAAATAAAGAACGGGTAATAATATTTGAATAAAGTAATACGGGTAATATAAAATCATAACCACCCGTTGCACGTAACATCATAAACTTAAGCCAGTCATTTAAAAAGTTTTCAAATTCATTTTATATTTGTTGGAATTCTTAAATACCCTTTCATGTCCTTTGCATTTTCGATATGGAAGGGTATACTTTTCAATGGTCTTTTGTAGTTTTATCATTTTTTTCTCTCTGATATCCGGATTATCCTCAAGCATTATCCCTATTATGGCTCGTTTGAATAGTTCCACAGCCACGTTTTCATTCGCGTAAACCTGATACTTATATTCAGACATCTCTGTTCTTTGTATGGGGGAACGGGGATTTTTTTGCCCCGAAATGCGGAAAATGTATATTTGAGATCCCTCGAAAAAAAATATATACTAACATAAAATAGCGAAAGGAGGAAAGAAAGATGAGAGATAATCGGAGGAAATTTAATGACCGGAGGCAAGGGGCGGGATCAGCTTAAGTGTGTTTTGCTGTTTCCCCAATATTATGATTTTTCGGAACGCATTATGGAACGCATTAAAGCGGAATTTGGAGAAAGACTGATCATAACGAACGTGGTCACTGACCTTTGGGAAATAGACGGCCTGGAAAATCCGGATCTAGTCATATCAACCCTTCCTGCAGAGGAAACCGGCATCAAGGAGTGGGTGCTGGTCTCGCCCTTTTTAAACAACAGGGATATTGCCGGGATAAAGGAGAGAATCGAAAAGGTGAAGCTGACAAAAAGAAAGCAGCATTTAAAGAAGCTTTTGGTGCAGATAGCCTCTGAAGAGCTCTTTTGCAAGAATCCGGAAGTGAAGGATCAGAAGGAGGCCCTTTTTTTTATGGTAGACCGATTGGAACAGGCGAAATATGTGGAACCGGGATTTATTGATCAGGTACTGGAACGGGAGCAACACTCGTCCACCTCTTTCGGTCATATTGCCGTTCCCCATTCTCTTAAAATGGATTCGTATAAGACGGGTATGTTTGTCATGCTGTCAAACAAGCCCATACCATGGGGGGAGCACATGGTCCGGATCATCCTGCTGTTTTCCGTGAGTCGGGAGGACAGGGCTGTTTTCCACGAGGTTTTTGATAATCTTGTGGTACTGCTTCTGGAAACCATTCATGCGGACCGGATACTAAAGTGTGATTCTTATGAGGAGTTTATTGATACAATCGTTGAATGCTTTCAATAGGAGGGTGGTATGAGACAATTTCAGCATAAAATTCTCCATGAAGGAGGGCTCCATGCCAGGATGGCCGTCAGCCTGGCAGGAATGTGCCGGGACTATGAAAGCCGGGTAGCCATTCAGAAAGGCGGGGTGGCAGGAGACGGCAAGGATGTGTTTTCCATGATGAATTTAAAGGCTGTACGGGGGGAGGTTCTGACCTTTCTAATAGAAGGAACCGACGAGGTGGAGATGGAGGAGCAGGTCGGTCAGTGGTGTAGAACATTCCTGTAAAGAGCTGTAAATAAGAAATATTTACTTTTAGAATAAAAAAATGAATCCTTTTATCCTTTAACAAAGTACACTAATCTTAAGTTTTACATTATATTTATGTAGGGAAGCGGCATACTGGGGATGTTTTTTATACCGGAGATCCGACTTTTTGCATTATTCAAATTGATAGGCAGTAGTGAGTGGTTCTATTAACAAAAACATTTAGGTAATAAAGCAATTGAAAATAAAATACATTCTGATTCAAAACTGTAGAAGACTCCTGCCTGGCAGGAGTCTTCTGATAAAGATATATACAATCCACCATTAGGACTTCAATAGATAGGTATAACATAACCTGTTTCAGCTTATAACATGCAGTTTTTTATCATATGAATTGCTTAACAGGTTATCGATGTAACCAACCGGAGTTAAACCTGTAAACTTGATAAATTCCTTAATAAAGTGGGACTGGTCATAATATCCGGATTCCAAGGCGGTATCGGTACTATTAATACAGTGAATGGTATTAATTAGATTACTGACTGATTTCTGGAACCGGATAAAGCGGATCAGGCTTTTGGGATTCATTCCAAAAGACTCATGGATTTTTGCATTCAGATATCTTTCCGAATATCCTGTAAAGGCACTTAAATCAGCTAGTTTTATGTTGCCGTTTGAATTAATAATTTCATTTCGTATTACATATTTTAAACTGTTCCTGTCTTCGATCTGCCGATCAAATTGTTTTACATAATAGTTCATGAATATTTTTATTTTCTTTTCAAAAGAATTGGCAAAATACATATTCTCGAGTAAGATTTCCCTATCCTCATATGAGGTAATCATATCTTCGAACGATTCTTCGTTATTAATCAGTTCACTTAAATTTACGATTCCGCTAACAGGATTTACGCCTGGAAGAAAACGAATGCCGAAATATTCGCATTTCATTTCTGTTTCCGCCACTCCTTTTTCCAGCAATGATCCGGCTATCTTGGTTTTTATTTTACCGTCTTTCTTCCAGAATAAAATATCTACACAGGCATCCGGAATAACACCCATTTTATCTGTTTCTGCCGTAAATTGATAGAAGTGGGAAAGGTTGTACTTCATTAAATATTTCTTGGAATAATCTGATGTGACAAGGACAAACTCAGGTTGTTTTGGATTCAGTTCAGTAAATTTTAAATCTCTATTTAAATTTACCATTAAGCCCCACTCCTTTATAAGATATACTATTCTTTGATTGTAACCTTGTATAATACATTAAAAAAGACACAAAATGCAGCACGCTTTTGTGTCTTTCCAATATTCTAGCACCCGGACCGGATAACGTCAAGAAATAATTTTTCATCATCTCAGTTCCGAATTATACTATACATAAACCTAGCAGCAATATAAAATAATGGAAAAGAAACGACAATGAAGTCTTGTGATAACAGTTATCACAGGGCTTTTTTTGTTTAAGGAGGCGGATGGGAAACTTAAAATTAAACCGGCCGGCACAAATGATTGAATTGAATCGAAAGCGTTAATTGGCTGTGAATCTTAAAGGTCAATAAAAATGAAACAAATTCTCATTAATAAGGAATAAAAAATGGAAACGGAGGAAAGAAAGATGGGATACCCCAATATAGATTTTATTTATTTAAGTGAGGAAGATATGATCCGGGCAGGAGTTACCGAAATGGCAGGCTGTGTGGAAGCTATGGAGGAGATGTTTAAGCTGTTAAAAACCGGAGATTACCGAATGGGAGGACCAAACGGCAATTCCCATGGTGTCATGATGACATTTCCGGAAAGCTCGCCTTTCCCCAACATGCCTGTCGATGGACCTGACCGGAGGTTTATGGCCATGCCGGCTTATCTTGGAGGAAAATTCGACATGGCAGGCATGAAATGGTATGGTTCCAATGTGGAAAATAAGAAAAACGGACTTCCCAGATCCATCCTGATGCTGACGTTAAATGATAAGAATACCGGAGCTCCCTTAGCTTATATGTCTGCCAATATCTTAAGTGCTTACAGAACCGGAGCGGTTCCGGGGGTTGGGATCAAGTATTTTTCCAGGGAAGATTCCAGGATTGTCGGAATCATAGGACCCGGTGTTATGAGTAAAACAGCCTTTGATGCAACAATGGCGGTAAGGCCATCCGTTGAAACCGTTAAAGTAAAGGGAAGAAGCAAGAGATCCTTAGACAGCTTTATGAAATATGTTAATGAAAAATACCCGCAGGTTAAAGAGCTTCAAATTGTAGAAACGGAAGAAGAAGCGGTAAGGGATGCGGATATTGTAAGTGTTGCTACTTCCAGCCCGACAGGAGACCCGGAACAGTATCCATATATTAACGAAGCCTGGATTAAACCCGGAGCAGTCCTCTGTTGTCCGGCATCAGCTAGATTTGATGATGATTTTATATTAAACCGTGCCAGAAATATAGCAGATAACATCCAGTTATATGAAGCCTGGGAAGAAGAGATGGAATTTCCGGCATACAATACTATTCCCATTCCGGCAGTACACTGCATGGACCTGATAGCGGAAGGAAGGATGAAAAAAGCTCAAATCGATGATTTGGGCGATGTGTTAACCGGTAAGGTCCCGGTGCACAGGAAAGAAAATGAAATTGTAATTTATTCTGTAGGCGGTATGCCCATTGAAGACGTTGCCTGGGGGACTGTTGTTTACCGTAATGCATTGGAAAAAGGAATCGGAACAAAGCTCAATCTGTGGAAAGAGCCTTATTTGGCATAGAAAAGGAAAGATAAGGAGTTAAGAGTTATGAGAATAGAAGAACATCCAATATTGGGGAAAACAGAAGAAAGAAGAGTGATTGAATTTACCTATGACGGAAAACTGCTTACAGGGCTGGAAGGGGAACCGATTGCCATGGCTTTGAATGCTGCAGGGGTAAGAATACACCGCTATACCAAAAAATATCATAAACCAAGAGGTGTATTCTGTGCAATCGGAAGATGTACCGACTGCGTTATGGTAGTGGATGGGAAGCCGAATGTAAGGACCTGTATCACACCGCTTAAAGAAGGTATGAAGATTCAGACGCAATACGGCGTATCAGTAAGAGCTGAACAAAGATGATTTCAGAGCGCAATACCGTGTAAGAGAGGGATGATAGGTTGAAAAATAAATTTTTCAACCGCAAGTTTGTGCTTGTGCATCACAAACTTGATATGCACAAAGAGCGTGCGCAAGAATAGAGGTTAAGATGAAAAGATATGATTTAATAATAATTGGAGCCGGTCCGGCTGGTTTCTCTGCAGCTATCGAAGCGGCAAAATGCGGATTAAAGGTCATTGTATTTGATGAAAATGCAAAACCGGGAGGACAGCTTTTTAAACAAATCCATAAATTCTTCGGTTCCAAAGAACATAAAGCTAAGATCCGGGGGTTTAAAATCGGCGAAGAATTATTAAAAGAAGCAAATGGCTGCGGCGTCAAAGTCGAGTTGAATGCGATTGTCGCCGGTTTGTATCAGGACAAAGAAGTTACGGTGAAAATAGGGGATAAAATCCTGCATTATAAAGGAGATGCCATTATTGTTGCAACAGGAGCCGCAGAAAATATGATCACTTTTGACGGCTGGACATTACCAGGTGTAATCGGTGCCGGTGCCGCGCAGACTATGATGAACCTGCACGGCATTAAACCCGGCAGCCGTGTATTGATGCTTGGTTCCGGAAATGTAGGCCTTGTTGTCAGCTTTCAGCTTATGCAGGCCGGATGTGAAGTAGCAGCTTTGGTAGATGCAGCCCCCAAGGTAGGCGGATATGGTGTTCATGCTTCCAAAGTGGCAAGATGCGGTGTACCTTTTTATCTTTCCCACACCATTATAAAAGCAGAAGGGGAGAATTGCGTAACAGGCGTTACCATCGGTGAAGTAGACAGTGCCTGGAAGCTGGTTCCCGGCACGGAAAAATACTTTGACGTAGATACAATCTGTCTGGCTGTTGGTTTGTCACCTATGTCACAGCTCCTTAGCATGGCAGGCTGTAAAATGAAAGATACCTCCGGCGGATATGTCCCGGAATGTAATAAAACAGGAGAGACTAATATACCCGGTATTTTTGCGGCAGGGGATGTTTCGGGAATTGAAGAAGCAAGTTCCGCTATGATTGAAGGACGTATCTCCGGTATTGCTGCAGCGGAATACCTGGGATTTATCACAAAGGATGTACTGGACGAAAAAATAAAAAAACTGGAAAATGCTCTGCAAAGTCTGAGGAAGGGAATGTTTGCTCCCGAAAATAGAGGCAAGACCATTGAAATAACCGATGAAGGCATTGAAATCTCAAATAATCTTCTGAAAAAGGGTTATGTAGATGAAACGGAAATTGAGCGATTCCCGGGTGTTACCAAATCCTCCGGAATACACCCGGTTATCGAATGTACCCAGAATATTCCTTGTAACCCATGTCAGGATGCCTGTCCTAAAAAGTGCATAAAGATCGGGGATAACATCACTTCCCTGCCGGTCATTGATACCAAAAAGAAATGCAGCGGCTGCGGTATGTGTGTGGCTTCCTGTTCCGGTCAGGCGATTTTTCTTGTGAATGAAGAATATGAACCGGGTTTTGCGACTATTACAATACCTTATGAATTCCTGCCCCTTCCTGTATCCGGAGAAAAAGGAAAAGCCTTAGACAGAAGCGGCAAGGAAGTATGTACGGCAGAAATTATAGATATTAAAACTTCCGGGACGTTTGACCATACCCATTTACTGACCATGAAGGTTCCTGGCGATATGGTAATGAAAGCAAGATTTTTTCGCAGTTTGGAGGCAGGCTTATGAGTATAATAAAGGACCGTTTAAAAGATATTGGAGAATTTGTACCCCAGCCGGATGACGATATGATTATCTGCCGCTGCGAGGAAGTTACGAAGGGAGAAATCAGGAGGGCAGTCCATGACGGTATGTATACCCTTACAGAAATCAGAAGATTTTTAAGAACCGGTATGGGACTTTGCCAGGGCCAGACCTGCGGAAGATTGATTAAGGGAATTGCAGCAAAGGAACTGGGTTTATCTCCTATGGATATGGAACCGGCAGTTTCCCGGGCACCTATGAGGCCCATAGAGATGAAAGTTTTAGGAAATGAAAGAAAGGAGGAATGACCGGTTATGGGACATTATGCAGATGTTATTATCATCGGCGGAGGCATTATCGGAAACTCCACGGCATATTATCTGGCGAAAAAGGGGTGTTCGGTTATTGTTCTGGAAAAAAGCAATTATATCGGAAACGGCGGTTCCAGCAGAAACGGCGGCGGTGTAAGGCAGTCAGGGCGTGATAAACGGGAATTACCGTTAGCTATGTATGGAGTAAAAAATTTATGGCCGTGTCTTTCCGAAGAGTTAGAAATGGACGTGGAGTATTATCAGAAAGGTAACCTGCGTTTGGGTAAAACCGAAGAACATATTAAAATACTCGAGGGACTTACGGAGAGGGCAGATGCTTTAGGCCTGGAAGTAAAGATGGTTGACAGGGAAGAGGCAAAAGCAATTAATTCGTTTCTTTCGGATGAGGTGATCGGTGCCAGCTGGTGCCCCACCGACGGTCATGCCAATCCTATGCTTGCAACCCTTGCCTATTACCGGAAAGCCAGACAGTCAGGTGTCAGATTTATAACCGGTGAAGAAGTGGTTGAAATCAGAAAAAACAAAGGAAAAGCCAGGCAGGTGGTGACAACCGGGGATATCTATGAAGGGGAAAGTATTATATTGGCAGCAGGTTATGACAGTAGAAGAGTTGCCGCTACCATAGGTATTGACATTCCCATGACACGGGCATTATTGGAAGTCCTGGTAACAGAAGCACAGCCTCCCATGTTCTATCAGATGCTTGGTACGGCAGCAGCTGATTTTTACGGCCACCAGAGTACCCATGGATCTTTTGTGTTCGGTGGTTCCTCCGGATTTGAAGATGTAAATAAAGATAATGGTACCCCGGTTACCAGCAGCTTAACTGCCTCCTGTATCTGCAGGGGCATTATGAAGTATTTTCCTTGTCTTAAGGAAGTCCAGATTGTCAGAACCTGGGCAGGCTGGATTGATGTCTGTTTGGACCATGTTCCTGTCATCAGCCACGTAGAGGAAGTACCGGGACTTATTTTAGCCTGTGCTTTCTCAGGGCATGGCTTTGGTATTGCACCTACGGTAGGTACCTTGTTATCACAGATGACGGTAGGAGAAGATACAGTACTTGATATCAGTGATTTCCGTTATGACAGATTTAAGGCTAAAATATAGAGGGCATCTGGGTAAGGATAAAATTAGAAGCCGGTTAAGGCGGATATATAATTAAGAAAAAATTTAATCCTCATAATTATTGGAAGCTGCTGCAAATAGATTCGATATACAGTGACTTCCAATAATTATGAGGATTTTGTTATGCTTTTAATTATGTTAATTTTTTAGTTTATGTCCAGTTGAGGAACTGGATTTCGGAAGAATTTTGTAATGCAAAGCAGGTATACAAATCCGGTTGCAAGCCAGAGGAATCCGACGAGATGTGCATTTAAGCCTAGATTGATAAATATCCATAGTGTTACAAACAGGCCAATTAACGGACACAGCAGATATTGCAGTGTGAATTTACACTTCTGCTGTTTTCTGCCTGCTTTATCTTTTAAATAAAATTTCCAGATGACGGCGATGTTGAGTAAAACAAAGCCAAACAGAGCCCCAAAGCTGACAAGTGTTGAAATTATATCCAGAGAGCAGATGATCGAGATAGGTGTTATGACCAATCCGACAAATATGGTTGCTACAACCGGGGTCTGATACTTTTGACTAACATAAGAGAGCTGCTTAGGAAGCACACCATCCCTGCCCATTGCAAATAAAACTCTGGCTACTGCGGTATGGGAGGCTTGAGTGGTTGCGATACCAAAAGATAAAATGAGTGTAATGGTGGTAAAAACGGTGAGCCATTTTCCGCCTACGAAACTGACTATATCAATGAATGCAGTATCTATGTTCAGCTCCTGATAATTCGGATAAGCGATACCGGCAAAAAATGTAATCACAATAAAAATAATACCGATAATTAAAATTGAAAAAATAATCGCCCTGCCAACAGATTTTTCCGGATTTATGGATTCCTCTGCAAGGGTGCTGATAGCATCGAATCCAAGGTAGCTTAAAATTACAATGCCGGTAGCCTGAAGAATACCGGACATGTTAAAATTTCCCGGATTGTAAAATGATATCGTATTGAATTTGACGGTACCATTCATCAACAGCCCTAAGATGCAGATTATAAATGCAAGAATAACAATAATCTGTAAGGCGAATAAAATCCAGCTGCACTTCGACATCAGATCGACACCGACTATATTAATAACAGTGCTGAATGCTATGAAAAGTATAGCCCATATCCACGTGGGTACGGAGGGAATCAGCGCATTTGCAAAGGTGCTGCCGATAATTACTGCCGTGGCCGGAAGCAGAAAGTAGTCCAGAAGAATGGACCAGCCGGTAAGAAATCCAAGCGGAGCTGAAACCCCCTTCTGCACATACACATATACTGAGCCTGCCATCGGATATTTTTGTGACATTATCCGATAACTCATTCCTGTGAAAAACATCGCTGTCATGCCGATAAGATAACAGAGTGCTACCATTCCACCGGCAGGTCCCAGAAAAGTTCCGTACATGGCAGCTGGTGCCAGCGGTATCATAAATACCAGCCCATAGATAATTAAATCATTCGTTTTCAGTGTCCGTTTCAATGTTGTCTGCATGCTTTGTTGTTCCATAGTCTCAACCTCTTTCATTACTTATTTTTGTGATTGTGGTAGAGGACAAAAAGGCCGCTCTGCTGTTTAGCTGAGCGGCTTTGCCCCATATAGCGATTTTCTTTGTTCCCAAGATTGTACATAGGGACAGGATATAAAACAGAAAGGTGTCTGTTCCTTACTGGAGCAGACACCTTTGTGCTAATTTATATTGTAGCAAATAAACAGACTGTTTCATTGTAAAAATCGGAACACAAACATCTCCTATGGTTTTATGTTGCGGCATCCTTGACCGTTTCATAAGTTCTTTTCTCTTATTTCGTATGTGGTTCAGGTTTTCGTCATTGAACAGGACCTCTAAAAATTCCATGCAGGACATTTTTTCTTTAATCGCTTGCTTTGCCCGCAGCTCTAACGTGCAGTAGCATAGGACAACAATAGAAATATTATTGCCGAAGATGGCCAGACCAATAATTTCCCTATCATAGAAAGGGACATTCAAAACCTCAGCCACCCAGAAGCATATTTGCGGCTGATTGTAATCACACAAACTATATTGCATGGGCTGGTTCAATAATAGCTTATGTTGCTTCGGATTTGTTTTCCGAATCTTTCCTTATTTTTTTCACCAAGAAGTATGAAATAGCAAAATGGCACCCTTCCCCGGCAAGGTATGCCAGATACAGCCACTTTGCGTCAAACACAAAGACAGAGAGTAATATAAATACCTGTGTTAAACCCAGGCAGCGCAGGAAAGATATCAGCGTTGCGAGGCCATTTTGTTCCGTGGTTTGGAAAAAGAGGATATTCATCAGCACAAGGCCGACAGCAATATAGGCCAATGAATACTGATTAAGCATATAGGCTGTCAATTCCGCCAATTCTGCCGAGCCACCGCGATGGAACAAAGGAACAAATTGTCTACCAAAGAGAATACAAACAACGGCCAGCAGAACGGAAGCAATTATATTAGTGCGAATCCCAAGTTTATAAACATGAGAAAATGCTCTCTTTTCACCTTTGCCATGATAAAAGCTCATAAGCGGCTGTGTTCCTTGTGTGACACCCAACACGACCATGCTTATGATGGAAGTCACATAGCAGACTATGGCATAGGCAGACACACCCACGGTTCCGGCGGTGCGAACGACCGCAAGATTATAGGAAAATGTAATAGCAGGTGTGCTGAATTCCATTAGGGCGGAAGCAACGCCGTTACTCAAAACTCTCTTGATCTCTCCAAAATGAAAGATTGGTTTACGGATACGCAGCTCGCCTTTTTTACGGGCAAAGTGGCTGCCGTAGAATATTAGTTCAATCGTCATACCGATACCGTTTGTGATAGCGGCAACCTCAATCCCGTAGTGTAAGATAAGTATAAAGATAACATCGAGTATGGCGTTGATGACAGCGCCAAATACAGAACCGAGCATAGCGATTTTGGGATCGTCATCGTTGCGGACAAAAACGGATAAACCGAATGCTGCCATCTGTATTAAAGAAAAAGGTGCCGACCACTTCAAGTAGGCGGTAGCATAGGGCAGCAGTTCTTCATTTGCACCCATAAATATAGACAGGCTTTCACGGAAGAAAAAACCGAACAGCGCCAATACCGCGCCGCCCATTATAGATAGCGCCAGACATTGGCAGAATATATTGTTCGCTTTCTTCGCTTCTCCCTGACCCTTGTGAAAGGAATAGACATTCGCGCCGCCCACCGCGATCAGCATAGCCACCGCAACAACGAGCATACTGAAAGGGAATACGACGTTCACGGCACCAAGAGCGACCTCACCAATACCCTGTCCGACAATAACACCGTCCAAAATAACATAAAGGGCCTGGACAAGCATCCCGATTATAGACGGGATTACATATTTAGTAAATTGCTTGTTAATTTGCTTAGAGTTTGTGATTTGATTTAACATACTTTTCCTCCTGAAATAAACATTGACTTGCTCAAGATAGCATTATAAACTATACATATACTGAACAGTCAAGCCTATCATTAAGAGGAAAGGAGAAAAACAATGGGCAGCAATCGTATGAAAATCAGTGAATTTGCACAGGTTACAGGAATCACACGGAGAAATCTTTTATTTTATGACAAGATAGGGCTTTTGTCGCCAACAATGATAGATGAGAATAATAAATACCGCTATTACACGTATCATCAGATAGATACCGCAAATATCATTACCGTATTGCGGGAGATTGGTATGCCTCTGAAAGAAATTAAAGAGTATTTATGCGGACGTTCCCCTGAAAATCTGATTCATTTACTGGAAGCACAAAAGAAGATTGTGCGGGAGAAAATCAAGACGCTTATACAAATCAGTGATATGATGGATACCCGGATTGATCTGACAGAAAAAGGACAAAGTGCGGATAGGAACATTAACTCTATTATCCTAAAAGAGTGTGAATCAACACCTGTCTTTTTGGGGCCGGAGCTTCCGATAGACAGCCATATATTGGATGGTTGGTATTATCTTGTAGACTTTTATCAATTTTGCAGAGAACATCAGGTAATTTGTGGACTGCCAACCGGGACGATCATTGCCCATACAGATTTGGTAAGAGGTAACTTTTCACATCCTTCACGGTACTATTATCGTCCTGTATGTGGAAGCAGTTATCCCAACAATGCCGAAAAACCCAAAGGTTTATATGTCATCGGACAGGAGCATACCGAATACGCTAAAAGCTATAATCTGTATTCCCGTCTTTACAGATATATTGAAGAAGCTGAACTAAAAATCTGCGGTCATGCCTATGAGGAATATTTATTAGATGAAATATCCACAACAGATCCTACACAATATCTTTTGCAAGTAGCAATACATGTTAAAAAATAAATGCTGAAATTAATTTGGTACACCAGGCTGTCGTTCCCTAAAAATGGAAAACAAAATTTAAAGCACATAAACTTCTTCCGGTTATTAACTGCCGGATTCATCAGGCAGATCTTTTGACCATGGTATTAATCAGATTGTTTACGACGTATACTTCTGTGTATTGTATAGTTAGCGCGATAATTTATTCGGAAGCTTTGAGTTTGGAGTCAATTTCCTCACATTTTGGCATAACGCCAGTGTATTTATCATCATGATTTAAAAAGAATACAGGTATTAACCTTCTGTTTACATTAACAACATCCGTATGGAAGAGGCAAAGAAACTTCTTTTAAATCACAAGAATTTAAAAATATCCGACATCGCTGCCCGGTTAGGGGTATCCACTGCTTCAACTTTTATCAGACAGTTTAAAAATTATGCCGGATTATGCAGAAATTTGGAACAGGCAGTAAAAGGGTTTGAAAAAACAGAAAATAATTGTAAAATTGGTGCTATATCTAATCGGTAAGAATTATCAATAATGTTAATTATGGGATAGAATTTTAGAAAATGAGAAGGCTGATTTTAATACTCTAAATTGCAGGAAAAGTAAGCCTATGCTATAATGTACTTAGAATAGTATGTTATAGCGGATATATTAAACAATGTCTAATATGGTAAATTTATAGGAGGATTCAAATATGCCTTTTGAGATTCCCAAAGATGCTTATCAAAATAATGCAATATATCATCACTATGGTACTGATTATAGCTCTAATATTTTTGGCTGTGGATTCTTAAATAAGAAAGGAAAAGAATGCAAAGAAAATAATAATGTTTATAAGCATTATGGTGTAGTTCTGGTTTTAAGCGGCTATGCTGTTCAGATAGATTATGAGGGTAATCAGACTGAAATCTGCCCTGGTTGTTTAATACAAAGAATTCCGGAAAAGCGTCAGACCTTATATATTCAACCTGATGGCAATTGGCTTGAGTTTTTTATATGTATTAGTAAAAACATATATGATGCACTGGTTGCAATGGACTTATTGGACAGGAATCAAACCATATTATATCCAGGAATCAGTCGTGCCTTGTATGAGGAATGTAATGAATTTTGGAATTTAATGAAGAATACACATCCGGCTGAAATAAAAATGCTACTGCCTGAGGCATTAAAAATTATTATTATGCTGCACGAACTACATAAACAAAACGGAACGAGCAGTAAGGATAGAGAAGTCATACATAAAGCTTGCCTTATTTTATCCAATCTTACCTCATACGATTGTTCGATTCAGGAACTGGCAAAGGATTTAGGAATAGGATATGAAAAATTTCGAAAGTTATTTAAATTGCAGACAGGGCTTTCACCTGGAAATTATGTCATGCAAAAAAGAATAGATTATGCCAAGGCACAATTAATTGAAAAGAACAAAAGTATCAAGGAAATTGCCTTAAAACTTGGTTTTTCTGACGCCTATGCCTTTTCAAAACAATTTCGTAATGTTGTGGGGCTGTCACCGAGTAATTTCCGCAAGGATTATTAATCTTATTCTGATGAGCTGGTAGTAAGTTATATGAGATGAAAATTACCATTTTTAACATCATAGATACCATTCTTGATATTGTAATTTATTTTGTTGTGAGTATATTATATATAAATAAATCATTAAATAAACATATTTTATAGATATGTGTTTTTAGATAAAACTTATTTAGCTTATGAGAATTGTTTTAAGGTTATTATTTATTGTCATTTGCACCATTGTTTTTTGGATTATATGAAATAATATTTTAGTTCATCGCTATAAGTATAATTTCAGATTATCCAAGATATGGCGGATAAATTGTCTAATACGTCCATAACCAACAATAATTTCTTTACATTGGTTTATTTAACAAATTGTTATACCAATTAAAAAAATAGACACGCTAAGCAGAGACCATATATTCAAATGTTTTTGCTATGTATGTCTATTTTTAATGTAAAATCTGACAGAATTGAGGTGATGTAATATTTAAAAATGAGTACTTGTAGTTTTAATATTATTGAAAGGGGCGAATAAAAAGCACTGGATTCAGGGAAATATTGAAATCGGTCCTTATACCAATAACATTAACTTTTTATAAAAATATTTAGGTACCATTTATAGTGGAATGGTAATGCTTTAAGTGAAACAGTGATATGCAAAATCCGCTTTTGTTTTTTTGCAATAGGATAAAAGTTCGGATTAACATATAGTTCATTAACGATTTTCAAGTTAAGGAAAGGGGGGATACAATTAAATTTGAGGAAAGGGGGAGATTATCAAAGAATTACATTTTTTATCAATAAATAGTTGTTTAAAATGTAAAGAGATGATTAGTTGAAAAATAAATTTTTCAACTACATTAATGAATATCAAATCAAAAATTCGATATTCGGGAAAGGGGTAAAATGAGAAAAATATGGGGAATTTGTATCGTTTTAAGTATTTTAACAAGCTTAGGAGCAGTGATAAACGTAGATGTAGACTATGCATCTGCGGCAACGGACTTTGTTCACCCGGGTATCCTGCATACCCAGGCGGATTTTGACCGTATGAAGCAGATGGTCGACAGGCAGCAGGAACCATATCTGGATGGCTGGAATCAACTGGTTAACAGCACTTATTCGCAGTCAGGATGGACCCCGCGGGCTACAGCCACGATTATTCGGGGCGGCAGCGGAGATAATGTGGCTTTGTTATATAATGATATTGCCCGGGCATATCAATGTGCTCTGCGATGGAAAATAAGCGGCAGCACTGCCCATGGCGATACCGCTCGTGATATTTTAAACGCCTGGTCATCTACGCTTACTACCGTTAGCGGCAATGCGGACCGGTATCTGGCTGCCGGTCTGTTTGGTTATCAGATGGCAAATACTGCTGAGATAATGAGGGGATATCCGGGGTTTAACGTAGAACAGATGAAGAACATGCTTCTCAATGTATTTTACAAGCCTCTCAATGAACGTTTTCTGATCGGTAATGAATACGGCGGAGATCATAATGATGCATACATAACTAATTATTGGGCCAACTGGGATTTGTGCAATATGGCGTCAACGGTGGCAATCGGAATTTTCTGTGACAGAAGGGATATCTATAATATAGGGGTTGAGTATTTTAAGAACGGAGCAGGGAACGGTTCCGTCTATAATGCAATTCCTTACAAATATTCCGGCGGACTTGCCCAGTGGCAGGAATCCGGACGTGACCAGGCACATACCATCCTTGGGATAGGTTTAATGGCTTCTGTCTGTGAAATGGCCTGGAGTCAGGGAGATGATCTGTATGGCTGGGCAGATAACCGTTTTATGCATGCGGCGGAATATGTGGCCCGTTATAATAACGGTAATGATGTACCTTTTACAACTTACGAATGGGGAACCGGGCAAACTGGTACGATACAGCAGCAAACAATCATTTCTGAAGCCGGACGGAATGAATACCGGCCTATATGGGAGATGATTTATAACCATTATGCAAACCGCAAAGGACTTTCCGTACCTAATATTGCCGCAAGGGCAGCCTCACAGCGGCCGGAAGGCGGACCTGGCGGACATGCTACGACATTTGACCAGCCGGGCTTTGGAACTCTTACCTTTACCCGGCCTGCAGGTGGAGATAATGCCATTCTTCCCGGGGGTATTATTGCAGAAGGGACTTATCGTCTGATTGCCCGGCACAGCGGCAAAGCGTTGGACGTGGCAGGGACTGAAAACGGATCCAATGTACAGCAGTCCGCTGTTAACCAGAATACCAGTCAGCAGTGGAATATAACCCATCTGGGAGGCGGACAATACCGTATCAGTAATGTGCAAAGCGGAAGGGCATTGGATATATCAGATTCTTCCATGGATAACGGGGGAAATGTGGTCATTTGGAACAGCAATAACGGAGATAATCAGAAATTTGCTTTCCTTCCAGCTGGTGATGGTTATTTCCGGATTTCTCCCATTCATAGTACAAAAGCTTTGGATGTTGAAAATTCATCTGCCCAGGACGGTGCAAAGGTACTCCAATGGAGATATTGGTATAATGACAATCAGGAGTGGAGACTGGAACCGATCTCTGTAGTTGTCCGCCTTCAGTCCTATAATTATCCGGAGCGTTATATAAGGCATTCTGACTATCGGGCAAGAATTGATGCAAATGTCTCTCCGACAGAGGATGCACAGTTCCGGATTGTTGCAGGATTAGCAAACCACAGCGGAGTCTCGTTTGAATCCGTCAATTTTCCGGGAAGATATCTCCGGGTGAGGTCGAACGGAGAAGTATGGCTGGATCAAAATGATGACACGGGTACTTTTAAAAGTGACGCAACCTTCCGGCGAGTGGCAGGATTAGCAGATGCGGGTAAATCCTCTTTCCAGGTGTGGACAGATTCCACCAGATATCTGCGGCATTATGATTATCTCATGCGTGCAGAGAGCGGCTCAGGAGCACAGTTTAACGAAGATGCAACTTTTTTAGAAATTGCGCCATAAACTAAAAACGACTTTACCGATAAAGAGTGGTGGTTGGTGTTAACACATCCGCCACTCTTTAGTATGGACTTTTACTTTTGCCATCGTTTAATAACATAGGATGAAGAAATATTCCATTTATTAACAAGACTGTTCTTGTGCATATCATTTATCAACAAAAACAGTACATATTTTTTACATTTACAACATGAATTTTTACATTTGTTCTGTTTTTTGAAACTTCATATACTCTATTTTTGATTTAATCTCATATTATTTGCTGAAGTATTCGTATTTTCTGTTTATTTATTTGAAAAAATAATATTGTTAAGTAATATATTGACAAATATGTAAATAATAGTATAATTATGTTTAAAAATAGGAAATATTCAAATTAATGGTAATTATATATTATAATTAATTTATTGATGGGGGTTATTGTCAAAAGTAATGCTGTTAGCTATTCGTTATACGGGATGTTCTCATAATATAACTTATCAGAAGTTGCTTTTCAAACTTCTGATAAAAGGCGGTGTCTTTTACCGCCGTGCATCCGACTATAGGAACGTCTTTTGTTCCTATAGCATATATGAGGAATGCTTTATTTGGGGGAGGTATAAATATGGAAAGTAGAAATGAGTCGCTTTTGCGGGAAGCACCTATGGGTAAATTGCTGATTAAGATGGCAGTGCCGGCAACCTTTGGAATATTATTGTATAACTTATATAATATTATCAATACGCTGTATGTTGCAAGGGGAATCGGTACATATGCAGCCGGGGGTATAGCAGTCACAACTCCTGTGTTTTTGATACTGGCGGCTGTCAGCACTACTATGGGAAATGGAGCCGGAGCATTGATCTCCATGTCGCTTGGACAGGGGAACCGTGAGAAAGCCAATAAAATAGCGGCAAATACCTTCCTGGTTTTTTGGTGTGTTGCGATTCTTTTTACAGTCTTCGGATTATTATTTCTTGACCAGATATTGATTATTTTGGGTATTACGGAAACCCTTCTTCCCTATGCAAAGGATTACTTAAGGATTATTATCGCCGGTTCCATTACAAGCACCGGTTTTTCAAGCATCATGCGGGCGGAGGGAAATACGAAATATGCCATGTACCAATGGTTAATACCGGTCGCTGTCAATATATTTCTGGACCCGATACTTATTTTTGTTCTAAAACTTGGTGTGAAGGGTGCAGCCATTGCAACCCTTATATCACAAATTTCGTCTGTCTCAATGAGTATGTATTACTTCTTTCTATCCGGCAAAAGTTCCTTAAAAATAGCACCGCGTCATTTCCTCCCGGAATTTAATATAATTCGTGAAGTTGTGACAATCGGAATGCCTTCGTTTATACAGATGGTAAGCCAAAGTCTATCCATTGTTATTGTCAATAATTTTTTAAAATTATATGGAGGAGACTTGGCGATCAGTGCTTATGGAATTGCAAGCCGGATAACCACATTCTTAATTATACCTCAAACGGGTATCGTACAGGGGTTTCAGCCTATTGCCGGATACAATTACGGTGCCAAAAGGTTTGAACGTGTAAAGGCTGCTGTCAGGCTTTCATCAATAACAACCGGGATATACGGAGCATCTGTTTTGCTGCTGGTACTTTTATTTCCCCAATTTTTAATGGGTTTTTTTAGTACGGATAAATCCGCGATATCTTTAGGTGCGGCTGCGCTGAAACTTACAAATCTTGCATTCCCTGTTTCAGGCATACAGATGCTGCAAGCCACCTACTTCCAGTCAATCGGCAAGCCACTTATTTCTCTGGTTCTGTCCCTATGCAGTTATATGCTGATGTTTGTGCCGGTGTTGCTTATTTTATCAAGACTTTTTGGCTTAACAGGCATCTGGCTGTCCTTCCCTTTGTCAGCTGTGTTTTCTTTTCTTATATCAGGTGTATTTGTTTTGAGAAGTTTTAAAAAGTTCAAGCTGCCGCAAAACTCTGTCCTGTCAAACTGAAGATTTGTTATTGTATTGAGCACAATAAAAAGCAGGCTGATATAACTGATTATTATCTGAAATATTCCTAAACGAATATTTTGGTAATATATAAAAAGTAACTTAAAAATATTATAAAAATGTAAAGGAGTGGATCTTAATGCAGAAAAAATTAAATGAGAAAAAATTAAACAAAAAAATGATTAATCAGGAAAAGCTTAAGCAAATCATAGGCGAGGTGATGGAGAATGAGGATATTGCCGGAAGAATTAATGAAAACAGTGATTTGGTAAATGACATTGGTATGGATTCATTAACGATTATTAATTTCATTTTACGTGTTGAAGATGAATTTGAAGTAGAAATTGACTTTGATGAATTTGATATGGAAAATCTCCGCTCACTTAATGTTTTTGCCGGCTACTTAGAATCAAAACAGCAGGAGTGAGAAAAACGAATGTACTTTTCTCAACCTGGTTTGGGGCGGGTAAATACTGACTACAGTTATTTATGTTATAGAAACTGGGTTGGAATTAATTTTTTTAACTACTAATTTACATAGTATTCAACTTACCAACAAGTTGTAGAAATGAGGTTAAAATGAGTGCTACATACCAAGGAAATAAAATTATCAGTGGTACTTTCGACAGTGAGGAATTCTGGAGAGAAAAAAAATTTGCCAGGCTGCCTTCGGTAGAGGACAGGCAGTCAGGGAATATAGTTCTGGCAATGGATGAATTAATGTTTGTATTCTGCGACAGCTGTGGAGGTTATGATACTCTGGTTACCCGGTTTGAAATGGATAAGGAACAGAAGCAATACCTGGATACGATCGGTTTTCATTTTCAGGACCATCCGCTGCTTGAGAACTACGGTTTATTGGAGGAGGCGAGGAAAAAAAATTCCTGCCGGTTGCTCCTGGAGAGCGAAAATACGCCTGATTCTATAAGAGAAAATAATAAAAAGCCGGAGTACGTCCCATTTTCAGTACTGGAGGAATCAAAAGCGGTAAGCCAAAAATATAATCTGGATTTTGACAACCCATCCATAGAGGTTATTAAAAAAGTGAACTCAAAGGTTTATTCTTTTCATTTGAACCGGGAAATGGGAAGGATGAATGATTGTCATATTGTTTACAGTGCCGAAGAACTTAGGCAAAAAGGAGAACAAATTTTAAAAAATTCTAGTTTTTTGCTTAAGGATACTCTCGGAGTCTCCGGAAAAGGCAACCTTTTGATTTCATCCGCAAATGTCTTAAAACATATTGCTGATTATCTAAGTTTACAAGAAAAAAAAGGGAAACAGGTATTGTTTATTATTGAACCGTTTCTGAAGAAAGATTTTGATTTCTCATGTCAGTTTTTTATAGATAAGAAAGGACAGGTAGATATAGTATCATTGCAAAGGCTGCGTAATAAAAACTTTACCTATGAGGGTTCCTTCACTGCAGAGGATGAATTGCTGGACTTATTGGAAGGCAGGGGGTACTTTAAAGTGATAAGGGATGCTGCAAAACAACTATATGCGGACGGATATTTTGGCCACGTCTGTATTGATTCGATGATGCTTAAAACCGGCGACCTTGTACCGATTATCGAAATCAACGCAAGACGTTCCATGAGCCTTATCAAGCACCAGCTTGACAAGTACTTATCCGGATATTCCTTAAAATGCAGTTTTACCTATTTTTCACTCCATTTCAAGAGGCTTATTAATTATGGAGAAATTCTTGAGAAAATGAAGGAACAAGGATTATTGTACGGATTAGGAAATGGAGGAGGTATTATTCCCTTAAGTTCAAACACCTTATTGATAAATCAAAAAATTCAGATGAGCACAGCAGACAGGTATGAAGCAAAAGGCAGATTCTATGTGGCTTTTGCATATGAAAATGATCAGCAGCAGGAGGAATTGAATAAGAGATTGCTTCATTGTTTAGAAGAGAATTCCCTATATGTTTATTAGTTAACCATAACATAAAAAGATAAGTCATTACAGAGTTACAAACCGTTGCTCCGGTTTTGGGTTAGGATTTAGGTTTTGGGGTAAGATTTAGTATTTCGGATAACGGTATGTAAATATATATCAAGAAAGGAGTGGTTCCATGCAGCCAAAATCGAAAGTGGAGTTTGATAATGAGTCATTGAAGATATTAAAAAATACCATTAAAAACATAGCGGTTCCCCGGAGAGAAAGGAAGAAAGATCCCGGATATGCAACAAAATTGCCTGAAGTAGTCGGTATTAAATTGACAAACAGGTGTAATTTGAGATGTTCTCACTGTTATGAATGGAATGAAGAGGGTTACCACCATTTTATGGATGAAAAAGAACAGAATATGGATTTGGATTTTGAATTATTTAAAAAGGTGATCCAAGAGACAAAGGAAGCCCAATCCAGAATATATCTATGGGGCGGAGAGCCGTTATGCCATACAGATTTTAGAAAAATAGCGGAAATTCTGGAAAAGGAAAACCGGGAAGTTACTATGTGTACCAATGGTTTACTGGTGGAAAAAAATATGGATAATATTGTGAAGTTATCCAAAAATCTGGAATTGCTGATTCCTGTTGAGGGTTTTGAAGAGGAACATGATGGGATCAGAGGGAAAGGTAATTTTAATAAAGTCATGCAGACCATTGATTTTTTGGGAGATTTACGGAAAAAAGGTATTTTCAAAGGCAGGATATCCGTACATACGGTTATAAATGATGCCATGATAGGAAAAATGTATTCCTTATTGGAGTTTTTCGAAAGCAAATGCATTGATTTTGTTATGTTATGCTACCCGTGGTACATTTCCGATGAAACTTCAAAAGAGATGGATGATTACTTTTTAGAACATTTTAGCTGGATAGGCAGCGGGGAAAAGAATAAAAGCTGGCATTCCTTTAAATACAGGATTAATCCGGATAATATCCCTGCTCTCATGGAAGAAATTCAAAAAATAAATAAAAAGATCTGGAACATGAGGGTTCGTTATCAACCCGGACTTGAACTTGATGAGATTGAAAGCTTTGTATTAGGCAATTCGGATTACAAAATAAAACAGGAGCATTGTCTGGTTCTATCAGGCCGAATGGATGTTATACCCAATGGAGATGTTCCTGCCTGCAAATTTTTTAATGAATTGTACGTAGGTAATCTGAAGGAAAACAGTCTGCCCGAGATATGGCATTCCGAACAGTACCGGAAAATCCGCGAAACGATTCATTTTAACAGTATGCCGGTCTGTTCGAAATGCAGCGCCCTGTACCTGAATGGCGGTTGACCCATGTATAAATGAAGTTTGCTGTCCTTACGACCTGGTTAATTTGACAGCAGATACCACTAATACCAGGAAATAACAGCTGAGGGAGAAATAATTAAATATTGATAAGGAGTGGTGAGAAATATGGCGAATATACTATATACAGATTACTATATACCGGAAAACAGGATACCTACCGGTAAATATTTCGAAATGGTTGATATACCGGTTCCTAAAATTTATTCATCCAAGGAAGAGTATTGTGAAGCCTATGTCAAGCAAACGAAAGTAGAATATGTCTGCATAGAAAATAAGTTCAATTTAGTGGAAATCTTTTCTGATATGCTTACAAAAATGTTTGAAAACACAGGCATAGACAGAAACCAGATTAAGTACATTTTTTATACAAGAGCCTATCAAACCTATTATAATCTTTATGGGGACGGAAAATATTACGGGAAAAACATTGATGACAGAGGCAGCGATCTGCCCTATTATCTGAATATACCCTATTACCTGACGGAGAAGTTTCAACTTAAAAACACCTGCGTTATAACGAGTGACGGGAAGTGCGGTTCCATTACGCAGGCAATGGATTTAGGAGCAATGTGCTGTGATATGAAAAAGGGATACGCATTGATTCTAACTCCTTCCATCTCAGGAAGAGCCAACAGATATTTGAATTTTACTTTAATTGGTGATGGTGCCGGTATAATGCTTTTAAGCAGTAACAAGGAAGACGGTGATTTAGAAATAGTAGACACTTTTACCAGAACAAATGGTAAATTAAGCCATAGAATAATGAATTCGAGTCAAAACTTGTCATATTTACAGGAAGTATTAAGTTTTATCGACCCTTTGAATGTTATCTACGATAGTAGGTTCAAGAGTGAAGTCCTGGATTTGCATGGAATTAAGGAGGAAGATATAAAAGCGGTCATTACACTTAACATAAATAATATAATAAACAGATATAGTGATGTTTACCCATCAAAAGTCTATGCCGGGAATCTCCCCTATGGAGGCCATATAAGTGATGTTGACCTGATCAGAAATTTAAAAGACTTAATTTTAAAAGACTTTATCCCGCTATCAAAACCAGGTTCCGGTGATTATATCCTGATACTGACCAGCGGAACTGATTTTACCGGTATAGAGTATGGCGGCGTACTTTTAAGATACAGGAAGGAAGATACTGTTTTGGCTGTGTAACTTTATGAAGTTATGTAAAGGGGGAATATTCATGAACAGCATAACGAAAACCGAGCTAAGCAGGAGCAGTATCCAAACGGTAATTGAAAATTGTTTTGGCGCCGGTTCCCGCCTTGGAAAAATCGCAGAAATGCCCGACGGACATTTCAATTCCGTATATTGTATCGAACTGCTGAATCCAAGCCGGGAAGTTATCTTAAAGGTTGGAACTTCTGATCGGAGTTTACTGCATACCTATGAACTCTATTCCATGGAGACAGAAGTAAAAACCTACAGACTCCTGGCGGACAGAACTGAAATTCCCATACCGCAGCTTTTCAAGTGGGATTTTTCAAAACAGATCCTTTGTAACAATTATATTCTTATGAGTAAGCTGAAAGGGACATCCTGGGCAAAGATAAAGTTTCAATTGTCCAAAAGCCAAAATGATGCTGTCTATAAAGAATTAGGCGGATATTGTTCACAGATTCATAATATACGGGGTGATTACTTCGGTTTTTTTACCGGGTCAGAGGATTTGCAGTACTCTTCATGGAAGACAGCTTTTTTAAACATGGTGGAAGCTATCTTAAAAGACGGTCTTGAAAGGGGGATTTCGTTTCCATGTTCCAATGATGAAGTTTATGAGGTTTTTTTAAAAAATTCCTCCGTTCTGGAGGAGGTTGAAGTACCGTCACTGGTTTGTTGTGATCTTTGGGAAGAGAATGTATTTATACAGCCCAAAAGCTGCAGCTATAGCATTGAAGGGATAATAGACTTTGAAAAGGCTTTCTGGGGAGATCCCTGTATTGACTTTTTACCTGCAGTAGCTTTTTTTAGTGATATTAGAAAACAGGAAGCTTTTTTGGAAGGATACTGCACGGAAAGAGGTTATGGGCTTCAAATTACGGATAATGTCAACCGCAGGCTGAATATGTACAGGGCATATCTGTGTCTGCGCTATATCGCCGAAGCCTGCAGGTATGATGAGGATTATAGGAAGGCGAAACAAAAAGCATACTCCGGGCAGTTAATGAAATGTCTTAAAAAAATAAGTTATTAATAGTAAATGTACTATATCATATCAGAGGGACATTAATTTTTAAATTTTAATTATTTGTAATCGTATGAAAACTGAATAATATTTCCAAAGAATAAATAGTAAATATATTATATTTCAGAGGGGAGAGATATTATGGAACGAGTGGTATCAATACTATGCTCCGGAATGGGGCTTGGAGTGTACATTCCATCTCTTTTGCTTGACTGGCAGCTGGGCGGGAGAGGTATTAAAACAGAGGTATTTGTCATTGAAAGCTATTTTACCCAGGAAAAGCTGGACAAACTCAAAGAAAACAAAAAGGCTTTCCACAACAGCTTTCAGGTTGCTGTTATAGGGCATAAGATGGCAAAAGGAGACATACTATCCAACCTGGATCGGAACCGGACCGGGGAACTGCTCCAGTACTGGGAGGATAATAAAAGAAAAGATTTTATTATGATGTCAGGACATTGGCATGAAATTCTTGAAAGTTATATTGAACGTGTTGGGATTAAAAACTTAAATATCGATGCCATACGTATGGACAGCGATGTTGCTCCGTCCTGGAAGCAATTCAGGAATGATAAAAAATATTTTAACGAAGTGTGGCTCTTCGATAACAACTTAAAAGATCTTCCGTGCCGAATACCAGTTAATAACGCCGGTTTAGTACCCTTTAAAGACAGGCCGGACAGGTTCCTTGTACACGGAGGCGGCTGGGGCATGGGAACTTACCGCGGCAAGATAAAGGAATTAAATGAAAAAGGATTGTTTCTGGATATCATAGCTTATGAAAAAAAAGAGATAGAAGAAGACACATCGCCGGCAAATAAATATTACCTGATGGACCCTCACTGGTCGCCATGGATAAAAAACAGGGATGGAAAACATGAATTTCCTCCTATGTATGAGGTTGACCAGGCAGGAAATCTAAAAGCCTTACACGCGGAGGGATACCAGTCTATCTTTGACGTATGTATGAAGTGTAAAGGCATTATCAGCAAGCCGGGCGGAGGGACTTTGCTGGACTCCCTGGCAGCTGCTACCCCGGTCATTTTTATCGAACCGATAGCAAAGCATGAGCAGACAAATGCCGCATTATGGGAAGAACTGGGACTTGGCATATCCTATATAAAATGGGCGGAATCGGGATATTCACTGGATGTCCTTGAGGAAATCCACAATAAGCTGGTTGAAAAAAGAAGTCAACTCCCGGATTATACCGAGGAATTTGTAAAAAGATCTGGGTTTAGTGTGCAAATATAAAATTTCGCAGGGGGTAAAGATGATATGAAAAATAATTTGACGAATTCAAAATCATTTCTGTATGCTTATCCCAGATGGGTAGTTTTTCAATTGCTGGAGAGGTGTAATTTACATTGCAGGATGTGCTACGAATGGGGAGAGGAAGGTTCTTACTTTGGAAAGAAATCTTTGGAGCAGCTTGACGTTGGCACTGTAAAAAAAGTGATTGCGGATTGCCGTGAAGCAAAACCGTATTTTGAGCTTTTTGGCGGGGAACCCTTGCTATACCCTCAGGTTGATGAGGTGCTGTCCGCAATCAGGTACTATGGATGTAATGTAGATATTCCCACCAATGGAACGCTTCTCGAAAGACAGGCTGATATGCTGGTTGAGAATGAACCCAGAAGAATCTGGGTGTCCATTGACGGTCCGGAAGAAATAAACGATGCGCAAAGAGGGAAAGGTGTTTATAAAAAGGCCGTTGCCGGGATAAAAAAACTATATGAAACCAGAGAAGAGCGTGGGAAACAATTTCCCATGCTTGGAGTTACCATGGTTGTAACGCCATTAAACTACAAGTACATAGAACGGTTCTTTCTGGAGGAACTGGATACTTCCATGCTTGGCTGGGTGAGTATGGAGTTTCAGCTATATACTACGCAGTCCTGCTGTGAAAGGCATACACAAATATTTAAATCTGAATTCGGGGTTGAGGACACACCTTGTGCAAGAGGCCTTATAAGGGATATCAGTGACTTTAAGGAGATTAATATCACAGAATTGATCCGGCAGGTAAACAGCGTCAGAAGTCATTTAAGGGAAAAAGGCATCAATGTCATAGGCTATCCCAAGACAATGGATCAAGAAAATCTGAAAAATTTTTATTCAGCGGATTGGGACAAGATGTCAGATAAAAGGTCAAGCTGTTCTTTCCCCTGGCTGTATGTTGAAATATGCGCCAATGGGGATGTGACGCCCTGCCACACATTTTATGATTTTACGGTAGGGAATATATACAAAGAGAGCATACTGGATATTTGGAACGGGGAAAGACTTAGCCGGTTTCGAAAATACACAAGGAAGAACCTGTTTCCCATATGCACGGCGTGTTCAAGGTATTACAGCGATTTGTGATTATTAAAGTGTAAAATAATTAGGCGGCAAAGTCATGTACAAGTTTAACTAGGGCGTGTTTGAAAACTCATTATCCCAATCTGTACACCCCACTTCGCGGTATATTTGCCCCCAATTCAGTTGGCGTAGCCCACTACGCCGCCTTCCTTGGGGACAAATCTCCCACAAAGTGTGACGCACATCTTGGAATAAGCAGTTTTCAAACACGCCCTAGCTGAAAAGCTGAGAATACCAAGGCTTTGCATTGGAAGAAGAATATAGGATAGGTGGAGGTGGTTAGGTAATGGGAAAGAAGAAAATTGGTCTTTTGGGCTGTTCTAAAATATGCATATCAGCTATTGTCAATGCAGTAAAGCAGGTGGAAGGCGCTGAGGTTTATGGCTGTGCAGCCAGGGATTACGGGAGAGCCATGGAGTATGCCGCTAAATACAATATACCCCATGCTTTTAAAGATTATAGAGAATTGCTGGAATGCAGTGATCTGGACATCGTATATATCTCATTGGCGAACAGCCTTCATTATCAGTGGGCAATGGAAGCGATGAGGTATAAAAAGCATGTTCTCCTGGAAAAGCCAATGTGTATGTCCTGCCGTGAAGCACTGGAAATTGAAAAGATGGCTGATAAGAGCAAGGTATATCTTCTGGAAGCAGTAATGGTACAGCATCATCCCTGGCAAAGGGCAGTCAGGGGCATAATACTTCAAGGCAAGTACGGAAGCTTGAAAAGCATAAGTACAAGGATATCCTTCATACCGCAGGACAATTTTGAGGGCAATTATCGTTCCAGACCTGAAATGGGAGGGGGATGCTTTTATGATTTGGGCTCCTACTGGCTGCAATTTGTACAATTCCTTTTGGGGCTTGATTTTATAAGCTTTACCGCCCACCCGGAATTTAACGGTCCAAATGGATGTGATTGGAGCTTTACCGCCGGATTGACCTATGAAAACGGAGTGGAAACACATTTGGAAGCTTCTTTTGAAAAGCCGTACCAGGCCTCCCATACTTTGGAATTCGAAAAAGGACGGCTCGTTGTCAAAGACTTTTTCAGATGCACTTTTAATAATGTGAAATTTTATATGGAAGAGGAAGACTTTGACAGGGGAAGTAAGAATAAAATTTCTTTTTCGCCTCAAAATTTCTATGCAAACCAGCTGGCGTTTTTTTGCGATGTAATCGACGGTAAAAAGGAAAATGCAGGTTTGAGGGAAGCGATTGAGAGGGTTAAGGTTATGGAAAATATATTTAAATCTTGAAGGTTTATAAAATTGGGATGATTTTATTATGTTTTGCTTATGCACCTTTTTTCTGAATAGGATGAAACTGTAGCTTGGAAAAGGAATGGAACAGCCGGATTAAAACAATTTTTCAGGGAGTAATGAAAGTTACTCCCTGAAATTTTTTGGTAAACCTTTATAGAGAAACGGTTCTAAGTATTTTGTCCTATTTATAATGAAAAAGTTAAAATAATACGGTAATGCTAAAAATTTACTGTTGTGTGAAAAATATCAAAAAGATATAATGATAGCTGTAAAAATGAAGAAATATTATACGAAATAACTAGGGCGTGTCTGAAAACTCATTGCACCGTTCTGAACGCCCCACTTTGCGGAATCCTGCGTCGCAATTTTGGGAACGTAGACCCGCTACGCCCCCAAAATCGCTCCTTGTCTCCCACAAAGTGGA
>JAEWAK010000030.1 GCA_023391695.1 Bacillota bacterium
CGTTCGGCGCTGGTATAATGTCTGTTGACATTACCATGTTCGCAAGCTCCCATGGTATGCGCCGCTTTGCGGCGTTGATGCGCACTCACTTCGTTCGGCGCTGGTATAATGTCTGTTGACATTATACCATAGACAGACGGATTGTCAACGGAGCCCGTATACCAATGTTTAATCGTATTTATTTAGTCACCGCGGTTCTAATGAACCGCGTATTTATGCGCTTATGCACACAAAATATGCATGCATATTTCAAGCATGTTTTTCAATGCTCCGCGCTGATTTATTCGAAATCCTGCTTCAGCATGTTTTTTACGTTCTTTTCCCGGAGATACTAAATCGTACGAATATTCTTTTATTCTACGCTCATACTAAGTTCATGAAAAAATGTTTCTTAAGTAATTTTTTATTGTGCGGACTCAGTGGCTGGTGTATGGAATGCTTTTGGACCGGGCTTCATTCCGTCATAACTCATAAGGATAAAGCTTTGCTGTGCCGTACCTCTGTCTGGATGTTCCCTATCTATGGCATGGCTGCATGTTTAAATCCTGTTTGCAAAAAGCTGAAAGACAAGAGTGCTCTCATTCGAGGAGGTGTTTATGCAATTTTTATCTTTTTTACGGAATTCTTTACGGGAAATCTATTAAAAAAATTCGGAGCATGCCCTTGGGATTACAGCAAATCAAAATTAAATTACAAAGGATTAATCCGGCTTGATTTTGCACCGGCCTGGTTTTTAGTTGGATTATACTATGAAAAACTATTAAACCGGCCCTAAAAATCAAATTCAAATAACATACTCTGTATGAAATGAATACCGTTTTATAAACTTCATACTTCCGCCAAGACCAAGTATTACAGAGTATGTTAACCAAAGCCGGTTTATAAACCCTGTCACCATCTTATAAAACAGTTTAAATAAATGAAAAATAAGGTTCTCTTTTTATTTATTATTTGCTATAATAGCTTGTGAATTACCACCACTTAATCTACGATTTGAAGTGGGGGCTTCTGTGAAATAGCTGTATTTAAGTTTCCACCTGGCTGCTGAGCCAGGCAACCCTTTATCCCAGTATCTTTTTTACTGCAGGTTTTATAAAGATACTGGCAGATATCTGAGTAAATAAGTTAAAAATGTAAAATTAATATATAATGCCATAAAAGTAAAAAAACATCATTGAAAAGAGGAGGTATTCCATGCTTAAAGCTGTTATATTTGATATGGACGGTGTATTGATCGACAGCGAACCGCTTCATGCAAAAGCCGCCGTATTAGCTCTAAATCACTATGGATATCATGTAACCATCGAATATTGTTATCAATTTATAGGTTCCACAACCGTACATATGCTGGAAACAATTAAAAAAGATTATAAAGTTACCTTATCGATCGAAGAACTGCTGGCCATTTACCGGGAAACCTTGCATAAGTTAATTAAAACGGAAGGTTATGACCCAATTCCTTATACCAAAGAATTAATTATTGACTTATATAAACACGGTATTAAACTGGCTATTGCATCTTCATCTACAGGCAAAGAAATTGAAGCCGTCACAAAAGCCCTTGGTATCAAGAAGTATTTTACCAAATTGGTCAGCGGTAATACGGTAAATCGCCCGAAACCTGCGCCGGACATATTCTTAAAGGCAGCAGAGGAACTGGGTATGAACACGGATGAATGCATTATTATAGAAGATTCCTATAATGGTGTATGTTCTGCGGTTTCTGCCGGTATACCAGTGATAGGATTTGTGAATGAACATTCCGGTAAACAGGATTTATCTGCTGCTTCGGTTCTGGTAGAGGGCTTTGAGGAAATAAACTATAAATTTATTGATAATGTGTATTTACGTGCCCATAATATACCAGTAACCATTGCAAAAACCAACCGCTTAATCATCCGTGAATTATCTATAGGTGATATACCCGTAATATATCAGATTTATCAGAATCCCGAAGTTAAAAAATATATTCCGGATCTCGACGAATATTTGGAAAATGAAATTGAAAAGCATAAAGCATATATCAAAAATGTATATAATTTTTACGGTTACGGCCTTTGGGGCGTGTTCCATAAAGAGACAGGAGAATTAATCGGAAGATGCGGGATTCAGAATACGGTAATAAATGAAAGGGCGGAAATAGAACTTGGCTATGTCCTGGATGTAAACCATTGGGGCTATGGATATGCCCTTGAATGCTTGAGAGCAATACTTGATTATTCCTTCCGTGAACTGCACCTGGATCGGATTGCAGCCCTGATCCACCCTCTTAATATAAGGTCTGTCAAGGTTGCAGAATCCATCGGTATGAAAAAAGACCGGATGATTTCAAAAGACGGGAATGATTTATTTCTCTATTTGATACATTCTTCCGAATTAAAAATCTGATGTATCTTTCTTAATTATTTTAATAAATTAGTCAAAGCGGATATTCGCAATCCGCTAAGAAGCGGGGGACTTACTTGTAAGATTAAAATAGGAATAGATCTATACAACAAAAACGAGTAGAAAATATCTGTACGATTAATTTCTGCTCGTTTTTAACTTCCTGCGCGAATTAAAAATTATCTGTTATTATTATCCGTAGTATTGTTATTATTTGTGTTATTGGTTGCATTGTCAATGTTATCTTCTACTCTGTTGATTGTGTCATCAACCGCATTTCCTGCACCGCCAACACCGGTTGTACCATTATCTATTCCGCCTGTTCCACCGGTTGTATCATTTGTTCCATTCGTAGTAGTTCCCGTTCCATTGGTTGTACCGGTCCCGTTTGTAGTACCTGTTCCATTCGTAGTACCGGTTCCGTTCGTAGTACCATTTGTTCCATCCGTACCGTTCGTTCCGTTCTGGTCTGTTGTTGCAGAATTATTGTTGCCGTCATCCGTTGTTGTACAAGCTGTAAAAGTCAGAAATGTCAGGCAGCAGATTGCCATTAACAAATATAATCTTTTTTTCATGGATACTCCTCCTAAAAAATATTTAATTTTACGCGTTTAGTATCCCACAAATCAAATTATTTATGCATACTTGTTTATGATTAAATCAATAAATAAGGTATATTATTGAAATAACATCAAAAATTTACAATATCTTTTTAGATTCATTCGTATCTTCATTATCCGCTGATGAAAATTCCAGCATATTACTGCGAAAACGAAGCGGCAGATTATTCCTTTGTAATTTAAAATTTTTACGTTCTTCAATAGCGATCGTATTAAAAAAAGTCTTCCATAATAGACGGAAATTTTCTTCCTGTTCCGATAATTCATCAAACCTGTCCAGGTTTAAATTATCCGCCAAAGTATATATCCAGGGAAAACCGCTGCGGTGAATGACTGCTGTTTTCCTTTTTTCGTCATATATTATAAAATCTTCCAGGTTTAAACGGTCGGCAAAATGGGGCGCTATAAGACGCAGTATATCATTCTTCGGCTTGATTTTTGACATCAGGATCTTATTTTTTCCTTCCGTAAAACGTACAAACCCCAGAAAATGATGGGCTTCATTCGAAACAATCCGGTTCATGTTAAATATATTTAATACCGTATCATTGTTAAGATGATTCACAATAGCCGGTCCTATGGAAAAACCCAGTATAAGAAACCGGTAAATACTATCGCCCTTCCAGGCTTCATCCGATAACGCGGCATGGCATATCATTTCAAAGGCTTCTTCCGAAATTTTATTCATTACGGCTTTCGACACTTTTTCGGTCTTTTCTTCTTCACCTGTCACATAGATATATTCGGAAAATAATTCCATATTAAAATTTTCACTGCCTGTCTGCCGGACCTGAATTCGGATATTGTCATGGCCGTATCTGCTGCTCCAGGCATCATATATAGCGGTAAATATACCATCAATACTGTCTTCACACATATATATTCTTTTCGTAATCATATGGACAAACTCCTGATACCCGTATTATTCGCAGTATTAAAATTCATATCATCAAATAAAGATAATTGCTGGTAAAGATTACTTCCTTCGATTCCAAAAGGTAATCTTTCTTTTATGCTGACTAATTGGTTGGTGATATAATTTTCCTCCAGTTTTATGGGATACATCATCTTTCCCCCGCAGGTAATAAAATAGAGGGCTCTTTTTAACACAACTCCGATTTTTTTTAAATCTTCAAAACGCAGATTACCGGCCTTCCTTGCTTTTACAATTCTCTGGGCCGATTTAACCCCAATACCCGGGACTCTTAATAAAGTATAATAATCCGCTTTATTAACTTCCACCGGAAATCCTTCCAGATGCCCCAAAGCCCAGTTACACTTAGGATCCATCAGAATATTAAAATTAGGCCTGGCCTCTGTTAACAGTTCGGAGGCCTGAAACCCATAGAACCGGAGCAGCCAGTCAGCCTGGTATAAACGGTGCTCCCGGAGCAGGGGCGGTCCGCCGGGAAGGGAAGGAAGTAAACTGTCTTCATTCACTTTCACATAAGCGGAATAAAATACCCTTTTTAGATCAAATTTCTGATATAATGCCTCGGCCACGGTAATAATCTGGTAATCGTTCTCAGGCGTTGCACCTATAATCATCTGGGTACTCTGCCCTGCTGGTACAAACCCTCTGTTAACAGCCGGACGACTGACCAGTCCAAGGACGGAGGAGGCAGAACTTGTAATATTGGCATCCTTTTCTTTAAAATTATCCGGCAACAGTAAGCTATCCTGTTTTCTTTTTGCGTCCCCCAGGCGTCCATATGCCTGTCCTCCCTGGGCTTCATAACGGCCCAGCTGTATCTGTTTCATGGGTTTTAAGATGTTTTTACGGCTTTTGTGGGGAGCTAAATGCCTTAAACCGTCAGCTGTGGGCAGCTCCAGGTTAACACTCATACGGTCCGCATACCAGCCGGTCATCTCGATCAAGGAGGGATCGGCACCGGGTACTGCCTTACAATGTATATATCCGTTAAAATGATGGACCTCCCGAAGCATCTTTAAAGTATTGCACATTAATTCCATAGTATAATTAGGACTGACCAGTACGCCGGAACTTAAAAACAGTCCTTCAATATAATTTCTCCGGTAAAACTCCATAGTTAAGGTACATACTTCTTCCGGTGAAAAAGAAGCCCTTACAATATCATTGGAAGAACGGTTCAGACAATACTTACAGTCAAAGATGCATTCGTTAGTCAACAATATCTTTAATAACGATATACATCTGCCGTCTGCGGAAAAGGTATGACAGATACCGCAGGCCACCGAGTTGCCAATACCTCCGGGAGAACCGCTCCTGTCCACGCCGCTGGAAGTACAGGCCACATCATACTTGGCAGCATCCGACAGTATCTCTAATTTTTTCTGTATTGACATATTCTCCTGAATAATTACGCTCATTGTCTTCATCTCGCTTTGCAAACATTTGTTTGCTTTATTGTATCACTTCCTTCCAAATTAATCAAGTAATTTCAGAACATTTGTTTGTATTAATAATTATTTTGTCTTTTATTTTTACCGACAACCAGGGTTAAAGAAAATAAAGCGGCTGCAAAACCCATCTGGATGAGCATGTAAAAAATTATATTTTTCAGGTTATCCCAGTTAAAGCGGCTTAAACCCGCTATGGTGTCATTGGCTTTGACAAACCAGTATACCGGGGTAAAACTTGCTAATTTTAGCACCGGCTCTCCCAAAATAATCTGAGGAACAAATGCACCGCTGATAAAACTCAGCCCCAGCGGAAGCACATGGGATATGGCATAGTTCGCCCCTTTCTTTTTTACCAGCATGGCTGCCAGATAACTGATACTTAAAGCACTTATGGAGAAAATAATTATATTCAGCCAATAAAGCCAGACATTTCCATTTATATTTTTATTATCATTAATAAAAAATCCAAACAGGATAAAAAACAGGTCAAAAATCAATACAAAGATAATATTGCCGCTAATTAACTGAAAATTCATATCCTTATGGGTCATGGGAGTTACCATGTTTCTTCTCATAATATCCACATTATGAAACGTCAGCATAATCATACCGACTCCCAGCAGGCAGCAGCTTAACATAATATAGGCCGCCGTATTAAAATATTGATTATAAAAACGGTTATCCCGGCCTTCATTTTCATTCATTTCTAAGGAAACTTCGGACTTGACATCTAAATCCTGTCTTATATAGGATACTAATTCTTCTTCTGAAATATTCGGTATGGTATTCAGATATATTCCGGCTGTATTTAAATAATTATTTACCGCATTGTCAACCGACAGATTATAGGTTTCATCCGGTACGGCTTTTTTCTCTAATTCAACTTCCCTGCCTGCCATAAAATCTTTCCCGAAATCATAAGGTATTGTAAGGATATATTCCACTTCACGGAAAAACAGGGCATCTGCCAAATCATTTTCCTGATTACCATAATCTTTAAAGTCACAATAGCCGTTTAAATAGTCCAGTAAGTCCTGAACCAGTATGCTGTCACCGTCATAATTTACCAGGGCCGTTTCGACCCTGGTTTCTTCATAAACGGTTACATACTCCCTTTGGCTTCCCACTATTATAAAAATCAATACTGAGAAAATAACTGCATATATAATCAAAGCAGGTGCAACACTTTTTAATAATTTTAAATATAATTTAAATACTTGCATATTCTCTCCTCCTGACTTCAAAATAGGTAATTACCCAAAATATCACCGTAAGGACACACAGCATGAAAATATTCTGGAATACTTTCCCGTACCCATCGTAATAATATAAACAATAAAAGGCATCCGTAATCAGGCTGGAAGGGTTTAAATAACCGACAACCGGTGCTTTCGTGGCTATGACATATTTAATGTCCACTATTATCATGCCGGACAGGAAACCTCCGCCCAATATGATAACATTTAATATGGCCCCCCTGACTTTAATATTGGCTTTTACTACTACACACACCATTGCACCTAAGGAAATTCCGCATAAGGAACCTGCCGCACAGGTTAATAATATCATACCGATACGGTCTCCAAAATCGATACCTAATATTTTATTCAGGAATATCAGTAAAAAAAGGAGACTTAAAAAATGAAGGGTAAAAGCGGCCAGTAGATTGCAGGAAAGCAGCTTCATTTTATGAATGGGTGAAACATTGATCCTGGCTCCGACCGCCGACTGGTTTGCCTGTATATCCACCATTTCCCGAAAGCCCCAATTGGTTCCGAACATGCAGGCCAAGCCAATCAGGGTATAAAAATATATCAGAGTATAATTCGGATTTCTGTCCCGGGCCCCCTCATCCGTGACATAGTTCTTATAATCAGTAAGGTTTTTCAAAAATTTATTATTTCCCACCCCCGGATATAAGGATAATATGTTTTTTGCAGTCCGGCTTATACGCAGATAATTATCCACGCAGGCTTTCAGTATGGATTGTTCTATTCCATTATTTTTAATATAAAGGACCGGTGTATCGGAAAAGACGATATACCCGGCAATTTTATTGTTTTGCAGCATTGCTTTGGAGGTTTCCAGGTTTTCCGTCCGTACCGTAAATAAATTCCTGTTATCCGTTAAGCGGGCCGTTTTAAGGGCATCCACAAACTCGCCCGATGCACCGCTTTCCGTTACAACGGCAACCGGTATGGTTTTTATGCTCTCCCCGCTGCCCAGATTATTAAATCCCATATAGAAAAACATAGCCAGTAATACCGGGAATCCGAAGGACCAGAACAGCGTATCATAATCCCTGCATAAACACTTGATTCTTGTTTTATATAGTCGAAAAACCATGAGTCTATCTCCTTTCCTAATCCCTTAATTCCTTGCCGGTTATCTCCAGGAATACATCGTTTAAGGTCGGCATCTCGGTATAAATTTTACCGAAATTAACATCATGGCTTTGTAAATAATCCAGGACGTGAATTAAATTATTCTTACCTTTTTTCGACTTTAGCACCAAAAGATTATCATTATAATCCACATAGGTAATATTGGAAATATGCCGCATCTCCTCAAGTTGTTCTTCCTTAAGGTTATATGCCTCCACCGTGATTTTTTCACCCAGGGAAATCATATTTTTCAGCTCATCCTTTGTCCCGGTCGCTATCACTTTCCCTTTATCAATAATTGATATCCTGGTACAGAGCTGTTCCACTTCCTCCATATAATGGGAGGTATAAATAATCGTCGCACCGTTTTCATTCAGTTTCTTAATCCCCTCCAGTATCTTATTCCTGCTCTGGGGATCAACGGCAACGGTTGGTTCATCCAATATAATTAACTTCGGCTTATGTGCTATGCCGCAGGCTATATTTAATCTGCGCAAAAGTCCGCCGCTTAATTTTTTGGGGTGGAACTTGATAAAATCCTGCAGGGATACAAATTCTATAGCTTCCTCGGTAAGCTGTTTCACTTCTTTTTTATCTTTAACATATAAACTGCAGAAATAGGATATATTCTCATATACTGTTAATTCCTCAAATACGGCGACATTCTGCATGATAATCCCAATATTTTTCTTAATATCATAGGCATCCGGCCGCATGGGTTTTCCAAATATCCCGATACTTCCCTTATCGTATTTTAATAAGGACAGCATACAGTTTATTGCAGTTGTTTTGCCCGATCCGTTAGGACCTAAAAGGCCGAAGATTTCCCCTTCTTCCACAGCCAGGTTAAAATGGTCCAGGGCAACTAATTTATCATATCTTTTTACTAAGTTTTTCACCTCTACAATCATTTCTATTCCTCCAACCATATTTTTTTTACCGTTAATATCTCTATTTTGTATCACCGGTACAGCCCTTTTTATGGTTTCTATACCGGATTTTTCTTTTTAAGTATAATATACCTTATCCTATTTTTCTTTCACAGTGAAGAACGTCATGAAATATCATGACAAATGTAATGGTATTGGAGAACGCTTTGCTTTAGGAGTAGTGGGAACAGGAGGACAGGATAACGCTGAAACGGATTGATTTATCAATCTGTTTTTGGTATTATGTTTATAATTATTAAATTTTTATAAAATGGCGGTGGAACCATGTTTGAAATTCATGATAAAGTACTTCTGTTTCTTTGTTGTTTTGTATTGTATATGTTAGAATTCCAATCGGAATTTGCAATTGTTCCGATTTTACTGGCGGTAATCTTCTCCTGCCTGAGTACTTATCTGGATGACAGGAGGCTTAAGCTTGGCTTCTTCCTGATTTATATCGCCTGCTGCCAGCTGATTCCTTTTTGTTTTGTTTTTTTACCTTTATTTATATATGATATTGCCTTGTATGATTATCAGATTCTTTCCTTACTGGGATTATTTCCATTATTCCTGAATTTCCACCACTATAACTTAAGTATTGTTATCTTCAGCTTTGTGTTTTTCATTCTTGGGTGGGTACTGAAATATAAAACCATTTCCTCAAATCGGCTGCAGGCGGAATTTAATGAACTGAGGGATACCTCTAAGGAATTATCTTTATTGCAGGAGCAGAAAAACCAGAGCATCTTAGAAAACCAGGATTATGAGATTAATGTGGCTACTTTAAATGAAAGAAACCGTATTTCTAAAGAAATCCATGACAATATAGGCCATCTGCTGTCCCGCTCCCTTTTGCAGATCGGAGCACTTCTTACCATTTCCAGGGAGGAAGCAACCAGGGAAGGTTTAACTTCCTTAAAGGAATCCTTATCCGGAGGTATGGACAGCATAAGGAACAGCATTCACAATATGCATGATGAATCCATTGACTTATATACCAGTATTGATGCACTGGTCAAAGATTTCTCTTTTTGCCCCGTCACTTTTGAATATGATATGAATTCCAATCCGGATATTAAATTAAAATATTCTTTTATTGCCATCATAAAAGAAGCATTGGCTAATATAATTAAACATTCCAATGCTACCAAAGTATCCGTCTGTCTACGGGAACACCCTGCCATGTATCAGCTGATTATCCTGGACAATGGTACCATAGAGGAACAAAAACAGTTAAAACTGAGCAAGCTCATAGAAAACCAGCTTTATTATGACGGTATCGGTATCCAGAATATTACGGACCGTGTCAAGGGCTTCCAGGGAAATATTAATATCACTCTGGATAATGGATTTAAAATATTCATTACCTTACCGAAAGACAAAATTACAGGTTAGATTATTTACAGATCGGAATTTTTAAGACATATGTTTTAATCTTAATAATATTTATATTAAATGAAAGCATGCGAACAGCGGATTTCTTCCACTATTATGTATATTACCGCCGGGCGGCATCTTTCATCAAATATTGTGCCGCCGCAGGCGGTGGAATGAGAGGTAAGTATGAAGGTTTTAATTGTAGATGATGATAAATTAGTGTGCTCTTCTTTAAAAATTATTTTAGATTCCGACAGGGATATTACGGTTATTGGTACCGGTAATAACGGGAAGGAAGGTATCCGGCTATATGAGGATTTAAAACCGGATATACTGCTGATGGACATCCGAATGGATGAAATGACCGGCCTTGAAGCGGGAGAAATTATATTACGGAAATACCGGGATGCAAAAATCCTGTATCTCACTACTTTCCTGGATGACGATTATATTATAAAAGCATTGAATCTGGGTGCCAAAGGTTATATGTTAAAACAGGATTTCGACAGTATTGTACCTGCTCTTCATGCAGTCTATAAGGATCAGAATGTTTATGGCAATGAAATTATTACAAAACTGCCGAACCTTTTGCATCCGTTAAGTCCGGCGGCTAATTATTCGGCTTACGGAATCACGGAAAAAGAGTATGAAATTATCTGTAAAATTGCCGACGGTCTTTCCAATAAGGAAATCTCGGAGCTGCTATACTTAAGCGAAGGAACCGTACGCAATTATATCAGCCTGATTTTAGAAAAGCTTTCCTTAAGGGACAGAACCCAGATCGCTATATTTTATTATAAGAATAAATAATTTGTCCGTAATCCTTTACACACGTAATCCTTTATACATGCCACTCACTAATGGTTACCCTGTTTCAGGTTTATATTATCTGCAGCAAGGATATAATAAGTAAATTGACCCTTATGTTGGTATATATGCAGGACGTAATACAGAATAGAGGGGTGCAGAATTCAAAATATATCATACCTGGGAGATATATAGATTATATTTCCAGGATCTTTTATGAAAAGTATGCGCGAATGGCTGCAGGAAAGAGATTGCAGCCATTCGCGCATTATCTTATTTTACCGTGTCCGCTGCTGTTAATTCAATTAAATGATAGGTTTGTTTTATATCCGTAGCTTCGACGGTATAGTTTTTAACACGGTTATTCACTGCCGTAATAGCAATTCTCCACATGGTAGGAATTGCAGGTGCTTCATCAAAAAAGGCTTTCTGCCAGTCATGATACCTCTGAATCAGGAAATCATTATCCCATCCTTTATCGGAGGAAATATCATTTACAATGGCATCAAAGGTATCACTTGCATACCTGGTATAATTAGCCGGGGAACTATGTCCCCAAAGGGAAGCCGGATTCGGGTCATAACCGGTCTGCCATGCACCGTCGTATATATCGATAGCCGGATCATCCGCCTCTACGGCATCATAAAATGCATTAAACTCAGTAAGGCGGCCATTGTATAATTCAACTCTCAGTCCAACATCTGCCCAGTTCTGGATTTTAAACTGCGCATAGGTTTCCATATTTTCACCATCCATGGCAGCCCAGGTAACAGTAAACTTTCCTCCGTTCGGATCCTCACGAAAGCCGTCTCCATCCACATCCACATAGCCCGCTTCATCCAAGAGCTGCTTTGCTTTTGCCGGATCATAAATAAAACCGGTCAGATCCTTATTTTGATAGGATACATGTCTTGGTGTAATAACGGCGGTAGCCAGAAAACGTAACCCGCTGTATAACTCTTTTGCAAGTGTATCATTGTCAACCGCATATCCGATTGCCTGACGCAGTTTTACATCAGCCATTTTCGAATCCGGGTCGTAAACATTCTGGTTCTTTTCCGCATCCCATTTACCAAGTTTAAAGCCGGTATAGCTGAAAACTGTTTCAACCTCTCCTATATATTGATAATTAGTCGGATTGGTGTAATCAGGATATTGCTGCACACTGAAATCGGCTACATCAAATTTCCCCTCCTGCATTGCGGTAGGAACCAGCTCAGGATTTATAACCGTAACCACTACTCCGTCTAATTTTGGTTTTCCCATCCAATAATCATCAAATCTTTCATATTCCACCGATTCACCCGGTACAACATTCTTAACTTTAAACGGCCCGAAACCTATCGGATTCGATCTGGACTTTGGATCGGCAGCCATAGCTTTTATAGCAACTCCTTCATAATAGTGTCTTGGTATGGGACTGGTCCAAAAACCGCCGACTAATATGGAAGGATAGAAATCTTTAAAATGAATGGTCAGGGTCATTTTATCCTCTGATAATTCCAGCCCTGAAATGGTGTCTGCAGTGCCATTGTGATATTCTTCGGCTCCAACAACATTCATTTCAGATTCGCCGTACCGGAACCCCTGATAGTCTTTGCTGCAAATTACTTCATACGCAAAAACCAGGTCATCCAGGGTAACCGGTTCGCCGTCGTGCCATTTGACTCCCTCGCGCATCTTAAGGGTTATGGTTTTAGCATCCACGTCATACTCATAAGTGGCAGCCCCGTCCTGATCCGCAACAAAATTTTCATCGTAACTGATAATGGGTTCCGAAAACCAGGATATAAGCTGGGCATCATAGTTATCTTCATAATAAACCGGATTCAGTACACCGGCAAAAGCAGAGGATGCGACTAACGCAACATTTAATACCCCGCCTTCTATACTGGCATTATTATTTACTGCTTCTGTCGGAAATTTAGCAGCGACATCTTCCGCCGCCGTAGCAGGTTCTGCCGTTTCTGCACTGTCTGCCGTTTCTTCCGCCTTCTGGCCGGTTGTCTCTTCGGCCTTCTGGTCGGTAGTTGAAACAGCTTCAATATCACTTACTTCATTTGTGTCATTTTTCTTATTACAGCCACTCAGGGCTGAAATCATTAATGCAGCTGTCAGTAACAGGATAAACATCTTCTTCATAATTCTTCCTACTCTCCTTCTTTAATATTAATTAAGTTACTCTTTGTTTAGCATCGGCTGCACGTTTTATAGCCTGGCCAACAAAATTTATACAAAGCATCATTACAATGATAAGTAATGCTGCGGGTAACCATTGCCACGGTCTTCCCTGCATGTTTTCCGGTATGGCTGCATAACTGATTAAAGTCCCTAAACTTGGAGTGCTGAAGGGAAGCCCAAATCCTAAAAAAGTCAATCCGGTTTCCAGCCCCATATTTCCTGCCAGATTCAGTGTAAGATTCACGATAATAATAGAAGCAATATTGGGAAGTACTTCCCGAAACATAATAACTACGTTATCGGTGCCTAAAGTCTTGGATGCCTGGACATAATCCAAATTACTCTGCTGCAGCGTTTTTGCGCGTACCAGCCTGGCTATCCCGTTCCAGTTAAAGATGGTCATGACCAGGATAAATGTAATAACATCATATTTGGGTATTAAAGAAACAATTACGATTATAATCATCAATGTGGGCAGCATGGATAAAAAATCCAGGATACGCATAATAACGTTATCCACCTTACCGGCAAAAAAACCGGATACCAAACCTACCAGGATCCCTATAATTCCGCAAAACACCGTAACTCCGAAAGCAATTAAAAAGGAATTCCTGGCTCCGAGAAATATCTGACCGACCATATCACGCCCGGCACTGTCCGTACCTAATATAAACTTTTCAGACGGTGGTTTGTTTATCTGCGACAGATTCACTTTCGTCGAAGTATCCGGGCTGGTCAAATATGCACCCGTGAAAACTATGATAATAATGAAAAGCAATAAAATAAAGGAAACCAAAGCAGCTTTATCATTTAAAATTTCTTTCCAGATCAATTTAGCAAAAGAAGGCGGCTGACTGGCTGCCGGGGTATTCTGATTTTTTGAATTTACTGCCTTAAGTTTTGAATTATCCATTAAGTCAACTCCTCTTTTTATTTAATCCTGATTCTGGGATCAACTATAGACATTATGATATCTGATAAAAGGGTGCCTAAAACCGTTAATATTGCAAACAAAATAATCAGCGCATTTACTACGGCATAATCCCTCCGCTGGATGGATTCCAAAAAAAGCTTACCCATGCCCGGATAGGAAAACACATTTTCAATAAATATGGAGCCTCCTAATAAGGCAGCAATATCATATCCCATAAAGGATGCTACTGGGAGTAAGGCATTTCGGAAAATGTGTCTGGAATAAACTTTATTTTCCGGCACACCTTTGGAACGTGCGGTTATTACAAAATCAGAATTTTTATAATCAATAATTTCACTCCTTAAGTATTGAATAATGGTTACTGTGTATAATAAAGCCCCGGTAAGCGCCGGCAGTATCATATGATAAATTTTATCCAGGTAATAGGGAATCGTACCTGCCAAATACTTTACATTTACACTTCCTCCAATGGGAAACCATTTCAGCTTAAAAGAAAATAGAAAGATATTAATTAAACCAAAAACAACAGAGGGCATTGCCAAAGCAAAAAATGTATAATATACAATTAATTTATCCGGAAGTTTTTCATTATAACGCCCGGAGATAATTCCAAAGGCAATACCGATAATATAATTCAGAATCGTTGTTATAAGGGCGAGCCAGAAAGTATTAACCGCTCGCTGCCCGATCAACTCTGTCACCGGCAGTTTATATGCCGTGCTTTCACCCAAATCTCCATGAAAAATATTTTTGATCCAATTGAAATACTTTATATACCAGGGATCGTAAAATCCCCATTGCTGGCGCAGCTCCTCCAGCCTTGCCGGCGTTACGTTAGGATCAATTTTACCTGTCAGCGCATCACCGGGCATGAAATTAGCAAGTAAAAACACTAATAAACTTATTAAAAATACCTGTGGGATAAGTATCAATATCCTTCTTACTATAGTTTTCCACATATATTTCTCACTTTCTACGGTAAAGCAACGTAATGGTTATTATTGATTTTTTTCAAATCATATACGGAATTATCAGATTTATAATATTCACCATATTTCTTTGCATAATCCTCCGCCACTTTATTGCGGAATGTCTGTGTTGCTTTCCGGTTGGACGGGTCTATGTCCGGAATCGCCGCAATTAAGCGTTTTGTGTAAATATGTACCGGATTATTATAGATATATTCCTTTCTTCCCTGTTCCACAAAACGTCCTTTATGCATGATCGCTATATTATCACACATATGTTTTACGACTCCTAAATCATGACTGACAAAAAGATAAGCTAATTTAAACTGTTTCTGGATATCTTTCATAAAATTCAAAATCTGCGCCTGTACTGATAAATCCAGGGCTGATACCGGTTCATCCGCAATAATTAATTTGGGATTTAAGGCCATTGCCCTGGCTATACCGATTCTCTGGCGCTGCCCTCCCGAGAATTCATGGGGATATTTAATAGCCGTTTCCGGAGTAAGGCCAACAATATCCAATAATTCGTCTACTCTTATCCGTTCCTCGGCAGGGGATAATTTTTCAAAGTTCCGGATCGGTTCAGCGATAATGTCCAGGACTCTCTTTTTGGGATTTAAGGAGGAATAAGCATCCTGAAATATCATCTGTACCCCTCTTCGGTAAGGAGAATGGTTTTTGCCGATATATTTTGATATGTCCTCACCATTAAAATATATTTGGCCGTATGTACTCTTTACCAAACCTATAATCGCTTTACCGGTGGTACTTTTCCCGGAACCGGATTCACCAACCAGTCCAAAAGTCTCACCTTCCCCAATGGAAAAGGTAATACCGTCAACTGCTTTTACATACCCCTGTGTACGCCCTAATATACCGCCTCTGATCGGATAATGAACTTTTAAATCCCTGACTTCAAGTAATGACACCTTTCTTCTCCTTTCCTATTCAAAATTGAAATTTTTATAGCAGGAACACAATACAAAATGCCCCGGCTTCACTTCATGATATCTGGGTTCCACTTCATGCACCGAGGAAGGAATCCAGGGTATACGTGATGAAAAACGGCAGCCTTTCCGGTTCAGGTGCAAAATTGAAGGAACCATACCCTGTATTACGTGGAGCCGCTCTTTTCCATTGCCTGCAGGCGATATACTTGGTATGGAGGCCAGCAGTGAACGGGTATAGGGATGCAGCGGGTTTTTAAAGATTTCACTCACAACGGCAGTTTCAACAATTTGACCGGCATACATAACTGCAACTTTATCTGCCATCTCTGCAACGACTCCTAAATCATGCGTAATCAATATGATTCCGGATTTCATTTCTTTCTGAAGTTTTTTCAGCAGATCTAATATTTGAGCCTGTATGGTAACGTCCAAAGCAGTAGTAGGTTCGTCCGCAATCACTAAGGAAGGTTTACAGGCTAAAGCTATGGCAATCATGGCACGCTGCCTCATACCTCCCGAAAGTTCATGGGGAAACTGTTCATAAGTCAGGGCAGGTGATTGGATTCCTACCCCCTCCAACAGTTCCATGGCACGGTTTCGTTTTTCATCCCTGCTCAGTGACATGTGAAAAAAGAGACTCTCTTCTATCTGTGCTCCGATTTTCATAAGAGGATTCAGGGCAGTAAGCGGATCCTGGAAGATCATTCCTATATCCCTGCCTCTGATACTGTTAAGTTCATTCACGCTCAAATTTAATAAATCTTTATTTTTAAAATAAATATTACCTTCTATTTTTGTATTTGTCTGATTATGTAAATTCATAATTGATAGGGCAAGTGCACTTTTTCCGCAGCCTGACTCTCCTACTATGGCAAAAACCTCATTTTCGTTTACAGTGAGGGAAACACCGTCTACTGCCGCATAATATTCACCGTTTATGCGAAATGATGTAACAAGATTGTTAATCCTGAGCAATTCCTTATTCAGCATAATTATCCACCTCATTTTTTTGTTTACCCAGTGCACTCAACAGCACTTATATACAGATAATAAAAAAGGGCCCTAACACGCCTAATCCTTTCGTCCACCAGCGCATTACATTAGCCTCATTGCTTTATCTCCGGAAATAATAGATGTATTATAGTTTAATTTCCTAAATTTGTCAACCCTTCCATTTTTTTACTTTGTCTATGTAATATATATGCATAATTTGTATAATGCATATATTTACATATTTTGGCATTCTCAAATAATATTTAAATACCATGTCTTTCTATTGCGGACAAATTCCGTTTATGGCATACTTGAATAACGCTTCACAAATGTTAAGTCTTTCCTCTTTTATTTAATACTTCTTTTGCCAGAGTGAATTATTACAAGAAAGACCGCATAATTATACACTTCATTCTCCGGAAACACAACAAAAAACTTAAAACAAATTTAATACTTTTGTAACATTTATATTATGATTTATTTACACTTATGTGTTCCAGAGCATGTTTGAAAAATGCTTGTGCCCGACGGATGCTCCATTGAGAGGCAAGAAACGATTTTTGGATGCGTAGCGAGGCTACGTTCCCCAAATTATGACGCAGCATACCGCAAAATGGAGCATTCAGAACGGTACAATAATTTTCAAACCCGCTCCGGTTACATATGGTTTAAAATAGGAAATTGCACCCTAATAATGGGACTGCCACAGACTATAATTCCTGTACTATATTTAACCGGATTTTGCATAAATTTAAGTAATATGTTTTTCCGTTTCCATCATTCAGCTTTGCACCAATATTTTACATAATTTATCTATTAATTACATTAATATTTTCTTTTAAAAAATATAATTTTTTTCTTGACTTTTTTCTATAAAAGTAGGATAATAGTTTGGCAAGAGTTAATACGGAAATCAATTAATTCATTAACGAGGTGTGGCTCAGATTGGTAGAGCGCTGCGTTCGGGACGCAGAGGCCGTGGGTTCGAATCCCGTCACCTCGATTTTTTATTGAAAATATGCTGGAATAACTCAGTCGGTAGAGTACCTCACTCGTAATGAGGAAGTCGAGGGTTCGAATCCCTTTTCCAGCTTTTAAGAAGATATAGATAAATCAATCATTTAGGCCAATTATAAATTATTTAACCACTCAGAAATGAGTGGTTTTTTGATGCCTTGGGGACTATTTTGGGACTACTTAATTTAACCTTCTGACTTCTATAATTATATTAGAACAGCTACTTATAAATACATAAATATTATTAGATCACTATTTTAGTGATCGTCAGCCATTTATTCTCTGATTTTTGAGATTATCTTTACTTTGTCCACTTCTGTTTCTACGTATTTTATTATATCCCTTGGCCGCATTTCAAAGATGCAGCAGAGGCGATTTAAGTTACCTAAAGTTATACATGTTGTCCAGTTTGGAGAAACATTAAACTCCCCAAACTGGTATGCACCATCCAGCCGGGGGATACCCTTGAAGATATTGCAGCCAGATACGGTACTTCCGTTATGGAATTATTAAGAAATAATCCTTATTTGTCAGACCAGAGAATTCATATATCCGGTTGAAACCATAGTTGTAAGCTAACAGACGAATAAAATAGGATATAAGGATTTCTTAAATAAAGCACTTACCTGAAGTAAGTGCTTTATAAGCAGAATAATTATGTAATATTCAAAGCTTTTTTTACCTGTTTGCCGATTTTACCGTCAACCTTCAATCCATTATCTTTCTGAAATTTTTTCAAAGCTGTTTTTGTTTTCTTACCGAATACCCCATCCGCTTTCCCGCAATCATAACCTAAATCATTTAAGGTTTTTTGAACTTTTTTTACCAATTTTGGTGAAGTTGAAGATTTGGTTTTTTTTGTTTTGACAGACGTTGTGGTACTCTTTCCGGTATTTTCCGTTCCGTTCTTGGCCTTCGCGGAATATGGACAGACTCCATCGGTATGCAAATGAGCCGGATTACCGCCGCAATGATAATGATAACTTCCCAGGCCGCTTTTATTCTTATTATCTTTGTGGCCGCCGCTTGAATCCGTCCTCCCCGAGTGCGCTTCGGCAGTAATTCCGCTTTGGATTTCGAGTATGGAAGAAATCGGTGTCATTGATATAAAAGTTAATATTAATATAATTGATAGCACTTTACTTATTTTATTCATTTTAGCCCTCCGCCCTATTATTTTACCAATATTATACATTATCTAACAAAACTTTTCAACCGTAACTGCTCTTTCTTATCAATTAATCTTCTTTAGTAATTAAGTTTAAGTATTACTTCCCCTCTCCCGTCTTAAAACTAATGTAATTCCTCTTTACATTTCCTCAAAATAAGTTATACTGTTATATGATTTCCCGTTATGCGATCTTATTTATTTTATTAAATATAATATCCTTATAAAGCCCGGCCCGGTATAAATTAATTCAATCAGCTTCATAATGTTAAAATTAATAACACAACTAATAAAATTACCATAATTATTTAAATTATTGAAAATTGCTTTTCAAATTTCCGATTAAGGCGGTGCCTTTTCCGCCGTGCATCCGACTATAGTAATATATCTTTTGTTCCTATAGTATATAAAATACTGAAACATAGAAGGTTTAAAATGAAAAAATTAATAAAAATTATTGCAGTTATTTTACCCTTATTACTGGCAGCATCCTTTATCCTGCTGCATAATACCGTCGATACTCCTGTTAACAGTACCTCTGACACGGTTATGAAAGTCCATTATATTGACGTAGGCCAGGGAGACAGCGTTTTAATTGAATCAAATGGAAGCTATATGTTAATTGATGCCGGCAAAGCCAATAAAAGTGAAACTATCATAAATTATTTAAAATATATTGGAGTTAAAAAGCTGGACTATGTCATATGGACCCATCCGGATGCAGACCATATCGGAGGGGCTGCTGACGTTATAGAATCATTTTCTATCGGTAAAGTAATCATGCCCGGTAAAACACATACGACGGACACCTTTGAGAACCTCCTGTCGGCAATCAAAAAGAAGGGCCTTAAGATTACCCGGCCTGAATTTGGGAATAAATATACGGTTGGGATGTCCTCCTTTACTATAATTGCCCCAAATAAGGAATATGAAGATAACAACAATTCATCCGCCGGACTAAAACTGGTCAATGGAGACACTTCTTTTCTATTTATTGGAGATGCGGAGAAAGAAGCCATTGACGATATTATGGCCAATGGCTTAGACCTTAAAGCGGATGTATTAATGGCCGGTCATCATGGTTCCGATACCAGCACTACGAAAGAATTCCTTAATGCGGTGGATCCGGACAGTGCTGTTATAAGTGTCGGCAAAGATAACAGTTACGGACATCCGGCTGATACCACCCTGAAATTATTCCGAGACAATAAAATTAAACTCTACCGTACAGACGAAAATGGTACTATTGTAGCCTCCAGTAATGGTAAGACAGTGACTTTTACGGCAACAGCCTATGATTTTAAATCTTCCGCAAATACTGACGGAAGTATCGTTTATATAACTGAGACAGGAAAGAAATACCACGTGGCAGACTGCCCTTATTTAAGCCAGGGCAAAATCAAAACAACGCTTAAGGAAGCCAAAGACGAAGGATTGTCACCCTGCAGCAAGTGCAATCCGCCGGAATAGGAGGAGTACAGATGAAAGTAATTATCGATCGGTTTGAAAGTAATTATGCAGTATTGGAATATCCGGACGGTACTTTTAAGGAAATACCGGCAAATAAACTTCCGGAAGGCTGTAAAGAAGGTGATTGTCTTAGAATAGAAAAGGGAACCATCTCAATAGACATCCTGGAAACCGATAAAAGAAAAGCCGGAATTCAGAAACTCATGGATGATTTAATGGAATAGGGATGCAAAATACCCACAACAGAAATGCAATTCCAAGTGGTAGATGCAGATTTATAAAGGGACTGTTGCTTATGCAACAATCCCTTTATTCAATTAAAAATTAACCTATATAAAATTAATTCTTATACCATTCTAACAGTATTAAACCGAAAACTTATCTTTCTTCTCCCATAAAACAGATACCGATAGCACCCGGTCCGGAATGGGCTCCAATGCTTGGGCTTATTGTATTCACCAGTATATTATCCGTATGCATTCTTTCTTTTATTAATTCCGCAACATATTGTGCGTCTTCCGGCGCATCTCCGTGAACAACACATATGGTGTTGTTTTCCGCTTTATATTTACCGATTTGTTTTTCCATGTTGCTTACTACGGTAGCCAGTGATTTTTTACGGCCTCTGACGGTTCCTGCCGGGACCAGGGCACCTTCATTATTAACCACAAGGATGGGTTTTACATTAATCATACTTCCTACGATCGCTGTCATTTTGGAAACCCTTCCGCCTCTTTGCAGGTGAAATAAATCATCAACAGTAAACTGGACACAGAAATTCAGCTTATGATTTTCAATCCAATCTGCTATCTCATCGATTCCCTTGCCGGCTTCTTTCAGCTGTACTGCCTTCATGACTACCAACCCTTCACCCAGTGAGGCATTAAGGGAATCCAGTACGATGATCTTTGCTCCGGGATTCTCTTCACATATCTCCCTGGCTCCTGTTACCACATTACTGTGTCCGCCGCTTAACATGGATGAGAAACTGATATGCAAAACATCAAGCCCCTGATCAACATATTTCTGGAAGGTTTCACGGATAACGGCAGGATTGCTTGCCATTGTAGTAGGCATTAACCCTTCCCTCATCTTATCATAAAATTCCTTTGGGGTTAAATTTATTTCATCTCCGTAGGTTATACCGTTAATATCATAATAATGGGGTATGATTCCAATCTTCTTATCCTTAATATAATCCGGCAATAAATCACAGTTTGAGTCCGCTGTAATAACAAAATCCTTCATTGTGTACCTGTCTCCTTTATTCATATTTAATTATTATGCCTGTCAATCTTAGCTATTCACTGGTATTATTGTAACTGCTTTTGATTTACGATAAAAGGCGGCATATTATGTAAACAACTATACTTTATTTTACCTGATTTATCCCTGTTACGCAACTGATTTTTTACGATTATTCATTTTCAATTTATTTATATTTTATATTTTTTTTATATTTTTCCCGTAATGTTTATTGTTTTTCGACTATTCGGCACGCCGGAGAAAATAGGGTAAAAAACACGCTTTAGTAGAATTTCGGGTTAATCGGCCCCTAAATGTCTGTATTTCAGGATATTAGTAATATACATTTTTTAAAAAAATATATATTTTTGCATATTTTATGTGCATATTCGCATATATGAGAGGTTCCCTGGAACCGGAGTGACTGAACAATCACTTATTTTTCAGCAAGTAACCCTATGAATCCCGAATTCATATAATACAATATAACTTAATTAGGAGAAATATATGGGAGAACTATTAAGAATTGACCACGTTAGTTATAACTACCATAGTTTAGAGGGTGAAACACCTGCACTTTCAGATGTTTCCCTTCAAGTAAATGACGGTGAATTCCTTGCAATTGTAGGCCCCAGTGGATGTGGCAAATCAACCCTTTTATCACTGATTGCCGGGCTAATCAGCCCTGATACCGGTGATATTTATATAAATAATAAAGATATAAAATCATCTGGTAAAAACATTGGATATATGCTGCAAAAGGATCACCTGCTGGAATGGCGTTCCACTTTACGTAATTTAACCCTGGGCTTAGAGATTCAGCATAAATTGACAGAAAGCAGTTATGTTGTAATTAACGATATGCTCGCCACCTATGGACTGATTACTTTTAAAAATGCAAGGCCTTCGGAACTTTCCGGCGGCATGAGGCAAAGGGCCGCCTTAATCCGGACCTTATTGCTGGAACCGGATATACTGCTTCTGGATGAACCCTTTTCAGCCCTTGACTACCAGACCAGGATTGAAGTTTCCGATGATATCTGGGAAATCATCCGGAAAGAGAAAAAAACTGCCATACTGATCACCCACGATATATCGGAAGCAATCCTTACGGAAATGCCGGTTATATACAGGAATTTACATCATTCACCATTTTTTTCAATTTGCATATAATATTAAAAAAATAAAAAAGGAGTGTATGACATTATGCTAATTGATAATCGAAGATATCATCACCGAGACTGCTGCAGAGATCCCTGGGAACCGCCCTTCTGGGGACCGGGACGCGGAAGGCCGCCATGGGGACCGGGACCCGGCAGACCGCCTTTCAGACCCGGAAGGCCGCCTTTTGACCCCAGGCAGCCCTTCGGACCGTGCAGGTCTTGTGATCCTGAAAAACCACACAGACCATACTAAAATATTATAAATATTCAAACCATAAACTTTAACCCTAATTCATAGCACGGTATAGTTTTTTATAAGCTGATTCATTCGTGGGAGGATTCCGTTTGTTTCCCCTCTGCTAAAACCTTAGCCGCAGAATAATAAAGCAACCCCGATAATGTAATTTCCGCGTGACTAAGATGAAGAGTATGGACGTACCGCCTGAATCCTCCCGCTAATATGGTTTTATTCTGATTTCTTTTATCTTAAGTCCGCTTTTTCTTCCCTGATCAGCATTTCATATAATTTTATCCTTAGCTGCTCCGGCTCCTCCATAAGCCGGGAGAATATTAATTCCGCCATAATAGGGCCCTTCATTTTATCTATGTAATCCCTGGCGTCTTCCGCATTATGAATAATTATATTCAATAAAACCACCTCTATAATATGTATGCACAAGGATTTGTCCATTTTTCAGAATTCGGCAAATGGGCATTATTATTTACATAAGGCGATATACTTTTATAGGGGGTGAAAGCCATGAATATTGCAATCTACAGCAGAAAATCCAAATACTCGGAAAAAGGAGAATCCATTGACAATCAAATACAATATTGTAAAGATTATGCAGAAATCCACCTTACCCATATTCCGGACAAAAAATACTTAATTTATGAAGATGAAGGTTTTTCCGCCGCCAATACCGCAAGGCCCCAGTTCCAGAAACTGCAGAAGGATATTAAAAATCATGGCCTTGATATCCTTATGTGTTACCGCCTGGACCGGATTAACCGAAATGTCTCGGATTTTTCCAAGACTCTGGATTTACTGGAACAATATGATGTTTCCTTTATATCTGCAACAGAAAATTTTGATACTGCTACCCCGATGGGAAAAGCCATGATCTACATTGCTTCTGTCTTCGCCCAACTGGAGCGGGAAACCACCGCCGAACGGGTCAGGGATAATATGCTTGCCCTTTCACATACCGGCAGATGGCTGGGAGGACAGACCCCCCTGGGTTTTAAATCCGAAGAAATCCTGTTCCTTGATAAGGAATACAAAGAACGGCAGCTGTATAAATTAGTTCCGGCGGAAACGGAGCTCTTAACCGTTAAGCTGCTTTTTCAAAAATATATGGAATTAAAAAGTTTATCCCAGGTGGAATACTACCTTCTTACCAATCATATTAAGACCCAGAAAAACCGGGATTTTACGAAAAGCACCATATCTTCCATTCTTCAGAACCCAACCTACTGTATGGCCGATAAGAAAGCGTACGATTATTTTAAGTCCCTCGGATGTATTCTGGCCAATGATGCCCGGGACTTTGACGGCAGTTACGGTATCCTATGCTATAACCGTACCAAACACCAGACCGGACATAAGCAGAAGAAACGCCCGCCCTGTGAATGGGTAATAGCACTCGGCAGACATAAAGGGATTATTCACGGAGAGGACTTTACTTACGTTCAGGATCTGATAAAAGAAAATAAATCAAAAGGGAACCCCCGTGCCGAAACTTCTGCAATCGCACTGCTTTCCGGCAAAATAACCTGTTCCTCCTGCGGTTCGAAAATGAGAATCAAAAACGTACAGAAAAAAGCCGGCATAATCAATTTCAGCTACGCCTGTGAAATGAAAATACTGTCGAAAGGCTCCAGATGCCATATGACAAATATTTCCGGGGTAAAACTTGATCTTAAGATAATTGAAACGATCCGTGACCTGCTATCAGCCGGCAGCCCGGATAACCGTTACATCCCCTATCTCAAGCAGAAAGAACCTTTAATAAAAGGAACGGGGCAGGATAGGGATAAAAAACTGTACTCACTCCACAAGGAAGAAACCGTACTGAATAACGCCATACAGAATCTGCTGTCCCAGGTGGCGCAAAACGATTCTCCCCTGACCCTTAAATACCTGCTGCCAAAACTGGAAGAACTGAATAAAGAACTGGTAACCGTACAAAGAGAAATTGATTCCATAATTCAGGCAGGAAATGAAGACAATTTGCAGGCTGATGCAGTACAGTCTCTATTCGCTAAATTAACCGATCTGAATGCCTTAACCAGGGACTGTGGTTTCCAGCAAAAGAAATACCTTATAAATACTATAATTGAAGCAATCGGCTGGGATGGAAGAAATGCCTGTATTACGTTAAAAACCAATGCTGATAATACATAAAGTTTTTCCGTAGGGATAGGGGAAGCCGTTTCCATGGCTGACCGGATTATTGTTTTTTCACGGCGCCCGGGAACCGTTAAGTGTGTTATAGATATTAAATTAACCGTTGATGAGAAAACTCCGTTTCGTTCCAGAAGTGCCCCTGAATTCAAGGATTACTTCAATTTAATATGGAAGGAGTTAAGTCAGAATGAGATTCAGTAAAAAAAAATTACTTAACTCAACCCAGCTTTCTCCTTCCCACAAAGCTTACCTTTTAAAATATTTGACAATGATGCGAAATGTACGGATCTACCAGGTATTAATCATAGTTATCTTTGTTACTTTATGGGAAATCACAACACGCTTAGGTCTGTTGGATTCCTTCATATTCAGCAGCCCCTCAAGGGTTTTAAGCTGTTTTATCGGTATGGCGGCAGACGGCAGCATTTTTTATCATATTGGAGTAACCTTGCTGGAAACCTTTGTAAGCTTTGCACTGGTCATCCTGATTGGTATTATAACTGCCGTTATTTTATGGTGGAATAAAAGTGTAGCCAAAGTGCTTGAACCTTACCTGGTCGTCTTAAACAGCCTTCCAAAATCGGCTTTGGCTCCTGTTTTTATCGTATGGCTTGGAAATAACATGAAAACCATTATTGTAGCAGCCGTATCGGTAGGTACCGTTTATTTGGTACAATAATTAGCGTACTGCTGTCACCGTGATTTTACAACTGTATTTTTCCGATAATATCCGGGAAAGAATGTCCAGTAATTTTTGAATATCCATATTTTCCCTCCGTTTCAGCACATGCCTTTGCGATTCCGGTGTTTATGCCAGGTATCGCAGACAGTACTTTTCTATAATATATGACTAAAAATTTGTACCTTATTACCATCCGTAATAAGGGTCCGTATATGAACCATTGATTTACGCTATCATATAATAAAAATAAAATGAAATACAAGAGGACATTCATGATTATACATGTTGTACAATCAGGGGATACCTTATATTCCTTATCACAGACTTACGGTGTATCTGTTTCAAAAATAGTACAGGATAATGGTTTGGAAGACATTGATTATTTGGTGGAAGGTCAGACCATTGTAATTGTATACCCGGAACAGACTTATACCGTCCGTCAGGGAGATACGCTGTCAGGAATTGCTGAAAATCATGGTGTTACTCTTATTGGGCTTCTCAGGAACAATCCCTTTCTTTCAGACAGAATTTATATATATCCGGGTGAAACCCTCGTGATCCGTTACGGAAATAAAATCAGGGACATTGCTACGAATGGGTATGCCTACCCATTTATTGACATGGCAGTATTGAGAAAAACTTTACCCTTTCTCACCTATCTGACCGTTTTTAATTACAGGGCCATAGCAGGCGGGGAAATAACGGATATCGGAATTGATGATACGGCTGTTATACAGACGGCAAAAGCTTACGGCGTGGCTCCCATTATGTTGCTGACAACCTTATCCGGTCGGGGTGAAGCCAATTTAGAGGTTGCTTTCAGCATATTAACTGACCAGGCCATTCAGGACCGGCTTATTGAAAATCTGCTTAATCTATTGGAAACCAAAAGTTATTATGGGTTAAACATATCTTTTCAGTATATAAATGCATCCACCCTTTCTTTATACGAAAATTTCCTGACCAATATCACTACCCACTTAAACGGTGCGGGCTATCCGGTTTTTGTGACGATTAATCCTAATATTACTTTTACCGAAGATGAGATTACCTTTGAACGGGTCGACTATACCCGCCTTGGCCAGATTGCCAATGCCGTTACAATATTGTCTTTTGACTGGGGATATACCCTGGGACCTCCTATCCCGTTTTCCGCCAATAAAATAAGGGAATTTTTAGACTACATCGTATCCCAGATACCACCGGAAAAAATCTTCATCGGTATGCCCGTTATCGGTTATGACTGGGAACTTCCATATGTTGAAGGTCAATCAAGGGCACACTCCTTAAGTACCGATGCCGCAATCCGTTTGGCCGATGAACTTGGTATTGCCATTCAATATTCCGAATCCTCCCAATCCCCCTACTTTTTCTACAGGGACCCGATTACCGGGAGGGACCATATGGTGTGGTTTAAGGATGCACGCAGCATAAATGCATTATTAAGCTTAATCACGGAATATGGCTTTACAGGCATAGGCATCTGGAATATCATGCAATTTTTTACACAGATGTGGCTGATTATAAATTCCCAATATGAAATTGAAACTATTTTAACCTACCAAGGAAGTCTCCCGCCTCCTGCAGGCGGGAATTAATTAGGCTCAAATCCATTTTTATATTTAAAAATAATTCCTGCCTGCCTTTTTGCATATTTTTTATTTATTTGCAAATAATACCAGCGAAAGGAGTATTATTTTATGTATCGATTCAATAACAGTAAAGGGACACCGGCAAAGCGGACCGGTTCAAAAAATAAAATCAACCTGGATTATGATTATAATACGGAATATGGTGACGGTGACATACCGTACAGTGATTATCGGAACAGTGCGGTAAATGAAACCGAATATTCAGAGGAAACAGATTATTAGTCTGTTTCCTTTTTTTTCTTCTATGGTAAATTCATGCCTTCCTTCATATATATAATTAAGGAGCTGGTATTATGATAAGATGTGCCGCATACATAAGGGTATCTACAGAAGAACAGGCTCTCCACGGTTATTCCCTGGAGGCCCAGAAGGAAGCCTTAACGGAATATGCCAATGTACATAATATGAACATCATAGACTATTATATAGACGAAGGATTTTCAGCCAGAAAAAAAATGGCCAAAAGGAAAGAATTCCAACGGATGCTTACCGATATAAAGGCCGGACGGATTGATCTGATCCTGTTTACCAAGCTGGACCGGTGGTTCCGGAACATATCCGACTATTACAAAGTACAGGAAATCCTGGAGCAACATAAAGTTAACTGGAAAACCATATTTGAAAATTATGATACTTCCACTGCAAACGGCAGGCTCCATATTAACATCATGCTATCCGTAGCCCAGGATGAAGCCGACCGGACCAGTGAAAGGATCAAGGTAGTCTTTCACAATAAGAAAAGCCGGGGCGAAGTAACCAACGGCTCCCATCCTTTGGGCTTTAAGATTGAAGCTAAAAGGCTTGTCCCGGATAAAGAAAAAATGAATCTAGTCCGGGACATTTTTGATTATTATGAATTTCACCAGTCTGTTTCTGCAACGGCGGAAATGGTAAGGGAAAAATACAATATATCTTTTTGTAATGCCACCATATCCCGGATCTTAAAGAATAAAATCTATACCGGCGAATACGGGGGCATAAAAAATTACACGGAGCCTGTTATTGAAATAAACCGGTTTAACCGGATCCAGTCCATTTTTCCTATCCCAAAGGCACATAAAAAAAATAGCCGGGTCTATCTGTTTACCGGCCTGTTATATTGCAGGGAATGCGGCGGAAAGCTTACTGCAAACCACAGTACTGTCCGGTATAAAGACACTGTTCGGGAATATAACGTATACCGCTGCAAAAGATACACCGAACAGAAAACCTGCTCCCATAAAAAGACACTGAATGAAGTAAAACTGGAAAATTACCTGTTAAATAATGTGGAACATATACTGAAAGATTATTCCCTTAAGGCAGAAGTAAAAGAGTTAAAACCGAAAAACCCGTCAGCAGATAAAAACAAACTTCATATGAAAATGGATAAATTAAAAGAATTATACCTGGAAGGCCTCATTGACAAAGAAACCTTTAAATACGATTATGAGAATCTGAAAGAACAGGTAAAAAGTTTGCAAAACATAGATACAGACCGTGGTTTAACCGGCCCGGACAGCCTGTCCGATATTAAATTTACAGCCCTTTACGCTTTATTCACCGACAAGGAGAAAAGGCTTTTCTGGAGATCCCTCATTCGTAAAATAGAGGTTGACTGCAGCAATCAATTCAAAATATATTACAATTAATTATTGTACTTTTCGAACATTACCGGTAGCTGTTTTCGGCAGCATTATTACCCTGTACACCGATTTCATAAATGTGGAGGAAGACAAGATAAAATTAATCCGTACCCTGGGAGGACGGAAACGGGATATATTGCTTAAGGTTATCATCCCATGCAATATTCCTTCCGTTATCAGTGTCATGAAAGTTGATATCGGTCTTTCCCTGGTAGGCGTTATAATCGGTGAATTTCTGGCTGCCAAAGCCGGTCTGGGTTATCTGATTATTTATGGCAGCCAGGTTTTTAAACTTGACTGGGTGATTATGTCAATTGTCCTTTTGTGTATATTGGCAACCGCTTTATATCAATTACTGGCTTACTTTGAAAGAAAGTATAAATAGGATTCCCGCAAGCAAAAAGGTATAGCATGAAACCCGGGGCTGTTTTACTGCAGCCCCGGTTAAATTTTACACTATGTTTTCCAGAAATAATTTTGGTGTCCTCATAGATAGTTTCTTTGAAATAATCTATGAGGTCCAAAGAACGATTTGCCCTTGGGATAAGACTGAGTGTCTCGGAACACATCAATCCCTAGTAACATACAATAATTCCGCCGTCGCCCGCATACATGGAACTTACACCGGCGGTATCAACTATAAAGCTGTCCTTAAAAGGCACCCTCTTTAATATTTCATCCTTTACAAACATTGCCCTGGTGTAATTATTGCAATGAGCAATGGCCAAAGTCCTCTCTTCCGGTTTCTGGACATCCTGTTCAATCAGACAGGTCATCAGCATTAATGCTTTTTGGATTCCCCTGGCCTGGTCAAGTTTAATTATATTGCCTTCCGCATTTCCTGCCATTACAGGCTTGATATTTAACACACTGGTTAAAATTGCTTTGATACCGGTGAGCCGTCCGCTTTTACGTAAGGTATCCAGATTCTCCAAAACAAACTTTGTACTTAATTTTTCTTTAAAAGCCTTCACCAGATTGATTACTTCATGAAAGCCTTTTCCAGCCTCCACGTATTCCTGTATCTTTTTTGCAATCAGGGTCTGTCCTACAGATGCCGAACAGGAATTAATGATTTCAATATTTTTATGTGGATGTTCTTCCAAATATAATTTTTTGCCAAGTTCCGCACTATTATGAGATCCGCTTAGATTAGCCGATAAGGTAACTACATAGATATCTTCCCTACCACCGTAAAGTTTCATGTAGGCTTCCGGAGAAGGACAGGACGATTTCGGACTGTTTGGACTTTCTGCCACTGTTTTTAAAAATTCTTTTTGATTAAATGTATTATCATCGATAAACACTTTATCATCCACCTGCAGGCACAGGGGTACTAAATGAAAATGCCGGTCCTTTTTCATATTATCCGTTAAATCCGTACAGCTATCCACTATTATTTTATAAGCCATTACATTATCCTCCTAGAGTCTTCCATTTATAAAAGAATTACATATATTGGTAATTACAACCATGTAATTTTATTTACTTTACTATGATATATAGTTTTTATTACTATCAATCATAGCATACTATATCCAACTTTTAAAGTCTTTTTCATAAAGTCTTTATAAATATTTTATAAATTTTAGCTCCTTTCTGATAAAATCACTTATAAATAGTCTGTAAGATAACCTTCCCAGTCTGTAGTATAACCATCAGAAAAATACGGTTTCAAGAATGGCTAAAAAGCCGCCTAAATGCGGACAAGCATAAGGCGGCTTATTATATTTAATAAAGACCAGAAAGTTCCTTCACCATAATCACTCATTAAGAAACAGGTATGGCAACAGGCCTAACATTATGCCCGGAAACCTTCCGCATCTTTCTGATTTAAACAGATTCGATCTTCCTGCGGCATATTACTTCAGCGTATTACTTCGCCAGTACCAGCATAATCTCATTACTGCGGCTGATGAATTTCGTCATGGCTTCCGGTTCAAGAGGTTTATGACTTAACATGGCAAGGTCATATAACTGCTCACAGATCATGGCTACATGCTCCGCATCACCATGTTCAAATACATACTGCACCAGCTTATTATTGGAATTTAAAACTAAAGTTTCACTGCTGCCAAACATGCCGGGATCCATGCCGTACATATTGTACATCTTCATCATATCCTGCATTCTTCGGCTTTCTTCCGAAAGAGTGATCATGGAAGATACTTTATCGTTTTTCAGCTTCATAACTTTTACTTCCAGCTTTTCTTTGTTTAAAACTTTCCGGAACAGTTCGGACAGCTTATCATTTTCAGCTTTTAAGGTTTCCTCATTATTTTCATCTTCCTTAAAACTGTCGGTAATATCCGCATCGATTCTCTGGAAACGGTAGGATTTTTCCTGCTGCTCCAATTGTGTAATAAACGGCTGGTCAATATTATGTGTTAAAATGAGTGCATCAATACCTTCTTCTTTAAACATATTGATGTACTGGCTTTGCTGCTGTTCGTTAGTTACATAATAAACAATATCTTTATTTTCTTCCTTCTCATCGGCTTCGTCTGTTTTAACTTCAGCCGCTTCCGCCTTATCCCCGGAATCCTCTGCACCGTCTTTTTTACCTGCCTTTACATAATCCGGCAGCGTAATATATTTGCCTTCCAGATTTTTAAAGATAATAAAATCTTTCATTTTTTCACGGAATTTATCGTCTTTTAAGCAGCCGAATTTGATAAACGGACTGATATCATCCCAGAATTTTTCGTAATTTTCCTGTTCCACCTTATACATGCCGGATAGTTTATCCGCAACTTTCTTGGTGATATAATCGGAAATTTTCTTTACAAAACCGTCATTTTGCAGAGCGCTTCTGGATACGTTTAATGGCAGATCCGGACAGTCAATGGTACCTTTTAGCAACATCAGGAATTCCGGAATTACTTCTTTGATATTATCCGCGATAAATACCTGGTTGCTGTACAGCTTAATAGTACCTTCCAGGGTATCGTATTCCGTATTAAGTTTCGGGAAATACAGAATACCTTTTAAGTTAAAGGGATAATCCATGTTTAAATGAATCCAGAATAAAGGCTCTTTGTAATCGTAAAATACATTACGGTAAAATTCCTTATATTCCTCTTCCGTACAGTCATTGGGATGCTTGGTCCAAAGAGGTGTGGTATTATTAACCGGCTCGGGTTTTTTCGGGCCTTTCTTTTTCTCCTCCTTATCTTCGGAGACCTCCTCCTTGTTATCTTCCTGTTCTGCCACCTTGCCGTCCTCATCTACGGAAGCATCAATGACATTCTCTTCTTCCTCTGTAATATCTTCGGCTTCCTCTTCTTCCGCCGGAGCATTGGCATTTTTAAAGTATATTTCGATCGGCATAAAGGAACAATACTTCTGGATAACTTCCTTTGCACGGTATTCATTGGCAAATTCATAGCTGTCTTCATTAAGATATAAGGTGATTTCCGTTCCTCTTACCTCACGGTCCCCTTCTTCCATGGAGAATTCCGTTCCGCCTTCCGATTCCCAATGTACGCCGGCCGCACCGTCCTGCCAGGATAAAGTATCAATGGTAACTTTATCGGCAACCATAAATGCGGAATAGAAACCTAAACCGAAATGTCCGATTATCTGCTCCTCATTGGTTTTATCCTTATACTTATTCAAGAAGTCCGTAGCGCCGGAGAAGGCGATCTGGTTAATGTACTCTTTTACTTCATCAGCGGTCATACCAATACCGTTATCAATGAATTTTATGGTCTTTTCTTCCGGATTTACGATTACATCAACTTTATATTTATTATCATCCGGAAGATTTGCTTCACCGATCAGTTCCAGTTTCTTTAATTTGGTAATCGCGTCACATCCATTGGATATTATTTCTCTGAAAAAAATATCATGATCCGAATAAAGCCATTTTTTAATTATGGGAAAAATATTTTCCGAATTAATTGACAAGCTGCCATGTTCATTCATTATAAAATCGCTCCTTATGTTTTATATTTTTTATTTTCACCTGATAAAATTAATATTAATACGCCTGGCCATATTTGTCAAGAAAAAATTAGCACTCATTTAAAGTGAGTGCTAACAGTCTGAAATTGTTTTTTTCATTTAAGTATCGGTACTACAGCAGCTGATCGGAGTAATGATTATATTTTTTCTCAAGTTATAGCAGTTGTCCCATTCCCGCTTTGCAGCATGCTCATAACCGGCAAAATGGGTTTCATTCTGCCGGTCGTATTCCTTTTAGACTATTTTATATAAGGTATAGTATCTGTTTGGATAAATGTTTTATTCACGGAAAATAATTACTCTTCTTCCGCCGCAATTTCATAATGCTTTAAAAACATTTTTAAATCTTCATCCCATGCCCGTTCCAGGGTTTTATCCAGGCTGAAATTTTTGATGGATGTGCCGGTAACCAGATTCAAATTACCTTTGTCAAAACGGATATTTAAAAACAAGCCGTTAATATCATCAGAAGATATGGCCGCTCCGGATTTTAGGAGTACATTTTCCGTATTGGAAGGGGATAATAATAATATGATTTTAATGCTTAACGGAAGTTTATTTCCCTTAATTAAGGAATAGGCGATGGGTTTCATTTCGCCCCAGGTAGAATATTTCCTGCCATCCAATATTTCCAGTTCATCGGAAGAATAATATTCCTCATTTAATTTTCCGGTTATATGAAATTGATTAAACGTATTGATATATAATTCCGATACGAAAAAATTATCGAATATATTCTGTATCAGCAGGCTGGACATAAATGACTTTATATCGATTATTTTTAAAGATATCATGTATATTTCCTCCTAGTATTACAAACACTAAAAATGCATGTATGAACTGACATGCCGTAAAACAAAGGACTTCAGTAAAAGGATATACAGGAGGGCAAATTATGTATTTTGATCACACGAAACGAAGCTATTACCGGTTTCCCAGCAAAAACAGTGTAACGGATTTTGATACACAGCTGCCTTACTATTTTCCGGAAAAAAATTCTGTGGCAGAAGATTTCTCCGGAAGCTTCCAGGATGCAAATTACAATAATTATGATGATGTCCACGACTATTCTCATGGAATTACCTTATGAAACCCAGCTATGAAGCCTAAGAAAGTTAAGTGAACGCAAAACGGGGAGGTAATCCGGTATACTGTCTTCCACCGTGACAGGATATCAGGATTACATACATCCCCGTTTACTTTTACCGGAACACCGGCAGCAGGCTGATAAAATATAACAGTAAAATATGGGCGGGGTAAAAAATATAAAAGATATATTTATTGCCCTGAGGGCCTCTTTTTCCGTTGTAATACCATATAAACACCATGGATAACGCAGCCAGGACCTGTATTCCCGAACCAAACAGCCGGTTTACTAATAGTACTGCCAAAGTAAGCAGGATTTTATTCCCCCGGAATACATAAAAAGATACAATCAATAAAATTCCCAGGTACTGATAGTCCGTATACAGTAGATAGGCTGCTATACAGCCTGCCATAACAATGAGGGTGTCAATCAGGTTGCCCACGAATACTTTCTTTGCAAATTTCATGTCAATTTTTCTCATGAAGTAAATAACAACCAACCCAATGAACAGGGTGAAAAATACGTTTTGGTGATATAAAAATCCATATCGGTAATTTTTGACGGGAAATGCCAGATCAAAGGGAATCTCCGATATCAGTGCAAATACACCAAGTCTTAATAAATATTTTTTTACATTACCGGTATGCAGAAGTCCTTCTACCAATAAAAAACAGAATATAGGGAAAGCCAGTCTTCCGATACTCCGGCATACCAGATATGCAGCCGTATCCGGCGGAATTAATACGGCCGCCATATGATCAATGAACATCGTTACGATTGCTATTATTTTTAATATATAACCATTCATATTTAACACCCATTGCAGGGGCTGTCCTAAGCCGCCAGCTCCTTACCACAAATAAAGAATGAAAAAATCATCCCGTGGCAACCTTTCTTACATCTATATTTTCTTTCACTCTTACCGAAATGATACCGGCCTGGGGCATCTTATAATAAAAAAACAATAATAAAGGAACAAGGTTTCGGCTTTTTATTTACTGATCAATACCACTACCGACCTGGCGGCAATTTCATACTGTCTTTGATTGGGCAGCAGCTTTGGCTCCGGGTATTCCCACCCTGTATTGGTTCCTGTATTGGTATCAAATACTACATGCCACTTTCTGCCTGTTGAAAGACCCGGCAGGTCAAAGCTGTGTTTCTCCCAATGCATATTAAAGCCAAGATAAAAATTCCGGTCGTTTTCTTTCCGGTTTATCTTAACATAATTTCCTGCCAGCATAACTCCCAGAACCCGGCTGTAATGATTATAATCCGGTAACCAGGCTTTTATGCCGTGGAAGGATAAGTCCGGAAAGCCGCAGGATATATAATCCATACTGCGAAGCGGCTCCTCCATGTGCAGGATCGGGTGCTCTGCCCGAAGTCTAATCAGCTGCTTTACAAAATTGAATATATCCCGGTTTGTATTTAACAACTCCCAGTTAAGCCAGGATATTTCATTGTCCTGGCAATATGCGTTATTATTGCCCCCCTGGGTGTTGCCAAACTCATCCCCGGCCAATAAAAGGGGGCTGCCCTGGCTTAAGAACAGCAGGGCCAATGCATTACGGATTTGTTTTTTCCTCAGATTCAGAATTTTCTTAACCCTGGTGCTTCCTTCCGTTCCGCAGTTCCAGCTGTAGTTATAATCTGCCCCGTCCTGGTTATTTTCACCGTTTTTTTCATTATGTTTTACATCATAGGAATATAGATCCATCAGGGTAAAACCGTCATGGTTTGTAATATAGTTAATGACACCGCATTTATCCGGATTCCTTCTTATACGGAAGACCGCAGCCTTAACCTGTTCTTCGTCTCCTCTTAAGAACCGTTTTATATCAACGGAATAACCGGAATTATATTCCCCCAGATTTTTAAAGGCCGGCAGCATATCTCCCGGATATATCTGTTCCAGATCCCAGCCTTCCGCGAACAGCTTGGTTTTGCCAAGCAGGGGATCTGCAGCAAGCAGGGTCAAAGGTACCGTTTCCGAAGTGAGCCGAAAGCCGTCTATATGATATTCCTCAGCCCAGTATCTCAGGCAATCCTGAATTAAACCGGGATTGGTACCTATAATAAAATTCATCTCCATAATTACTTCAATACCATTGCCATGGAGGGAATCTACCATGTATTTTAATTCCTCCGCCGCATGGGCAGGGTCTGAACTATAGGCGGCCTTCGGGGCAAAATAATAATTATCATTACCGTAACCCCAGTAATTTATTATATCCGTACCCCCAAGCCCTCTTTGGCCCATTATTTCATTATATTCATAAATCGGCATCAGTTGGACACAGTTAATTCCCAATTCCATAAAATATGGTATTTTCTCCGTAATTCCCAAAAAAGTCCCTTTCGCCTTGACCTCCGAAGAGGGATGCATGGTAAAGCCTCTTACATGGATCTTATACAGGATCAGTTTGGAATAAGGCAGATTAAGAGTCTCTTCACACTGCCATTGATACGCCGAAGTGGTAAATCCTCCCCTCAACTTGCGTTTTTCTTCCGCGTTTAATACCCTGCCGTAATTTTTCCTGCCATATAAGGCTTTCGCATAAGGATCCATAAATTCCTTCTCATTTACCTGATACATATAGGATAGTTCCTCGGGATTAATATGATCAACCCTGGCCGAAAAGATATGGCCGGTCCTGTTTTCCTCCGTAAGAAGTATGGAATCGGCGAGGACACCGGTATTTCTTTCATATAGATTTAAACGGCAGCTGTCACTGCCGGCCACTGCGACCGCAAAGTTTATTCCATCCTTTGAGACGGTTGCTCCAAGGGGAATGGGAACCCCCTTTGCCTTATCCAAACCGGACTTACTATTCTTCGCCATCATCCACCCCCCAATCCAATATTTGAAATTCTATAAATTCCGGATTATCTGCATAAATTAAAATTTTTGTTGACCTGACCTAGGGCGTGTCTGAAAACTCATTGCACCGTTCTGAACGCCCCACTTTGCGGAATCCTGCGTCGCAATTTTGGGAACGTAGACCCGGCTACGCCCCCAAAATCGCTCCTTGTCTCCCACAAAGTGGAACATTCAGCCCGGCACAAGCAGTTTTCAGACACACCCTACGTTTTTCTTTTACGAATTCTTATGAATATAAATTTGTAATGCTTTAATTGCTAAAAACAAAACGTATATTACTTCAATAACTAACACCAGTAATATTGCATAAACAAGTAAAGTCAGTAAAGTAACAAATCCATATGCACTTGACAACTTATAACCCCTCCCTAATTTGATGATTAAATACTTATGCCGTTGCTGCTAACGAACATGAATCACTTTCTTAGAATAATACTACATCAAATTAAATAATTTTACCATAATAATCTCTCAGGAGAGCCCAAAATATCAACCATACCTGCCAAAAGCATTCCATATAATGTCTTTTTACGTTAATTTTACAGATGCATCCGTTTATCCAGTTCTTCCCTTATATTGTCTCCTTCAAATAAGATAACGGCAGCCAGTGATAATACGCTGACCGTTATGGAGACTACCGAAGGATATTTTACCTCCAGCAGATTCAGCAATAAGAACAGCCCGGGTACAATTCCAAATATACTGTCCAGTACAATATAAATAATAAAATCCCTTACGCCCAGCCGCATAATCTTGGCAGTAATATACATAACTATCATGGCAACCACACAGACAATGGGTATTACGTAATCCAGGGACCAGCCCCTCCAGCCTGTCCGCCAATCCCATATCACGGCCAATACGGATATGACGGCCACCTGCCAGATTATGGTCTTGGGAATGTTATACCGCTTTCTTATTACTATGGCAAGGCTGATCCAGATGCATAAAATCCCTGCAATGATAAACATGGGCCAGTTGACATTTACGGGAAACATGATATTTATGGCAAAACTGATGACTGCTATGCTGATGGATATAAATAACATGACCCGGATCATTAGATTATATTGATAAGTTACCGGTACCTTGGGAAAGATTTCTTCCTCATCGCTGCCGCTCCCGGTTATCGTATTCTGGCATAAGGGGCAGTATTTCCGATTGCCCCGGATATGAACCTTACAATGCTCACAATACTGCATGATTCTACCTCCCGTTTAAAGATTTGTGGCTATTTTTATATCTATGCCTTTTTTAGAAAGTGCCTGAAAGAAAGTTTTCTGAATATCCGTATCCGTAAAAGGTGAGGTAAAACTCACCACCAGATTATCCCCGTAAGAACACATGCATATCTGGGGCCTCCTGGCACTGGTAAATACATCAAACTGCCTGATGTATGGCGTAAATTCAGGCGGCATGGTTATCTTTCCTACATTGGACAGGGCGGCGGTGATCCCTCTTTCATTGATACGGTTGGCAATTTGAAGGGTAATATCCTTAAGTACCAAAGGCACTGCCCTTGTAAATACGTTATGTTCCAAAGCGGCTAACCGCTCCATATGATTTTTAAGCCGCTCCTCCGTCAATTCACAGGTGAAGCTTTCACTGACACCTTTTACCACATCCTGGAAATCCGTACTGTTTTTACCGAAATGGTAGCCGATATTAATCGTGCTGAAGAAATTCCTGGCCGACTCGGATTCAAAATAATTTCTTAAATTGACGGGAACGGATAAGACCACCGGATGTTTTTTCCCTCTTTCCGACATGCCTTTGTATATGGAATACATAAATAAAGCAGTCAGATACACAGTTAAAGTAGTATTATATTCATGGGCTGCCTTTAAGACAGCCTTCACCGACATAGTCCCTTCCACCAGCTGCATCCGGTTTTCTTCTCTTCTTGTCCCCCTGATATGGTATGCCCTCACACTTTTCTTTGCCAGGGATAATTTTTTACCGGTATAATATTTTAAAAAACTGTCATCCATCTTTTGGCTGATGGAGGCTTCATAATCAAACTTAGGTACGTCACCGCCAAAAACATCCTTATATTTTCGAATTAAATAGTGATACAACAAGCTTTTCATAAACCAGAGGGCTCCGGTTCCGTCGGAAAGGGCATGAAAAATCTCAAGATTAATTCTGTTTTTATAATAAAATACCCGGAACAGCAGATCCCTTCTGTTTTCATTATAAATTCTGTCACACACCGGATGGGATTCTTCTTCTACAACAGGACGCAGGCTGCTTGATTCAAAATAATACCAGAATACTCCTTTTCTTAAAACAGACTTATATAATGGAAAGATTTCAATCGTTTCATCCAGGGCCTCCGTAAGAATACCCGGGTCCACCTTTTCATATAATTCGCAGGCAAACCGGAATACCTTGGTATCCCTTTCATTGCTGGTAGGCGGAAAAATCTTTGCCGCATTATCAAGTCTGGTCCATTCAACCCTTTTACGATGTTTCATTCATTATCTCCTCGTGCAGAAATCGGTTTATTATTCTATAACACTTCATAACGTAAGCAGAATGTCCGGGCAGGGCAAGAAAGCCATGGAGTGCATCCTTTATCCGCTTGGTAGTTACAGTATTTCCATATTTCATAAGACGCATTCCATAAGCTTCCCCTTCGTCCCGAAGAGGGTCATATTCAGCGGTAATTATCAGTGTTGCCGGCTGATTGGTTAAATCTCCGGCCGAGAGCGGTGCAACATACGGACTATAGCGGTCTTCCTCCCTGCTTATGTACAGATCCATATAATCACAGATCCGTTTTGCGGTTAAAAGGTATCCTGTCCCATTTTCCCTGACAGAAGGAAAAGGAGAAGTTTCACTATGGTCATGATAAGTGGACGGATATATAAGAATCTGTCTTGCAGGCAGAAATTCCCCCCTGTCCCTGGCCATAAGGGAAACCGCCGCAGCCAGATTGGCTCCGGCACTGTCTCCGATTAATATGATTTCTTCCGGCCGGGTCTGAAACAGGCTGTAATTCATAAATATTTCCCTGGCCGCATAGTAACAGTCATTAACCCCGGCGGGATAAGGATGCTCCGGTGCCAGCCGGTAATCCACGGAAACCACCGTATATCCGGTTTTCTTAGCCATACTGGCACAGATATGACTGTAGCTGTCAATATTTCCGGTAACCCAGCCTCCGCCGTGAAAGAAAAGCAATACTTTAAATCCACGGTTTACGTCAGGTTTAAAAATCCTCACCGGAATCTCTCTGTCCTGATACATAATTTTACGGTCCAATAAGTTGTACAGAGGTTTTATATAAGGGTGCGCCGCAAGAATAATTTTTCGGTGCAGCCTGTAATTCTTCTTTAAATCTACCGGTAAGGTAAGGGCCTTTAAAGCCATCCTCCTGACACGATTCATAGCCATAGGCCTCCTCCTCGCGTTTACTTATATATCTCCAGAAATAAACTATATTACATTATAACATTAATTATATGACATATAAAGAAAAAATACATATTCGCTAGTGTGTGTCTGAAAACTGCTTATGCCGGGCTGAATGTTCCAATTTGTGGGAGAAGCAGTATACCGCAAAGCGGAGCGTTCAAAACGGTGCAATGAATTTTCAGACACACACTAAGGAAAACTTGAACGAAAAGAGGATCTTCTCAGCAGCCTCCCTGCAAAAGCAGGAGACTTCCCTGATAGGTTAAAAAAAACTGTACCGGAAACACTTAGGAAGAAACTGATTGCAGAGTCTTCCGGTTTCCGGCACAACAGTTAATTTTAATAATAAAAGAACAGGAAATAGCTTTCAATCACTGTGGGAAATCCTTGAAGATTTCGTACCGTTCAGCGCAAAGTATCATAAAATCTGCTTGGAAATTCAGGGTTCGATTCCCCAGGCCAAACTGCCTGCGACATAACCGGTAACTTTATCCCAATCCGCATAATTACTTCCGGAACCCATAAAGGAGTAATCTCCGGTCTGGGTATAATTTGTCCAGTCTGCTTTTGAAAAACGGACCTGCACCTCAGCAGACTGTCCGGCCGGCAGTACTCCGGCACTTTCTTTAAAACCGATTTCCAGGTAATAATCTGCACCTTCCTTCGATTCCGTCATCTTTACAAAAGTACCGGTTACATTAGCAGTACCGGCGGATGACCAGTCACACCAGAAGTTCTGGGCCTTTTCCCCATCAATGGTATAATAATACCTGAGCTTAATATCGGAATATCTGATTTCCGAAGTTCCGGTATTAAATAACTTGATTCTTGGAGAGATTCCGTTGGTTTCAGCCGAATTGCTTCCGTTCACCATCTGTACCTTTATATCTCCGGTTATAACAATGGAACTGTCCACAACGGTAACCGCCAGAACCGGATCCGTTCCGCCGCTGAAATCAAAGGTTAAATTTACTTTTCCTAAAGGAAGCTGCGACAGGTAGGACTTTAATATGGTGACTTCATTACCTGTTACCGTATAATCGGTACCTATGGTCAGTGTGGTATTGCCATTCTTAATGCCGTTAAAAGTATGGCCGTTTAAGGTCACTAAAAGGGTAATGTCACTCTGGTTTTCAGCCTTTTTGTCAAACCTGGCTTCGGTTATGGATATAGATCCGCTTGGGGTGGAATCCTTTACCGTAACCGTTAACACCGCATCTACACCACGGTTAAAGTCAAATACCAGCTGGGTGGTCCCAATGCTCAATCCCTTTAAGTAATTCTTTGAAAGGATGACTTTGTTTCCCGATACAGTGTAATCCGTACCTGAAACCAGGGCTGTGCTTCCGTTTTTAACAGCCGTTAAGGTATTCCCGTTATAATCCACATCAACGGAAATGTCCGCCGGAACGTACTTATCAAATTGCGCAGCCGTCGGTGTAATACTTGAGCTGTTTTCCGCATTGCCCGGTTCATTGCCGTATACTTTTACCCCCGCATCATATACCGTAATATAAGCCGTCTTGACTACATTGCCGGAGGTTACTCCTTTTAAATCGGTATAGGAATAGTCATTTGAGTTATCCCAGAAGGTGGTATTCGTAGGCGCTGCTATACGGAACTGTACTTCTTTTCTGTAGGCAGACTGACCTCCCGGATATATCTTGGTTCCCGTAAAATCCACATTAACATAATACAGGTTTTTAGAAGCGTCCCAGGGCAGCAGTTTTGATACGGTTGCACCTGCGTTGTAATTGGTATTTACGGTAAAATCACTTGCCGTATATCCAGCTTTTATTCCTTCTGTAATATCAATAAAATATTTAAAGGATAATTTATCACCCGTTTTTGCCGGCCAGCCGGAGCGGTTGTTCATCATGGCTTTAATCTCGATAAAATTACCGCCGGAAGCATTTATTCCTGCCTCCACAAAAAATTCATCATTGGTGACTTCTTCAATTGCTTTAAAATTATTTATGGGTGAACCGCCGTATACATCATATAACTTAGCCAGGGCACCGATAAAACCGGCATTGTAATCACAGGCCACCTCATTATTAACATAATTTCCAATCTCATCGGTGTAGCTGTCATCTTTACCCGGACCTCCCACTAAGGCACCGTATATGGTGTGTCTGTGGTAGGCGGGAACGGTCTGGCTGTCGGCCCAGGAACTGTGTGCCGTACGGTGGTGCGGTCTCGTGGGCGGATTCACACCGTATCCTACAACATAACTTCTTCCGGTGCTTCCAAGGGCATAATCGACCTGGGATTTGGCAAAAGCTTTATAGGTTTCCGCCTTGGCAGCGCTGCAGCCTTCCCAGTCCGCATATACGCTGGCTATAAACGCCGTAGTGGTGGCATAACGGAGAGCTCCCCAGGAATCCAGCCAGGCAAGTCCTTTTGGAGTATAAGCAATACGGTTTCCGTTATATCCTGTAGTCCAGAAATCCAGATGCATTTCCGTACTTGTTTTGTAAATATCCTTATTGGTTATCCTGGCTAAAAGCATCGCCGCACCATAATGAACATCATCCCAGTTCTGCGCCCACTTATAAGCTATGGTCGTTGTCTGGGGTTCCGTACCCCAATTTGCAACATAAGCTTCCGCTTTATTTAAGTAAGCAGCATCACCGGTAGCCAGATATAACCAGACTCCCGCCCAGGACAGTTCATCATAGAAACCGCTGTAGGAGGTATAATAACCGCTGGCTGCCGTATAGCCCTTATCGCTTTTTGTATTTTCAGCAAAAGCGAAAAGTTGCTTTGCATGGCTGATACATTTTGCAGCATAGGCAGGATCACGGTCGGCAAAGATTGTACCTGCTGCTGCAAGGGCTGCTGCTGCCTCTCCCGATACGGTGGAACCTGGATTGGTTAAATCCACTTTGTAGGAGGGACGGTTCATCTGCATGACTTCTGCAGGTCCCCACCAGGAGTGGTCAAGTCCGCCGTCACCTACCTGGTAATAAAAAACATTTGCTTCCGGATGGCATTTAATCAGATAATCGGTAGCCCACTTGATTTCATCCAATAAATAGTCAAGCTGCCCGCTTTTACTTAAGGCATCCTCCGATTCATATACACTCCATGCCAGCATGGCAGCTGTATATGACATGGGAAGATTAAATTTTACGTGATCTCCTGCATCATACCACCCTCCGGTAAGATCAAGATTTACGTCGGAGCCGTCCGTAAGTCCGGAATCGCCCCTCCAGTTATTCCGGATGGTGTCCGGAAGGTCACCGGAACGTTGGTACTCATAAAATATAATTGCTTTCTGCAAGGCTTCCCCATAATTGTAATTTGTTTCCGCTTTTGCGTTCTGTACCTGTAATCCTGTTATAAACAGGCATACTACAAGTATCAGACTCCATAATTTTCGCATACTGATACCTCCTTTTCCATTTGGACAGAAATATATCATATTCCTGCCAGCCGGTGAGGCTTGATGCTGCCTTATTTCATTCTCCCTATAAAACCCCTTACGCTGACAGCATCAAAACCTCTCCCCTCTGCAGGAAATTCTAATAATACGCTGTCAATTTTTACGGTTCAATCCCCCAGCTCAAGCTGCCCTTCTGGTAACCCGTTACTTTATCCCAGTCAATATAGGAAGTATTTAAACTGTTAAAGGAATAATCGCCTGTCTGAGTGTAATTACTCCAGTCTGTTTTTGAGAATCTGGCCTGGACTTCCACGGACCCTCCCGGAGCAATACTGCCTGCCCCTTCCGTAAATCCTACCTCCAGATAATAATCGGCACCGGTTTTAGGTGCATCCATTTTAACAAATCTGCCCGTTACATTGCCGCTTCCTGCGCTGGACCAGTCACACCAGAAGTTTTGGCTTTTTTCACCATCTATGGTGTAATAATACCTGAGTTTTACATCAGAAAGTTTTATATCCTCATCACCGGCATTGAAAATTTTAAATTTCGGTGAGATTCCGTTAGTCTGGGGCGAATTATTGCCTGCAAAGGACTGGATTCTTAATTTGCCGTCCGCGGAGGCGGTATCTTTCACGGCAACCGTAAGAACCGGATCAACCCCATTGCTGACATCAAATACCAGTTTTAACTGTTGCACGGGTTTCAAAGCCAGATATTCTTTTTTAATGGTTACTTTATTATCCGCAACCGTATAATCCGTACCTTCTGTCAGGTAAACGGAGCCTTCCCTGATTCCATTAAAAGTATTCCCGTTCAAAGTGATCACAGTGGTTACGTCCTGGGGGGCTGCTTTGTCAAATTCAGCACTGGTGGGTGTGATAACTGAATTATTCACAGGTTCTGTTCCATCCCCAAACAGCAGGGAATAAACTCCGTTTGCAATGGCAATATCGCATTGGGCCCAGAAACGGTGGTATTTAAATTCCGGTGCCTGCCCTGCTTTATAAGCATCCTCTAATTTTTTATAATCAGGATCGTTCTTATATTTGGAACGAATATCCAGGAAGCTGATTCCGGATTTGATTTCATCCCCATTTGGCATTTCCCCTGTCCATCCTGCAGGAATATATACTTCCTGCTCAAAGAAACGGCTGTAGTCATTTCTGGTTTCCGGTGCGGCAAGTCCTTTATCATCCCTGTATAAAGTCCACATACGGTCCAGTAATTCTTTTGCAATCACACGGGATTCATCATCGCCGGAGGCTTTGCTGTAATATAACAGTGCATTGGCTAACGAACCGGCCACGCCGAGATCGGTGCCGTATTCCGCAACTGTTACATGAAGACCAGGATTGCCGGTATAGGTTCCGGTCCAGGTATCCGGCTGTCCCGACCAGGAAAGGTTGCTTGGAATTAAAAAGGTACCGTCGCTGTTTAATACCACTACGGATTTAACCCAGCTTACCCATTTATCCAGCAGGACTTTTGCCCTGGAGTCTCCGGTCTGGTAATAATACTCTGCTACACGCTGCATGGACCATGCCTGAAAACCAAACCATTGATTGCTGCCGGGATCGGCATATACGGGATGCTCTTCGTAACCCATACCGTAGAAAGTGGAGGTTCCTGCCGGCCAGGTCTCATAGCGGCCATTCAGGGAATTACTGGCACCTCCTGCAATGGCTCCTTCCGAAGATTGCAGCCACTGGTAGAATTCCAGCTGCCTGTCAAGACTTGTTGCCCAGTCCGTTGCACCGCCGGTTGACAATGGTTTAAACTCCTGTGTCTCGGATAATATCCAGGCAGCCATAGGATTCTGATAGCCAAAATGATTATGGCTGCTTCCAATCTTCCATGCCCAGTCCGCTGTTAAACCGCCGCCCCAGGCATAATACCAGGACAGCAGATAATGTGCGGAATCATAGCCGGTTCCCGCTGTGGCAGGTGAACCGATTTTACGGAAATACTTATCAAACATGGCATACCGCAGGTAATCTCCCATCTTGCTGGCTTTACCGGTATAGGTATCAAGGTTCACGCCATAATCCTTGGCCCATTTGTCTGCCCAATAGGCAGCCTGAACGGCACGGGAATCCGCATCCGGCGCATCGGTGTACTTAAATTGTGCCGAATAGGTGCTATCCCCCGTAAAAAGGTCCAAAAATCCGTTCTCCCCTCCAAATTTCAGATTATCCCAGCAGGGCTGTGGAACCGTTTCCCAGGTGGATTCCTGTTTTCCTCTTTGGAAGGTGTTGATATAGGACGGTCTGGTCGTTCCGTCTCCCCTGCTGCCATACCCATACCAATTATCAACATCTAAAAGCCAGTGCATACCATAAATTGTAGAAGTTCCATAAGCCGAAACCAATTCGTTATGTATGGGATCTCTTCCTACCGCCGCACTTTGATCCAGCTGGGCCGGATAGCGGCTTGGATCTTCCCACTCCGGTGCATAAGTTGCGGGTTTTGACGCAGTGTACTTACTCATGCTGGTATTCGGCTGATCCTTTTCCGTTGGTATCATGTATTTCTCGGTAATATCCCAGGCTTCTTCAAATCCGGTAAAATCACCTGTGAATTTACCGTACATGGCCTCCAGCCACATATAGTAACTAAGAGCTTCACTGGTAGTAACATGTCCGTAATCCGGTGCTTCTACGATTAAAGTTTCAATGGAGTGATAAGGGATCCCTTCTTTGCTGAAATACCCGTTAGACGAATCATGCAGTTCGCCCCACAGTTCCATAAACCTTTGCTGGTAAGCATCTTCCGCCGAAACTGTAACCGGCCTCCCCTGAGGTAACATGGCGGAACAGATACCTAACATAATTGCAAAGGCGATTGCTTTTTTCGTTAAACGCTTCCGGATGCCGGTACGGCTGAAAAAGCTTGTCCTGCTTTTTCCATCCTGTGTTTCCTTACATCTGAAAAATTTTGATTTTTGTATCATTCTATATACCTCCTCATTTATTTATCTCACAATTAACCCTCATAAAACCGATTGTAACTCCACACGCAACCCCTCTTCTAAGCTCCTTTCCTTTGCAATTTAATGGCCAACCGGCCGGTTTTGGATTAATTGAAAGCCCCTCTTAATGGAACGGTATCCCCGAAAATTTATGCAGCTCCTTTCTTTACGAAAACTTTAGTAATTTATGCATTTTCTTTCTATTCCACCCTAAATTAACATGTTCTTATTTATATAAATAACACATTCTCCATTTTATGTCAATCTTTTATTGTTATATTTTTACATATTTTACCCGTTTTTTCTATATTATTACGCTATTTTTAACAAAATAGTTATTATTAATACTTGTTACGAAAATTTTCGTTGAATTCTAATTACACTTACTCTGAGTAATCCCGGAATTCTCACATCCCCAGGCAAAGCGTCCGTCAACCCAGTTTATTAACCCTTGCTTCCAACAAAAATCAATAAAACACTTGCAAAAAAGTAAATTTACGTTAAAATAGAAATGATATTAACCATGCACAATGATCGAGAGGTATAAAAATGATACAAGCAAGTGACATAACATTAAGGCTTGGTAAACGAGCTTTATTTGAAGATGTAAATATTAAATTTACGGAAGGCAACTGTTATGGTTTAATCGGAGCCAACGGTGCCGGTAAATCAACCTTTCTAAAGATTTTATCCGGTCAGCTGGAACCCTCCAAAGGTGATATTATCATAACACCCGGACAGCGGTTATCCTTTTTACAGCAGGATCACTTTAAATATGATCAGTTTGAGGTCTTAAATACCGTAATTATGGGTAACCAGCGTCTTTTTGATATTATGAAAGAAAAAGATGCCATCTATGCCAAGGAAGACTTTACGGAAGCTGACGGAATCAGAGCCAGTGAACTGGAAGGTGAATTTGCCACCTTAAACGGCTGGGAAGCGGAATCCGATGCTGCCACATTATTAAACGGCCTTGGCATTGAAAATGAATTACATTACAAATTAATGGGTGAATTAAACGGCAGTGAAAAAGTAAAGGTATTGTTGGCCCAGGCTTTGTTTGGGAATCCGGATATCCTGCTTCTGGATGAGCCTACCAACCACTTGGATTTGGAAGCCATCCGCTGGCTGGAGGAATTCTTAATCAATTTTGAAAACACCGTTATCGTAGTATCCCATGACAGGTATTTCTTAAATAAAGTATGTACTCACACTGCTGATATTGATTATGCCAAGATTCAGCTCTATGCCGGTAATTATGACTTCTGGTATGAGTCCAGCCAGTTAATGGTGAAACAGATGAAGGAAGCCAATAAGAAAAAAGAAGAAAAAATCAAGGAATTACAGGAATTTATCCAAAGATTCAGCGCCAATGCTTCCAAATCCAAGCAGGCTACTTCCCGTAAAAAAGCACTTGAAAAAATTGAATTGGATGACATCCGTCCTTCCAGCAGAAAATATCCTTACATCGATTTCAGGCCGAACCGTGAAATCGGTAATGAAGTGCTTACGGTATCCAATATTTCCAAAACAATAGACGGAGTAAAAATACTGGACAACATCTCCTTTACCGTAAACCGTGAAGATAAAATAGCTTTTGTAGGTCCTAACACGCAGGCAACGTCTACCTTATTCCGTATCCTTGCAGGGGATTTGGAACCGGATGAAGGTAATTACAAATGGGGTATTACTACTGCCCAGTCCTATTTCCCGAAAGACAATACCAGAGATTTTGATACCGAAGATATTATCGTAGACTGGCTTATGCCCTACTCTCCGGAAAAAGATGTTACTTATGTCCGTGGTTTCCTTGGCAGAATGCTCTTTGCCGGCGAAGAAGGCGTTAAGAAGGTAAGGGTCCTCTCCGGTGGAGAAAAAGTCAGGGTCATGTTATCAAAAATGATGATTGTAGGTGCCAATGTACTTATAATGGACGAACCGACCAACCATCTGGATATGGAATCCATTACAGCCCTGAACAACGGTTTAATTAAATTCCCGGGAGTTATCTTATTTACTTCCCAGGATCACCAGTTTATCCAGACTATAGCGAACCGTATTATGGAGCTGACTCCAAACGGCTTAATTGACAAAGTAACAACCTATGATGAATACTTAGACAGTGATGAATTTGCACGAAAGAGACAGATAATGCAGATTGACCGCGGGGAAGATGATATCTGATCCGTTTAAAGCTATCGTATATTTATCATATATTACCGAATATTAACGAAATTTTAAATCAGATTATTTAATAATGACAGTACAAAAGCCCTGCACCCGTATAGGAGATTTTTCATTAAATCATATCTCTGTTTCGGGTATAGGGCTTTTCTTTTATTTATATATTTGATTCCCGTCAATATATAACGACAGGAACAAAATTTATTTTCCTATGGTAGGATGCTCGGCGGTATAAGTTTATTATCTATATTTAAATTATGGCTTTTATAATGTAACTGTTGATGCAGCTTCCACCTTTAACTGTTTTCCTGATAAATTTAATTCAAATATCTGCAATATTGCGTCCACGACTTTATGGCATAATTCTACGATGTAGATGCAATCTACCTTAATTACTTTGATTGCTTTTAAGTATTCTTCATGCATCTCTTTAATAAATTTGAAGATTTCATCAACCGACTTAAAGATTGCATTTTTCTCACGGTCCTTCATTGCCTCATCGCTTTTAACATATGACCTCAAAGCCAGTTTAAGGTCTCTTTCATAAGTACAATGTTCTTTTAGATTTCCTTTAAAAATGTCATTATGGGGAAAGGTAAAATAATCGGCTATATAATGGGTAACTACACCAAGATGTCTGGAATAATAACCTGTAATCCCCTTTTCCACATCATAATCATCCGTAATTTTCAGTATTTCACCTTTTAAAATTTCAAAAGTCTCTTCTATATTATGTTTTCTGGTTATAAAAGAAGGAACACAATCCGGTAATATACTGCCTAGGTAAAATGCTTTCTTGTGGTTCATTAATTCATCAAATTTCATACTTTTTATCAGATAATTCGCTAAAGAGATGTGCGATTTTTTTCTCATAAAGTCCCCCATTCTTATAGGTGGTAAAATCAAATATGATTTATTCAATTTGTTCTTTGATATAATTCGACATATCATGACGCCGCTAATAAGTATTCTACTACGCCTCCCTTTAATATACAATACATAAATTCAAGGAAGTACTGGAAATAAATAAATATTAATTCTATTTTATATTTTTAAGATATAAATCTACTAATATTCTTTTATTATGTAAATAAACCGAAAAAACTTTTTTATTATGCTCCAGTGTTGAACTTAATTTATCCGGTAAAAAACATATTTTGTAACATGATATGCTATTGTTCTGTGAAATTTTATTATAAAATTCCAACGACTCTATTATAAATCAATTTTAAAAAATTATAAATAGTGAAATATATATAAAATTTATATTTTTAACCTAACATTTAATAATCCGGTGTTTCTTGATTTTTACTTAAAATATCACTAATATTCTATTCTTAAAATAAGTTTCCCAGAATTTCCTAATTTAAATTTGTTAAAAACAACCAAAAATCATATTTTTTTGTAAAATATCATTTTTTATCCATTCCATATTTTATTCATTTTAGTATTTTGTATTTTAGTATTTTAGTATTTTAGTATTTTGTATTTTAGTATTTTGTATTTTAATATTTTATATTTTAATATTTTATATTTTATTCATTATCTATAATACACATGATTTTGAGTTACAATATTTTTATAATGTAATTTTTACCGTTATGATTACGATTTTATTTTGTTCTGATCAATTTAAATATCTGTTATGTAATTTGTCTTAGAGCTTTAATTTCCACACCTGTTTTTATATTATATTATATTTGTTAATATACTGTGAATTCTTATTGCTTTTCAGATTAATTTTTTAACGGTAAAATTCTTTGGGATAAAATGGTACATTTATCATTGAAATTTATGAATGCCACGGCAAATGCATATAAGAAATTACACCCGCCTCCGTTGCTGTCCGAAGTTTTTATAGATTATTCCTTACTGGGTCTGCCGTATGAAAAGCACCCATTTTATATTGACATTTATCATGTTTTCATGTAAAATTATAACAATTATACACTGGTAAATATAAGCATATTCTGATTTAATGATAACGTTTATATTTATATAAATACATATTGTATAAATCAACATAAGAGCTGATATTACCGCCATACCTGCCAACCATTAGAATTAGGAGATGATAAATTGGACTCGAGCGAAGTCACGCAACTGATCATAATAGGTATTCTATTGCTACTATCCGCATTTTTTTCGTCAGCAGAGACTGCCCTTACCACTGTAAATAAGCTTCGTATCCGCAGCTTAGCAGAAGATAATGTCAAAGGGGCAAAAATAGTTAATAAACTGATTGAAAATCCTTCTAAGATGTTAAGTGCAATATTAATTGGCAATATTATTGTCAATTTGTCTGCCTCTTCAATTGCCACTGCTCTCGCCTTTCATCATTTTAATAGTATTGGTGTCGGCATTATAACCGGTATCCTGACAACACTGATATTAATTTTCGGTGAAATGATCCCGAAAAACCTAGCTAACATTTATTCCGAAAAATTGTCTTTAAGATATGGACGAGTTATATATTTATTAACCAAACTTATGACTCCTGTTATATTTGTAATCGACCGTTTTTCACTTGGATTTTTATTGATATTCCATATAAATCCCCATACCAAAGCTTCTGTCATTACGGAAGACGAACTCCGTAGCATTGTAGAAGTCAGTCATGAAGAAGGTGTTATTGAAAGCGAAGAACGCAGAATGATAAACAATGTAGTAGACTTTGGAGATTCTCTGGCAAAGGATGTTATGGTCCCCAGAGTTGATATGGTCTTTGCGGAAGTATCCTTAACTTATGATGAACTCGTCGGCTTATATGCCATTGATAAATATACCAGGATGCCTGTCTACAGCGAATCCAGGGACAATGTAATCGGTATTGTTAATTTAAAAGACCTGTTCTTCTACCAGGGTTCCAGGGAAGATTTTGATATTAAGAATATTATGAGGGAACCGTATTTTACTTATGAATACAAAAAGACTTCCGAATTATTAATCGAAATGCGTAAAGAATCCATCACTCTTGCCATTGTCCTTGATGAATACGGTGCTACCGCCGGTCTGATTACCTTGGAAGATTTACTGGAAGAAATCGTCGGTGATATCCGGGATGAATATGATGATGATGAAGAAGATTCCGTACGAAATATAGGTGAAAATGAATATATTGCCGATGGTAATACCAAACTAGACGAAATTAATGAAGTACTTGGTTTGGATCTGGAATCGGATGATTATGACTCCATTGCAGGACATTTGATTTATCTCCTGGATCATCTACCCGAAGTGGGTGAAAGCGTGACCGACCAGAATGTCATCTTTACTGTGGATTCCGTGGAAAAAAACCGAATTGATAAAGTCCATATAATCATATTGCCGGAATCCGAAGAAACTACAGAAGAATAATTTTATTTCATATATTAAACAAAGACAAAGTATAGCAAATAATCAGAAACAGCTCTAAAACAAGATAGAAAGCGGGTTATATAAACTTACCCCATGATAAATTGATCCCAAAAAGTTAGACAAAACATCTAACGAAAAGGTGGGGGGTTCACTTCATGATTTGATTTAGAACTGTTTTTAATCGTTATATAGCCGTACGAACCTTATTCAATATAACTGAATATTATTTTTGTATCTTATTCAATATTAAGTCTTCTTACGATTAAAAATCATTATTATCATCATCTGAAACATTATTTGAAATTTTAATAGATTATTTTAATAAAAAATCTAAAACCCATGGCGATACAATATCTACTTTCGATACCAGTTCCGTATGATCGAGATTCTCAAATATTTTTAAAGAAATATTATGATTCCGTATCTCAGCTTCATAATCAGCAAAATTCTCCAAAAAACTGGTGGCTGTCCTTCGTGCCTGAATATTATTACCACAATCATTTTTCACCTTTAAAAATTATATCTTTAACATTACCAGGGAATGACTGTCAGCTCAGGCCATTTTTTTAACCACTGGAACACTTTCTTATTATAAATTTCCTCTGTTATTTGTACTTTATTAGGCCTTACAATCTTACCAAGTAAATCATTCAATCCAAAGGGCGCATATATTACAAGTTTATTTTCCGGACAAAACCTGACAGCTATGGCACTGGCAGTAGTCGGCCAGGTATTGACCGCTGATTCCAACGAGTCATAAGGCTTTATATCATACCCAAAATGATCCCTATACCACAAATGGACTCTTGCCTGGTTTTTTACATCAATTTCAATTGGTAAGTCTTTATAAAGCTCTTTTAAGCGACTGATTACACGATTCTCTGCTTCATAATCCAAATGTTCAGCATCAAAATAAACAAAATCAATATCCTTAATACCATAATCCAAAGGTTTATGAAAAAGATAATTCCAAACAGTCTGTGCAAGACATCCTGCTCCTATATAATAATTATCGAGTCCGCAACTCCCGGCCTTCTCAAGGGTTTCCTTTAATAGCGCACTGGAATTAATAATGGTTTCCAGTACCTTAATTTGTTGACCTATATCCTTGTTATACCCGTCTGACAATGTGTATTCCATAACTTCTCCCGTACTTAATTTAATAAAATGCTTTCTTCTGTATTCATCCCTATTAATTTATCCGATTTCACTCCGTAAAGTTAATTGCAATAATTAATAGTGAATTATAATCCGCTGATGGAAAAATCCAGTTGTTTCTCCGGTAAGCCCAATGCACGGCCATAACTTAGGACGTCCTCCCAGGTTGCCCTATCGTCATAGTTAAACTCAAAGGATTTGCCTTTAAAAACAGCGATGATATCCCTGCCTTTCCAGAAATGCATATACCAGCCGTCAACTATGTGCTTCGACAATTCCTGTATCTCATATCTTGAAACATGGACCTCATACATATGCCAGCGATTAATGGGGTCCGAATGATTGGTTATATGTAATTTCCTGATATCCAACCCGTTAACAAGCCGATTATCATCCAGGCTTTCCTCAACAATAATACCAATGTAGCCTTTACTCATATACTGCTGACTTTCCTTATTCATATTCCTCCACCACTTCTCCATTGTAAATTAACTATTAATAAAATTATAAATCACCTGCCAAAATTAGTCAATCACAAAAGAACAATTGTTCTTAAAATTCATTAAAATTGGAAATGCTGCCATTTACAGCAATCTTATATACCGGCGGCTTTATTGCTTGTATCATATTATTTCTTATACATTTATTAAAAATAATATTACTTCATTTACTTATATGTAAAAATATGGTAATATGATAACTGTCTTTAGGGTGGTTTAAATAATTTTTTAAAAACTAGGAGGTTAAATTATGAATAGGCTAAAATGGAATAAGTTAAAATTGAGTAAGTATTTTGCAATCCTAATGTTACTTAGTATTTTCTCTGTTAGTACTATGCCTTTAACACAAGTAAATGCCGCAGAAGTTTGTTGTGACAGAATGTATAAAGTAACTATAAGAAATACAGCAGGTTCTGAATATCAAACTGTTACTTTCACTTGCTTTAAGCATGGAAGCGTTACACCTGTAGAGACTTGCTATGAAACAAAACATTATGATAACGTCATAGTTCAATGCAGAAATTGCGGAACTATTTGGAGTAATAACCGCGTTTATACAGGATTAACACACTCTAATCCACATCACTAATTAAATAAATAGCCAGCCTTAAAGAAAAGATACATATGTTGTTTTATGGAAATAAAATAAAAAATATTTAAAGTTATGAAAAAATATCCGTTGATTTTAAAAATAACGGATATTTTTTTATAGCTTTAGCCAGTTTTTGTATCTCTTTAATCGGTGTTATTAGTTAGGTTATAACTAAAAAATTTTAATGTGTACCGGCAGAAATATAATCCTGTGCAGCAGATTTATCGGTATAATATAATACATAATCTCCATCTAAATAATTAAATTCATTTCCTTTATTGTCAATTTTCTTGTACTTATATCCTTCTCTTTTCCACATATTACAGTAACCTTGCTCTGCATTATCTGCATTGATATAGCTTAGATGTCTTTCACCGTCCTGTATCGTTTCTATATTAAAGTTAACAATGATATAACCGTTCTTCAGCCAGAAATTTTCTTTATAATTCAGTCCTCCCTTATTTTTAATATACTCATTGATATTAAAACCTTTTGGTACGACATGTATTTCACTTGGTAAATAATATTCACCGTACCAATTCTGTACGCTTTTCGCAACTGCTGCTTTGGTAACACTACCTGGAACATTGGCTACATAACCTATGAAAGTTCTTAAACTTCCCGGGAGCATTATATTGGTATAAGTGAACACATTTTTAAGCTGTGCCTTCCAATCCTTTTGTGTTACCCCTTTATAGTAAGCCGTTTGATTTAAGGCCTGTTCCGGTATGGCAAGGTATAAGTCTCCGGTCCGTAAACTTTTTTTATTTTCCAAATCAAGTGCACTGCCCATTTTCACCATAGTATTTTTCTTTCCATTAAAGGTTTCAGAATAGTAAATATCTACTTCCTGTCTGTTCTTACCGGTACTGTCAACATAGTAAAATGTTGGTGTGATCCGGACGTAATCATTGTCACCGTACATATTGCCAACGGTCTGCAGATTAAACCTGGTAACATATCCGGCCTTTATGGCACCGATATTACTGTATTTCGGATGGGATCCGTTCATCAATGCTAAAGTGTAATTTGCATTGTTGCCGTTGCTGTTTCCGTTTTCGTCCTTATCACCCACCGTATATTTAAATCCTGTTAATGATAATGAATTGGGAATCCGGAATACATCCTGCCATGTTGGGTAATCGGATATGTCATAAAGGTTTAAACCGTAAATTCGGCCGGAAACCTGTACGATAGAGCTGTCCTCGGCTACATAATTTTCAAGCTCCAGATTGGCCAAATCTTCTATGCTGTCCGTTCCATTGTTCGCAGCTGCATTGATGGCGGTACTCCGGAATCTTATTTCATATCTTCCCTCCGTCACCCAGGTAGGAACGTAAAATAGGGTGTTTTCAGCTACACTTGACCAGGTATTCTTTGGAATAAAGCTGCCGGAAGTAGATCCGCCTTTGTATACATCAAATGCAAACTTTACTTGCCTGCTTGCAATATATTTCGCATAATCCCGATAACCGTAACCTGGTATATCCCGGTGGCTTCCCTTTGTTGGAAGTGTCACATGGAAAGGCCGATCGAGTACCAAGGAAGCACGGCCTATGTCCGGGGTTATCATCTGATTGTCTTTCCGGTTATCTTCCACCGTAGCGTCACAGATAACCGGCGTATGTACTACTACGGGATTGATATCCTCAATGTCATAGTCCGTTTCCGTTTCCATAACGGATTCATTGCTTATGGTCACAACTGGCATGTAAGAAATGGTGCCGGCACTTTCAAATTCGCCATTGGCCATGGTACCTGGAACGACAAGACCAGGTGTGTACAATACATTCTCCCCGATTTCTTCCGTACCCTCCGGGATATCCAGTGGCTTTTCTGTTTTTTCTTCTACTTCTGAATCCGACATAATAGTTTGGCCGTTGAAGATAAGTTTATCGTTTTTACATACTATGTTATCAACCTTATCTTCCGCATCCTGTTTCAAATTTTCATCAGGTATGGAAGGTTCGCTGCTTCCTCCTGATATCGTCTGTCCTGGAACGGTTACCGGCACTATCCTTGGTTCTTCGATATGATCTGCTTCCAAGGTTGAATTTGTATAGCTGACCGTAGGAGCCGTATAACCGGAAGGGGTAAGCGTAACACTTCCCCCTGGTAGTGCTTCATTTTCAAGTATTGCTTTATCCAGGCTGTAAACACCCAGAGCATCTATGTACCAGTAAGAATATTTCCGCTCAATGTAATAAGTCCTAGGAACCGGAACACGTCTTGACTTATTTTCCGTATGCGTTGTTGTATTACCTTCTGCATCTGTAGAAGTGGTCGTTTCTGTCCACGTCAGGATATAGGTTTTGGTCACAGTTACCGGATATACTTTTGTTCCGGATTTATTAATGAATTGATATCCGGATAGGTATTTACTTGTAAAGGCATTAGCATACAAGCTTTCCGTTCCCGGAATCCCCTCTAAAACATCATAGGCTTCGTTTCCCCTGGTATCTGCTGCGATCGTTGCTGTAGGGTTTATGATTTCAAAATCCCGATCCATAATGTCTTCCGATTCACTTGGTAGTCTCTCTGTGAATCTTCGATACATGGCCACAATTTTTAAACCTTTATCCTTTACAAGGTATTCTCTGTCCCTTAGATAACTGGCGGCAGATGCATATTCACCGGGTGAAAGATAGGGACTGACCGATGTTTTTCGGTTTCCTACAATTTTCTTAGGATCCCGGAGATTAATATAATAAACTCGGTAAAGGTAGTATTCTTTATCACCTGTATTTATCTTATCCACTATTTTACTGCTATCCGTTTTGAACTCGGTATTTTTCATCTGTGGAGTATAATCTTTGGTGTCATATTCCGTACTGGAAGCATTGCTGTATATCCGTCTTTCAATGGTAACAGGGTATTTGTTATCACTACCTGAACTGTATAAAGACCATCTGTCAAAGCGATCGGCAAAATCTTCCGGATTAGCCCAACTTTCGGCTGTGGCGATTCCATCCGGCTTTCCGGTAAGATTATAATAATCATAGCCATCTTCAACACCGTCATAGACTACATGGAAGATACCATTAAAATAAAGAATCTCTCCCTCTTTTACTTCATCCAGTGTGGTATTCTTAAATGCTGCATTTACCTTGTCTACGGAAAACGTAAAAGTAACTTTCCAATGTGTGGAATCATACTCTTCCTGATACACATCGCCTTTTGAAAGTTTAAAAATCGCATAATCTTTTGTCTTTGGGTCTCCGTCCGTATCTTTCCTTGGGTATCCATTTGTTGGTACTTTACAGACTGTAAACCCTACTGTTTTCCACTTAATTGAACTAGAAGCCTTTGTATCTACTGTTGTAAAAGTAAAAATTCCAGTTGTTGTATCAAAATTTATCTTTTCCCCATAACCATCTTCCTGATCAGCCGCCTGGACAGTATTCTTGGGTACAATAAGAAAAGTCAAACACAGGAAAATAGCTATAATTTCTTTTATGAATCTTTTGTTTTTAATCAACCTCACTCTCCCTTTATTTTCCTTTGTAATAATAATCATTTAAAGTATCATCGCTAACTGCAAAGTCACTGCCATTAGAACCTATATTTTTAGTTCCTATTTCAATATCATAGACTCCATCAAACCACTTATCCCTGGTTAAATCAACGAACCGAGTGGTACCAAAAAATAAATCATTTTGTAATTTTTTTTCTGCTGGGAAAGATATTTTAAACTTAACATAAGCCCTCACTTGATATCCTCCAACATGTTTATATAAAGTTGAAGGCTCTACGGATATTATAGAACTTTTAATCACAACCTTATTTTTTTTGACATCCTTTATATACTCTTTAATTTGATCTGTTTGTTCCTTGTCCAATGTTGCGATATTTGCCACAAAATACGTACTTCGCAGATTATTTAACCAGGTATTATCTATGGTACGATAATCTACGTTTAATCGGTATTTTAAGTTATCTTCAACTTTTTTCATCCAGTCATTTGCATATATACACATTCCAGTTTCATCTATTTCTATTTTACTCATTGTTTCTGTCACTCTTGCAGGACGAGCATAGTCAAATCCCTCTTTGGGTTCCCAGGAATATGTTCCACGCTGATAACTAAATTTTAACTCATAAAAAGAATTTGGGTAAGTCTCAAGAATATAATCATACATTTTTGCATTCTTAGGCAAATTAGTTGTCCTGATCAGCTGACCATCCGGGCTTAATTTTGCTCTTTTCTTAGTATCTTTTAACATGCTGACTACATTTTTTGATCCTGCGGTAGTCATATACTCGCTGCCCCGGAATTCCCGGTTCTGTATGTAATAACCGTTACTGTAGCCTTTCATAAAACCTTTCGCATAGATCTTCGCTACTGCTTCCCTCTTATCTTTGTCTACCTTTGAAATATCGGAAATACGCTTTGTTAATACCGTATCCAGTAGATCTGCATCCATGGTATCACCATGGAGGTATTCGTCTGCCCGGTTCAGTATGAGAGATGCATCCGTCCTGGTTGTGTATTTACTGTAGTCCGAAAAATCCCCTTCTTTTACAATGCCGGCTTTTAAAGCAGCATTCAGATAAGTTGTTTCTACTTCCAGGCCGGTAGCCTGCACCGCTAATTTAATAAAGTTATATAATTTTATTTTACTGCTTGTGGCTGCTGATGTTGTTTGAGTTACAGATAAAATAGAAGTTGCTGAAATAACGATTACCAGAAATAAACCAAATCCTCTGTTTTTTAATGTCTTTTCTTTCATGTTAATCTCCCTTCATTAATTACGGTTTTGAAATCCAAAATCAATCCATTACCCCAAATATTATGATTCTAGTTCATTTACGTTCTTTTATTTTACTTACTATGTTTCAAATAACATAAAGTAACATAAATTTGTTCCTATAATATGACACATAACTACATACAAATATTACCACTTTACATACAATCTAGTCAATCCTATAATAAAGTTACCTCATAATTTATCTTATTAATTTATCTTATTAATTTTATTATCTTCTTAACTTTATCTTATTAATTTTTCTTCATAATTTATAAAGATCAGCTTGTGAAATAAATGGTTGCAATAAGTTGTGTTTTGGTGTAATTATTTAATAACGCTTACGTTTATATTATAAATACTTGCATTATAAATTCCTATATTTTATGGATTACAATCCGTACACGTGAATGCCCCTTCAAGAGCACATTCTTCTTTTGTATAATAGGGTATTCCAATATTACTTAAATGAGAACAATTGGATTTGTGGTAATATTTCTTTCCATTTTCTTCTGTTATGTAGTAAACATTAGATTTTTTGATTCTGGCTCCCCCGAGGGCATAGCGGTTATAAGTATCCAGCCTGGCTGCGTCATATGGGTATCCCTGGAATATTACTAACAGACTTATATCATCTATTGTACGGTACCAGTCCGATCTGTCTATCTGCGGAAGCCAAAATTGATAAGTTATACCGAATTGATAAGCAATCTTGTTATGATGATTGATATAATAATCCATACTTTCTTCCATCGATCCTATTATGGAATTTCTTCGGATTATATCAAATGTATCATCATTTGATAATAACGAATTGGGAAATTGAGTTTTTAAATCGTGGTAATCACCTTCATAAACTGAGTTTTTACTTCTATCATATATGGTTACATAATCTCCAAAAGTGAAATTATAAATTAAATTATTCTCCTCATAATCATATGACAATTTTTCACTCCACCTTTGTACTAATAAAACTTCCCCGTTTATTTCGTAGGTATCTGCGTAGTAAATATAAAATCCATCCGTATCCGTTATCAATATAATTGGAATATAGCCTTTCAAGCGATTCTCCAGCCTTTTATTGCCGATTACACCAAAATTAGCAAATAAAGATTCAAAAAATTGATTTACCGCTGACTCTTTATTCAGAACCAGGTTTCTTTTACTATCTACTTCTATCAAATCAACTACTCCATCCTCAATCGCACTATCGAGCGCCTTGTTATATTCAATTTTTTTGTTCGTAACCGCTGTTAAGTTGTTTACCCTAAAGTCAAGAACTGTAACGAAGGTAAGTTCAATTATGAAAAATAGAATTACGAAATTAGTTAATTTCATCCCGTATCATACCTCCGTACGTTACCAGAATTTGTTCATCCGGAATATCAGCCCGGTAAAATAACTCTATCAATTTAGTAGCAAGCGTTCTTGTACGATTTACTACAGTAACGGATATGTAATCACCCTTCGAAAAATAATAATCCTCTCCCTGGTCAAAAGCACCCCATATCTCATCCTGATAAGTATTTCTGTAGTAAGTATCAAAATCATTTAAAAATGTGCCAGTATTCTCATCGTATAATGGCTCCACTACTTTATGACTATGTATGATCTCTATATTATATAAATTGCTGGTATTATCAATTTTTTTGATATAGTTCATATACATGTTACGGGTTAAAAATCCTGTATTTTTGATACTGTCAACGAATCTTGCCGTCTCATTCGATACATAATTCTGACTAATGGAATCCTGTTTCTGAGCCATGTAGAATAATGGTCCGATAAACATCACGTTTGCCGCCAGTAAGAAAGCAATTATTTTACTGAATGAATTCATCGTCTACCCTCTTTCGGTAAGTCCCTGCCCTTATTTTTTAAGGGCAGGGACTTATGTTTTATGATGCCGTAAGATAATTCCACATAGTATTATCTTCCGTACCGTCATCTACTCTGACTTTAATAATGTAAGTATAAATTGTATCATTCTGAGCAAGGGTTGCTGTAATCGTTGTATTTCCCTTTTTAATGCCTTTTATGACTCCATACTTGTTTACGGTTGCAATACTGCTGTCCGAGGTGATATAAGATACGGCAGCGTTATTTGCATAACCCTTCAGATTGATTTTTGTTGTCTTATCCTTATTAACCAGTTTGTATACCATAAGGACCGGATTATCTGAGGACGTCTGTATTGCCTGATCTTTTAAATTTAAGGTCCTTTTTTCACCGCCCTTTACAGTTACATTAACCGTAAATTGGTAAGGGATACCGTCTTTGGTTACCGTTCCGGTTATTTTTGTTTTTCCGAGCTTAACAGGCGTAATTGTACCTGTCTGATTAATTTTAGCTATGCTGCTGTCGGCACTCTTATAAGAAACCTTCGCATTTTTCGAAATATTAGCTATATTTAAATTAAACTCAGATCCAAGGTAAATCAGCTTATCCATGGTGAAATCTGGGATAGCAACCGGCTTTTCTACGTTAACGGTCTGGGTGTATACCTGTTTCGGTTTTTCTTCTTCCCTGGCATAGAAAGAATAATTTACCTGTTCTTTCTTGTTGCCCTGGCCGACTGTCTCCACCAAGTCAATCTCTTTTGTCCATTCGGATTCCAGGGTAGGAGCAATCTCCCAGCCATCTTCCGCAACGATTTTTTTATCTTTGATCGTTTTATCTGCCGGTGTTTTTATAACCGGTACTTCTGCTTTTTCTACCGGCAGGACAACCACCGAATTTTCCGGGATTTTAATTTCCAAATCTCCTGTGTTTCCGGAATCCGTTCCGTCAGTTTCACCTGCATTTTCTTCACCTGTATTTTCCTGTAACTTTTCTAATTCCTTTTTTGCATTTTCCAGGTCCGTTAGTGCCTGATCCAATTTATCTTTCAGTTCTTTCACTTCGGTTGTATTATTGGAATTTCCACTATTACCACTTCCGGAATTATTCCTGCTTTCCAATTGCTTTTTTAAATTCTCAATTTCAACTTTCAGAGCAGCATTTTCATTCTCCAGATTTACCTTACCGGCTGCCATGTCCGCAAGCTGTTTTCTTAATTCCTCAATGGTACTGTTGGCAGTTTCCAGAAGGGTTTCCAGTCTTACGATTTCACTTTCCAAAGCAGTTTTCTCTGTAGTAAGTTCAGTGACCTGTATATTTAAATTATGAATAGACTCCTGCAGCTCTTGATTGATTTGGATCATCTGATTGATTTGATCCGTTAAATCAAGGATCTGCTTTTTTAATTCCACAACATCCCCATCCGATAATTTTAATAATTCATCAATTCTTTGCTGGAGAGAACGGTTTAAATTCTCTGCCTCCTGCAGACTGGTAATCAATTCATTCTTTTCCTTTTCCAGTTTAATTACCCTGGCTTCTGATTCAGAAAGTGCCGTCTGCAGCTCAAGGATCTTATCTTTTATTCCATCCTCATCCTCCGAGCCGACTAAGTCCATGAGTTCCTGTAATTTTTGGATCAGGACTGAGTTATTATTCCTGACCGTAATAAGTTCCGCATTTAATTGGTCCAGCTGGTCCTGCAACAAACTATTATTGGCGATTTCCTGTTGAAGCTGTGCTTTAAGCTGCCGTATGGCCGGAATGATTTCATCATCCTTCACCACCCCTAATTCACCCTTTATTAAGGCTAATAAGGCATTTAATGAGGTTATGGTATTATTGGCCGAGTCAAGCTGCCCCTGCAGGGTTATATTTCTGTTATACAAAACTTCCAGATCACTTTGGAGGTTGGTAATATCGCTCTCAAATCCGGATATGATGTTCTGCAGCTCTGTTACTCTGCCCACTAATACAGCATTCTCTTCCTCACTGTCTGCTAACCTGCCGTTCAGGATTATGATTTGCTCATTCAGCGTGGTAATCTGATTATTTAATTCCGTTACCGTAATCTGTAAGGAATTCCTTTCCTCTGTGACAGTATCAAGCTGAATCTGCAGGGAGGATACCGTATGATTTAAGGTTGTAATCTGAACATTCAGTTCAATTATAGTCTGGTTTAAGGTTTCCTTATCCGCTCCTTCTTGCTGCAGGGCTTCTTCTAACTCCGAAATATGGTTATTTAATTCAATGATCTGATTATTTAAAACCGTTATCTGCCCTTCCAAACCATTAATTGTAATCTGTAAGGTAGCTTTTTCCTCATTGGCAGCACTTAACTGCCCTGTTAAGGTATTTACCTCGGTTGTCAGATCATTTACCTGACGGGTCAGATCATCAATTGTTTCGTTGGCCTCATCCAGAAGGCCTTGCAGCCTTTGTATCTCATTTTCCAACGCTGTTTTCTGACCATTCAGAGCTTCTACCTGGCTTTTTAAGTGGTTATTCTGTTCTGTTAAAGAATTTATATCATTCTGTAAATTTGTGATCTCGGTTTCTAAAAAGGATATGGTATTATGTAATTCCGTAACCTGGTTAGCCAGTTGGGTATTTTCTTCTTCACTGTCTGCCAGTCTTCCTTCCAGAATTGTTATCTGGAGGTTTAAATTAATGATGTCATTACTTAGATCTGTCACGGTCCCTTCCAAGATTGTTTTATCTTCATTGGCAACTTCCAGATCCAATTGTAGGGAAGCTATCTGCTGATTCAGGGCGGCAATCTGATTATTTAATTCTATAATTGTCTGATTAAGGGTTTCGTTATCCCCCTCCGCATCCTGCAGTTCCTGCTCCAAGTCCGTTATATGTCCCTGCAGTTCAGTAATCAGGTTTGTATAAGTCTCAATCTGGCTTTCCAACCCGTTAATGGTATCCTGCAAGGCATCCTTTTCCTGGTTTACGGTATTTAACTGATCCGTCAGGGTTCCCACCTGAGAGGCCAGTTCCAAAACAAGGTTATTCAGATCCGTCATATCATCTTCTAACGGATTATTTTCCACTATAACCAGGATTGGGACAGAATCAATATAGCCTGAATCTTCATATACCCGGCATAGATAAGATCCGGAATCCTCCAATACCACCGAATTTAATAGCAGTTTGCTATCCGAAGCATCCGGAATCACTTCCCCGTTTTTATACCATTGATAAGTCAATTCTCTGGTGCTTAAAGAAGGTCTTGCATTTACATAAAGTTCGGTTGAATAACCCTTAATCAATGTTTTTCCGGATGACTGGGATATAATTTTTAATTCGCCCTCTTCTTCCGGCTGGCTTTCATCAATTGTTACAATAATCGAAATGGAGGTAACCGTTCGGCCATCCGATTCCGTAATGACACAGGTATAGGTACCCGCATCCGAGACTTTCATTGATGATAAATTTAAAACGGGTGATGTTTTACCGGTAAGTATTTCCCCATTCTTATACCACTGATAAGTTAAGGTATTCCCTTCCGTGTATGGTACAGCCGTAACATACATTGTCCCTGGCATTCCTTTTATGAAAGTGAGATCCGGATTGCTCTGTTCTGTTATGATCGGGTTATCGTCATAAAACTCCCCAACCTCTCCATCCGAAATGACTGCATGTTTTACCTCACCGGTTGAAATTAGTTTAATGTAAATACGGGTTGCATTATCCGGTATGACTGCCTTAAAATATCCTGCAGCGTCAGTCGTAGCATTATTCCAATCACTATTACCGAAAGAATACTGGATTGCAGAATTTAAATACGGTGTCGCAATATCTGTAGCTTCCTTTACCGGATCCAGTTCCCCTATAATATTAGAATTAGTAGTTGATTCTTGTGTTTCTATAGCAGTAAAAGTTTTTGAATACTCTATGCCGTCTGTATCCGTTACATGTACCGTATGTTCCCCCGTAGGTAAATATAAATGCAGATAACCGTCTGTATCTGTCCATAGATTAACGGGATCCCTGCCATCTATCGATACGCTTACTATGGAATTTGACGCGCCGGGTACTTTTATTTTGTTCAAAAACAAGTCATGGTTTTCTAGATCGATTGGATTTATCCGGCCAGACCGATAAAATCTTTTAGTACTGCCAGGCGTTCCCTGGAAATTAAAACTACTGTCATCCGATACTATAATGTTAGTGCTATATTTCATGTAATAATCATAAGTTGCGGATGCACTGGTTATTAATGTTGACCCTTGTACTAAAACGGTATATTCAGATATAAAACCAGATCTAATACTGCCGGCACTTACGGTTCCAATTGCATTCAGCCTTGAATTTATAATTTTATTGGCCGCCGCTTGCAGGATAAACCCTTTACTGTTTATATTACTATCTTGTATTATTGCTGTGGAAGGTCCCTGCCCTACAATAATATCTCCTATTCCTTGATTGTCTGATATCGTAGTATTTACTATTTCAACATTTGTTTTTGACCTTAAAGTAAAGTCGCTGTTGAAAATACTGTTTTCTATGGTAGTCTGACTACTGTAGTTTGCCAGATTATCATAGTAAGAAGAATCAAGAATCGCCTTTGAATTAACAATACAATCGAATAAATACAAACTTTTAGGTACACTAACCCGCCAAGAATAAGTATTTACATTTAAACCATTAATATTTAAACTCTCCAATTTATTAACTTCATATATTGAGACACCGTCACTACCACTAACACTGCCATTTACGCTATTACCTTCTATCCCGGTAATATTAAGATTGGTAAGATTAGTTAGGTTATATGCAAGCTTATTACTAAAAGTACAATTACCCTCTATAATTATATTTAAAGCTCCCGCAGCGGTACCGGTAATATACCCATTCGTTGAAACATTGATAAAATGAATAACCGGCAGATTGGAACCATTAACGGTTAGGTTCCAGCCATTACCTTGCGTCCCTGTAAGTACAAGTTCTCCGATCACCTCACCTTCCCCTATAACATTACCGCTTGAATCTTTTTGCACATAATTTTGATCCGTTACGGTAATTGGCCCATCCATAATATTTAGCGTAGTATTTGTATCCTCCACACCCATCACCGTTATGGCTGCCGGGCTTACGGTAGATACATCACTTTCAGGATTCGTATCTTCCGCTTTTATTGTCCTTGCCGGCAATATTGGTAATGCCAAGATAACGGCCAATATTAATGACAGAACTTTATATAGACTCTTTCTATTCATCCGTTTTCCTTTCTTTTTTGGTAGGACCCTATTTAACATAGAGTCCTTTTACTAACTTTTATAGATTACCTTTACAATGTTTCCGGAAGAATCAAATAAATATGATTTCGTATATTCCCTCTGGGGGACTATGGAGAAATCAAACTCCTGGTAATTATAATTCTCCTTTAATATTGTCATATTATTGATTTGAATATCATAATCCAGATCACCCAAAAGCGTAGTAATCATTTCCGCATAGGTAACCTTCCCCTTCTTAATTTCATCCAATGACCGTTCATTTTCATAAAATATGTCATCTCTGCTTATTTCAGCTTTCGTTGAGACTACAAGAAAATTCAATTCTCTGTAACTCATTAAGAATAAGGTACCGGCTGCACAGAATAGAAAAACACCAAATGCGATTTCCATTAATTTGGTTACATTCTGCATAGCTTACTGTTGTTCAAACGAAATACCTATGATGGTATCATTTACGTCGCGTAATATCTCACCGGTGAACTGCGCTTTTTGGTTTATATAATAATCACTTGTGATGGTCTGGGTATTTTTAACCGATGCAGTACTTTCATTTCCCAATTCCTTATCATTATTCGTTAATAACCGGTTATAATAAACAATTGATTTTTTGGTAGTTACTTTTACAGCGATATCTTCACTTTTATATTTATTTATAGCATTAATTACTTCGCTTCCGGTTACATCCAGCCCGTCATACATTACCTTATCGGATTCGGCCACTTCCTTATTCATACGGCTGATTTGTCCTGTACCGTTGGTAGCTGCCGCACTTGCTTCCCTGCTGATATAAAAACCAATTCCTACTATAAGGCAGGTAATAATTACTCCTGCTGCCAAAATTAATCCTTTTAATGAATTATCCATTTTTTTTATCTCCTTTTCATAATTTGAATATTCGAAACTTTTATAACTTTGTGCCACACTCAATATCAGTTTCATTAATTCCCATTAGTTTCTATTCGATTCCAAGTGGGTATTCGCATTCCGCCTCGCTCCATATTTGCGTCCAGTTAATAAATCCCTTTCATCTGCTCCATATATCCGGCATACTGCGTCAGGCCTTCTACTATAAACGGAATAATCAGATATAAACCAATAGTCAGGAAGAACGGTGTAAAGGCTATGACTTTTCCAAGTGTCGATTTATCATTAATGTTGATTTCATTCTCCAGTTTTCGTTTTTCCTGGTAATGATTGCGTTCTACTGCTATTTCATCAAAAGCTTTACTGATCCCGATTCTGTCACTGATCTGAAGATTTTCCACTAGCTTGACGAAGGGTTCGTAGGGTTCTTTTAATTTCAGTTCTTCCAGTACCTCTAAATCCCCGGATTGTAAGTCGTTTATGCATTCCTGAATGGATTTTTTAAAGATAACAGCAAAGTTCTCCATCCAGACCAGAATCGTTTCTATGGTCATCCGGTCAACATGCATCAGCATAAGGATAATAGAGTGAAACTGAACAACTTCATCTTCCATATTCAACTGTCTTAATTTTTTTATAAACAGCAGCTGCAAACAGGGTATATAATTAGCTGCTGCGGCAGCCAAAAAAGTGATTAACAGTTCATACCACCGGTAATATTCACTATGATAATCATTAATCCTCGTTACAATTTCTTCAGCCGTCATTGTCATCAGCTGTTTACTCTTAATCACCCCTTCCTGTATCAATTTGTCTTCCACTTCTTTTTTTGAAACTTTCCGTTCTTTAAATTCATTAACATAATTCCTTACAGCTTCTTTTATTTTTTCAATTTGCTGCTCCGGTATGGAAGAACTTAAATAATTAATATTATTGAAATTGGTAAGTAATTGAATTTTATTATTGTGATGTATGGTAATAGAAATCAGGATGCAGCCCAAAAACGCGGCTACGCTGTAGATAGTCCTTTTTAAGACAAATTGTTTTGGTGTTATGTTCTCACCGGTCTTTCTGATTAAATCCTGTATTTTCAAAGTTTTTCCGTAGTTTTTGCTTATTATATTATTCAGGATCCGGTTTATCACCGGAATTTTTGACAGGAAGTCAATAAGAATGTAATTGTTTAATTCGGCCGGCCTGTTTTCTTTCATCCGGTTAATCAGATTATATGACGTTAACGTAGTTATAAAAATTAAAACCATTGTGAGAATACCAAATGCGCCGCTGTAATAACTTTTCATTTCGGGTAAGCTTAAAACAGCCCAGTTTTCAATGGTTTTTAAAAATAAAACCGGTGTTACACAAACAAAAATCAGACCGGAGAAAAGATGTTTTATTTTCTCCCTTTTTAATATCTCTGTATTAATTTCCTGTTTCAAATATTTTATATTGGTTAAAAATAAGGATTGATTATCCACCTTCTTATCCCCGAAAGTTATCATCATGACACATAAGGATAAGAAAATTTTTAAAAACCGGTCAGGTATATTTTCATTATATTTGCTGACTTCTTCTTCCACCTCTTCGGAATCTAATATGGCATGGATTCTGGCTGCATGCAATTTGACGGGATAAGGTGCAGCTTCAATGGAGTCATAAACCGCTTCTGTGACCATCCCATGGGACTGATAATTATGCCTTACATCCCCAAGTAATTTATCAAATTGCTTTAGTAGTATAATTTCATTGTTTTCTACTGCTGTATATACTATCTGGTTATTTATAATAAACAGAAATGCAATGGTGAGTGTTGTTGAATATAAGGTGGGACTTCTGGCTAATAAAAGTAGAATGACCAACAGATCCAATCCCCAGGTTTTTAGTATCATTTTCATGGTACCGTGTGCAATTTGTATATGATCTCCGGGCATATGTATTTCAAACTGCCTGGTTATCTTTTTTATGTACCGCTTTGTCAATTTCCACTGGCTGAAAAAATCGTACCAGATACTTAATATATCTTTTTCCGGCTTTTTATTGATATTCAAAAAAATAGAATATTTCTGTTTTTCCTCCAGATTTTTTTTAATCCGGAAATAGAGAACGGATAAAAGCACGATTGAAACCACCAGTAAAAAAAGCAATAATTGAACCATCTGCAAATTACTCATTGCATATCCACCTGTACCTCCCTATGAAACAGCATCATGAATTCTTTTCTTTCGTCTTCATTCAGGTTCTTTAAAATCCGGTCACCGGCCCTTTTGCTGAAGGAATTTTTCAATTCATATTTACCGTTCTCAAACCTGGCAATATCTACGGTTTTATAGGTTCTGAGGCTGTTCATCCTTTTAAAATACCGGGAAGCGGCAGGTTTAAATACAGAAAGCTCAGGCTCCTTATCTTCAACAGGAACAATTTCCGTAATCCTGGATATATATCTGTGTCCGCCTGCATTTTCCATATGTATATCAATATTAATGGCTTTTACAACCTGTTCTTCGGCAAGAAATTCATTATGAAACCCGCCAACCCTTAATTGGGCGATCTTAAGATTATCAATCAGATCTTCCGTTGTCTGGGCATGGTGTGAGCACATGGTCATTTTGGATATTTGGGAAGTTTCTACCAGCCAGTTGGCTGCCGTATGAGAGGTAACTTCTCCCAATATAATTACCGTACCGTCGGTTTTTTTCATGATATCCAGAGCTTCCTGTCCGGAAATTAGATCCGTTTCCCTCAAGGTGAGTATATTAAAATCCTGATAAACTTTACTTAAGTTCAGCTCAAATATCTGCTCATGGACCCGCAGCGTATAAATCCTCCTGATATATTGGATCAACAGTTTCAACAGAGTTGTCTTCCCGCTTCCCATTTCCCCGGTTATAACGATTACAAGGCATCCCCTGACCATCCATTTTAAGATATCGAGTAACATCTCGTTCCCTTCATCCGTAATAATTTTGTGAATATTCATATCAACGATACTGTCATGCTTCCGGACAAAGAATGCCCACCGGTCTGAAAAGGGAGGTCTGAAAGTTACGACTCTCGAACCATCCTTCATATCGTTTGCAATATAACCTTTTGCTTCGCTGAGCTGTCCGGGGTTACCATACCGGTAAATATTTTTGCAGACCCGCACTAACTCGTTTTGTAACCCAAACCCCAGAAAGGATAAATGGGTTGTCTTACCCTTAAAAAATATCCAGATACTGTTGTATGCATTCCGATTTTCCTGATTCAGCCTTCCGAAATTTTCAGCATCATAAGTATAAAAATCAAACGGTATCCCTGAAATCCCGCCGGAAACCCCATCAATTTTCATGTCCCTGATTTCATCAATCACCCCAAAACCTTTATACATTTGGTAAATCCGCTGGGCTAAAACCTCCAGCTTATCAATAAAATGTAAATAAATGCTTTCGGTATCATAAATTTCTTCTATTTCCTCCCCGGTTATTTCGTAATTTTCCATCTCCCCGACCGTTTTAACGTCTGCCAGATGATAAGTTTCAATCAGCATAGTTAAGGCATCATATCGATATTGTTTTTTATAGATATACAGAATAATTTCAAATTTATCCTGGGCCGATAACAGACCGCTGCGGTTAAAGGGAATAACACGGTCAATATTCTCTTCTTTTATACTTAAATTTTTCTGCAATATTTCCTTTATATAATCTTTTACATATTCTTTTGCCCCGATATCTCCCAGACTGCAGCTTCTTAAGTTTTTCCGGATTAAACTTTTGATTTTTTCCCGCTTCCTTGTTTCCTGTTTATTCAGGTTTAAGTCTGCAATATTTTTATTTAGAATACCTTCAAATGTAACTTTGACTTCCCGGACAAGGTAAGGAATACTGTACCGGTCCGCTTCGGGTTCCCCCTGATCAAAGGAATCTTTTTTCCCTATGTAAAATAAGAACAGAGAAACGGCAGCCGTAATAAGAAGAATTAATATAACATTTAATGTCACAATACCTCACCTGCTTCCAACCGGCCGTCAAACAGTAAGGATACTGCTTTTCTTACCTTTCTCATAAAATATTGGTCTTCTTCCCCTTTGCAGTTTACCAGATTTTTTACCATATAATTCATCAATTTACCATCAATGACGGCATCCATGAACGTAACACTATACGGAATTACTGCCGTCCTGTTTTTTAAACTGTGGTAACTTCTCTCCAGATTGGCCAGGTTATAACAGGAGCGGTCATTATACCTGCCAATGAAGTATAATGTTTTTTCTTCCGGCAGGTGGTATTTAAAGAAATAATCATCAATGATATTTTTATTCTGGGTAAGGGTTACTACGATTAAATCTGCCTCTTCTCTAATTTTTTGGAATACTTCCGAAGGCCCGGGCACGGAATCCACGAATACCAGATCATAAAATTTGTTTACGGAATTTATAATAGCCGGTAAAGCAGCGGAGGAATCCGTGGTAAACTGCTGCCTGTTTCCTTTCGTGGTACCGGGCAGTATATGCACTCTGTTATTATATAAGGAGATAGCGGAATCATGAATAATTTCTTCATTTAATTCAGAAATCTTAATATTCCTCATTAAGGAATCAATTCCGATATCCTCAAACATATCCGGCCCGGTATTTTTACCCAGAAAGGATTTTTCCAGGCTTCTGTCCAGAAAATGGCCATGCATCAGGAATATACTTTTCTTTAGCTCCAAAGAAGACATAACAGCTGCCGCAAGCATACTGCTGGTGGTGCCGGATTGACCCGGTAAGGGACTCCAAAATACTATTTTCAATTTATTCACCTCTTTTCGCCTTCTTATAGGCCTGTCCGACCTCTGCTCTGTTAAAATGCAGTGTATCCGTAAGAATTTGGCTGAGCAGATATTTCAACTGGCCGGATTGCCTTTTGAACTTAATATCATTGCAGTATTGGAGTGCAACCATATTTTCTTTATCCGTATCATCATAATATAAGCAATAATACTGCTTAACCATAATTTTGTTTATTCTTAATTCTTCCAGCAGGTAGGAGACCTTCTCATGGTTATTCATGTCTTTGATTATGAAAGAAACCTCCTGGTTTAATTTTATATTACTTAATCTTAAAATGTTATGCCGCTGTTTGTCCGTAACCAGATAAATACAAGTACAATTGCTTATATCTTTATGAGACGTTCTGAAACCAAAATCAATAATGATATAATCATAATACTTCCTATATTCCGTAATATTCCTCTCCTTTACAAAATCAATATTATGAAAAGTAATTTTACTGATTTTAGGGTTTAGGGATTCCGGAACCGGTATGCAGCAGGTAAGGGCTTCTGTTTCTGAATTATCTATCACCAGCACTTTCTTTTTTAAGTTGATCAGAAGCATGGAAATATATAGTATAAGATCATAGGTTTCAACACCGATAAACCCCACAACATTGGCTTCAATCGACATAATAAATCTCCTCCTCACTATCTTCACTTTGACTGTAGTTGTTGCCTCCGGAATCATTTTCCGTATCGCCTTCTTTGTCCGTATTAGCGGTGTTAACCGGATTATCTGCCGGCACTGTGTAACCGGCTGCATTTTGATTATAGGTTCCATATTCGTCCCAGCTTACCTGCCTGTCATATTTGTCATAAAACTGAGTCAGCCTGTTTTCTAATTCCATACGGACAGTTTCGCTTAAATATTCCGTTGCTTTTTTTACTGCGTTAGGATCTTCCCGAATCAGGTTTATTACTTGTGTTCCAGGGGTATATGTAATATAGGATGGCTGCTGTATCCTTGGCTCGATATATTTAACCGTATAGAGTCTGGTACCCTGATGTAAATAACTATCCACAATAGCTCCCGATACCCTTAATAACTCCTCCGGACTAAGCCACATAAAACAGTTGCCGGCCTCAAGGGTTAAGTTTTTTACTGCTTTTTTGCTTAAGACGATATAATTTTCCCCGTTTGGAAATAAAATCCGTATATCAACAACATCATTCTTTTTTAAATTACTGTTCAGGAAGAAGGTGTTAAATTCTACTTCCCTCAGGCTGTTATCCTCCAGCTTATCGGTTAACATGGATTTTAAAATCCCGGTGCCTGACTTTATGTCGATCAAAGCAACTTTACCAATTTCTTCATCCGTTATAAAGTTTTCATGGGATTGATCCGATAAAACTTGTATATACTTAAGATTATCTTTTGTTACTTTACTGCCGGCTGCTATGTCGTTTTTAGCTTCGTATACATAGACACTGTTGGATTCCAGCTGGCCTGATAAGACTTCTATCTCACTTTGATAACTTTTTTTCAAATTACTAATTACTGTAAAATATGCCGTTAGAAATATTCCTCCAAATATTACGACGCATAAAAGAGATATAAAAATATGCTGCTTTGTTGATCTTTTCAGTCTTCTTCTCACAGGCACTCCTCCTTCTGACTTATATTTGCTGCATTTTTCATAATCATTGCGGCTGCCTTTTTAACTTCCCGGATAAAATCATAATTGGGACTTTTCCGTTTACAGGTATAATTGCGCGATAAGAACTCTACAACAGTTCCCCTGGATACTGCCTCCTGGTATTCTATATTATAAGGAATTGCTGCGATATTGGGTTTACCGATAGAATGGGCTTTGGATATTTGATCAAGATTTAATCTAGAATTTTTGTTATAGTTACTGATTAAAAATACACATTTGTTTAAGATTGATGAATAATTGTCAAAGAAATATTGTATCATCGACGAATTTTGAATGAGATTAACGACTACTAAGTCGACTTCTTCCAGAATGATTTTAGAACTAAGATTATTTTGATTAGAAGTATCTATATAGGTTACATCTGCAAATCCTTCCATTGCATCCAGTATGTCTTTAATATTTCCGTATAAATTATAATCAAACGTCTCCTGGTTAATTTGATAACTCACGGGTATGTAATATAAAGAATTATCCAATATTTCCAAAGATGCTTCTTTAATAACCTGCACGGAATCCCGATTCATTTTATGTAAATGATCGGAAACTTTGGAATTATATTTAGCAGTTGAGAAATGATTCATGATATAATCGATACCTATATGCCTGAACTGGTAATTCTCCTCTCTGTCTAAATAATTCGCCCGCTGATACATCAAAATATTCCCCAGCTTATTTTTCTGGTAGTGATTCTCGATAAGTATTGATTTGTGAGAATACTTCATAGCTGACGCGATGCTGATACAAGCCAGATTGCTTGTCACACCGCTGCGCCCCCTTGCACTGGTCCAAAATGCTATCTTCATATATACTCCCCTTTTCAATATTAAATTTTATGAAAAAATTAAGCATATAATATTCACATAGCAAAACTCACCTCGCTTTATAAAATTATTGGGATGGTAATAATGAAAAAATAATAAGATAATAAAAAAGAATTTAGATAATTAAGATAATATCATAATAAACTATTTTTTACATTTTGTAAAGTGATTTTTACATTTTTAATTATTATTTTTTAAAAATCTATATAATAAAAGTTTTATCCTTAATTACTTCCTGCATAAAACGACATATACAATTATATTTATAAAATATCATTGACTTAATGATGATATCCATGAAATCAGAAGTAATATTCAGGAATAATAGAAAAATTAAAAATCTTTAAGATATATATATTGGGAATCATGAATGAGTAATCCATTAACAGTTTTTCTTGGTTTCTTTTAGTATAATCTTTTAACATTAAGAAATACAATATCTTTATATATGATAAAATCGCTATTATCAGTAATAACTGCATGATAATTCGTAGAGAAAAGATTGCTTTCACTCGTTGTATCTGTATACAGATTTGTTATCTTATATGTATTGATACTATATCCTTGATTATATCTACTATTATCAACAGTGTAGGTAATGTCATTGCCATCATATTTTAATATACTTGTTGTTGCCGGACCATCTATTCCGAAAGTAGTAATAAATACACAGTCAGATATGCCATTATTTAAATTTTGAATAAATAAATTAAGTCTTCCAGTGTTAATTGACCGAGCAGTTGGAGTATTTAGTATATCATAATTCATGTATGCCATATCAAGGGTATAATCAAATGGTACAGACTGAAGAAATTTTATAGGGTCACTGCAGTCCATTATTATAGCCCTCCTTTCTATAATAATTATTCAACGTATATTAAAAAATTGAACAATAATAATCTTTTTGTTAAATCTTTGTGTTCTTATACCTCATATTATATATGTTTTACAATTCAGTTGGAATTTATTTTGTGCCATATTATAATTGCATCTGTATTTTTTAGTTTTTCTTAATACCAGATGCTGTGAAACCTGGTTTTTATGTGATAGTATTTCAAAGTCCAATATTAATTATAAAAGAATTACTTCTTTCATAATCTCCCAGTGTAATTCCATATAATTAATTTCTAAAATGCTTACAGTTCTTATTTTTTGTACTATTTCTTAAGTTTATCATATAAGTCCAAAAAGTAATGAAAATATTTATTATCTACTTTAAATAAAGTCATTTCTTGTAATCCATTTTTATTTACTACTGTATTAGCTGGAATTATTTCAAGTGATTTTCCGGTTTTTGGATTAACTATATGGGTTTTATCGGGTGCATTATCATCTTTAGTTAACAAATTATGTTCTACGTCAATCAGGTATTTTACATACAAAATTTTATCACTGCATAGATAATAAGCTTCATAATAACCGCTGCTTTCATCGGTTATTAAAATATATTGCCATCCATAAGCCAATTGATATTCATCTTCATAATGTTCTTTTTCTAGGACCATATCTTTTTTCATCTTTTTAAACACATTTAAATATTTTCTGTCTTCGATACGTATTTCTTGTGGCATTTCATTTATATTACTATAAGTAATTAAAATATTTTGATCTGTACTCTTATAGTATATAATTGTACCTATCACAAAAATTAAAATAATTATTATAATAATTAAACTTATATTTTTGATTATCTTTTCTTTTATCTTTAACATGAATATCCCCCTCAGATTTACTTATATAATATATATTTTGCCTCATTTTTAAAACTTGTCAATATTATAATTCTTTATTTTACAATTTTTTCAATTGACTCAATTTTATTATTAACCTCCACCCCATCCAACCCCTTATAAGGTAATTACTTTTGCAAACATAGAGGTGTTTTTACTAGAATGAACCTGGCTTGCCAGACTCTGGCGCTGACAAGCTGTTATTTCAGTGATAATTTTTCACTGGTGTGTCCTGCGCATCCTTTCGGTCTTTTTTTTATTTATAGGAAATTTTTACGGAATTTCTATAAATAAAAATATAAATCCCAATTGTGACTTTTCAATCACAGCTGGGATATTTTTTGCCATACAATAAACTCACGAATATGGTGTTTTTAATTTATGTAAATCTAATTTATGTAAATCTGTATACTCTTCGTTTTTCCTGTTATCCGACTGCTGTAAAACCCGGTTTATAGTTCTGTAACTATATTTAAAACCTGTGTTTCACAACAGTCCCAATATGAATTAAAAAAGGATTTCCGATTTTTTCTTTAGTAATCTTCCACCGCTGATAATCATCATAACTCCGCCTGCTATGCCAGCTACAATAAATAGAATTCCCATGACTAAATTACCAACGCCTACCGATTTCATTGTGGTATAAATTTTTTCACTCATAATTAGCTCCTATCCGCTGCTATAAGCAGTCTTTGTTACCAGAAACATAGCTTTCCTTATTCTTTTTTTGCCCCGTATTGCTCATAATAAGCTTCAATGGCTGCTTTTAGTTTATCATCAATTACGATATTACTATTATAAGGCTTATTATACAAATGTTCAACTACTTCTTCCATGGTAACAATGGCAGTTGTTTTAAGATCATAAACCTCTTCGATTTCAGCCAAAGCACTCTTGTTTCCCTGGCCTCTTTCCATACGGTCAACCGATACGACCAGTCCGAGGGCGGTAACCTCACCCTGTGCTTTCAGTATGGGCATGGTCTCACCGATGGAGGTCCCGGCTGTTGTTACATCTTCTATAATAATTATTTTATCCTTGTCAAGAATTGGGCCGCCAAGAAGTATTCCCTTATCCCCATGGTCCTTGACTTCCTTACGGTTGGAACAGTAACGTATATCAACTCCGTAAAATTCACTGATAGCCATGGAAGTTGCTACACTTAGTGGAATTCCCTTATATGCCGGTCCGAACAGGACATCAAAATCAAGCCCGAAACTTTCTTTAATCGCTTTTGCATAATACTGCCCAAGCCTTCTTAACTGGGAACCTGTCCTGTAAAAACCCGCATTAATGAAAAAAGGTGTTTTTCTTCCGCTTTTTGTTGTAAAATCTCCAAATTTTAAAACTCCGCAATCAACCATAAATTCAATAAATTCCTGCTTATATTGTTCCATTAAACATCCTCCATGTTTTATATTTATAGAATGGGTTACCAGGTATGCCGGCCATTTCACCCGTTTCTGTTAACACAGCCAATCAGTTCCTTTATATCTTCTATATTATACTTCTTCATATAATTTTCAATACCCTGTATTACATCCAGTGTGGCAGTCGGATTTATGAAATTGGCTGTTCCTACGGCTACGGCTGTGGCACCTGCCATAATAAATTCCAGGGCATCGTCCCCGTCCATAATTCCGCCCATACCGATAATCGGAAGCTTTACCGCATTCACCACCTGGTTGACCATACGGACAGCGATGGGTTTTACGGCAGGCCCGGATAAACCGCCGGTTTTATTCGCCAGCAGAAATTTTCTCTTATGGATATCAATCTTCATGCCGGTTAGGGTATTGATCAGGGATAGGGCATCCGCTCCTCCATACTCCGCCGCCCTGGCCATTTCCGTTATATCCGTTACATTCGGGCTTAACTTCATAATAATCGGCTGCCTGGCGTACTTCTTCACTTCTCTTGTAATTGCTTCCACGGCATGGCTGTTCTGCCCGAAAGCAATGCCGCCTTCCTTTACATTAGGACAGGATATGTTAATTTCCAGCATATCCACATCATAATCCGCCAACCGTTCCACGACCTTAATATAATCTTCCGTGGTTTTTCCGCATACATTTACTATGATCCTGGTATCAAACTGTTTTAAGAAAGGAATATCCCGTTCCGCAAATAAATCCACACCTGGATTCTGCAATCCGATAGCATTCAACATCCCGCCGTAGGTTTCCGCAATCCGGGGGGTGGGATTGCCTGTCCAGGGAATATTTGAGACACCTTTGGTAGTTACCGCACCAAGTTTACTTAAATCAACAAATTCGCTGTATTCCATCCCTGACCCAAAAGAACCGGAAGCAGTGGTTACCGGGTTATTCCATTCTATACCTGCAATATTCACTTTTGTATTCATTCTTAATCCATACCTTTCAGAGCATTACTTTTAAGAAAAAACGTGTTCCGTCACTGCCAGGGTTATATTTCTATTTCATCGGAATAGAATACCGGCCCGTCCTTACAGACTCGTTTATTATTTACATTTGAGTGGTGATCTTTATCCTTTGCTTTACATACACAGGCCAGACAGGCACCGATACCGCAGGCCATCCTCTCTTCCATGGATAACTGGGCTTTTATTCCCATTCCCTCCGCATAGGTCTTAACTCCCCGAAGCATGGGAGCTGGTCCGCAGGCATACAATATGTCTCCCTCTAAATGATTTGCTTTTATTGCATCAATTACATTGCCCTTTGTCCCGGAACTTCCATCCTCAGTTGAAAGAAACACTTCACCGTATTTTTCAAATTCTTTATCCAAAAATGTAATGTCCCGATAGCCTAATACGATCTTTTTCTCACAATTTAACTGTTTAGCCAGCTCAAGCATGGGAGGTATGCCGATTCCCCCTCCGATGAGGATTGCCTGCTTTCCCTCTAAATGAAAGCCGTTACCCAAAGGGCCCAATACATCAATAGTATCGGAAGTATTATAGCGGGAGAATTCCTCCGTTCCGTTTCCGGCAACACGATATACCAGACGCAAAGTGCCGTTTTTCCTGTCTATTTCACATATACTGATCGGCCTTGGGAGCAGCCTGTTACCGCTTTTGCAATACAAGGATATAAATTGCCCTGGTTTAGCACCTGCCGCTATCTGGCTGTCCTTAATCCACATACTGAAAATGTCCTCTGTCAGTTGGATTTGCGAGGTAATTACCGCTGTTTTTTTAAAGGTATTGGTCATCGTTTCATCTCCTGAATTTTATAGCCGTATAGCTGGAACTACACTAATGTACTGTTTTTAATCTCACTTATTATAAACGAAAAAATTTGGTAGCACAAGTCCTGAAATTATTTTTTATAATAACAAAAATTTTGAGCTAAGTTTACTGTTAAACCGTAACTTAGCCCAAAAATTATATTAATTCTTTTTTTAGTCCGATAATTGAAAATGCATTTTCACCGTATACTTTATCACCGTATATTCCAATTATTTTATTAAAACCGTTATTATTCCAGAAACGGAGTCCCTTCCAGTTCTTTAAATATACTCCCAGCCCGACCGATTTCCATCCGGTTCTTGTGCATTCCTCAAATATTGATTGAATGACTTCCTGTCCATAGGAATTCCCCTGAACTTCTTTATCAATGAGAAACATACCAATCCACAGTGTTTCGTTATCCGGATAGCCATGATATAGATCCAAAAATCCTATCATACTTCCATCCTTTTTTTGTATTGCCATAAAATAATAATTATCAGCCTGGGCATTTTTAATCGGCGGAAGCTCACCGTGTGCAATACTATTTTCTATATATCCTTTTGAAAAACTTTCACCCTCCAATAAAATTTTATCTTCCCAGGATGTACAAATGCGATTCAATTCTTCAATATCACGGGCTTCGGCCTTACGTACCTGAAGCCTGCCGGTATTCCATCTTTCACAAATTTTCATTCTTAATCTCCGGCTGCATACCTGTATTCTCTTTCCAATACTGCAAACCATCTCTGGTTCTGGATAAATATTTCATTTCAATCAACTCCCTCCGGAGCAGAAAAAAATCCCCAAAAGTATGCCAGTTCTTAATAATTTCGTTTACTTCTTTTTCCGTATAGAAAACACCCGTTTCAAATTTTTCGGATAGATAATGTAAAACTTCCATCTTCATCTCCCGCTTTCCGGGCCATAATTTTATCTTTTTATCTTCATCTAAAAAACGATCAATATTCACAATTCCACCCTCCTTTTCCCTTCAATTACTTTAACCAATACTCCTTACAGTCCTTCGTCCGGTCCATAAACCCATATTCAATCAGATACCGTCTTATAGTCGGAAAATCATGATAAATATCTTTTAAGATCCTGTTTAATTCCTTTTCTTCATAAATCCTGCCAGGTTCAAATTGTTCCAGGATTTTTTTCAGGATTACAATTTTTTTCTTTTCTTTAGCCGGAAACTCAATCAATTTTAACGGTGACAGGGAAGAAAACGCAGTTTTAATTATTTTATCCTGTTCTTGTAACGTTGTGATATACCTGTCATCTACCATAGTTGCCGTACTGTGAATGTTCACCAGGTTCTCATGGACGGGATTACCTTTCAAGGCAAGTTCATAAACGGCAAGATACATCTTGGCCTGTTTTGCCTTTTCCCGGAACATAAACTTTTGGTGACGTACGGTAGAAGAAGATACACCCAGTCTTTTCGCAATTTCGTTATCGGACAATCCGGCATTCATTAACCCCAAAAGGCTTTTTTGGTTCTCCGTGAATCCAAGATATTTATTTTCGGAAGAGGCAAGTAAATCGTATACCGTACCATGTTCCGAGGTAATGTGAACTTCAGCCGCAAGCCGGCTGTCAAAAAACCGGTTCTCAAACCGGTAGATTTCACCGGTAAAAAATTCTTTACCACAGTGATTGCATATATATTTATCATTTTCTTTATCGAACCGGTAGCCTCTTTTTATTTCATCTATTTCTAACTCCGTCCATTCCTTCGGCATAATAATCAACTCCATAATTTGTTTAGGTTTTTTATAAACATATATTATAATAGTTTATTTATTTTGTCAACTTTTATTATTTATATTTGCAATTCCTATTTATTCGGATATCACCTGTGATGTAAAGCGAACTGCCAAATTCTCATTCCCACTTTTCAGTCCGGGCTTTTTCTGCAATAGGACACAATTTACTAATGTGATTTGAGCTTTTAACACCTTAATCCTATTGCAGAAAAAAAACCGTATACCCTTTCACCGGATATACGGTTGATGACTAAAACTGATTGTTTTTTACAGACACTTTTCCTTCACAATATAGATGGGCCGTTTTTTGACTTCCAGATAAGTTTTAGCCAGGTATTGTCCCAAAACTCCCATACAAAACAGCTGGAATCCGCTTACAAACAGTATAATGCAGGTCATGGAAGACCAGCCGTAGGCAGATTTTATCCCGATCAGGTGCCGTATCATAATTACTATGATACCGACAAAAGATAATAAGCAAAGGAGCAGCCCTGAAAATGAGGCAATTCCCAGAGGCATGGTAGAAAATGCCATGATCCCGTCAAAGGAATAGAATAACAATTTCCTAAAGGACCACTTGGTTTTCCCGGCAGCCCGTTCCACATTATTGTATTCCAGCCATTTCGTCTTAAATCCCACCCAGCCGAAGATACCTTTGGAAAAACGGTTGTATTCTTTCATATTAATAATGGCATCTGCCATCTGCCTTTTCATCAGCCTATAATCCCTAGCACCGTCTACGATGTCCGTTTTGGATATATGGTTCATAAGATGATAAAACCGTTTAGCAAAAAATGACCGTAATTTCGGTTCCCCGTCCCTGGTTACCCTGCAGGTCGCCACCGAATCATAATCCTCCTGCTTTAAGTACTGATACATATCGGAAAGCAATGCCGGCGGATCCTGCAGATCCGCATCCATCATAACCACATAATCCCCGGTGCTGTTTTCCAATCCGGCAAAAATAGCAGCTTCTTTTCCGAAATTTTTTGAAAATGAAATATATTTTACCCTTTCGTCCCTGTCTTTTAACTTTTTTACAATCTGCAGGGTCCTGTCCTTCGAACCATCATCAATAAAAATTATTTCAAACTCGGTATAATCCATTTTATCCATAACACGCTTCATTTCCTTATAAAACAGCGGCATTACCTTTTCTTCATTATAACAGGGTACAACTACTGATATCTTGTCCAATTCCTTCATCTCCTATTTTTAGTGGATACATTCTAAAAGTTTAGATAGGCGGACCCCAACAGCAAAAATTTTCCTTCCACTCATCTTCTTTCATCCGGTACCCACCCGGATGGTTACTTAAAAATTATATATTATCTAGGATTTCCCTGATTTTACCGCTTTAACCCGGTTGAAGATAATAATACAGATAAATACAAACCACCCTGTTACCGTCATGGCGCCTCCTGCTTTCAGGAAGGGTGTCTCATAACTTAATTTAATTTCATTTCTGCCGGCCTTAACCGGCAGTGCCATATACATAACATTGGCCTGTAAAAGTTCCTGCTTTGTACCATTTACATAGGCACTCCAGCCTTTACTGTAAGGGATGGACAAACATAATATGGAATCCTTATCCGAATTAACCGTACCGGTAATCCGGTTGTTTTGGACCACTATATTTTCAAGTGCTCCTATTTTTCTCTCCTGTACCTGCTTCCCGTAATTATCCATGGGCAAAGTATACACCTCCAACCCGCTTAAGTGGAATCTCCCAATTTGAGGAAAACCTATTATACAATACCCCATGGCTTTCGCTTGATAGCCCAGATTAACCAGGCAGTCATCTTTCCCAAAATAAGCATTATTTCTGTTCGATCTGACATTCACGGTTTTGGTAACTTCCCCCTCTCCCTTAACCTTAAAATTCATGGCATAATAATCCGTATCATTTATATCAAAGTTTTCAAACCTGAGGTAGGTTTCGGAATCTTTAAGCCCGTCAAAATATAAAGTAAGCTTTGCTCCCGGTGCCGTAACATTTAAATAATCCCCCTCCCAGGAAATACCTTGGCCAAATTGTATAGTTACCGGAAGCTTTTTAGACAAAAAATTAACCGGATTACCTGCTGCATTACCGTCTTCCTCCCCATCCGGCAGGATGCCTTTAAAGCTTTTAACGGGTTCTTCCAAAACAACAGCCTGAAGCATAATTTCCTGCTTTTGTAAGGCGTTTAAATTTTCATAAACGTCCCTGGTAATATACCGGTCATAGGTATAACCCAAAGGGAGCGCATATTGATTTTCAAATAAATAATAAGTCCTGCCGTTAAGCCTTTGTTCCTTTAATACCTGATAGCCGTAGGGTACGGCTGCTTTATATGGGGAAACCAGGTATTTTACCCCCGCCAAAGTACCAATTCCGGTACGGCAGTCCAGATTATCAAAACGGTATGTCGCCCTCAAACTCAACAACTCCAGCCCCTTCATATATTCCGCAACACGTTTATCCATAATGCTGAAATATCCGCTTACGTCATGATAGCCTACGGTAAGAGCTTCATTAAGCCATTTATCTCCAAAGGTTTCCACCCGGTAAAAGGAATCGTCCACAAGCCCGGCCGCAAGGGCAACTGCCGAATTACCTATGGTTTTCCGGACCTGGTCCGAAGGAATGAATTCTCCCACGTAATTACCGAATCTTACAGAATAGGTCAGATACCCGTTGATGGCCAGGTTGCAAAATACCAGGATAAAAATAACCGTTCTCTGAAAATATGGTGATTTTTTAAAATTATTAAAAAATAGGATACACAAAACCGTAGCACATAAAATAAGAAATGCCAGGAGAACATATTTACTTGGTTTTAAAAGCCCCAAAATCCCATAAATTCCGGTTCCTGCCAGTAAAATTATTTTATCCGTTTTCACCAGGCTAAACATATCATCATATACCGCTGTAACAATAAACGCCAGAAGGAAGCTGTATCCGAATTCCCAGCGGTTGCTGACATAAGCCATTCCATTCATAAAGTAGCCGACAAACGGCAGCATAAGACTGACGGTTGCAAGGATAAATCCGAGCATCAGTTCCCGGTTTTTCCGGTTCCGGAATACCATCCATACGGCTGCCGGGACAATTGCGGCAAAGGTACATTGGGTCCAGAATCCTGCCGTAATATTAGGGGCAATAAAAGAATTTACCATTAGTACATAATAGCTCAAATCATAATAGAGCAGATTTACCTGATATCCGCCGTTAAAACGCCCATTGTTATAAAATGCGGCTAGGACCGGCAGCAGGATAATGGCTGACATTACCACTCCCAAGGTATAATATAATCCTGTCCGGAAAGCTGTCCGGAAAAACAGTTTCCAGACCGGTTCCGGGTTACTTTTATCGTAAGTATAAAAAAAACGGATAATTGCATAGATCAGAATTAATACGGTCAGCATATAAAAGAAGTAAAAATTACTTAAGGCGCTGATACAGGTCATAATAACAAACAGATACGGTTTCTTTTTCCTAATGATCCGATCCACCCCGATAAAAAGAAGGGGCAGGTAGATCATTGGATTTGTAAAGTACGGATGTCTTGTCCCTGCATAAAAAACATAACCGCAGAATACATAAATTAATCCTCCAAGAACAGACGGAAAGCCCTTTTTCTTCCTGTAAATACAATACATTATAAAACTGACACCGGATAAATAAAACCTTAATAGTATCAAAAACCGGTAAATCCCTTCCATATTTCCATCTGCTCCAAAAATAGTGAGAAGGGTGAGCGGATCCCCAATGGCATAATAATTCAATGTGGTTAACGTATCAAAACCCATGCCAACATTAAAATCCACCATAGGAAATCCCCTGCCGTTTATCAGGTCTTTTAACAGATTGCTATAGTAAACCAGGGAAGGATAATGCTGATTAATCCCATCCATATCCCATATAAAAGACCTTCCGCTTTCCCCAAAGGGTAAATAAACAATAAACTGTAATAACAGAAAGGCAACAGTAAAGGGTATTATATAATATAAAAAATAGTTTGATATTTTATTATTTTTCTTTTTTATTAAAAAATCCATTTTACAAATTACTCCTTTTAATATGGATTGCACATAATATGGATTGCACAGATTAAAACCGGATATTCCTATTTTATTACCTATATTATAATAATTTATTCTTATCTCCTGTAAATAAAATCCTAAATTTACCGGCTCTCTACTCTTTATTTACCGCACCCCAAAAATATAACCTAAAATATATTTCCATAATCATAAGATTGGACTTAATTAAAAGAAAAAATACAATTAATTAAAATATAGGTAAAATATAAGTAAATTACAAACCCTATATTTAATAATTTAATTAGACACCCAACATAATATATGTTATAATTGTCCAATGTAAACATTTGACTTTAGAAAGGATAAAAAAAATGGCAGAGAAAAATCCTATTGTAACAATCGAAATGGAAAATGGCGATGTGATAAAGCTTGAACTTTATCCGGATTTTGCCCCGAATACTGTTAAGAATTTCATTTCATTAGTTCAGAAAAAGTTTTATGATGGTATTATTTTTCACAGGGTTATACGTGGATTCATGATTCAGGGGGGAGATCCTGAAGGTACCGGCATGGGAGGGCCCGGTTACTCCATTAAAGGTGAATTCTCTTATAATCACTTTGAAAACAATCTAAAACATACTGCTGGCGTAATATCCATGGCCAGATCCCAGATGCCGGATTCAGCAGGATCCCAATTCTTTATAATGCATAAAGATTCACCCCATTTGGATGGTTCTTACGCAGCCTTTGGTAAAGTAATTGAAGGCCTTGAAGTCGTTAATAAAATTGCGGATACAAAAACAGATTATTCCGACCGTCCGCTGGATCCACAGGTTATGAAATCCGTAACGGTGGACTTATTTGGTGAAACTTACGGCGAACCGGAAAAAATTTAATTATAGATAATTATAGTCAGGGTTTATAGATTTGCGACATAACTGCCGGAATTTGCATTTATGTCGCTTTTTAAATCAAATAAGGAGGATAACATGATCAAGGAAAGAATCCAGCATTTAAGAGCCTTAATGGCAGAGAATCATATGGATGCCTATATCATACCTACTGCCGATTTCCATGAATCGGAGTATGTGGGCGATTATTTTAAGGCTAGAGTATATATGTCCGGCTTTACCGGCTCCGCAGGGACTTTAGTGGTTACCTTAACGGAAGCAGGGTTATGGACTGACGGAAGATATTTTATCCAGGCTGCAAGACAGCTGGCAGACACTGGAATTACCCTGTACAAAATGGGGGAAGAAGGCGTTCCTTCTATTGAAGAATTTTTACTGGATAGATTACATCCGGACGGAGTCCTGGGCTTTGACGGACGGATAGTCAATGCCAAGTTCGGCTTGAAACTGAAAGAAAAATTGAAAATAAAGAACATATCCATAAAATATGATAAGGATCTGGTAGACAGTATATGGACACACCGCCCTGCCCTGCCCCGGGAACCTGCCTTTTTGTTAGAGGAGAAATACTCCGGCAAAGCCTCAAAGCATAAATTACAGGAAGTACGGGATGAAATGAAAAAGTCCGGTGCTTCTGTCCATATCATCACGACTCTCGATGACATAGCCTGGCTCTTTAATATCAGGGGTAACGATATTGCTTATAATCCGGTGGTGCTTTCCTATGCCGTAATTACCCTGGAACATGCATATTTATTCCTGGATCAGGAGAAATTATCAGAAGATATCAAAAATATACTGGCAGCCGGCCAGGTTGAGCTTAAAGACTATCAGGACATATATTCCTTTGTGACCAGCCTCTCTCCCCAGATGTCCGTACTTCTGGATTCCAGAAAGGTAAATTATGCAATTTATAACAATCTGGCTCCGGAAATCACCATTATTGATGCCGCCAATCCCACTGTACTCTTTAAGGCAATGAAAAACTCTGTTGAAATAGAAAACTTAAGGAAATCACACATCAAAGATGGGGTGGCATTTACAAAATTCATGTATTGGCTTAAAAACCAGATCGGTAAGACAGAGATAACGGAAATCAGCGCCAGCGATTATCTGGAAGCACGCCGCAGGGAACAGGAAGGGTTTATTGAATTAAGTTTCGATACCATCTGCGCCTATAAGGCCAATGCGGCCATGATGCATTATTCCGCAGGACAGGACAGCAACGCAGCTTTAAAACCGGAAGGCTTTTTATTAGTGGATTCCGGCGGACAATACTATGAAGGTACCACCGATATCACCAGAACCATAGCACTTGGTGAAATCAGCGATGAACTTAAAAAGCATTTTACTGCTGTTTTAAGAAGCATGTTAAACCTGGCGGATGCTAAATTCCTCCACGGCTGTATCGGTTTGAACCTGGATATACTGGCAAGGGGCCCAATCTGGGATATGAACCTGGATTACAAATGCGGCACCGGCCATGGTGTAGGTTATCTTCTGAATGTTCATGAAGCCCCCAACGGGTTTCGCTGGAAGAAAGTTCCGGAACGGGAGGACGGCTGTGTTCTGGAAGAAGGCATGGTTACTACCGATGAACCGGGTATCTATATTGAAGGCAGCCATGGAATCCGTACGGAAAATGAACTGGTATGCCATAAGGGTGAAAAAAACGAATATGGCCAGTTTATGTATTTTGAACACATAACATTTGCCCCCATCGACCTGGATGCCATAGACATCTCCTATATGACACCGGCGGAAATAAAGCGGTTAAATGACTATCATAAACAGGTATATGATAAAATTTCTCCCTATATGACACCGGCGGAAAAAGACTGGCTAAAAGAATACACAAGAGCCTTATAACAGGAGACTGGCTTTGCCGGACTCCTGCGCTGATAGATTTCCTTGGCGTGTCCTGCGCAACCTCAGCGGAGCGTTATTATGAGGCAAAATGATTTTTCTGGCTCATAATAAAGTCTGGCTCACCGGACTCCTGCACTGATGCGCCGTCACGTTGTCATAAAAATTATATTTATCAGATTTTATTAATATTTATCGGAAAATTTATAAAAATACGATTGACATTAATATAATTCTTTGCTATACTCATATCAATTTCATACCAAAACACTAGGAATGAGAGAGTAAGCTATCGGAAATCAGACAGAGAGCTTTTGACGGTGAAAAAAAGCGGAGGAAAGATAGCTGAATATGGCTCAGGAGTGGCGTTCCGAACTGCCCTGCATATGATTTAAATTCAAGATTAACGGCATGGTACTTAGGTTTCGACAGGATTGCCTGTTACAGCAAGCGGGTATACATAATTAGTTATCTATTATCGTACCCTTAGAGGTCTGTTACAGTGATGTACAGATAAATTGAAGTGGTATCACGGGTTTTACTCGTCTTCTTTATCCGGAAGACGAGTTTTTTTTGTTTAACCTTACAAACAGCACAGCGGACCTGGAATATCCGCTTTGACTATTAATCGGAAACCTAACTTAAAGGAGGAATCTAACATGGATATATCAACACTTTGTATACATGGTGCAGAAAATACCACCCACAATACGGGTGCGGTCAGCGTGCCAATTTATCAGTCGGCTACTTTCGCCCATCCCGGTGTTGGGCAAAGTACCGGCTATGACTACTCCCGTCTGCAGAATCCCACCAGGGAACACTTAGAAAAAGTCATTGCCAACCTGGAACAGGGCCTCGATGCAATCGCTTTTACGACCGGAATGGCTGCCATTACAGCACTCATGGAACTTTTTTCCATTGGGGATCACATAGTTGCTTCCGGTGATCTATACGGAGGTACCGTCCGTCTGTTTGAACATATATCACGTAAAAACGGATTGCAATTTGATTATACCGATACCTCAAAATTAGATATACTGCGTACCTTGATCCGCCCGGAAACCAAAGCCGTCTATATCGAATCACCTACCAATCCGATGATGCAGGTAACTGATATTGCCGCTGTCTGTGAACTTGCCAGAGAACATGGTCTGCTGGTAATCGTTGATAACACCTTCCTCACACCATATTACCAGCTTCCCCTTGCTTTGGGTGCCGATATTGTGGTGCACAGCGGGACGAAATATTTAAGCGGCCATAATGATACCTTAGCCGGATTTTTGGTTACAAAGAAGGCAGATCTTTCGGAAAAACTCCGTTTTATCTATAAAACCACCGGTGCCTGCCTTTCCCCCTTTGACAGCTGGTTATTGATACGGGGCATTAAAACCCTCGCCGTACGCATGGACCGCCAGCAGGAAAATGCAATAAAGGTTGCGAACTGGCTGAAAACCCAGGAAAAAGTGAAAAAGGTATTTTATATCGGCCTGCCCGAACATCCTGATTATGCCGTATCAACAAAACAGGCAACCGGATTCGGCTCCATGATATCCTTTGAAGTTGACAGCGAAACTACGGCAAAGCAGTTACTGGAACGTATTAAGCTGGTACTCTTTGCAGAAAGCCTCGGCGGTGTTGAAACCCTGATAACCTATCCGATGCTCCAGACCCATGCGGATGTACCTTTGGAAGAACGCTTGGAAAGAGGAATTAACGAACGCCTGCTGCGTATCTCCGTCGGTCTTGAAAAAGCAGAGGATATTATTTCAGATTTGGAAAAGGCATTAAATTAAGAAAGGAGCCATCCGTATGGCATTTGATTTTAATCTTATTGTAAACCGTAAAAATACAAACTCTCTAAAATATGATTTTGCTCTGGAAAGAGGTAAGGAAGCTGACATTATACCTTTATGGGTGGCAGATATGGATTTTCCCACCGTACCTGAAGTTGCGGAGGCCCTGGTGACCGCCAGCCGCCACGGTATATTCGGATATACGGAAGTGAAAGAAGAATATTTTAAGGTACTGCGCAACTGGTTTTCTTCCCACTATCACTGGGATATTGAACGGAAATGGCTGGTTAAAACCCCCGGGGTGGTCTATGCGATTGCAACGGCCATACGCGCTTTCACGGAAAAAAACGATGCCGTATTAATTCAAAGGCCGGTATATTATCCCTTTTCGGAATCCATTGTAAGTAATAAACGAAGGTTAATTAATAACCCGCTGGTTTACGAAGCGGGAAAATATCATATTGATTTCATTGATTTTGAAGAGAAAATAGTAAAGAACCAGGTTAAATTATTTATTTTATGTAATCCTCATAACCCTGTCGGCAAAGTATGGACAAAAGAAGAATTAATCCGGTTAGGGGATATCTGTGTAAAACATAACGTATTAATTGTATCCGATGAAATCCATGCCGATTTTATTTACCCCGGACATGAACATCTGGTATTTGCCAATCTGAAACCGGAATATTCGGAACGCACCATTACCTGCACTGCCCCCAGTAAAACCTTTAATCTTGCCGGGCTTCAGGTTTCCAATGTTTTTATCGGAAATCCGAATTTAAAATCCGAATTTAAGGCAGAAATCGGAAGAACTGGCTACAGCCAGTTAAATACTATGGGGCTGATAGCCTGCCGGGCTGCTTATGAATTTGGAGATCAATGGCTTAAGGAATTGAAACAATATCTTTTGGGGAATTTAAATTATGTCAGGGAATTTTTAAAAGAACAGATTCCAGAGGTCAAACTGATTGAACCGGAAGGAACCTATCTGGTCTGGATCGATTTCAGTAATTTAAAACTAGCACAAGAAGAACTGGAACACCTGATTGTGAAAAAAGCAAAATTATGGCTGGATGCCGGAACCATGTTCGGACCGGAGGGGCTTGGTTTCCAAAGAATTAATATAGCCTGCCCCAGAGAAACTTTGACCCTTGCCTTAAACCAATTAAGGGATGCCATAACGGAACAAAAGATATCCGGATAAACCGGTAAGATATATCGCATTCTAATACTTTCTCCTTTTACCTTTTGCTGCAGTATTACTAAAATAACCATACTTTCCAGTGTGGTCCGAATTCATGACAGTATAAATCGTTCAAAAAGTGTAAAAGGAAACTGAATCAGGGATACCGTTATTCCAAGGTGTCCCTGATTCTTCCAATTTATAGACCAATTTTAGTACAGATTAACTCGAAATACTACCTGAACGTGTTTTTTACACTCTTTTTCCGACCGTACTGAATCCTTACAAAATGTCTTTTATATAAAATAATGTCGGTAGACATTATTTCAGCGCCGAACGTAGTGAGTGCGCATCAACGGTACGATGTACCGCATATCATGGCAGCTTGCGGACATGATATTATTTGCACAATGCTCCCATAATATCGTCACGCATGTCAATTACAGCCTGTCTGGAAGCATCGGCATAAGCGGCCGGCCCGAATTTTTCATAAGCAGCCTGTTTATATGCGGCAATGATACCCCTGGACGAATTCACAATTGCACCCAAACCATCTTTATTAAAATAATGCACCAGGTCTTTTGCCTTGCCGCCCTGGGCACCGTAACCAGGTACCAGTATATAACTTTTCGGCATGATTTCCCTTAGTATTTTTCCCATCCTGGGATAAGTGGCACCAACAACCGCACCGACGTAACTGTACTTATCCCCCATATGTTTCTCACCCCACTCTGTTACCTTCTCTCCTACCAGTTCATAGAGAGGCCTTCCCCCCACTAACTGGTCCTGGAATTCACCGCTGGAGGGATTGGAGGTTTTAACCAGAATAAATAAACCTTTTTTTTCTTCCTTACATACTTTGATAAAAGGATCCACACTATCCGAACCCATATAGGGATTTATGGTAGCAAAATCCTCATCAAAACCGTAAAAGGAATTACTTCCTACATTGACCTTTCCCAAGTGCCCTGCCGCATAGGCTTCCGATGTGGAACCGATATCCCCTCTTTTAATATCGCCGATTACTACCAAATCTTTTTCCTTACAGTAATCCACCGTCTTTTTAAAGGCAATTAAACCCTCTATCCCAAACTGTTCATACATTGCTATCTGGGGTTTTACGGCAGGGATTAAGTCATAAGTGGCATCCACAATTGTCTTGTTAAACTGCCAGATCGCTTCCGCAGCTCCGGCCAGGGTCTCGCCTTTTTCTTTATAAGCTTTTTCTTTCACCTGTTCGGGAATATAGGATAACATCGGGTCCAAACCGACTACAACAGGTGCTTTGCTTTGTTCAATTTTTTTGATTAACTTATTTATCATATTAAACTCCAATCTGTGCGCTTTGGCGCACATACACTTCACCTAGTCCCGGAATACAATTTTCCCGTCCACAATCGTAAATTTTACCCTGCCGGTAACCTCTTTTCCATGAAAAGGTGTATTCCTGCCTTTTGATGCAAATTCCTTTACGTCGATCCTGTACGTTTCCTCTGGGTCGGCAATCACGATATCTGCCGCTTTGCCGACTGCGAGGGAGCCCTTGTCAATTCCTAAAACCTGTGCCGGATTATAGCTCATCTTCCGCACCATCTGCATAGGTGTTAAATAGCCCGTATTCACCAGTTCCGTCATGGTAAGTGCAAATGCCGTCTCTAATCCTACAATCCCAAAAGGTGCTTCCAAAATGGACTTTGCTTTTTCTTCCTGGCTGTGAGGGGCATGGTCCGTTGCTATTACATCCATGATATTATCCCTTAAGCCTTCCTTTAAGGCTTTGATATCCTCCCTGCTCCTTAAGGGAGGGTTCATTTTATAATTGGCATCATCCCCGGTTATTTCATCGTCTGCCATGGTAAAATGATGGGGGCATACTTCACCGGTAACCGGCAATCCTGCCTCCTTCGCCATTTTAACAAAAATTACACTGTCCTTCGTAGAGCAATGGCATAGATGAAGCCTCACACCGGTATCCTTAGCCAGCAGGATATCCCTTGAAACAATAATATCTTCCACCGCGTTGCTGATTCCAGGCATACCGAGTTCCTTTGATTTCATTCCTTCATTAAGTACTCCCCTGCCAACTAAATCTTTATCCTCGCAATGGGCAAATACCGGAATTCCGGCTTCTTTGGCTTTTTGCATGCCTTCCCGGTACAGGGCCGTATTCATGACGGACTTACCGTCTTCGCTGACAGCTGCGGCACCGGCTGCGGCCATTCCTTTTATATCCGACAATTCCGCTCCCGCCTGGTCTTTGGTAACAGCTCCAATCGGAAGAACATGTACCACTGCCTCCTGTTTCGCTTTTAATAATAGTGATTCCACCATGTTCTTACTGTCAATAACCGGATTGGTATTGGGCATGGGGCATATTGTCGTATAACCGCCCCTAGCCGCTGCCTTAGCACCGGTCGCAACGGTTTCTTTATATTCATAACCTGGCTCCCTTAAATGTACATGCAGGTCAATAAACCCGGGCATGACATAAAGCCCCTTTGCATCAATTACCTGATCGGCATTGACATGAATATCCCGGTTTATTTCTTTAATAACACCGTCTTCGATCAAGAGATCCGCTATGCCTTCCGTTTCCGTAGACGGATCCAGTATATAACCATTTTTAATTAGTAATGACACTCTGCTACTCCTTTCTATGGCTGATTATACAATGACGTCCGGCAAGCCGAACGTCGTAAAGTTTATGGATTAAAGAATTCCGTATTATAATTCTGCTTTTTCAATATCAGTCATTACCGCTTTATTGCTAATATAATTACGTATTTCCTCTTTGGTTACCCATTTAAAATTATTGAGTTCTTCACAAAGAACCACGTCGTCCCTTGTACTGATACATAAAAAGCTGATGCCTATATTACAGACATCCCCTACCATAAAAGACCAGGTATAAAGAATACGGTTTACATAAACGGATAATCCCGTATTTTCAAATATGAGCCTGAGAACACCTTTTTCCGGTTCCTCACCAAATTCCAGCTTTCCGTCAACAAATTCCCATTGATACGGGTCAACGATTCTATCATCATACCATTTTTCCACAAGTAAGTATTTATCCTCATACTGAACAATACCTTTCACCATGATTTTGTATTTTTCCATAGCTTTCCTCCTTGAATACCAGTAAAATCAATATTTTTTAAACAGGCCCTAATTTAACAAACCGAAAACCGGAGTCAAAGCGGATATTCGTATTCCGCTTTACTGCATGTCCTTGGCAGGTTAAACTGTCTTCAAGATCATGAACGAAAAGCATGTTCATGATCTTGTTACTCCAATCGGAAATCACAAGCCAGCTTGTAATTTCCTTATTCCGTTTCCATTATATCGTAACTGTTTCGCGAATACAACAGATTGATTTAGATAATTGTAATATTTTCTAGCATATTTCTTTTGATCCCGGCTAATTATAATAATAAATTTATGTTACAGTTCAGCCGTAAGTCTTAACCGTAACAAATTTATGAATAACATTTCAGGGAATTATTTATATTTTCTGCTACTGTCGAAAAAAGGAGGTTACTATGGATAATCCGAATGGTGTTAATTCCTTTCCGAATGGTCTGTCTGCTTTCCCAAACGGTATAACTGCCGGTTTACCTGAATTTCCGTCCACCCTGAGTAATCTGGTCAACGAAGATGAGGGCGCAAGACTGTATTATAATAATATGGATGAAACCAATAAGGCGGAGTTACTCCGCAATGCAAAAGATTTTCAGTCACAGGAAGAATTAGAACGGTATCTGTATCATCTGGAAAATGATGAATTCAGGTAAAGCCGGCAATTACACCAAAGGCATACCCGGGACTTTTACCGGATATGCCTTAAATTATGTATATAAGTGAAAACACCCAAATTTAATAATTATGTAATATTTTTTTAATATATTGTTAATATTTCCTCAAAAACCAATACTTACTTGTATCATCCTCCCCGTTCCTATGCTATAATTTAAATTGTTCTAGAACAAAACATAATCCTTCCATAAGGTATGGCTTATGTTATTAAATTAAGGAGGATAAAAAAATGTGTTTCAAAAACTTTAATTATTCTGAGCTAATTAACTTTATCCGAAACAATTTTTGCTTTAACTAATACGAAAATAAAAAGAATATTATAAACGAATCATGTAAAAATGTTAGATTTTATGTGCATAAGCGCAAAAATGTGCAGTTTGCTTAAATCGCAGTGATTTAAACAGCCGCAATCATAAAAGCCTGTCATAAATTCATAAGATTTCTGCCCTTTTATAGGACGGAACAATCCTTTGAATTTGTGACAGGTTTTTATTTTGCTTTCAGCATTCCGGCGGAACTGCCCCACCTTCCTTATAAGGAATGGTAAATGTCTGGATACCGATTACATAAGGTCCTATTTCATAAAGCTGAAAATATATTACAACTCCGTCCTCCGTTAAATAAAAATTTTTTGGATTAAAATATTCCCTTACTAAACTGGCATAATTATCAAAAAATATATTATTGTTGTTTTTTATCTCGTTTTCAATCTGTCTGATTATTTCACTTTGTATATAATCCGTAAAATTCTCATTATGCGGAAATAAGTCATCTAAATTAATCCGAACGCCCTTATTTAGATCCCAGGTATCCGAGTATCGAACGGTCATACCGTGGGCACCTCCGGTATATTCATACCGGTCAAAGTACAGGCTTAAAGCACAATTTTCATTATAAGTAACCTTAAATTCCACATACACCTCATATTGGTGGATGGGATAATCATTCGCCACGGATTCTTCATAATCGGATACGGCCATCTCATAAAGTTTTGCAACATTGATTTTCTGGTATAAAACGGCTTCCGCTTCATAATATCTATTTAGTTTATTCAGGAACGGCCTGAATTTATCCGAAACAAACTGAGGATATTTAATCGTATAGGTCAGGATTACATGGTCTTTGTATTTCAGCTCTTTCTTTAATACATGTTCTTTGACAGTAAGGTTATAGGATACCAATGAACTTCCTCCCGTTCATATCGTTAAAATTAGTATATGCCATCCGGTCTAATCCTGTTCATATATCCTAAACCCAGAATAAAGAGTTTGTCTTGGTTGAACTCTTACGAAAAACACGGCCGCAAAGCCGTCATATCCTTTCCGCGCGATATGTACAATAGGTTATAATTTTCATATTGCATAAAAAAATAGTTACAGTTCAGTCTTACAGCTGAACTGTAACTATTTTACTTATTGAAGTTTTAATAAATCCATCAAAGCTTGATAAGCTATGGAAAATGCTGCTTCCCCGTCGGTGAGGGTACGCTTTTGTACATTCTTTTCCAAATTCTTAAGAGCCGCAAACTCCGCCAGGTGGGGTTCTAAACTTAAATATCCCTTATAGCCCTCCTCATCCAGTTGTTTTAAAATCTCCGCTACATTACCGTCTCCCTTTCCGGCAGGTACGACCTCCCCGCTTTCAAAAACGGCATCTTTTATATGGATATATTCAATATACGACTTAAGAAGCCTGAAGGCTTCCAGGGTATCCTGCCTGCATTGTACAAAGTTTGCAAAGTCAAAGGTGCATTTAAAATTCTCTCCGTAAAATGCTTCAAACAGCTTAAGGCATCTGCCGACAACATCCCCATAGATATCCTTTTCATTTTCATGAAGCAGGATGACATTATGTATCTCGGCATAATCAACCATCCGTTTTATCCTGGCAAATACCTCCTCCCGGTAATCTTCCGGATCTTCCCCTTTGGGGATAAAGAAACTGAACATACGGATATACGGCGTTTCAAAAACCCCTGCAAGCTCCACCACCTTTTTAAAGGCTTCAAAATGGGTTTCAAAGTCTTCCGTAATCATAATTTTACCGATCGGAGAGCCGATAGCCGAAACCTTAATGTCGTTATCCCAAAGATATTTTTTTAAAGCTGCCGCCTCTTTTAGAGTATAATCCGCCACATTCTTCCCATCCGCACTGCGGAATTCAATAAATTTTACCCCCAATTCCTTTAACAGCTTAACCTGTATCCGGATATCCTCATGGATTTCATCCGCAAAACCGGTAATAATTGTGTTCTCTAACATAATAACCTCTTTCTAAAAAATATTAATCTATCCTATCCATTTTCCAATATTCTTCCAATTACATACAAAATAAATGGATTTTCATATTATATGTTTTCTATCCTGACCGCTTTACCGGTCCGGGCCGATTCATATGTCCCCAGCATAAGCAGTACGGTTTCCAGTACTCCGGTCAGCTCAAGGGCAAAGGGCCGTTCTTTCTCCAGGCTGTCATAAAAATCCGCAATGCAGTCCCGGTGCCCGGAGCCCCAGTAACTTTTACCCAGGGTGTCCTTATGCTCCAAGGGAAGTTTTATTATTTTTCCATCCTTATAATAACAGTTGACTTCCAGGTCTTCGATCCGGATCGTCATATTCTCACAGGATAACTCGATAAGGGGAGGCATATCGGCACAATAGGCTGTTGTTGCATAAAAGCAGGCAGTTCTCCCTCCTTCAAATTGAAGATAGGCTTCCATCATATCTTCCACTTCTATGATTCCTTTTAAATGATGGTTTGCCATGGTTGCCTCTACCGATAAGGGAGTTCCTAATAAATAAGCCATTAAATCCAGAGTATGGATGGATTGGTTGATCAGGGCTCCGCCCCCTTCCATGGCAAGGCTTCCCCTCCAGCCGCTCTCCGTATAATATTCACCGGAACGGCTCCAGGTAACAATGCCTCTGGCTCCCATAAGGCTGCCGGCATCCCCCGAAGCAAGCAGCTTTTTCACCTGGATAATACTGGGGTTATACCGGTTCTGAAAACAGATTCCCAGCCTCTTATTACTTTTGGTTTCCTGTAATTCTTTTAACTGCTCCTTTGAGATAACCGGAGGCTTTTCCATAAAGACATGGAACCCCCGTTCCAGGGCATAAACTGCCATGGGAACATGAAGGTAATGGGGCGTGCATATGTGAAGGACATCAAGCTCTTCTTTCTCAAGCATCTCTTCCAGTGAGGTGTAAGCATTACCGCCATATTTCCGGGCAAAGCTGTCTGCCCGGTCCGCCTTTGTATCTGCAAAGGCAGTCAGATTATGATTCTTAAAACTATGTACGCATTCGGCATGTACCTTTGCAATACTGCCGCATCCTACAATCCCTGCTTTCATAATATCAGACTTCCCTTTCACAGCTTTTTTTGTGATCCGTAACTGCTTTCCGTATCAAAAGTCACTTCCTTTACATTCTTTTTACTTCCGGAGGCAGTACGGCGTTTATTTAGTTCCTCTAAAAATAAGTCTTCATCAAAAGGTATCTCCACCGGCTTTTTCATCCAGCTGGATAAATGCATGGCATTGGACAGGGTCAAACCGTTGATCCCTTCAACCCCTTCCGCAACCAATGCGGTACCATGCAGTATCTTTCCTGTAAATGCAGTTAAGACTCCCGTATGCTGGGGGTTTTTGCCATCGGTTTCAACAGTCACGTAATGGCCTTCCGGTTTCTTAAAACCTTCCGTAGTGCTATAACAATATTCTCTTTCATTTACGTCTAACTCGAATAACGTTAGTTTATCCTCTTCACAAACCAGTTTGCCCTTTTCCAGGGTGATTTCAAACCGGTTGGTTCCGGGTGCATCTCCGGTAGTGGTTACAAATACTCCCGTAGCCCCACTCGGATATTCCAGATAAGCCGTTACATCATCTTCCACTTCAATATCATGCCATTTTCCATTATGGCAGAAGGCCTGGACTTTGGATGGCATACCGCAGATCCACTGCAGTAAATCCAGGTTATGAGGGCACTGGTTTAATAAAACTCCGCCGCCTTCCCCGTTCCAGGTTGCCCTCCAGTCACCGGAATCATAATATGCCTGGGTGCGGTACCAGTCCGTAATGATCCAGTTTACCCTCTTTATGGCTCCAAGGGTTCCCCCGTGTACCAACTCGTACATTTTACGGTATACATGGTTGGTTCTCTGGTTAAACATCATGGCAAATACCAGGTTGGACCCGGCGGCTGCTTCATTCATTTCCCTGACCTGTTTGGTATACACCCCGGCAGGCTTTTCACTTAAGGCATGCATGCCGTGTTCCAGAGCCATCCTTACATACCTTGGATGGTCATAATGAGGTGTAGCCACAATAACCGCATCACAAAGGCCGGACTCAATCAAAGCATCCCCATCTTCAAATACGGCAACCGTCCCAGGCAGTTTTTCCTTCGCCCAGGCTCTCCTGGTTTCTTTTAAATCCGCAACGGCTGCCAGTTCCATTTCAGGAACCAGGTTTTCAATTATGGTATTGCAGTGACCGCTTCCCATATTACCGATTCCAATAATTCCGACTTTTACCTTATCCATGTTATTTCTCCTTTTTACCGATATCCTAATCCACTTAAATTATCATAACTCCTTTTCAGGCAGTCAAAGGGACTGCCTTGGCAGGTATCCTGTTCCACCAACAGGTATTCGCAATTGGTCTCTTTCAGTTTCTCTAAAATAGCAGGGAAGTTAATATTTCCCTCCAGAACCGGTGCCATAACAGGAGTTCCGCTAACCACCGCCATATCCTTTAAATGCACACAGGATAACCGGTCCTTTAAAATCCCGATCCACTTTACGACATCTCCGCCGGCTGCCTGTACCCAGTAAGTATCCAGTGTAATACCCATTTCCTCCGGTGAAAAGCCTTCCAGCAGGTAATCCAGTACATACTTTCCGTCAAATTTCTCAAACTCAAAATGATGGTTGTGATACATAAACAATTTGCCTGCGGCCGCCATCTTTTTAGCAGGTTCCTTAAAATCCCCGGCAAAATGTTCCACCCAGTGAGGAGTGCGGTATTTATCCGGCATGGCACCCAGGCCGATATACTTACAGCCCATGATATCGTGTTCCTTTATGAGCTTTTCCGTATCGTATAAAATCCGATTTACATCACTGTGGGTCAAGACAATTTCCAGGGACAAACTGTCACAGATTTCTTTTATCCTTTCCGCAGGTATATCCTTTCCGATTCCCGATATCTGGATGGTTTTATAGCCCATTTCAGCAACCTTTTTAACGGAAAAATAAAAGTCCTTTTCGTTTTGAATGTAGTTCCTTACAGTATATAGTTGTGCTCCCAGTTTCACTAATATCAACCTTTCTATAATTTATTTTATGAGTTAATTGTAGGAAGAAACCGGACAAAATACCATTGCAAATAAGTACATTCATATTGCAAATATAGCGATACTGAACTATACTGAAAGAAGAAACGAAGGAGGAAAACGGAATGGGTATTTTGGCTGAAATTATGAACGACCGGGTATTATTCAGTTATACCGTAAGTGAAGAAGCAAACAAGGACTATTCCCTTCATTGCCATAATTATTATGAATTATATTATTTTATCGAAGGCGATGTTGATTATCTGGTAGAAGGCAGGCAGTTTCATATGGCCCCGCACAGCATGCTTTTATTGACCCCCAATGTTTTTCATGGAGTAAAAGTAAAAACTGCAATACCTTATAAAAGATTTGCCCTGCATTTTCTCCCGGATATCCTGACCATGGAACGGAGGCATCTTTTACTTTCCGCCTTTCCTACCATGGAGAAACATTCCGAAAGACAAATTTATTACCCGGACCCGGAGAATTACAGAATTTATTCCTTTTTCCAATCCCTGATCGAATGCTCTGTCCTGGATACAGAGCTGCAGAAAGAACTGCTTCCCATCTATATGGAGGCACTATTATCACAGATCACGGTTATGAGCCATTCCGGCCAGGCAGATACCCTAAGCGGGAACAGCCCCGACACTATATCCGGGATCATTGCTTATTTAAACCGGCATTTGACCGATACCATTACCCTGGACCAGCTTTCGGATGAATTTTATATCAGCAAACACCATTTAAATAAAGTATTCCGTAAGGCCACAGGAACCACCGTCGGTGATTATCTGCTGCACAAAAGAATCATCTATGCGCAGCAGCTTTTAATCAACGGGCACACTGCCGGGCAGGCAGCCGCAGCATCCGGTTTTGGAGATTATTCGGCTTTCTACCGGGCATATACCAGGATAATCGGTCATTCTCCGATACAGGACCGGGGAGTTTTACCGCCTTTAGTCCGGTGGTAGCAGCTTTTTCCGTATTGATTCAAAGAAATCAGACCGGATTTTGTACAGGGATATTTCCGGTTGTTCCAGAAGTAAATTACCGTGTATACCTTTGGTAGCATCGGAATAAACAAAGCCATTGTATATAGGATATGACACCTGACGGCCCAATCTGGGGCAGGTTAGCAAAACGGAGAGCCGAGGCTACCTGCCTCTTGGTCAGCAGGCTTTTGACCCCGAAAAGTCCATACTGAAAGGAATGGGACAGAAATTTCCTATAAGCTTCCCAATCCTTTTTGTCTATATCCGGTTCCTTTTTTTGTGCCAGGTACAGCATTACTGAATCCACGGAAGGCATCGGATGAAAATCTTCCTTTCTGAGGTAATATACAATATCTGAATCCCAGAAAGGTTTCAGAAGTAAAGACTGTAAATTCTCCGCAGGCTTTCCGCAAAAGCGTTTTGCCGCTCCCTTCTCCATTACCAGCCAGATATCCTGGGGAGGTGTTCCTGCCTGGGTAAGCTTTTTTATAATATCGGTAGTGATAAAATACGGTATATTTGAAAAGATTTTGTAGGGTTTGCCGACGGGCAGATGTACTTTTAAGAAGTCCTGATTCACTAAATGCAGTTTGGAACTTTCCCCCAGGACCTGCTTTAACCTGGAATATAGTTTCTCATCCAATTCCACTGCCTGTAGACTGCCGCATTTTTTCAGCAGCTCTTTTGTTAAATGACCTTTCCCGGCCCCGATTTCAATTACATAATCGTCCTTATTAATGTTGGAAAGTCTGAGCATGCGCTCGATTGTTTTTTTACTGGTCAAAAAATTTTGTGAAACGTGTATGGATGGCATTTGGCTTTTTTCTTTGTTATTTTTGGCATATTTATTCATATTAAATCTCCTTATCCTTTTATCTGTTTTTCCGGTCAACAGCTTATAAGTATGAAGCAAAACAGAATGCAAATTTGCTTTGACTTAAGCGGTCAGTAAATCAGAAAAAACATAAAATCACAATGTATCATTATCATTCAGGCTAAGAATTCCTGACAACAAAAAAGCAGACAAATATCCACAAGGGTAGACTTTGTCTGCTTATATACACAAGGATTTATACACCAAAAAATATAGCCTGAAAAAGACTATCGTTTTAGCCAGAGTTCATATCCGAAAAAATAAGTATAACAAAAAAAGCCCACTATCGTGGAAATATTCTGCTTTCTGTTAACTTACCGTAAACGAATTGAACCCATACCAGCGAGTATCCTCCTTTAATTTCAGATGTATTTTTTATTATTTTAGCATGGGAGAAAGCTGATGTCAACCGGCTTTTACTGATTCTGACGACAAATACATGAAGGCAAATTATTCTGACTGACGGTTAAATTAAAGACTTGACTCTAAATTCCAATAAGAGTATAATCCTTTTTCGTAACCTCTTTCCTTCATATGGATATGTTACCATTAAACAACTGGCAGGTGACATTATGAATTTCTTTAAACAAAATATGGAACAAAGACGTGATCTTATTTTAAATGGCCCTGTATCAACAACCATTCTTCTGCTTTCCGTTCCTTCTCTTATGATGGGTGTGATACAATCCGTAATCCCCGTAATAGATGGATTATTCCTAAACAATATAGTCGGTACCGTGGCAGCAAGTGCCGTTACCTATTGTGCTCCCATTGTAAACATAACCGTAGCATTGGCTCAGGGCTTAAGCGTGGCCGGAATGGCAATTATAGGCCAGTCCAACGGCAAGGGAGACTATGAAGCAGGCCGCCGTATTTCAACTCAGATGATCGTATTTTCCTTTCTGTTAGGCTTCTTATTAGCTCCGGTTCTCGTTGCTTTCGCCTTTGTGGCATCGGGCCATGTAACCCCGGAAATTTCCAAAGATGTATTCCTGTATCTTGCACTGAGCGCCACCGTCATTCCCTTTTCCTTTCTGGAATCCATTTATAATGCCATAAAAAATGCTAACGGCAAACCGGAAGATACCTTTACCAGAATGGCTATCATGCTAATACTGAAAATTATTTTTAATGCATTATTCATAGCTGTCTTCCGCTGGGGTATTGTCGGTTCCGTAATGGCCTCTTTTGCTTCGAATCTCTTAATCACCTCCTGGATGTTTTACGAACTCTTTATGAAACCAAGCGGTGATAAACTCATATTATCCGGCTTCCGGTTTGATAAGCAGATTATCCGGGATCTGTTACATATCGGTTTTCCGTCCATGCTGTCAAGTATTATGCTAAACCTTGGGTTCCTGCTCATTAACAACGAGGTGGAGAAATACGGTGCTATTGTCTTAAACGGACAGGGCATAGCCAATAATATTACCTCCGTATGTTTTATCCTGCCCTCCTCCTTTGGTTCCTCCGTTACCACCATGGTCAGTATGAATATCGGGGCGGGCCAGAGCCAAAAAGCAAAAGTCTCCTGCCTGGCCGGATGTATCATTAGTGCAATTACCGCTATAATTTTAATTGCCATCATCGTACCTCTTTCCTCAAGAATTACCGTATTGTTCACCCGTTCCAGGGATGTCCTTGAGGTTGCGGATAATGCACTGCATATCTATACTTATTCCGTCGTCGGCTTTGGTATATGCATGGTTCAGCTGGGTGCCTTTATCGGTTTGGGCCGGACCAGGGTCACACTGGTAATCAGTATTCTGCGTGTATGGCTGCTGCGGTATGTATTTATATTGGCAACTGAGCATTTCCTTGGCTTCTATTCCGTATTCTGGGGCAATCTCTTCTCTAATTATATGGCTGCCATCATAACCACCATACTGATTTTAAGGGTAAACTGGGTTTCCTCCATACCCCAGGAAATGAGAATCGGCAATTCGAAAGCTTCCGGCTGATCGGATTATATGATATAACTATTATAGGTATTAGCTTACTGCAAGTAGCGTAGCGGATATTCGTAATCCGCTACGCTACTTGCTCATAACCTCCGACTGAAACAAGTAAGTCCCTGACCCACCGCTCACACTCCGCTAAGAAACAGGGGACTTACTTGTAAGGTTAAAATGTAAAAATAAGAATAATAAAAAGGAAATTAGCCATAATAAGCCGGTTTCCTTTTTACTATACTATACTTCTGCTTCTTAACAGATTGCATTAAGCTGTCTTAATAACAACCGTTCCAAATTCCTTTAACATCCCATTATAATTCCCATAGATGATTTTATCCTTATAGTTATCAAGGTCCATTTTAACAGGGATTTTATTAAAATTCTGTATGAAAATGTAGGTATTCTGCTCTGACTGACGGGTTGTCACTTCCACTCCATTCGGAATTTCCGCATCCATTATGGTCCGGATCCGGCTTCTGCCGACAATCTTTTTGTAGATATCCTCATAAAAGCTCTCTTCCATGTCCGCGCAGATATAATAGGCCTCGCCCTTTCCATATTGGTTCAATGTAAATGCCGGCGATCCTTCATAAAAATCATCCCCGTATACCATCAAAGGCACCGCTCCGTCCGTTTTAACCAATTCGCATAAATGATTGCAGCTGTAAGAAGCCTTGATATCCAATACATTATCCGTAACCGGATTCAGCATATTGGTTTCCCAGTCGTATAATCCGTCTATCTCCTGGCTTCTGAGGCCAAAGACATCCATCAGCCCATATGGCGTCCCGCCAAGGAAGCACCGGTCATTTTCGTCCACAATACCGCTCCAGTAAGTTGCAATAAAAATTCCGCCGTCCAATACGAATTTTCTTATTTTTTCTTGCAGACCCTCCCTTAACATATAAATAAGCGGCGCCGCAACTATCTTATATTTTTTAAGTTCACATTCCATATCAATGATATCAACATTAACTCCCAATTTCCGGAATGCGGAATAAGACTTACGGACTGTTTCCTTATAAAACATTCCTTTATTTCTGGGTCCCTGGGAGTCTTTGATTGCCCAGCCATTCTCCCAGTCATAAATAACTGCTACGGGCGCATTTACCCTTGTATGGCAGACTTCCTGTAACTGCTTTAAACCATATCCTAACTCCGTTACCTCTTTAAAAGTCCTTGTATCACAACCTCCGTAATGATCTACTACCGCACCGTGGAATTTTTCCGTGGCTCCGGCACTCTGTCTCCACTGAAAATACATGACGGAATCCGATCCGTGGGCAATGGCCTGCAAAGAGGACAATTCATGCATCCCCGGTTTCTTTAACTTGCTCACTCCCTGCCAGTTGGTCGAGCTTGGGGTCGACTCCATCAATAGGAAAGGCTGATCTTTGATGGAACGCATTATGTCATGATACATTCCGTTATCCCGTGCCGTAATATATTCCGGTTCCTTGTGCCAGGTAGGATAGTTGTCCCAGGATATCATATCAAAGATATCTTTAAATTTGAAGTAATTTAATTGATCATAGTAATACATCATATTGGTAGTCACAGGTATTTTGTCATTATAATTACGTAAAACTTTTATTTCCTCTTTTGCAAAGTCCAGTGTCTGATGAGTAACAAACCGTTTCCAGTCCAGCTTGAGCCCATGTAAGGTATGCTCCCCTCTGGGAGACGGGCTCTCGATCTGGTCAAAGCTGTTATAGGTATGGCTCCAAAAGCAGGTATACCAGGCCCGGTTAAGTTCTTCTATGCTGCCGTATTTTTCTTTCAGCCAGCTGCGAAAGGCCTGCTGGCAATAATCACAGTGACATTCCCCGCCATATTCATTAGACAGATGCCACAGGATCACCCCCGGATGATCCGCAAATCTTTTGGCTATCTCCGTATTAATGATACCAACCTTTTCCCTGTAAACCGGCGAAGTAAAACAATGGTTATGCCTGCCGCCGAATAAATTCCTGTGTCTGTTTTCATCCACCCTTAAAACCTCCGGATATTTATCAGAAAGCCATTTCGGTCTTGCCCCGCTGGGTGTGGCAAGTACGACATATATATTGTTCTTATATAAATTTTCTATGATATCTTCCAGCCACCCAAAATTAAATTTTCCTTCTTCCGGTTCCAGAGTTGACCAGGAAAATATTCCGACACTGACCACATTGCAGTTTGATTTTTTCAGAAACTCAATGTCCTGTTTTAAAATATCCGGCTTGTCCAGCCATTGTTCGGGATTATAATCTCCACCGTGTAATAGGTTATTGTACTTTAGTTCCATCGTTTTACTCCTTTATTGTTCTTTTCGTATTTGCATAAAGTAAAATACTTTATCTTCCAATCCTATGCCTGCTGTTTTGGGCCGGCTTTTATGTATGGCTTATGGCAATATCAATATCCGTAAGGTATGCGTTTCTCCGTTTTCTCTTTCCAGTATTTATATAATTTCCCTCTGTTGGCTAATACAAACAGGATAAGATTAAACAACCATATTAAAATAAATGTATGGGCATATTCCGCTGCTTTCAAATAAATACCCAGTACCAGCATTCCTGCGACTACCATTACCCCGTCGGCTTCCGACGATACCCGTTTTCCCTTTTTCACCAGTCTTGCGCCTAATTGAAAAACGGCTAATATAACGGCAAACACGAGGGAAACCTGGAACCTTGTGATTGCGCTCCAAACTCCAAAGGTCACAGCGACCGCTTTTCCTCCCTTGAATTTGGTAAAAACAGGAAATATGTGACCTAAGATAGGTGCCAGGGCAACCGGTACGATCTGGGAATTTTTCACGATTCCGGATTCATATAAGGCAACAAGCGGCAGGTAACCTTTCATAAAATCCAGTATCACGCCTAATAAACCCAGCTTATAACCTGCGGCATGCCATAAATTAAAAGCGCCGGGATTACCATCACCTACTGTTTTCAGATCTTTTTTCACAGCAAGCCCCAGCCAGTATGAAAACATCAACGAACCGCATAAATATTCCAGAATAGCAAAGAAAACCATGAATTCCCTATTTTCGCCCAATTTTGACCTGCCTGCCTTTCCAGGTAACACTTCCGGTAAATGTCACCTGATAATAAGAATATAAGATAACCACAATAAAAAATACGGTAGAAAAGAGATGTAGTGCAGGTATAAACCTGCCGTAATCACCGCTGTGTCTGAGAAAATAAAAAATTTGAAGCGTATATAGAATATAACCTAATGTAAAGGGTATGGCATACCTGGCTCCAAAAAACAGGGTGAAAGGTGTAATAAATTCCACTGCCAGCAGACCGATAAACCAGATTGCTATGGATATTACGGTAAAGGGCTGGAGGTTTGCCATACCTAAGACGGCACTTTTCCCAAAACCCTGTAATTCACTTCGAAGCCCGCCGGGATACATACGAAAGAAAACATAATTATTACCGATATAGTTTTCAACATGGATACCTGCTTCCGTTAATTTATTCCCTAAAGTCAGGTCATCCAGTACTTCTGATTTGACACTGTCATGCCCTTCTATTTTGCTGTAAGCCTCCCTGGTCATGACAATGCAGGAGCCATACAGACCTTTTCTCCTGCTATATCTTTCAAATGGTGAGGTAAAGGCTAATACCCCGAGGAGATACGGAATAAGAGAAAACTTTTCAAAAAATTTTTCTGTCTTGTGGTAAGGTACGACTGAAATTGCACCTCCAGTCTTAGCCCTGACATTTAATAAGGTTTCCAGAGCATTTGGCGCCAATCTGACATCCGCATCGAAAAATACCAATATATTACCGGAGGATGCTTTTACACCATTCCACAAAGCCCATGCTTTTCCGGTCCAGTTCTCAGGTAATTCCTTATGACCTATAACCTTTACTCCATAACCGGCTGCAATTTCATAGGTTCTGTCCGATGACATGTCATCTACTACTATAACTTCGTAAGGACTTACTGTCTGGGTTTTTAATGATTCCAAAAGATATGGCAGGTTAACCTCTTCATTTCTTGCCGGAATTATAACCGAGACTTTTGAATCCTCATTTTTTACGCTGTCCTGGTCAATTAATTGAACTTTGGAAAATAGAATTAAGCCAAATATACAGGAACAAGCTAATAAAATCAAAATTGCCACAATAGTTATCCCCCTCTTATTCTATAATGCGGTTAACATAATAACGTTCGATAATAAATAATATTATAACTGTTGGATAAATTAGTCAATTATTATAATATAATTTTTACCTGTTGTTAGCAGTCCGGTTGTTCCAAACCAGCTGTCCGCCATTGTATCCCAGCTTTGCTTGTTTTGAATTAGTATTTTATCAGTCATATTTTCACTCCTTGATTTAATACCTTAATCTGTAGACAGCCAAAATAATATTATCATTTAAAACTCCAAAACCCCAATCTTGATTTGGATATTCAATTAAATTATTTCTCTGAGCACTGTTCGTTACTAAATATCTAACAAATGTATTATTTATACCAGGTAAATTACCATTTACAATTGACCACTCAAACAATCTTGCAATTATGCCGGCAGTATATCCAGCAGCGATACTAGATCCTGTAAAAGAAGCAAAACTGTTTTCTCCGACAGGAACAAGAATATTTACTCCAGGAGCTGTAACATCCGGTTTTCTCACATTTGTCTTAGTGTAGCCTCGGCTTGCATAATAATAAATTTCATATTTAAGAGGATCATATGAGGTTACAGTAATTAAATTAGGTGTATTACCTGGTTCTGATAATGTTGTATAAGTGTCAGCATTCAGAAAGTAGGTATCGTCTGAAACAAATTGATGCATTGGTAACCAGATGTGGAATGCATTTTGCAGACTTGTTCCAGAAATAAATAATTTCCATGCCCCACTCTCAATATTCATAAATCTTAAAAATATTAATTGATCCCCGGCAAGAGGTTCCTGTGTTCTATTATCTATATATATAGTTGTTTCATTATGCGTAATTACTGCTGTATCTTGTTGGAATATGGTATAGGATGTTTGATAAATTAAATCCCCATTCGGTGCGATAATGCCAACTGCCAATATATCAGGCGCATAACCCCATAATTCCATGGATAAATTTTGTTGATCTGCTCCAACGTTAAAATCTACCACATTACTAAAATTCGGATCATTAGCCGCTCCAAAATAATGAAGATTCCGATTACCTTCTTCTCCTGCCCCAATGATAACGGCAACTCCAGGTAGTTCGCCTATATCAGATATGTATTTACTTATGTAATCTTGTCCTTTATGTGACCCTTGCCAGGATCCCAGTGATGTACATATAACAATCGGTCTTTGCAATCTTCTTGCAACAGAAAGCAAATACTTAATGCCCATCATTAAATCATTTTCCTGATAACATCTATCTTCTTCCTTAAGTCCAAAAAAATCTTTTAGATATGGTTTTGCTTCTTTCAGTTTAACAATTACTAATTCAGCATTGGGTGCAGTTCCCGTGTAATATATATCTTGATTCATATAATACCCGGCAGCGATCCCTGCAACAGCTGTTCCCTGCCCCCCTATTTCTATACTTGGTACAATGGAAAGTGGATTATCCGAATTAAGGGCAATATTAATTTGTTCACGGCTATATTCTGTTCCATAATAAAAATCTTCCGGATAACTATCAATACTATCGATAGATTGATCCCACATTGCTGTTACTTTTGTAGTATTATCCTTATACCGAAAGACTGGATTCCGATAATCAATACCTCCATCGATATATCCGATTAATACACCCGAACCGGTATAATCATTTACTGTATTAACATAATAACTTGTACTGGTATCCAAATTTTCAGAAAACATCAATCCGTAACACTTAGGTATTGATAAATAGCTAAACTTATAGACTGCATTATATGTCATATTACTTACCGGTAAATAAACAACTGCAAATTGTTCATTGATGATATTATAAGATGCATCCGGGTAATTCAATAAAAGATCTTGGTCTTGTGTGTAATCGATTATTAAATCAGCATATTCATTACTGGATATTTTAAAACTTTCCGGCGAAGTCATAATTTTACTATATTCTCCATATATAATCTCTTTATATTATGAAATATAAATGGTAAAATGCTAGTACTAATTATTTTTTGCTAAAATTACAATCTTCTCATTTGCCTCAACCTGCAACTGCCTTAGGCAAGGCTATTTAATAATCAATATCCTTCTCATATCCTATTAGTTTGATATGATTGATATCACAAAACTTTTTAAAATACGGCATCAAATCATAGTACTGTACTGGTGTTACGATTAGTTTAAGCCGTTTTTCTAATGTTTGTATAACAATGTGATAATTTAAGGTTTCTCTTTCATGTGTAACTGTTTTGAATTGTATAAATTTGATCTGTTCAGCCATAACTTTTTCGTTTATATTTTTCATAAGGATAAACCATTCGATATTAATCTTGTTTTGCTCAAAAATTATGATTTGGTTTTTCCTTATGTTAAAGACGATACCTACGCCTATCAAGCTAAAAAATATTGCTACTATTAAGAAAACCGGTTTGAAATCTGAAAGTGTATATAAAAGTGCTACAAATAAAATCATACATATTGATCCTATGATTGAATTCCTTCTGCTTTTTGGATATTCTTGGTTATAATCATACGTCATGTTTATTTCCTGAAGCTTCTCTTGAAACATTTTATTATCACCTTTCCTATCTTTTCTTTTTAATAGACTAATTTCGCTTTTTTGTTTTTTCACAATCCGTGCAAAGAATGTTTTTTCCGGCAGAAAAGCCCTTGTCCCTTGCAAACATTATTAAATTGCTTTTGTTTGGTATCCACGCATCCTTGCCGCCTTTATATTCGTATCCATTGCCACATTTATCACAATAATATCATTTTGGGAATCCCAATTACTATCCCTCCTTGTCAGCTATACCGAACGTGTCGGACAGATTGCTTATTACCTAAATCCATGTTTCCCCAAAAAATAATTTTATATAATTATACCTATTATTCAGACACCTATCAATATTAAATTATCAATGTATACCAATTTCTTTGCTATTTATGGGCGTAACATAGCATCTCCTTTCACTTTTCACAAAATTTTAATGGTTTCTCCATACTTTCTGCATAGAACAAATTTAATATGTACTTGTGAAACACATATTTTTATAACGGCCAGTAGGAGTTTGGGACAACCTGCTGGCCTCTCCTTTATTTATCCGCTTATAATTCTTGTACTAAATCTTGTTCTGTGCTATAATTGATAATATCGGGGATATAGCTCAGTGGGAGAGCGTTCGGTTCGCATCCGAAAGGCCGTGGGTTCAAATCCCATTATCTCCACTCGATAATTCATCCAAAGACTGTTCTCCGCTCTGGTCTGAATGGATTCAGTATACTCAATTATTATTTTGCATCTTTCGCATTAAATTAAGTCCCAGTATTAGCTATAATAGGCTTTTTTATTTTTTTCGGAACTTTTGGGGGTGAGGTAGTACCCCAGGGGCTGCAACACCTATGTTTTCTGGATAGCTGTGTCACAGTTCAAAGCAAAGGAAACCCAGCAAAATCAAGAGTTTCCGTAATTTATATCATTATATATAATTATCTAATTGCCTCATATACACCAATATGCACTTAATAATGCATAAATATAACACTATTCTTCCGTTTATTCTATATCCACAGGGATATCTTGTGGTATCCTTTTGGCGATTTCTTCCGGGTTTAGCTGGTCACCAAGGGCATTATTCGGTGTAATCTGGATGTCCTGGATTTTTAATTCCAAATACATATTTACAATATTTCCCATATGAGTTATAATAAGTAAGTCATGACAAATAAATAATTATTAGGAGGTAAAAATAATTTATGTGCAAAATTTTTAAAAAAAGTTTTATAATAGCATTAACTCTTACTTTATTATTATCAGCTAATTATACTACTGCCTTTGCCGCTTCACACAACAGCAACAATATCATTGTATATAAAATTACACCTTTTACCAGTTCTACTAGCGCTTATTTGTGGTATGTTGCAGACGTACCTTATTCTTCGGATAAATATATTCCTAGTTCTATGTATGTTGTTTATCCATACAACGGAATTGGCTATGCAGGTGTAGTATACTGTACTTCGGTTAAATATAATCCAAATGATCATTTGTATTACGCTCATTATGAAGGTTATCTATATCCAGAAAACTAATCAAAAGGATTATATGCGGGCCGCAATAGTTTTGAACAGAATAACTATTGCGGCTTGTATTAAAACGGAAACTTCTTTTTGAAATGTTGGTTTTTTACGTGACTAATTCTATTTGTCCGCTCTGCATCTTTATCCAGGGTTCATATTCTTCAAAACTACACTTTTTATAAATTCTGCTGTTAACCCATCTAGCGAAATGTTTTAATCAATATTTGGTATTTGGTTATAAATCATCACAAACGGATCTACTTTTAAATCGGTCAGTCTACGGAACCTATACATATCTTCTTGAAATAATGTATTAAATCTGACAAGCATAAAACACATATGACGATATGGTTTTATATATTGGCTCAATGTCTTAATACCATCCATAACTTGATTTTCGTACCCCATCAAGTCCCATGCTAATTTATCTCATACCGTATATATCAATACAATATTACAATTAATCACCAGACCGCATATTCTCTTTTGATTTGCTATATACCCATTCCTCTAATGCTTTTTTGCTAAAAACATATTGATCCCCGATTTTCGCAAATGGAAGTCCTTGTAAATTGCCACTGTCTATATCCTTTATTAAATCATCACGATCATATCCAAGCATAACTCCTGCACTATATGCTTTTAAAATATCTCCTTCCTCATTTGTAGTGTTGCTTATATCAAATGTACCATTTAAACTACCATTTAATTGTTTACCTTCGCTAATAGACTTTGATAAAATAAGAGAACTAATTATCATTGAAATTCCCAATAATAATATTCCAATAAATAATACATTCTTTTTCATAATACATCCTCCCAATAAAAAGTTTTGATAAAAGATTAGATTATCGATGCTTCTGACTGCTGCCGTTAACCTATTGATATTATACTACCATATATTAAATATCTTTACCAGTTCATTCCATTGTACGAATAAGTTACAAACATAAAGATTACCTATTCAGCAGTTTTTTGTTAAGTTCTTTTGTTGTAGTCCTATTTTTTGTACTTTATTTTAACCTCCAATAAGCAGTAATTGTTTTTTTGTGATAGAATGGTCTTAGCAATAACAAAGCATTAAAACCGATTAAAAACAGGAGGAACAGTAGATATGTTTCAGATAAGGTACTTGGAGGAAAAAGATAAGAAGTTTTGGTATACGTTAGACAATCACTTGCCCGAAACAGAATTTTTAAAAAAAGCAGCTGATAAAAGAGGTTATATCATTTTAGATAACGAGAAACCTATCGGTATATTACGCTTTAACATGTTTTGGGATAATATACCTTTCTTAACACTAATTTTTATAGATTTCTCTTTTCATAAAAAAGGTTATGGCAGGAAAGCTATGGAGTTTTGGGAGAATGAAATGGCTTTGCAGGGTTATAAAATGATTATGACATCTACCCAAGTTGATGAAAATGCCCAGCATTTTTATCGCAAGCTTGGTTATAAAGATTGTGGCGGACTGATACTTGACATACCCGGTTTTGAACAGCCCATGGAGATGTTCATGGCAAAAGCCCTTTAGAAGCCGCAAGCCTCCTATTTATCAGTATTTTTGTGTGCCGGGATTTGAAGCAACGATCTCTTTGAACAAGCTAGAAGTAGAAATTTTCCAAAGAGAAAAGAAACTTGCTGATAGAGCAAGAGACTTGGAACCGGAAGAGCATTATATCATTGGAGGTATTTTACTTGAAGCTAAAACAACTGTGGACCCACCTGTATAACGGATGGTTTATTAAAAGACTGCCATACCCAAAAAATCGCTAACACTCGTTTATAAGGATTAACGACTAAAAATATATTTTCTTCCGGTATTCTTTATTATCAGTTATTCGGTTGCTAAATGTCGGCATTGAATCACCATAAGTAAACGAAACTGTATTCAAATCAAATTCCTCAATCGAAATCTTTTAAAAAGCGCTGTTTTCAAACCAAGTGCTTAACCACGGACTATGTTCGATCACCATATAATGCGGTGACATTCTCTTTATAACACCGCCTTTCTTCGCAAACTCTGTTCGGATTATATTCTCACAATTATGCCTATGCTCCACATATTCACTGTCACGTGCAGCGCTTTGTGTCTTAGGCTTATTCACTTTTATAGTATTGAGGATAGTTTTTGCTTCATTAACAGGCAAATCCGATAAATTGACAAAAGGCCCAACCGTTTTATCATAATAATGATATAAAAAAATCTTAACCACCTCCGGTAATTTATTTTCCACTTTTCAATCGTAAACAATAGTGAATTATATTAATTTATAATTCCATTTATTAGTATTATACATTTCTAATTATTAGGAAGTCAATCGGCGCATTTAAGCGTAGCATTTACAACCACCGTAAGGAAGGAAGACAAAAAAGACAGCAGATAGCCGCACCAACATATGTAGAACTGATTAGTAAGCTTTATGATTACTAACAGTGGCCGTAAAATTGTCTATATGACGAGCAGAAGCTTTAAATACTGGCTAGTGAACCTTGTTTTAAAGGATTGGCGACCATTTTAGTTAAGCGCGAGACAGGATTCAAACCATAATCCTATCCTACAAATACAGAAAAGAAAGGGGTTCCATCCACTTCTGATTTATGTGCACATAATAGTCCACATATTTTTTTATCAGAATTAAAAAGACTCTTTTAAATTCAAATCAGCAAATTGGAATTCGTAAGCTTCGTATTATGCTCATTTTGTGTGAATAGGTAGATGAAAATCCAATCTATCAAACTTCCTCAATATATCCAAATTGGATGTAATATTATGAGTACCCCAATAATAATTTCCGATTGCTTGCTCAGCGACACACCATCGTTTGCCATCTGGGTGCGGGTTGTTTTGTTCAAATGCGTTTAATTCTTCCTCAGGTGCTAATTGAATCTCATTTGTATTTTGCAGTGTATTAATAATCGAATCCAGATTTATATCCACGACATGTTTAAGTTCCGGATAATGCTTGCTATTTGGCGAACCAACAAAGTACACAGGCAACGGCAACCAAAAGGGCCATGTTGCAGGGTCAAACGATTTCATTTCCAAAGATACAGGGTCATAATCCGGGACGCCATTAAGTAAAATTTGCCCGCTCAACTTATACTTGTCTTTTAAAATCACTGCCTTGTGGTAGATATCACTGCTTTCGTCTGCATATTTGAGTATAAAGTCTGAAAGACGTTTGGTTACTCCAATATCAGCTTCCGTGGCTTTCTTTGGATCGAAATGAAACCATGGCAAATGTGCAAAATCATTGTTGCTGGGGATTCCTTGCATTCCCACCCAGCCGTTTTCCAACAAGTATATACCGGAAGCAAGGTATTTGATTATACCCATTATAATCGTATCTTTTGTACAACTAACATAATCGCCTGTCGTGTCCAAATAATCTAATGCTATGCATACCGTATAGGGGGAAGAATTAGGGTTCCAGTTATTACACTCAATGTTGTATCCAAAACCGCCATCCTCATTTTGATAGCTGGACAGAACCGAAAGGAAATCCTCACAGCTCCCGTTCTCAAAAAGATATTTCCACTTGGTAAAGTCAAGCGGTCTTGCATTGCGATAAACCAGTTTTCTCAATCTTATAAAATAATCTATAGATAATTTTTTCAAGATCATTACCCCCATGTTTATATAAATAATCTTCGTTACAAAATCATAATACCATATTGATAAAAATAAACAAATAAATTATCATGAATGAAGCTCTGAAAAAGAGCGACAAAAGACTAGAAAATAATAGTGCACATACGTCGCACATATCAGCGCAACAAAAAACCCCTTGAAAATCAAGGGATTTCGTAAGCGCGAGACGGGATTCGAACCCGCGACCCTCGCCTTGGCAAGGCGA
>JAEWAK010000053.1 GCA_023391695.1 Bacillota bacterium
ATGTGGCATCATCCTTGAACAGCTGAGAATTGTCATTGGAATTCAGCCAAATCTCCCCATTTTTATGCCTCAGATAGCAGCCTGGGAAGTTCACAGACTCCAGGGATACTCCATTGGCATCAGCCAGTCCGGGAACCAGCTTGAACTTACTGTCATCAAAGGGGGTGACATTCGAGTTTATCTGTCCTCGGCCATTGATATGGCGTATGAAGTTAAGGGAAATATTTATGGCTTCAAATCTGGAGAAATTGACCTTGACAGTTCCTGAAGGCTCTGCCACTACGGCACCATAAGCTGTCGGAGTTCCAAATACGGGATAGTCTCCGTTCCATGTGAACTTTTGGGCTCTTACGCTCCTGTTTCCCCATCCTCCTCCCGAAGTTTGGAAGGCATGGTATACTATCCAGTCCTCAGTACCGTCAGGGGATTTGGTAAAGGTGTTATGCCCTGTTCCATAAGCAGTTGCTGCCTGACTGAAAACAGCAGTGCTTTTTTTTACCCATGAAGCAGGGTTCAAAACGTTGCCATCGGAACATGTAATTCTCCCGAGGCAGTAGTCATTCAACCAACTGGCACTTGCAGAATAGATAATATGTATTTTACCGTTCTTCATCAGCACCTCAGGCCCCTCGTTGATTGCCGCACCGTTCTTTTCCCAAGCATAGGTGGGAGTAGAAATCATGACCTTTGCACCGCTTATGGTATAAGGATTGCTCATGGGAGCTATATAGAGGTTCTGCGGAGCAGCCGCACCATTTTCACAGCCTGACCATATAAAATACAGGGAACCATCTGTCTTTTGCAGAACAGTAGCGTCTATAGCCCATTTATCGTCCGAGGATGTCACCTTCCCTCTGAAGGTATAGGAGCCCTGGGGGTCCTGTGAATTGCTCTCCAGGCAATACATACGATGATTGACATTCTGTCCGTCATCTGCTGCAAAGTATATATACCATTTTCCATTGATGTACTGGAGCTCCGGCGCCCATATTTCTTTTGAGTATGCAGTTCCGGCGGGAGGAGTATAGACCTTCACCATAGGAGCACCGCCGATGTCCTGCAGTCTCTGGGTCTTTGCAACACCTATTCCCCCGCCCGTGGTTTTACAGTAGTAGTAATAGCCGTCCTTTAAAACTACAGACGGGTCGGCCGCCGTGGGTGCTACAATAGGGTTTGTGAAGGTTACTACTGTACCCATATAAATCTTAACTGATGACATCTTGTCATTGGCAGTGTCGCCAACATAAGAAGAACTTGAAGTATAGGTCCATTTTGTTCCACCGAAATTGTCATTCTCATATACTTCTACAGTCCAACCGCTTGGAACCTTTAATGAAGTCATCCAATCATTAGGAATTCCTTTTGCGTTCAACTGAGACAATGTATAATTGCCCACTCCAAGTGTTATTGCTGTTCCACCATAGTTTATATCTTTATAGAATGTCACTCCGTTTGTTGCTGGTGGCGGCGTAGGCGTAGGTGTAGGCGTAGATCCGCTGCCGCCTGGCTGCCATAAAGCAGGAACATTGGATGGTTCCCAACCTACGAGGGAAGTATGTGCCTGAATACAGGTATAAGTACTTCCGTTATATGTTACTGTATCATTTACTGCATATGCAGTATTTGCAGCCCATGCCCCTCTGTCGGCTGCACTTACCTGGTTTGCAGTAAAAATACCGCACAATAATGTAAACACCATTACCAGTGCCAGAATTTTTCCAAATGATTTCTTTCTTAAAGCATGCATCGTATATCCCCCCCTTATCTTATTTGGCTAACTCCCACAATGCAGGAACATTGGATGGTTCCCAACCTGCAAGGGAAGTATGTGCCTGCAGGCACCTATAATTGCTGCTGTTGTAAGATACTATAGTTCCCACGCTATATGCCGTATTCGGAGCCCATGCAGGATAACCGCTGCTGCTGATGGTGTAAGCAGCAGTTGTAACATCTGAATTATTCATGCCTGATGCCATAGCAATTGCCTTTATTGTTTTAGTGCTCGTAACAGATATTGCACCTGTATATTGTGCAGAGGATGAAGTAGGTGTGGAACCATCGGTAGTATACCTGATGGTAGCACCTGCTGTAGCACAGGAAATAGTAACATTCTGTGCTGATGAATATGTTCCCCCTGCAGGACTGAAGGCAGGTGCTGCAACAGTCGAATTATCCTGAATGGTATAAGCAGCTGTTACAGTTTCGGATGGGTTCATCCCCGTTTTAAAAGCTTTGAACTTGATCGTTGTAGTGTCGGTTATTGTGAGGGCTCCGCTCCATATGGCTGAATTCTCTCCCGGCTCGGTTCCATCCGTTGTATATCTGATGGTTGCCCCTTCGGTAGCACAGGAAGCAGTAATATTCTGTGCCGTGGAATAAGTTCCTCCTGCCGGCGAAACGACAGGCGCAGCTACTGTTTGAACAGTACTGCCGTTTGTAACATTTACTGTTATGGTATTGGTTGAGGTTGTACCGAACCTGTTTTTAAGGTCAATTCTATATGTGTAGGTACCATTTGTTCTTCCCGATACGCCGTAAACTGCCGTTTGAGCATTCGGTGAATTTCCTTGAAGTGCTTCAGAGAATACGATTTTATCGTTTTCATATATCGTCCATGAAGTTGCATTATTACCCCACCATATATCCATGGTAATATCGTATACTCCATCACCATCCCAGTTATTGTGGCTTATTGAGCCTGCGGCCGGAGCACCAGCAGGATTACCCAGGTCAACTCCTTCATCTCCGCCGTTAATAGTAAAAGCAGCACTTGCAACAGCTGATTCATTCATACCGGATTTGAAAGCCTTGGCTTTTATGGTAGTAGTACTGGCTACATTAATAGAACCCGCATATTGTGTTGATGCGGCAGTAGGCTCACTGCCGTCAGTGGTATACCTGATGGTGGCACCGCTTGTTGCACAGGAGATAGTTACGGTCTGTGCAGATGTATAGGTTCCGCCTGCAGGACTGAAGGTTGGTGCTGCTACCTGTGAGGCACTATTTATGGTATAAGTAGCACTTGCTGTAGCTGAATCATTCATACTTGACTTGAAAGCCTTTGCCTTTATTGTAGTAGTGCCTGATACGCTGATAGGAGCTGTGTACTGGGTAGAAGCAGCTGTAGGCTCACTTCCGTTTGTGGTATACCTTATGGTAGCACCACTTGTAGCACAGGAGATACTAACTGTCTGTGCAGATGTATAGGTTCCGCCTGCAGGACTGAAGGTTGGGATTGCCACTGTTGCAGTACCGTTTATGCCAAGCTTGTTGGATATTGTATTAGTTAATGCGAAATTAGAGGTATCACAAGAAATTTCCCAACCGATGATTCCACCAAAGCCGTTATCAATGACATAGTCACATCTTGCGGCTGCAGAGGTTTCATCTTCATAGGTATACATGATACCCAGGGAGCTGTTATAAAGCCAAGGAACCTTAGATACTGAATCTCTGTATTTTGTATAGCCTGCAGTATTTTCCAGTGTCTTCATCTGGGCATAGGAATTCTGACCTCCAGGGCTGCTTGGATTATCAAGGTTACCCACAGGAGCACCGTTTGCTGTGGCAAATAGGCCGTTTGTACCTGTACCGGCAACTACATTTTTCCAACCGCGGGAATAGAAAGGTGAACCTACATTAAGCTTAGATGCGGGAATATTATAAGTATCCCTATAGTATTTCATTATGTAATCTGTATTGTATTTGTTTTTGATATCAACCGGTGAAGTTCCGGATGGGTCATTTGGATTCTTGTAAATTGCTGACTGGTGGTTTGTAACTGTCTCCCATGCTCCATGAATGTCGTATGTCATTATATTTAACCAATCCAAATATTGCGAATATACATCAGGTTCTGTCAAATCAACTTTTTCATAACCTCCTGGTGCAGCTATAGTAAGAAGTTTATCGGACATGCCGTTATTATTGTATGCTTCGCGGATTTCCCTCAGCAATGCTGTGAAATTCTGCTTGTCCTCAGGTCCGCCGGGACAACCCCTGTCGTACTCGTCATTAGGATCTTTTGCCCTGTTGACTCCGGGGTATTCCCAATCAAGATCTATACCATCAATAAATGGATATTTCTTCAGGAAATCTATGACACTTTGAATGAATATTGCTCTGCTTGATGGTGTCTGTGCCATTGCATGAAAGTTTTCACCTCTTGTCCATCCTCCGACTGAGATAACAACTTTTACATTCGGATACTGTGTCTTGTAATATTTGTATTCTCCAAAGTGTCCCCTTATCATGCCGGGATCCCAGCCTTCGGAGTGTGCGAAAGTAGCCTGGAAGTCTGCATAATCGTCAGTTGAAGCAAGTTTATAACTTGGATCAATAGTGAAGAATGCATGATTTATGCAGGTTACTTTATTCCATGGGATCATACCTACATTCATTGACATATGTGCAGTATTATACATGCCCCAGTTAGGGAAGTATACTACAAAGTTTTTGCCGCTGGCAGCTGAGGACACAGAAGTTCCCACAGGAAGCAGGGTAAATAAAATACCCAGCACAAGAACCAGGGGCAGTAGTTTTTTTAATTTTTTTTTCATATTTTTTACCTCACTATACTTTGTGGTAGTGTCAAGTCTGACACCCCGTTATTATTTCAAAATCTTTTCTTTTAAAGGATAAATTATTGCTTATGGATAACATTATACTCTATTTACTTACTATCATTTAAGAACATAAAACTATTTACTGGCTCCTGAACTTTATCTGCAATTTTCAAGGTTCTAATTGAGCCTATTTTTTAAATCAGGGTTTTCATACTTTACTTGACACTGCCTGCTTTGTTGTTATATTCACTCAGCTTAAAAAATGATCCTAACATGAATCGAAGGAACACCGCAAACATAAATTCAATCCCCTGATTAAAGGATATAATTCACCCCCTTGATAGAATATAAATAGGATTTCAAATTTGTGGAATAGGGCTTCACAAAGCTGAATCCTTATTATTTCTGCAACTTCCCTACATGATTTACCGGAAAGAAATAGGTAAAGAGCTTGCTATCTTTTGTAAACTCTTGCTTTCTTTTCCGCATACATGGCGGCTTTAATTGATTTTAATTTTTCTTACACCATTTTCCCCTTATTTATATAAATTATAATCAGGAATAATATTGGATAAATATCTCAATTCCATTATATAGTATTTTTTTTGTTTCAATAAGTAGACAATATTGGCATTTATTGTTCATTTTTGGTGGTATATCATAGATTTTATGTAATATAAGCACTATAAAAATACAAAAAATCGGATAGGAGGCTACCCATTAATTGAGTAGCCGACCTTCCAGTCGAGTAAGTAAGGGGAGTTTCACCCCAAATTTCTCACTGAACCGTACTTGAAAGTCTCTCTTCATACGGCTCTTATCATTCAATCTTAAGCAGTTTTAAGTCTTCTAAGTTTCCAGTGAGAGCCCCATTCAGATAATCATCCACAACCTCCTGCTTTAGTCCTTTGGAATAATATTGGTTTCCTTTTTGAGAAAGCAGGGCACAGTTTGCCTTTCCGTTTCATAGAGTCGGATCCATATTAGAAATGTAGCTCTATTAATACTGATTTCTTTTGCGCAGAGCTTACACCGATTTCACCATTCAGGTACCCTCAACGAGCTTTACTTACTCAACGGCATCAATTCCCTTCATTGATTTTGACATAGAAAATACCCCCATATAGGACCTTTATATTTCATTGTCCTATATAGGGGTAGCATATCATTTGTCTCGATGCATTTGTTTTTACATATATGAAATTCCTGCTTTGGAGGTCATATCCTCTCAACGAACTTTTATCATCTATGAAAACGGTCAAAAAAAATGGGCCAAAATTTGTACTTCCTTAACTTAATTTTTGCTCATTATTGTTCCAAAAACTACAACATAATGTGGTCACTCCCCCTTATTTTTCCTTTCAGCCACAATTCGTCATTATTATTATCGTTTCATCTCAATGGTGAGTTGAGTTAGTCTGCGAGTTTTATTATACCATGTGTATTAATTATAAAATTTATATTCTATTGATTATAAGTGTTTAAAAATATATAATAATATTTCAATAGCTGTTTATCTTTTATTAAGTTTTCCAATAATCTTTCGTACTGTAAACATCTTCGCCTAGTATCTTGTTTACAGACCTAATAAATGCACGATAACCCCCATCTTTATCAGTCTTGTGAGGGATCGAACGTGAAAGAATTTTCTCGGCATCATCCATATCAAAATCAAAACAACTTACCAGAATAACTTTGACTTCATTGGAAGATGCTCCATGAGCAAATTCGTTGGCTGCCTCATATACTTTTTCGTTCTCATAGAAACTGGACTGTTTCAGATCATAGTATTCCAATATTTTTTTATAACCGTAGATGACCACGAAGAAAATTGCCATTAATCCAAAATTTTCTAAAAAATCATTCAAAAAACGACCTCCCCTTTTTCCTAATCGACGCAGCCTATAATCACCTTATAAATAATTTCCTCTTTTTTTCTATAGTACCTCATCATTAATCTCTCATGGCTATATGACCAATGCCTTGTTCATCATATTCAACTTTATATAAGTCCTGCTTTTTCTCTACTGGGCAATCAGACTCATCCAACGCCCAGTTACCTCTTGGATAAAAACTGCCGAAATGATCTAAATTATGACGTGCCGGAATGTAAGTAGGGTCCAACGCCCATGCCGCGCGAAAATGTTTCATAGCGATAAGATGATCTTCCTGCAGTTCAAGAAGCAAGCCAATCAGATTATGTGGTTCCGGTGCATGGGGGTACTTCCCCATAGCTTCTTTGACCAGCATCTCTGCTTCCTGATATCTTCTTTGTTCTACAAATTGCCTGACTGCATCACACAGTTCATTCATTTCTTGTGGATTCTTTATTATATTCATCTGTTTCATAGCTTCCATGCCTCCTTAAATAGATGTGAATAATTTTATAGGTTTATAATAGCAGAGAAGCTGTAAAAGTAGTGTGAGAGATGTTCATTTCATGTGAGAATATTGTGAGAAGCAAAAAGGCCACTCCGTTTTGCATTACCGGAATGGCCAACTTGATATCTTTATTCATCTACCAATCTGTATCCAACGCCTATTTCTGTTACAATATAACGGGGTTTCGCAGGATTTTTTTCAATTTTCCGTCGTAGACCTGCCATTAAAGCTCGAAGCGCTTGTGTATCGGTACCGTAACCAATGCCCCATATTTCTTTTATAATATATCCTGTTGTCAATACTTTTCCAATATTTTTAAAAAACAAGGCAAGTAGATCATACTCCATTGGAGTCACATGTAATTCCATATCGTCAAGATAAACCAGATGTTTATCCAATTCAATCCTTAATCCGGCAACCGATATGGAACTCAGTAATTTTTCCTTGTTCTGCATATACAGGTGACGCAAAGCTACGCGGATACGCGCCATAAGTTCTGTAGCGGAAAAGGGCTTTGTCAGGTAATCGTCTGCACCAAGATCCAGTACCGCAGCCTTTTCTTTATCCTGATCACGGGCAGAAACAACAATAATTGGTACTTCTGACCACTCACGTACTTTTTTAATTACATCCATGCCATCAAAATCCGGCAATCCAAGATCAAGCAGCATAATGTCAATCTGCTGCGACACAAGATGCTCCAGTGCCTCCTGTGCCGTATGAGCCGTAATATACCGGAACCCCTCCTGTCTCAGAGAATAACAAATGAATTTTCTGATCTGTGTATCATCTTCAACAACAAGAATATATTCACTATAATTTTTCATTGTTCTCTACCTCCAGAGGTAATGTAAATAAAAACTCCGCTCCGTTGCCATCTGTTCGATTACGGGCTTCAATTTGCCCACCATGTGCTTTTATTATGGCATCGCAAATCGAAAGGCCCAATCCGACGCCATGTTTTGCATCTGGCCGCCCGGCTTGCGAGGTATAGAACACCTGAAAAATATTCGGCATATCATCCTTTGCTATACCACTGCCCCTGTCCTTTATGATAAAAACAGCCTCTTTCTTTTGTTCATCCTTTACTACAGAAACACTAATCTCCTGATCAGGCAGAGTATGCTTGATTGCGTTGTCTAACAAGTTAATTAGAACTTGTTTGACCAGCTTTGCATCCATGGGAACCAATAAAAATTCATCGGGTACACTCACGCTGATTTCATGAACTGGTGACCGCTTTGCGATATGTTCGACCGCGCTGGCTATTACTTCCTCTACCGCTTCCATCTGCTTATTAAGAGTCAATCTGCCTTCCTGCAACCTGGATAGACTCAAAATATTTTCCACCATCGAATGCAGCCAATCCGCATCCTTGTGTATATCAAATGCCAAAGAATAACGGGGATCATCCTGTCTGGTCATATCCATAAGCATTTCCGAAGTACCTATAATACCGGACAGCGGTGTACGTAAATCATGTGAGATTGCTCGAAGAAGGTTTCCGCGGTAACGTTCCTGCACAGTTTCCTCCCGAGACTTGATATGTTGCTCAGCAGATCTGTACCGATCCAATGCAAGAGCGGTACTTTCAATCATAGCATGTAATAGGCGAATCTGTGCCTCGCTCATTTTCTGCGCGTTTTCCTTGGGTATCCGAATAAAGCCGAAAATATTTTCACCACTGCGGATCGGCCAGTCATAGAATTCTGTACCAATATAACACTTGGATTGTAATTCATGTGTCTGAATTCTAATTTTCTCTCCTTCTATTGCCCTTCGTACCTGCTTTCCGTTTTGTGCTTGCTGAATAAAATATCTATCAGGCATTCCGTTTTCATCGAAACTAAGCCAAGCAGCTTGGCAGAAAAAGCAATTGCTGATGGATTCTATGGCAATACTGGAAATTTCATAAATATCCTTTGCTTCTGTCAGATAATTGGTAAGATTGTAAACTGCTTTTGTTTCAGCTTCTCTTTGCCTGGCGGAAAACATATTTTCCTTGGCATGAGAGGTAATTGTACTTGTTATAAGTGCAGTTATCGTCATGATAATAAAAGTAAGAATATAACTGGAATCATTAACAGAAAAGGTAAAGTACGGTTCTGTAAAAAAATAGTTAAATAAGAACGTTGCCGTTACCGATGCAAGAATCCCAAGCATATAGCCATTCGTTAACCATGCTGTCATAAGTACCGCCAAAAGATAAACAATTACGATATTGGTCTCAGGAAACCCAATCACGCGAAAAAGATAGCCTGTCATGGATGAGACAGCCAATAATCCTGCCATCAAAATGGCAGAATAAAGAATTTTAACTTATTCATACTTTGTGAAATCACAGTGAACACCCACTTTTCTCATCTTCTTACCATCCTTTTTCAAGATAATTCCTCTACCATCCGGTATCCCACACCCATCTCGGTTAAAATATATTCCGGCGTTCCTGGATTTGACTCAATTTTTCTTCGAATATTAGCCATGTTAACGCGCAATGTGTGACTGTCACCGGCATATAAGCCCCATATCTCACGCATGATATAATCGTGGGTAAGTACCTTTCCGGCGTTTTTTGACAATAATGCTAAGATTTTATATTCAACCGGTGTAAGATGTACCATATTTCCGGCAAGAAGTACCGTTCGCTTTCCATAATCAATTTCAAGTTCACCAACGGTTACCTTTTCTGCTCCGTTTGCTTCCCCGCCCATACTCCTGGGACTATGCCGGAGTGCTGTTCGTATACGGGCAAGCAGTTCCGAGGTTCCGAAAGGTTTGACGATATAATCGTCAGCACCTAAGTCAAGTACCTCCACTTTTTCCCGCTCATGCCCGCGCGCCGAAACTACAACAATCGGTATCATTGACCAACCACGTATACTTTTTAATACCTCAACTCCATCAATATCCGGCAATCCCAAATCAAGCAGAATGATATCAGGGGAATAGGATATACTCATGGAAATTCCCTCTTTACCTGTATTTGTCTTTACAACCTGATAGCCATTTGATTCCAGAATCGCTGTGATAAAATTGCATATGGCATTTTCGTCCTCAATGACCAAAACCAAAGGTTTTACATCCATAATTATTCACTTCCTTCCAACGGTAATGAAAATTGAAAAACCGCGCCGCCTTCTTTCCGGTTATTTGCTTCCATTGTACCGTTATGCGCTTTTATAATAGTCATGCAGATGGACAGGCCAATACCCATTCCCCTGGAAGAATCGGAACTTTTATTTCCATTGGGAACATAGCTTGTAAAAAGATAAGGAAAGTCCTCGTCTGCAATTCCTTTTCCATGGTCAAGCACTTCAAACATGGCGTTTCCTCCGCCCATCTTTAAAAATATCTCTACGGGAGAATCACCTGGCGAATGTTTTATAGCATTTTCCAACAGATTAATCAATACCTGTGCAATCAATGTTCCATCCATTGGAACCTCAAGTAATTCATCTGGTACACTGACCACAATATTACGCTGCGGAAATCTTTTTTGGATTCGGCTGACCGCTTCCGCTACAACTTCTTCCGCAGCTTCCGGACTTTTTGTAACCTTGGAGGCATTCTCATTAATACGGGTAACGGAGAGCAAGTTTTCTACCATGCGTATGAGCCACTGGGCTTCTTCCTGTATATCCGCATTGAGCTTCTCTCTGGTATTTTCATCAAGAGTATTCTTATTTTCACGTATAGCGGAACTGGCACCCAGGATACCGGCAAGAGGTGTACGAAGATCATGGGCAATTGCACGCAAAAGGTTACTTCGCATTTTTTCCTTCTCCGCCTCTACAATAATGCTTCGCTGTTCATCCGAGAGATGCTGACGCTCCAATGCCATGGCCACCTGTGAAGCAATCATTCGCAAAAATACCCGGGTGCTATGGTCCAATGTGCCTTTCTTGCAGGAAATACCTAAAACGGCAAGTACCTTTCCTTGCGAAATAACCGGCATATAAAATGCTCCTGCACCCATAAGCGTATCCGTTCCTGCTCCTGCACGTTTCTGATTGAGAAAAACCCAATGAGCCACTGCTTTTTCATCAGCCGAATTAAGTAAAGAACCATTTGCATCCTCCGAGGCCTGCATAACACTTCCCTCTTCACCCCGTTGGGGATCGGCAGTAAAAAATACAACAGAACGATCAAACAGGTTGACTATATATTCGTTTGTCAAGGTAACGATATTATCCAGTCCTCTTGTAATAAGCAGCTTTTTATTTATTTCATAGAGCACCTCCGTACGTCGTTCCCTTTGAACCGCAAGTCTTGCCTGAGTCTTGATTCTTACTGTCAGTGTGCTGGTGATTAAAGCGGCTAATAACATAATAAGAAATGTAATCGGGTAACCGGCCTGTATTGCATTGAAAGTAAAATAAGGTTCTGTAAAAAAAAAATTAAAAGTCAGCACACTGACTATCGAAGCAATAATACCATATACATGCCCGCCTGTAATCCTGGAAATTACCAAAACAGAAAGAATATAGACCATGATGACATTCTGTTCTCCGATACCAAGCCTTCGCAGACCAAGACATAGCAAGGTAGCGGTTACTAAAAGGCCAAGGGTTTTCCAAAAGTCCTTCCAGGAAAAACCCAAATTCTTATTACGAATTACTTTGCGCGGCTTTTTATACTCACGTCGAATTGTGCTGCTTGGTATGATGTGAATTTCAATACTGGGCAATAGAAAAATTAACCTATCCTCAAAGTCTTCTTCAAATAAACTTTTGAGTGTTTTTTTGTTTCTGCTTTTACCAATCACGATGTTTGTAATGCCGGATATTTTTGCATATTCGGAGACAGATGCCGCGATATCGTGCCCAGTAAGTGTAACTATTTCAGCACCCAGTTTTTCTGCTAAATCCATGTTTGCACGTATTGTTTTTTGTTGTTCCCTAGTAAGGTGATTGCTTTCAATACTCTCAACATAGAGTGCCACCCAATGCGCATGAAAGGCATCCGCAGCTCTTGCAGTCCATCGTATGCATCTTGCAGAGGAAGGAGACGGTCCAATACAAACCAGCATTTTGGTATTGGCCATCTTTTCCGATAAGCGCCTCTCATTTTGATTTTCATTACTGATTCTGTCTGCTGCTTTACGCATCGCAATTTCACGGAGCAGCTTTAGATTCTCACGGGAAAAAAAATTCCGCATAGCTGTCTCTGCCTGTTCCGGTTTATATATTTTCCCTCCCTCAAAGCGTCGGAGCAGTTCATTCGGTTCAATATCAATCAGCTTAATCATATCGGCACGTTCAAAGATATAATCAGGCACTGTCTCATAAACTCTTACTTTTGTTATATCTTCAATCACATCATTCAGACTTTCCATATGCTGAACATTTACAGTGGTATAAACGTCTATCCCTGCATTTAATAGTTCCTCAATGTCCTGAAAGCGTTTCCGATTTCTAACACCTTCTGCATTGGTATGCGCAAGTTCATCTACAAGAATCAGTTCCGGCCTACGCTTCAATGCTTCATCCAAATCAAATTCCTTAAGTTCTATATTACGGTAAACAATAGTTTTCGGCGGCAATGCCGGCAGACCATTAAGAAGCTGCATGGTTTCTGGACGAGTATGTGGTTCAACATAGCCAACCAGTACGTTTTTACCGCTTCGGTATTGTTCCTGTGCATCATCAAGCATAGCATACGTTTTACCGACACCTGCAGCATATCCAAAGAAGATCTTAAGCTTACCGAGTTTTTTTTCCTGATGTGATCTTATTTCATCCAAAATAGCTTCCGGATCAGGCCGCTGATCAAATTGATCCATTTACAATCCACCTCCAAATATTCCATATTATACCAATGTTATTTATTATAATAAATCTTTTTGAGCCAAATTACTATCAAAAACAATTACATCCTATTCTCATACCCTTTAATAATAAATATTATCCCTATGTATCATCAAAAGACTCCAAAGGCTTATTATTATTTTGATCCCCTTTTTCAAATAATTAAAGATAATATTTGAATATTGATTTTCGAGTAATATTCCCTACAAACATCTCTTTTTCATCAACGACAGGAACAAAATTTTGATCCATTACACGCAGAAGCACTTCATCTATAGTTGTGTCAATTTTAACTGCAGGGTTCCAACCGCTCGAGGAATATCGTAGTCTTTTTACTATAAGTCAAGTTTATTGTATTGAATACTCTGCACAAAAATATCTTGTGGCGCAAATCGGAAGACTATGCAAAAATGCATAGCTTCCGACACATGTCTTGGTTCAACATTCCAATATCCTACGGAAAAAAGAATACACACTATCATTCCTTATGGCAAAAAGGCAAGTTTTCCAACAATTTATCACTCTTTATAGTAAGCCATCCAGTGCTAAGTTTACTTTTAAGACATTTACAGCCGGTTCACCCCAGAAACCAAGAAAACGCCCTGTGGTGTATTCTGCAATAATCTTTTTTATATCCTCTTCACTCATATTTCTTTCTATGGCAATACGTGCGACCTGGTATTCTGCCGCTTCCGGTGAAATATTAGGGTCAACACCACTTCCGGAGGCTGTAACCAAATCCATAGGAATTTCCGTTTTGTTGTTCGGATCAATGGAATGCCACCAATCAATACGCGCCTGAACAAGCTTTTCCTGCTCTTCACTTACTGCTGAAAGATTTGTTGTTCCCATCGGTCTTCCAATCAAATAATCCGGCTTCGTAAATTCCTGCGCTATTAACTCAGAGCCATACTCTTTCTTTGAACCATCGTTTAATGTTACTGTTATTATGCTCCCGTTTGCCTGATTCGGAAATACCAGTTGTGCTATACCTGTAACTGCCGCTGTATAGAGTACGCCGCACAGAATCGTCATTACACCAAAGCAAACAAAAGCGGGTTTTAATATAGATTTCATCTTCATACCTCCTATACAATGCCACAGGCAGTCAGCAGTATATCAATCAATTTGATTGCAATGAAAGGTGCTACAATGCCTCCAAGACCATAAATCAACATGTTTCTTTTTAACAGTTTTCCTGCGGGTAATTCGCGGTATTTCACACCCTTAAGTGCCAATGGAATAAGTGCTATAATAATCAGTGCATTATAGATAATTGCCGAGAGTATCGCTGTCGTTGAACTGGTCAGCCCCATAAAATTCAAGGCCGTTAACTGCGGATATATGCCAAAAAACAATACCGGAATAATAGCAAAATATTTGGCCACATCATTTGCTACACTGAATGTTGTCAGAGAACCCCTGGTCATTAGCAGTTGCTTGCCGATTCGGACGATGTCAATAAGTTTGGTGGGGTTGGAGTCCAAATCTACCATGTTGCCTGCTTCCTTTGCCGCTTGCGTTCCAGTATTCATAGCTACAGCCACATCTGCCTGCGCAAGCGCTGGAGCGTCGTTGGTGCCGTCACCTGTCATGGCAACCAAATGCCCTTTTTCCTGATAGTCACGGATTAGCGAAAGCTTTGCTTCCGGGGTGGCCTCGGCCAGAAAATCATCTACACCGGCTTCTGCAGCAATAGCTGCTGCAGTCATAGGATTATCTCCGGTTATCATAATCGTCTTGATACCCATTTTCCGCAGGTCTTCAAACCGTTCTTTTACACCATTTTTAACGATATCTTTTAAATATACAACGCCAAGTACCTGATTGTTCTTGGCAACCACAAGAGGGGTTCCGCCTGCTCCGGAAATACGCCGTACAATCTGTTCACATTCTTCGGAATAAGTACCGCCTTTCTCCAGCACGAAAGCTTTTACAGCTTCTGCCGCACCTTTACGGATTTCATTTCCCTGATAATCAATACCGCTCATCCTTGTTTTTGCCGTAAATTCGACAAAGCTGGCGTTCAGCTTAGAAAGCTCTCTGCCGCGTATTCCGAACTTTTCTTTTGCCAAAACCACAATGCTTCGCCCTTCAGCTGTTTCATCCGCCAGGGAGGATAGCTGGGCGGCATCCGCCAGGTCCTGTTCTGTCACACCCTTAACCGGCAAAAATTCACTTGCCTGCCGGTTACCCAATGTGATAGTACCGGTTTTATCCAGTAGAAGCACATCTACATCTCCTGCGGCTTCTATGGCGCGTCCACTCATTGCAAGCACATTGGCCTGATTTAAGCGGCTCATACCGGCGATGCCGATGGAGGATAAAAGCGCACCAATGGTGGTGGGTGCGAGGCAAACGAGAAGAGCTATCACATTTGTGATGGAGATTGCAGAACCTGCCCCCGCCTGACTGCTCGCAAACCCTGAAAAGGGCAGCAGAGTCGCCGTGACCACGAGAAAAATAATTGTAAGAGTCACCAGCAGGATTTGCAGGGCAATTTCGTTGGGTGTCTTTTTCCTGGATGCGCCCTCCACCATGGAAATCATCTTATCCAGAAAGCTTTCGCCTGCTTCCGCCGTTACCTCTATCACCAGCCAATCGGAGACCAGCGTAGTACCGCCAGTCACTGCACTCCGGTCGCCGCCGGATTCCCGGATAACCGGAGCCGATTCTCCTGTGATGGCGCTTTCATCCACAGATGCCGCTCCATCTATGACTTCACCATCCATGGGAATCTGCTCCCCTGCTTTGACAAAGACAACATCGCCTCTTTTAAGCTGGGCAGACAGTACTTCGGTATAATCCTCTACATTGTCTTTTGATTTCAATTTTCTAGCCTTAACATCCTTGCGGGCTTTACGCAGGGTATCGGCCTGTGCGCGTCCCCGCCCTTCGGCGATGGCTTCGGCAAAATTAGCGAACATTACAGTAAACCACAAAATAAGCACTATGGCCAGAATATATCCTGAATTTTCATCTTTAATTCCTGCAAATGAAAGGAAGAAAAGAGCAGTTGTTAAAATAGCACCAATATACACTACCAGCATAACAGGATTTTTTACCTGTATTTGGGGAGAAAGTTTTGCAAAGGACTGGTGTAATGCATCCTTAAAAATATCTTTATTAACATTTTTGTTTTCCATTTTAATCACCTCATTCTATCGCGTCGTAAAGTAATCGGCAATCGGGCCAAGCGCCAGCGCCGGAAGGAAGCTTAATGCGCCGATGATCAGAATCACACCGATTAACAGCCCAACAAACACGGTATTACTGGTAGACAAAGTTCCTTCACTGGCAGCGACCGTTTTCTTCTGTGCCATATTCCCGGCCAGGATGATAGCGGCTGTCAGGGGAATAAACCGGGCTAACAGCATAATAATTCCGCCAGTTACATTGGTAAATACCGTGTTTGCAGTGAATCCACCGAAGGCACTGCCATTATTGTTGCCCATGGAGGAGAACGCATATAGAATTTCGGAGAAGCCGTGCGCTCCTGAATTGGTCAGCCATGATGCCGCGGCTGGCATGACTACTGCGGCAACTGTACCAAGCAGAGTCACCAGCGGAGGAACGAGAACAATCAGACAAACCATCTTCATATCATAAGGCTCGACCTTTTTTCCCAAATATTCCGGTGTTCGCCCTACCATTAATCCGGCAATGAATACTGTAAGCAGGACAAAGGCCAGCATCCCGTAAAGCCCGCTGCCGACACCACCGAAGACAATTTCACCCAGCTGCATCAGGAACATTGGCACCATACCGCCCAACGGAGTGAAGCTGTCATGCATGGAGTTTACCGAGCCGTTGGAAGCAGCTGTGGTTGCCGTAGCCCAAAGGGCCGATGTTCCCATACCATGGATTACCTCTTTCCCTTCCATACTTGCAGAAGCTGCTGTTCCTGTAAAACTTGGAGCAGCAAACTGTTCACTAGCTGTTATCGCCGTAAGAGAAACTATAAATAATACCATCATAGCAATATAAATGGATTTACCCTGTTTAGTATCTTTTACAGCTTTTCCAAAGGACACACACAGTGCTGCCGGAAGCAGCAATATAGATAGCAACTGCAGCAAATTTGACAATGCTGTAGGATTCTCCAATGGATATGCAGAATTGGCCCCAAAAAATCCACCGCCATTTGTACCAAGCTGCTTTATGGCAATTTGACTTGCTGCTGGGCCAAGAGGTATAGTTTGAGCAACTCCACTTTCCAGCATGGCAATTTCTTTATAGGGGCCAAAGGTTTGCACTACTCCCTGAGAAACCAGTAGGATTGCCAGAATAAAAGATAAAGGTAAAAGTACATATAACGTTGTTTTTGTCAGGTCTACCCAAAAGCTACCAATGGTTTTCTTCTGTCTTAGAATAAAACCTCTGATTAAAGCAAATAGAATAGCCATTCCTGTCGCCGCTGATACAAAGTTTTGTACCGTAAGCCCTAAAAATTGTGTCAGGTAAGACAGCCCCGATTCACCGGAATACGCCTGCCAGTTCGTATTGGAAACAAAACTTGCAGCAGTATTGAAGGCCAAATGCCAGCTGGTGCCTTCTATTCCGGCAGGATTAAATGGTAATACGTTTTGTATCATCTGCACAATCCATAGGAATACTAACCCAATCATACTAAACAGCAAAGCAGAGAGTGCATATTTTTTTGCCCCCATTTCTTCATCTCTTTTGACTCCCATAAGCTTATAAATTCCATTCTCTACAGGAGTAAATATGCGGGTTAAAAACACTTTTTGACCTGTCATTACCTTGTACATATAGACGCCTAAGGGAATGGAAAGCACAATCAAAAGAACAATATAAATAATGTCCTGAAATACAATCATTTTCATAGATTCTCACCTCGAAACAAAACATAGAATAAGTAAATCAGCAAAGCCAGGCCAATAATGGCCGATAATACCAGAACGATTTCCACTCTTTTCAACTCCTTTTTCATTTTTTATTACTATTTCCTGATAAGTTGATCCTGTTTAATGGCATTCCGCATGTGTCCCTATTTTAGTATTACCATTTTTTATATTTTCTTAGTAAAAAAGTTGGCATGCCTTTTCCACATTGCAACATCTTATCCTGAAATAGCTTTCGTTCCACTAAGCTATGCCTAGTCAGCTATTTAGCCATATGTTTATTGCAATTACAATCATATCAGAAAAGAAGTCAAGGTGGTGTCAATTCGATATAGCAAGATGTCAAGAAAGCGTCAAGATAAACTAAATGAAACTGTATATAAAGGTTAATTGACTATTCTAATATAAATGGCATCCATTAATTGGATATACTAAAGCACTCTCTATAACTGCATATTTTGTTATATCAGAACGAACTGAAAGTACTTCGACGGCAATTTGAGCACCAATAGAAAGACCAGCAAGAGCGAATATCCTTCCGGCAAATTTACGATGATATAATCAATTAGCTTTTTCGCTGAATTACTTATGCTGATAAATGTAGTTGTACTGTCCTCTCCGTGACCATCAATAACAAGAGCAATGACATAATAATCATTCTTTAGCAACTCAATACTTCTTTGAAATGACCACCATGACAGACCACCTCCGTGCAGAATAATAAAAACTGGTCCTTTTTTGTTCCCTAACTCTTTAAAACAACATAATCCACATCCTCCTCTTTCAAATATACTTTTTTCATAAAATTATTATTTTACATTAAATCCCTAGTTACCATTTTTGTAAAGACATATAATAATATTCAGAAATAATCATCAAGTAGTTATATCCATGTTTTTTAATTAATGTTTAACAGTAACCACTTTGTACACGATATATAAGCCATATGAAAGTAAAAGAATAATGCCCACTCTCCGTTTGATTATTTTTCTGAACCATGAAATGATGAAGACCAAGACAGTAAGTATCAGCATGATGGCAACATCCAGCCAAAGACTTGCATCAGCCGGTATTGGTGAGATAACAGATGAAAGTCCAAGCACCAGGAGTATATTAAAAATATTGCTGCCTATACAATTGCCCAAAACAATGTCCGGTTCTTTCTTAACCGCAGCTATAATGCTTGTAATAAGCTCAGGCATAGTAGTAGCAATAGCAACAACGGTAAGACCAATTAATGTTTCACTCAAACCTAAACTATGAGCTATATCCGTACTGCTTCCCACGGTCAACTTTCCGCCAATAAAAAGACCTGTAAGGGAAAGGATGGAAAAGCACCACAACTTAATCATATTTTCTTTACTTTCAGCTTCTACAATTTCGTTTGATAACTGATTGCCGTCTGCATCCGTATCAATATCACCTTCGGCGTCAATTTCTATTTTCATGGAACCTTTTGAATCTTTGATAATATATAACATAAAACTAATAAAACCACTGATAAGTATGACACCGTTTAAGCGTGAGAGCACTCCATTGTCAAAAAGCATGAGAGCTAGTATGATCTGAATTCCGATCAGTATTGGAATTTCTCGCCTGACCACAGAATCCCTCACCTGCAAGGGCATGATGATAGCCGAAATACCTACAATCATTGCTGTATTAGCCAAAGAACTTCCGACTACATTACCAAGGGTTAGTTGGTTTGTATGCGTTATACCGGAAACAATTCCAACCGCGAGCTCCGGTGCGCTGGTACCAAAGGCTACTACGGTAATACCTATAACAAATGAGGAAACTCCATACCTTTTTGCAATTTTTGATGATGAATCGATTAATATGTCCGCACTTTTAATTATCATGGCTAATCCCAGTATTAATAAAAAATATTGCATTGTAATTTTCCTTTCTATTTTATAAAAATTTATAAAAAAAATTGAGAGCCTCTTACGAAGCCCTCCACCCATTAAGCCAAAATCTTGAAGTAGTTGTCTGCCCAACCGGATTATCAGTATTTATTATATCACTCTTACCTGATTTTATATTAAAAATCAAGAAAATCTTTACCTTATCATAACTGGAACAAAAATTTATATTTTTTGATTGAATTTTTTATATGGAATAATAATCCAAATCATTACAGATAGAAGTGCAGGCAGCATTAATTTTATGTCTTTCATCATGCAAAGCTTTGCAATCCAAAAGGAAGGAAGAACTAAGAATGCATACTGCACATCTGATGATAAGAAAAAGGGGACCGGCAGCCCCAGCATCAAAAGACCGGAAAGTTTGCCGATTGCCATCCCTTCCACCCGATTATGTGAAAAAGTAAACAACAGGAGGGAGGCAGCAATGCTGACCGTACACGTAAGCAGACTGATAAGCAGTATCATTTCATTCGACCATACGGTCAATGAAAACCATTTTACAAGAATGACGCATACCATAAAAGCAATCACGGCAGGAAATATCAACCTTGACAGGATATAACCTCTTTTGCCTACCGGTGTTACTGCAAGGTAGTTAGTCATGTTTTCATCGAATTCCGTCAGCATCATCATGGCGGAGGCAAAGCAAAGCATGTAAGGCGTTATGAGTGCCAGCAGCAGGTCAAACAGCAAGTAATAGTCCTTTAATACTTTTATCTGTCCAAAGTAACCGCATAGGATATTCTCAATCGCCGGTATTCCAAGGCGTATGAAAAAAGCAGTTAAGACAGTGCCGGTACACACCGCGGCAAGCATGCTATCCTTAATTATTTGCCTGATAAACATAGTGAACGACTTGAAAAGCGGTCTCACAATTTGACACCTCCCATAGATTGTAAACTCTTTTTTATATATGACATGCAACAATTACTGATATTATCGTCCAAAACACAAGGATAACCGCTGCCAGCAATGCGCTATCACCATTTTGGCACAGTTCGATAATACATACTCCAGGATGAAGTATTATCCAGCTCGGTTTCCATCCAAGTAACCACGCAATAGCAGGTAGGTTTATTATTAGCTCCGCGGGTATGGATGCTACAACAAACTGATTTAGTGAAATTATATTCGCCGCAACCATTAGTCCCGCAGAAGAAAACAAACAGGAACCAAAAAATATGCCGACTACAAAAAGAAATGCGTTTGAAATAACCCCGCTGCAAAAACCTATAAGCAGACCAACAGTCGAGGAAATCAAGGCGATAGACACTAGCTTTGATACCACATATTCTATCGGTTTGACAGGAGATACGGCGATACTGCTCAAAACCCGTTCGCTTTTTTCAAATAAGAAAATTGCTCCCATGAAGTAAAGTCCCATAGCGGCAGGATCGGTAAAAATCATCAGGATTGCAGCTCTCTCCCTCCAATCTACAGGTAAGGCATAAAGCAAGCTGATGTATATAACAGAAAAAATCAGGTATATGAAGTAGAATCCGTACTTGAACTGAAAACGGATATCTCCTATGAGTAAAGCCTTCACCCTCATTGCAGACACCTCCCCGTTAACTCAACAAAAATATCGTTCAAGGTTGGTTCGCTGCTGTGAATGGATAACAGACGATTTTCATGTATAAGACGATGAAGCATATCATCTCTGCCGGTCTGGCTCAATGGGATTTCTACCTGTTTCTCCCGGCCATCGTAAAAATAAGTATAACGAACCTTGGAGGCACCTCTTGACATAATCAGATTATGTGGTGTATCCAGTGCCCGCAACTCTCCGTCTACAATGAAAGCAACACGATCACACAGCTCGGTTGCATCATACATGTTGTGGGTAGTCAGAAGAATGGTTTTTCCTTTTGCTTTTTCCATTAAAATAATATCTTTCATAATCCTTGCGTTGGAAGGATCAAGTCCGGAGGTCGGCTCATCCAAAAAAATCAGGTCGGGATTATGGAGCAGTGCCTTGATGAAGTTAAGCCTTGCCTTCATCCCTTTGGAAAAGTCCGACACCTTTTTATCCGCATCAGACATTAAACCTACACATTCTAACAACGGATCAATTGCCTGATACTTTTTGTAGAGGGAAGCAAAGAACAATAGATTTTCCCGTGCGGTCAGCTTCTCATACAGGCTTGGAAATTCAAAGTCCACACCGATATTCTCATAAAACCCGTAATCGTGTTTTTTTACCTCGCACCCATTCACGACAACGCTGCCCACATATGTCGTAAGTAGACCTGTAAGGATTTTCTGCAGCGTACTTTTTCCTGCGCCAGATGGACCCAAAAAACCAAAAATCTCACCCTTTTGAACATCGAAACTCATATTATTAATAAATGGTTTCTTTGTATAACTGAAACGTAAATTCTGCACCTGAATCATATCGTTCCCCCCTCAAAAAATTGAATAATAACACCACGTAACATTATCCTAATAGTTTCGTCAAATACATCTTCATCGATTTCCCGTTTATGTGACATCGTACAAAAAATAGCCCGTAAGGCAGCACTGAATATTTTTATAGTGCTTTCAGTGTGCTTGCCGGGAAGAAGAGAAAGCAACCGTTCCATGTTAAAATCATCTTTTTGAGTATGGGCTTTTACAACCTCCAGCGGCAATTTCCGCACCAACAGTTCTAACTCCCCGCTTGATAAAAAAGAATATATAAAAGTGGAATCCACCCACTTATATAACTGAAAGATTACGTCGGTAATTGTATCCACATTGATATTGCTACGTAATTCATCAAGCCGGTACAGCAGGTCAGTCTGTATTTGATCCTGAAGTGTATTGAACACTTCAAAAAAAAGCAATTCCTTGGATGGATAGAACAGGTAGAAGGTTCCTTTGGGAATATTCACCCGTTTGACTAATTCATCCACTGATGTTTTTCGCATCCCAAATTGAGTAAGGCATACCTGCGCTTCCTCCATCAGCCGTTTTTTAATGTATACTCTCTCGCCTTCTGAAAAGGTCTTTGGCATAATATCAACTCCAATCCTATTTGACTATTATGTTCATTATAGTCAAATAGTTTTTTTTGTCAATACCTAATTTTAAACCAAATGGCATCGCAAATAATCAGGCGCCAATTAAGTTACTCCATCTTAATCTCACGTTCTTTTTTCGTTGTAAATGCTCTCATAAGAGGGGGTGTATCATTGGATTCAGCGCCATATATGAGTAGGCGGCTATGGCTATAGCAGGAAGCAAATCAAGATATTAGTAGAGTAATAGTTTCAGTTTAATTATGTGTATATTAATTCTTATTTATATAAATTAAGTTATAATAATAAGGCTGGCTCAGTCTTTGATTAGGGAAATAATTGCACGGCTAATCAGAGTAAAAAACAATGAAACAATACCAGTTACGTTATTAAATAACGGAATCAGCAGTATGATAAATGCAACTGCAATGATAAAGAGTACACCAAATATTTTTGACAGTAGAGCCATTAAAGCAGCTTTTTTAAAATTGTATTTTGCTGAGCTCTGCATAGCTAATACTTGTAAAGAATAATTTAGGATAGAAGCCGTGCTTCCCATGACAATACCCAATACTCTAGAAAGGTCGCACATATCTGTAAGAATAAAAAAGCCAATCACCATAAATGATAAGCCGCTTACGCACAGAACAGTTCCTGCTATATCCAGTTTCACTTTTGTTTGAAACTTCATTTATTTTCCTCCCATAATACATTGGCCACTTTATTGAGATGATTCAGATGGACATTTCAATAAAGTCTTGAATGCTCTTGATAATCTCTTACAAGGATGATGTAGTCCCCGAATGTTGGTTTAAAACAATTTCATTAATTTTTATATAAAGCGGTTGCAGTTTTTCAATCTCAACAATCAGAAAAGCCGGGCTCCGCCTGCCAAACGATAGAGCTAATCGACAGTTTGTAAAAATGCAGTGCTTAATCACTGCTGTATTTAAGGAAGGCAAATGAAATTGAATTGTATAAAAATTAAAATCCCTGATACAATAAGGATATTTCCAAAACCCTTTGCAAAAATTGTATGATGCAGCTTCCTGCAGTCAAAAAGTTAAAACCACTCACAGAAAACAAGTATATTGACGGTAATTGTTCTTATATACTTGATATTTCTTCAATTGTTTTCAAAACGTAAATGATGAAATCATAAATATGATGATAAATAGAGATAAATAAATATTTAATACATAAAATACCCACCAATCAGTGAGCTTTGGGATTGTAAGGATATTTCTTCTTGAAGTATATTCTTTCATAGTGTTACTAATCATTGATGTATAATCCCTAGTCCCACAAATAAAAAAAGGTGGGAAGCTCGTAAATAACGAGCTTCCCACCCCAGAAGCTTAAACTCTTGAAATCGAATAAAATATTCGTTCAACCGTAAAAGATCTTATTTATTTATAAAATGATAGCACAGATTTCTGTATTTGGCAAGATAAATTACAAGACAGTTCGACTACTAATCATACTTTACCCTATCATTTGTATATACATATCCTCAGATTTATAAAATAAGTAGAAAATCACTTTTTGAATATTTAACCGCATTCCATATTGTGAAAGACATGCTAGACCTTCTTCCTGCAGTCGTTATATGATATATTTTCCTTCATTATCTATGAAGATTTTTGGTGTTATATCATCACACTTAATATTATATGACTAATTTTGTAAATTAGTCATATAATATTTTCTTCTAATAAACTTTTGATGATTATATATACTGCTATTTGAGAACTAGAAAATTGCTTTAGGTTAAAGTTACTTATAAATTTAAAATCATAAGAAAATACTATTCTAATGCTATTTGATTTTCAGGTTAAGAATTTAATCTTGGTGTTCATATCTCATCTAATACCCGTTGTTATCTATGAAAACGGTAAAGTAACGGGTTAAAATTTGCACTTTTTCGCATCAATTTTCGCCTATTTTCTGCTCTATAACCACTAAATATGTGTTTGAAACTGCTTATTCTTTGTCTCAACCACAATTCGCCATCATTATTATCACTTCAACATGCTTGGTGTATGGTTTATCCTACCTATTTGCTTTCACTTGTTGAAACATAGTTCTTTGCCAAGTGATCACGTCCTTTTCCCATAATTAAACTCCTTATTTCCCAGACAGCTTTGTTACAGTAGCGCCATCTGTAATATCAATTCTATCTGCTTTTATCATCTATTGTCGAGATTTCTTTTCTTTATTTATATCGAAAAGTTAAATAGAAAGTATTTTTTAATAAAATAATTATCAAAAACTTAAATTGAGTGGACAAACTATTATAAGTTTAGTCTTAAAATGATGTTTTTGAATAAAATGCACAAATTAATGGCATCTTCCAATAATAAGTCAATCTCAAAAGCAATCATCAAAAATTCGTACATATAAACTCTTAATAGAAAGAGAGCGTAGAAAATCAAATCTACTCTCTCTTTTTAGCCCAGCGATATAATCTTATTATTCCGGATAATCCGTTCTACAGCATTTTTACAGCACTAATATAACAGTTGAATTAACAACACCATTAATTATCGGTGTATACCATTCCGTTATTATAAGAATTTTCTTTGTTAAATCCTCCCATCTCTCTCTAATTTACTAATTGTTTATGATTTGCCTATAAAATGTTTAAGAAATATTAATCCATTCTATAACTGTCAAATTTTGTTCAAAATAATTGACTAATCTTAAATTTTCATATAAATAGAAAATTCCATCCCATATGAACCAGCATAAAAGATTTAGATGTATTTTAAATTTTCAGTTATTATTTCTCTGCAGTAAAAATTTATAGTGCAATTAGTTCATTCATAGTTCACTATGAATCGAGATATAGTTCATGAGAGAATAGACCTTCCCTCTGACCGAAAGGTCTATTCTTTGTGAACTTAATTAAAAATCAGATTAAATATATTGTTATTCTTCCCCAGATTTGATACCAAGAAGCTACACCTACACACTCCATATAAGAACGATCCCAGTCCCCAAGGCGTGTTTGTTACAAGATTTTTTTAGTTACTCAGCAGGCTAGCCGCTTTTTCGCAGACCTCATAAATTTCATCGTACTTTTTATCAATAATCGGGTTAACCTCCGCTGATTTACCGCTGCTAATCCGACGGAAAAATAGATAAGGAGTGATCCAGCCAATAAATGCTGGGATCGCCAAAACAATACAAAGCGGAATGTTCCCCACGGTTATTGCAAATACCGAGCCAGTCATAAATGCTGTACCTACTAATCCTACTACATACGCAACCGTGGATGCTTTCACTACCTTAGAGAATTCCAGTGATTCAATTTCAGCAACACCAGTATCAAACTGGCGCTGAAGTCTTGAAATTTCCGCTTTGTTACGGAGTTTGCGGTTGCGCTTGAATTTCAGCAGGACATAGTTGGCTCCCTGGGGTGGTGTCTGTGATCCCTCTAGCTCCCAGCCGAAGCTGCGGTAACTGTCTGCGTAGACGGATTCCATACTGCGCTTGACAGTCAGATCCTTATATTCATAACCAACAAAATTGTTTTCATTTTTTACAGATTCATTCATAATTCCTTCTCCTTTATAATATGTTTTTTTGTACGCCTCCTGGCTACTTCACAATATCTTCAAAGTGTTATCCCAGTAGCCCTTACGACCACTAGTATAATCTTTCTAAAGTTTTAATAATAATATGGAAAATCAATCCTTTCCGACGAGTTTTTCGAAACGTTCCTGTGAATATTGGACATGCTCGTCCAGACGTTTCTGAGATTCCTTGATATGCTCATCCAAATGTACGAGTGAGTTCTGAATATCAACTTCTATCTGATCCCCTGAGCGATGAATGCTGTCTTTCGTAATCTCTTGTGACCATTTGACATTGTCATCCATAAAATTCTGAGACCACGCTACCTCTCTTTTTGTTGTAAGTGAAATGAGTACACCAGCTATAAATATGACGGCAACTATACCTAATCCAATTAATGTAATGCTGATTTTCTTGGTAATGGAAATTTTAGTGTTCATGTACCTCCTCCTTTTCCTGACAATGGATTTTAGCTTTCGTAATTGCTAATGCGATACCTGCTCCTACAATTGCAATTCCAACTGCGACTGCAACTGCAAGGACCCCGGTACGTGCAAAAAAAGTAATCATGTAAATGCTCCTTTCATAATATAATAAAGTGCTTTATCTTTTATACTGTACTCATTGTACCGTATCTTTGTTTATGAAATGCTTCTGTATTATTTAAGAAATATGAAATACAACCAGAACTCCATCCACAATTAATTTTCCTTTATTCTTTTTGTTTTCGCTCATCTAAGCACTTTTACATACTAGTAAAACTTTATTGTTATCTTTTCCCCTTTGATGATTGTAGCTTAGCTTTATTTTGTTTATGAATTGCTTCATTTTGATTCAAGAAATATTAAAAAAATAACTGCTGATAGCAAACGGCGATATATATACCCCCAGAGAAGTGGTATATATATCGCCGTTTGCTATCAGCAGTTAATATCTGAAATCTCATAAGAATGATATGATGTATGTATTTCCAGTAATCATGCTCTGCTCTCCGATAAGGCAACAAATGCAATGATAAATTAGACATCACTACTAGGTTAGGACATGCGTTTTTTAGGTGTTTTATATCCTTTAACAAATATGACTGCAATTATTATGTAACGATTAACATCATAATACAGCTGATGGCTATCAGCCGGGCAACATAAACCACGATTAAATAAGCTATGGAGGTTTCCGATCCCACAAAGGAGATAGCAATACAACTACCTGCCATAAATATACTTCCTGTGACAGCCAATATCCGAATGCCAAATTTGTCATAAATTTCACCAACAAAGAGACTAATGACAGCCATTGTCAGCGAACCTGGCATCATTATCAAACTAGACACCACCGCCGAAAGTCCATGCACAATTTGAATATAAATAGACCTCTTCTACATTCAGCTTTTAAGCAGCTTATTCCCTTTTTCACAGATTTCATAAATTTCGTCGTACTTCCGCTCTATCAATGGCCCGAGCTTAGCTGTTCTTTTGCGTACTATAGCTTTATGGACAAATGGGGGAAGAATCCATCCGATAAAAGCAGGGATAGCCAAAAGAATGCACAACAGAATCATCGGAGGCTCATGGGTGACGGCGAAAACGGAGCCAGCCATAAAAGCAGTTCCGATAATTGCAATAACCAAAGCCCACATGGTTGCCGATGAGGTTTTGGATTTTTCCATAGCGTCAATTTCATCCATACAGGCTTCAAAATGGCGCTGCAAACGGGTCAGCTCTGTTTTGTTCAGAATCTTGCGGTCACGCTTGAGCTTAAGTGTTACTTTACCCATGAGACCGGAGGGCTGGATATTTTCATCCGGAACCCATCCAAAATTCATGTAGCCATCCAGATACATTGAAACTTTTTCCTGGTCAGCTGTAACTTCTTTATATTCATAACCGATAAAGCCGCTCTTTGTAATTTCATTCATTATATCAACTCCTTTTATGGATTTTAGCCTAACATACCAATATTCCCCTACTGTTTGTAAATTGTTTGTAAAACATTAATCAACAAACGCCCCCTTATGGCAGACAGGAAGACGTACGGTAAAGGTTGTTCCTTCCCCCGGTGAACTTGCTACTGTAATACTGCCGCCAATAACCTGTAAAACACGCAGTACCAGAGCAAGTCCCAATCCATTACCCTCCGTGGAATGGGAGTTATCACCCTGATAGAACTTATCGTAGATATGCTTCATCGTCTCTTCTCCCATGCCACAGCCAGTATCAGATATACAAACAATAACTTCTTCCTGCGTGGAGCTTTGCTGAAGGGTTACTGTGCCGCCTGGATCAGTAAACTTTATGGCATTTGATAGAAGGTTGTTCCATACCAGCTCCAGCAGGCTGGCATCCGCTTCAATCGTTGCACGGTCCTCGATATCCACCACGAACTCAATGTTCTTTTTGGTCCAAAGCTCTTCAAAACGCAGGGCACATTCACACAGCTGTTCACAGAGATCATAAGAATCCGGAATTGGCTGCAAATTCTGTTTTTCCAGCTTGTTAAGCTTAAGGATATTGGTTATCAATTCTGTTAAACGCGAGGATGATTCCAAAATTGTATCAATGTAACCACCTCTTTGCTCCGGTGTCAGTTTTTCATTTTTGAGAGCTTCAGCATAATTCTGGATGATGGCAAGGGGTGTTTTGATTTCGTGTGATACATTAGAAAAAAAATCAGTTTTGAGAGTTTCGATACTCCCCAGTTCCTCCACCATTATATTAAAATCCATGCAGATGGCGTCAAGGTAGTCCATCTTATCCGGAAGGTGTCTTGGGGGAATATATACGGAAAAATCGCCGTCTGCCACTTTCCTTGTGGCTTTGGCAAATTGCTCCATGGGTTTATGGTAGTGCCGGTTAAATTGAATTCGGGTGAACACGGTAAACATCGCGGCTACAAATACCCAGTATACAAGGACTGCCACAATGTAACCACGTGAAATACTTGTATAATCCACATAACGTCCCAAAATCAGCATCTGGCCCGTGGTAAGTATTCCCAACGCTAAAAAAGAAAGAACAAAGCCAGATAAAGGAAACTGGGACGCTTTCACTCTGGGATCTTTGGGTTTCATAGCAGCACCGCCTTATATCCAAGGCCTCGAACAGTCACAATTTGAAACCCGTCACAAGCGGAGAGCTTATCCCGAAGCTTAGTTACATAAACGTCTACGGCACGCAGGCTGGTTTCACTTTCCACACCCCAGAACTCATCCATAAGCTGCGCACGGGTGAATGTTTTTTGGGGATAAGAAAGCAGCTTGTACAGGATATTAAATTCCCGGAGGGTAAGAGGAATTTCTTCGTCACCAATGACTGTAGTCATCGCATCCGCATCCAATGCCAGATTACCAACCGTCATTTTACGTTCTTCCATAATGTTGGCACGACGCAGCAGTGCTCCAACCCTCATGACAAGTTCGTCCATATTAATAGGTTTTACCATATAATCGTCAATACCGATTTGGAATCCTTTTTGCTTGGAAACAATATCATCCTTGGCTGTCATGAACAGTATTGGAATGGCTTTGTTCAGCTGTCGCACTGTATGTGCAAACTCAAACCCATCGATTTCCGGCATCATTATATCTGTAATAATCATATCATACAGGTTATTGTACATAAAATCATAAGCCTCACGGGGATTTAAACATCCCTTGGCTTTGTAACCGCTGTCATTTAAATAGGTACATACAATTTGATTGAGTTTCGCATCGTCCTCAACCACTAAAATATTAATCATATTCACTTCCTCCTTGTTATTTAATTTTTATTAAAATGAACCAAATTGATTTGTAGCTGCCAGTATACTTTTTCTTTAAGAAGTACAAATGCTTCCTTTGGCATATCATCCACAATTTGAATCTGTAACAACGGTGTTTGTTCCTCTTCTTCCTGATACTGGATCGGTTTAATTTTGTAAGGCAATGCTTCCTTTTTCATCAGATTTTTAACCCTGCGGTAAGCAGTTCGGTAATTCGTGCCGTTTTTTATCTTTCGGATTCGAACTATCATAAATACACCGAGTGCTGTCGCACAGATGCCCATCAAAATTCCTATAAGACCGTTTGCTGCGGGATGCGTATGTACTTGCGTGTCCGCAAAAGACAGGATAGCTGTCTGCGTAAGTACCAGACAGATAAGTGAGGAAGCAAGATTGATCATCTTGATTGCATGGATAAGCGGCGTATGGTTATGACGTTCTATAATCACTCCGCGAAAGTTTAAAGTCAGCTCCGTAAAAGCAAATGTAGCTATTCCCAAGGCAACATATTCATGATATACACTGGTTGCCGGATGAAAAAACAGCCTGACCGAATACGCGATGTACAAAAGGCTTGCAACAATCAATATTATACCAGAAAGGAAATAATAGTTGTACTGCTCCTGCTTATTTTTCGCTTTGAGGATGCCGGAAAGCGCATAATATTTTGCTATTACCATACCAAGGGTATAAAAAGCATTGGCACAGGTAAAAAGCGACATAGAGGCTATACCCATTGAGAGCTTTCCCAGCCCTACAACAATATTTACTGTTCCGGAAGCCCCCGTAATCCGCAGAGATCTGCTGACCTTTGGACTAAATCGTTCTGTAATTTCCGTATTTGCACGAAAAAACAGTCCTGCAAATACGGAGGGAGATTTTTTTTGTTTCATGCAACACCGCCTGTTCATATAGTGTAAGCCTGCAAATTAAGCTTTATTTTAAATATTTTGTGTTTTTACATATTACTTTATTTACATTTATGTTTTGTTTATGTTTTGTTTCAAAATTATTAATTATAAAATATGGATTTTTTCTGGGTGCTTGCTTGAAAAAATGAAATAGACTTTGTAGAAATACGCCCGAATAAATTAAAAGAGTTCGAGAAAAGCTTGTTATAACAGAATATTAAACAAACATTAACATGAATAAAGTAAAATGAATTATATACAGTAAGGCTGGTCCACCCTAAGAAGTCTTAGAGTAGCTACCAGCCTTATTAATTATCTATAAAATTCTAAGTTTCAGAGATTTTTACATACTCCCTCCCAGTCTTTCAGTATGCAAATCATATATTGTTCTCAACTCACTGTCTTTGGCACATTCTGCTCATTGCCGCCATTGCGCCACCATCACAGAGAATATCTGTTCCGGTAAGATAACTCGCAGCCTCACTTACACAAAATGCCAACAATGCTGCGATTTCCCCTGGTTGTCCTATACGCCCCAGTGCCCCATTTAATGCAAAAGAAAATGCATGCTCACCTTCTGATAGTCCCATGGGAGTCTCAAATGTACCAGGTGATACGGATAATACGCGAATTCCATTCTTCCCATAAATATACGCATGTTGGGCAGCATACCATATTACAAAATCTTTGGATAAAGCATAAGCCACCTTGCCAGCAAGATTTTCCGGCACAGAATGAAGGGTATCCAGCATCTTTTTTTGAAATCCGTCAGGATCTGTCAAGCTTAATTCATAGTCGCTTTTTACTGCCAGGTTATTAGGCATAAGATATGGCAGCAAATATGCCGACATTGATGCAATATCAATGATACAGCTGCCAGACTTCATGATTTTTGTAAATTCTTCATTTATGTATATTGTTCCCATGGCATTTATGTTAAAAACTGTTTCTGTTGTTCCCAGATTAGGTGAAAGTCCTGCCGAATGGATAACCGCTGTAACAGTACCCTTTTTTTCTGCATATCCCGCTAGATTGCGTACAGCTTCTCTATCATTGACATCGCATGGGAAGAATTCCGCATCAATATTTAACGATTCCAATTCCTTAACGGCATGATATAATTTATCTTTATTCCGTCCTGATATGATTACAAGATGATTCTCACCCAAAAATTTTGCTGCCGCAAGTCCTATCCCGCTTCCGCCGCCTGTTATTACACATACATTTTTCATACTTATTTCTACCTCACTATTTTTAATATTTTATCTGCACTTTCAAAGATTCATCTGGACTTGCGGCTTTAAGAATTGCCTCATTTATATGATCCAAATCAAATTCCTGCGTTATAAGTGATTCCAAATCAAATTTCCCGCTTTCCATAATTTCAAATACCGTCAAAACATCTTGGGGATGATATCCTGCAGACCCGATAATTTGAATATCGAAGAATGTAATTTGCGACAGGTCAACAGGTACCGGTTCGTGATGTACTCCTGCAATAACCAACTTGCAACCGTATTTAGCCATAGCTTTCCACTGTTCAATTACTGGTTTTACACCTACCGCATCAATATATATATCCACATTGATTCCTATCGGGGGATATTCCTGCATTCTTCCAAAAACAGCCTGTGCTTTTGACACAACATCTGCCTTTGCACTGTTACATGTTTCAAATCCAAAATTTCTTGCAATATTCAGACGGAAATCGGACTGATCCACAATCATGATATGCTCGATTCCCCAATGCTTTAAAGCAATCGCAGCTGAAATTCCTATGGCACCAGCACCAAAAACAATTGCTGTCTGTCCTTTCTGAGGATTTGCTTTTCTCGCAGAGCAAGTACCCACCGTAAACGGTTCGGTCAGTGCGGCTACCTTGGAGGAAATACTTTCATTGACTAAATAAACAGACTTATTCAACTCAAAATTTGGAATTAGTACATATTCCGAAAAGCCTCCGACAGTAGCAGAACGTGAAATATCAGCTTTTGCTGCTCGAGGATACGGATATACTCTGTCACCGATTGCAATATCCCGCACATTTTTACCCACCTCAACTACTTCGGACACCATTTCATGTCCAAATTCAAATCCTTTAAAAATACGTACCAAATCTCCTCCAAATCTGTAGGCCGCAACATCGGAGCCACAAATACTTGCATAAAGATTTTTAACTATAATGTCATTATCTCCGCACTCCGGCATGGGTAGTTCTTGGATAACAACATCATAAATACCATTATAAATGGCTGCTTTCATTTAAATTCCTTCCTTTCAGTTTTTTAGTTAGCAGAATAAAACACCTGTCTTCCGCTTAACAACATCATTATGGCACGGTAATATTTACCAAATGTTGAATAAATGTTTACAAAATATTAAAATAAATACAATATACAAACACGGCACATGATTTTCATGCGCCGTATTTGCTGTTCATTATAAAGTTGTAAATCTTTCTTCCCTATTGATGCCCTCGTACATACCAACAGGCGGTATCAAACTTGGATATGCTCTCCACTGGCGGATGGACATATCGCCATAACCGTTATGGAGTTCTTTTACCGAGCCATCCGTATAGGTGAATGTTCCTTCTACCGTATCCCATTCAATTGTTGCTACCGGATTGTCCGGGCATTTTCCTGTTACACCCCAAGTTCTTACGTTAGCCGCATGAGCGCTCATGTTCAGTGTACCAGCCTCTGTTTCAATCTGTATTTTATAAACCGTAGGGATAAATCCCCCAAACTGTGGCATATATGCCCATTCCTCATGTTTTATATCCATTTTTCCTGCCGGCAGATAGTGTTTTTCATCCACAAGCGTAATGACCTGATCTTTCATGCCGAGACGCATATCATACATGGAACCGAACACTTCATCAAAGTGGAACCAGCCCCAATCCTCCCAACCGCCGATTTCTGCGGGAGATGAATCGGTTGCCACATACCTTTCCCGGATACCGGCGCCGTGAACCTGGATGGTCCTGCCGTCAATCGTTAGTGTGCCTTTCACGCGTCCGCTGCAATTATAACCATATGTCACAGAATGCTGTGTGAGATAAGAGGGTTTTTCCCGTCCGTACCACAATGGACCATGACAATCTGGTTTGTGTATGATATCTGCACTAAAGTTGTTTTCTTCATCATTGACGATTATATTCCAGGAGCGGTCTTTATGGCAAATAACCTTAATGCAGCCGATCTCCACGATTACATCGTCCTCCGTGCGTGTAACTGTATGAGTGCCGCCGGGCAAAACATCCTTCCTTGAACGGTTTACACCGGGAAAATCAGCAATTTTGTAAATAGAGTTAGGATCTTGTCTGATCTCTCCGCTTTCAGTGCAAAGCTCCCAGGTGCAGATGTCTACGTTTTCCAGTTTAAGTATTAGCGGAGATCCGCCAAACCAATAGCGTTGGTTATCGTCGCCAATCAATGAGGTCGCCCAAAGCCAATCGAGAAAAGCAGAGCTTCCAGGTGCTGCGTCAATGCCTCTTGCATCATCATCTAAAGTAATTTCAGGGTTTCTTTCTATCATATCGTTTGCTCCTTTTAGTCTATTTGCAATCCTTATTGATTACATACTCTATCATAGATGACGCATATTTACATTTTATTTGACTAGTGTTGTTGCATTATTAATTTGTAATCATAAAAGACCTAATATCATGTAATACTTTCCTTATTGAACGACATGTTTTATTCGGTCAGATATTAAGAATGTCCTGAGCTGATTCGGAAAATCCAACCATACCAAAAGCTCCCGGTCCACAATGAGCCGTTATGACACATCCTGTCTGTATCCATGTTATCTCATGAAATCCGCAATTCTTTGCTTCAGCTTCTGCGGCAACACGAATATCCTCATCCAGTCCAATAGACCAGAGTAGATATAGATGTTCATTCTGAAGCTGATGTTTTCGAGAAAATTCTCTAATAAGCCGGGGTACAATTTTTAACATACTGCCTCGGTATTTTTGGGTCACTAACAGATGTCCGTCAATTATTTCAATACAGGGATGCAGATGAAGCAATCTTCCTCCCAAATAGGCAGTATTACTGACACGTCCGCCTGCCCGGAGATATTCCAAATCTCCAGGCAGAAAACACATATGGGTCTGGCGGCAAACTTGATCGACAGTTTCGTACACCTCTTTCTGCGAAAGTCCCGGTACTTCTTCCAATATTCTTGCCATTTTAAGTATTACAGCTGCCTGACCTGCAGAAACATGTTTTGTATCTATACTGGTTACATAATCCCGCTCTTCTCCAATAAGCAAAGCACTCTGATAGGAACAGGTAGTGGCAGATGAATAAGCCAAATGCAGGATATGTTTTTCCGGCCACAGGGAATGGATCTCGTCAAAAACCTTCTCAAAGTCCTCTGGGGAACTCCCGCTGGTTTTTGGCAATTTTCCCGTCTCAGAATAATACTCACAGATTTTAAGCACGGGAAAGGAGCCGTCATCTAATGTAGTATCTCCTAAAGATACATGCATCGGAACCAAGTAGATTCCATTCCGGTTTGCCACATCAATAGGGATATCTGAACCTGTCTCCGCAACAATTATTATATTACCCATATACAACTCCTTTCTGTCTGTTATTTCTTATAATGATTACACAATATAGGGGTGATGTGACAGCGTTTGCAATTTTGCTATCCGGTACCGCGCCTGTCCCAAAATATTGACCATCAAACTGACAGGTTCTGCTACACCGACAATCTTATGCCACAAAAACTAGTGTATTCTTTTCGGAAAAAGAGAAAATGATACTGCTTTCTTAAAGCTCATTTCTTTCTGCTCTTTATAATTGCAGCGGCAATAACCACAACAACAACGATTACTACAATGATAATTACTTTAGTCATGTTCTATTCTCCTTTCTCATTTGAATTTATCTATGTAAAAGGAAAATACGCTGTGTATTATTCCCAGAATAGACATTATTAACCGCAGAGCTGGACTGATTACGTTAACGAAATAGAAATTCACTGAATAACAGAAATGGCAGCTTTTTGTGCTTATAAACTACTTTCTCGTTTCTATGATTCACACATAAAAAATACTATTATATATTGATTAAATATGTATCTCAGTCGCTAGATATAGTATATTATATGTTTATTTATGATTTGCTTCTGTCGTGTTTATGAAATATTAAATGAAACAAAATTTAGTATTTTTCAACATAACTATTTTTTTCTTATATATTTGGAACATAAAGTGATACACTCACATCCGTGCTTTTCTGATCATTTTTATAAAAACATAAAAAGGCTTATCCAGAACACCCGTTACGAGAGTTCTGGATAAGCCCCTATAATTTTTATATATTATTCGCTGTCTTTCTTGTTATTTTCTTCTTCCTCACCGTCTTTTACTAAAAAAGCATCCACAAATGTATTTTCGATTTTTTTATACCCGTTTACAACGCCATTCTCAATTTTCTTGTATCCGTCTACCGTCCCTTTTTCAATGTTTTTAAAAGCGCCGGTTATTACCACTCCTGCTTTACCCGTTTTTACCTTGTATCCTGATTCGCTGTTTTCATCCTTTTCCAAAAATTTCTCTGTAAATTTCTCTTCTACCTTTTTATATTCTTCGATTACCCCTTTACCTAAGTTTCCGACTTTTAATTTATATTCTGACATAATATATACCTCCTGGTTATTTTAATTTTAGTTTGCTGATTTAAATCCTTACGTTGAAGGAATTTTAAATCTATATTGATTATACTGTTCCTTTGTTAAAGAATTACTTACAAAATATTTATGTTAGGTTAATATTTTTTCATCTTCTAATTTTTTTCACATTCATTTTCACTTTCACTTATCAAAGAACTTGCTTTTTCACAAAGTCCATAAATAAGATCATACCTGGTTTCTATTTCATCCCTCACCTTACTTTCCTGATCCTTCGTAATGCACTTATAGGTAAAATAAGGAGATACACAACCTAGCCCGCCAAGAATAACCAAAATAATACATAGCCAGGTAATTTCTGCCGAATAAGCAAAAAAACCGCCTATAAGCAATGCCACCCCTACGATACCTGTCGCTAAAGCAATTGACGTTCCTTTTAAAGTCTTTGATAATTCCAATCTTTCAAGCTTGTGCAATGCAATTTCAAACTCTTTTTGCAGTTTTTTTAATTCTTCACGATTACTGATTTTACGGTTCCGTTTTAATTTCAGCTCAGATACATCCGGTTTTAAAGTTACGGCCATTCCCTCTATCTGCCATCCAAAGCTTTTATAGCAATCAATATAAATATTTTCCATGGATTGTTTAACCGGTATATTTAAATATTCGTAAGCAATAAATGGCCTTTTTTCTTCCACTATAGCTCCTCCTTATTTATATCTTCTTATAACATGGGTGCAAAAAGCTTCAATCCGAATTTTAGAATTTTCTCTATGGGGTTCATACGTGTTTGACCGATGGAATATTCTATGGACATTTCCATCGTTTTCAGGAAATCCTCCTTCATGTTTACTAATGTCCCGGTCTTATACATCCATACTGCATTTTCAAAATGATGGGCCAGGCTTCTGTAGTCCAGGTTAATTGTCCCGCAGACCGCAAATAGATCATCGCAAATAAGGTTTTTGGCATGAATAAATCCAGGGGTATATTCATAGATACGTACACCGGCTTCCAGAAACTGTTCGTAAGAGCTGCGTGTCATTAAAAAAACCAGTTTTTTATCCGGTATATGAGGTGTAATGATTCGGATATCCACTCCTCTGCGTGCCCCATTCAGAATTGCATTCGTTAATTCATAATCAATAATTAAGTAAGGCGTCGTAATATACACATAGTCAACGGCTGAATTGATTAAATTCAGATACATATTTTTTGCAACCGGTGTTGCATAAATGGAAGAAGGTCCGGCACCAAAGGGTATATAATATCCTTCCCCCTTTGGAGGTACCGTCTGTTTCTCAGGCAAATACAGGGAATGGGACGTTGTAGTAAGATGTGCCAGATCCCAATTAAACAAAAACAGGTTGCATAAAGCCCTAACGGCTTCTCCTTCCAATCGAACGGCAGAATCCTTCCAATGCCCAAATCTTGTCTTTGCATTGATATATTCATCTGCAATATTGATGCCTCCGGTATATCCGACAACTCCGTCAATCACGGTGATTTTGCGGTGAGTACGGTTATTGTAACGGGAACTCGCCTTCGGTCTTAGTTTGGCAAAGGGAATTGTATGAATATCCATACGATTAAGCTCTGCATAATATTTTTCCGGTACTGTCTTCATGCATCCGATATCATCATAAATAAGCCGTACTTCAACTCCGCTCTCTGCTTTTTTCTTTAATATGTCTAATATGGCATCCCACATAAGGCCGGCTTCAATTATAAAATATTCCATAAATATATACCGTTCCGCTTTTTTTAAATCTTCCAGATACCGTGGAAAGAAATCATCGCCCAGCGGAAAATATTCTGAATCTGTGTTTCCATACACTTCACATCTGGATTCTACCGAAAGTGCTCTCGCTAGATTATATGCCCTGCGGTCATTGCTAAGTTCCTCCGGAAGAAAGACTCTTTTGTGTTTTGCTATTAGTCTTGCCTCCGTTTTTATCAGGAATTTTTCTTCTTTTTTAGAAAACTGTACTTTATAAAACATACCAAAAAACAATGCGCCATAAGGGGGAACAGCTAAGATAATGCTGATCCATGGAATCTTATAATCCGGATTACTTTTCATATTTACTACACTGATGAAGGCTACAAAGCTTGTTATATATGCCAATATCCATAAAAGGAAAAAATAATGAGATAAAAATTGTACAAAAACAATTATTTCTATGACTTCCAGTACAATCAAAAAAGAAGAAATAAAAAATCTGGATCTTAGCGTATTAATAATTTTTTTCATATTCTGTTTCCTTTTTTATTTCTATTTATATTCTGTGAAGCTTTGAAATAACGGGCAGTAAACTTGTCATCTTATGCCTTTATGCATAGAAACAGCCTTTCTAGTGACATACCTTCCGTTTCCTACATATTTTTAACTTAATATTGAATACCGCTAAACTATTTATTATTTAAGACCTTTTATAATAGGAATCAGTGAAAGTAACAGCAAAATACCTGCAAGTCCAATGATAATTCCTAATATCATATTAGACCAGACCATTGTAAAACTCATACCAATACCAAGTGCCAATGCACCAAGGATACCAATAACGACGGTAAGCACTGCCTTACCTGTAATTTCTATTGGCGATTTATGTTCCATTTTACGCCAAATAATAACAGTAATTAGGGCAAAAAGTAAGCCAATACAACCTGATACAACACCCGGTTTAAATGCATTCCATTCCGGCAGTAAAGCCATACACATGCCAAGTGCAAAAAACACACAGCTGATTGTTCCCAAAATCAATGCTACAAAACTGCTTTTCTTCATATAATATTCCTCCTGAAATTTGTTATTTTGGACGAGTTCTCATCCATTTGATTTTACTATTATAGCTTTTTGATATTTGCAAATTGTTTACGTAATATTTATATAATATTAATAAATATAATTTTCATAAATTTAAATATTTAAAGGATAAGGTCAGGTGGATCGCGTTATTGATACAGAAAATTCTCTATAAATAACTGGTCAGTGGATACCTTCGCTAAAGTAGTCAGAAACGGCTTCACTTTTTTATCCTCTTTAAGAAATTAAAATTTTTCTCTTTTCCAGAACATATCAGCCGGAAGCTTTTCCTATGACATATTAAAATCACAGCACCCGCCGCTGCGGACAGAACAACTTCCTCTGTCCGCAGTCCAAATAGAAATGTTGTAATTGGAAATGAAATAGCAATTGCAGCTGACCCCAGCGCCAGATATCCACTGAAAAATGCTGCAAGACCACCGAAAGCGTAGCTTATAAGTCCAACAGGCGGAAATAAACTGAGTGAATAGGCTCCTGTGACTGCTACGCCTTTTCCTCCGTGAAAATGCCGGAATACCGGAAAGCAATGCCCCAGTACGGCTCCTAACCCTGCATAACTTATGGCCAAGCTTCCCAGCTCTTTAAAAAACAAAAAATTGCATACTATTATTGCAATAAAAGTTTTCAAAAGATCTCCTAAAAGTACCATAAGCCCTGCTTTTATGCCATGTTTTATGACAATACTGGCTGTTCCCGGATTATCCGGCCCGTTTTCAGGCATGTAATGCCCTGTGTATCTTTTGGATATAAAATCTGCCATAAGGATGCCACCGCAAAAATAGCCAATCAGAATACAATAAATCCGTTCCATGTTACATTTCTCCTTTCCGAATGCCGCATTACTTTTATAAAAGAAGAAACTACCGGTATCATCACACCCGCAGTTTCTTTCGTTTTAAATACTATAAATCATATCTATTTAAATACTATAAATCATATCTATTTATTTTTTAACAGTGATACTCCTGTCATCTTATATTTTACCCTCAGCTTTTAACCAAAGAACTTCATCATTTATTGTCTCTTCAAAGGGGCGGCAATGAAAATCTAATTCCTTCTTTGCCTTACTGCAGTCAAAATTATTGTTTCGTGTAAGGTTATATATTGCAAAATCAGTTATTGCAGCAGGTTTTCCAGTTATTTTACTGCCGGTTTCCATTATCACAGAAAGTATTTGGGCAAGTTTTGGTGATAGGATTTTCGGTTTGTAATTTAATCCGGCTGCATCATTTATCAGGTAGAACATATCTTCCATGGACACCTGACTGTTGCTCATGATGTAGCATTCTCCTCTTCTGCCTTTATCACAGCAGGCGATAACTCCCTCTGCCAGATCCCTTACATCTACACTGTTAAAAGTTCCGGCAATGCCCGCCGGCATCTTTCCTCTTGCATACTGCATGATAAATTCTGCCACAGGGCCATAAGAATAATCATTGGGCCCGCAAATGCCGCTGGGGTGAATAATGGAAGCATCTAATTCCGGCACCAGCTCCAAAGCATTTAAAACCAATTGGGAAGCTTCCGCCTTTGTAACGGAATAGTAACCGACTAATTTCCGGGTATTAAAATGCTTTACTTCTTTCATCGGTAATTTACCCTGTTTTTCCGGAATAGCACCTGTGGAACTTATATAAACCAGCTTTTTGACTTTGTGGCTCACACATTTGTTTATGATATTCTGTGTCCCTGTAACATTGACCGCATAAACCTTCTCACTGGGACCTGGGTTTAAAGTAACGATACTTGCAGCATGAATTACATAAACCTCTGTTTTCTCCGGTACCGTAAAAAACTTTTCCAGAGAATCAGGATCTGTTACATCACCAATTACGATTTCTGCTTCATCCGGTATATACTTCGCTGCGGTATCTCCGTCCAGGACTAATGCCCGGACCCGTTCACCTCTTTCAATAAGCTTTCTTGATACATTACTGCCCAACAAGCCGGCAGCACCTGTTAATAAATAGATTCTGCTATTCATCTTTATTCCTCCTTAAATTATACTTATTTCATCAATACTTCGTTTTGTATTTTATTTACATATCCAAGTTACAGATAATATCATAGCTTAAAATTGTTCTGTAATGTTAAACTTCTGTTTGAATTTTATTAAATTAAAAACTTGTACGAATTCTGACCGTAACAGAATTTCACTTTCCAATCTTATCTTTTAATTACCTGCCTTTTTGTGAAACAGATGAGTAGCTCCACTTTTTTCCAGATTCACAAGAATTGATAAGGCTACCGGAAGTCCGATCAGGCCGATAATACCAAACAGTTTCAATCCGATAAACATGGCTATGAGTGCTGCCAGCGCATGTATGCCAATCTGTTTTCCTACAATTCTTGGCTCCACAGTATTACGGATAACCGTTACAGCCAGATAAAGAATGCTAATTCCGACCGCCATCCTATAATTTCCAAGCGCTCCTGCAATGAATGCCCAAGGTATCAGAATTCCCCCTGTTCCTAAAACAGGAAGTATGTCAAATATGGCAATTGCCAGGGCTATCAAAATTGCATAGGGTATTCTTAAAACAAGTAAACCGATGCTAAGCTCTACAAAGGTCATAAACCAAAGCAGGGTATAGGATTTTATATAGATAAATATGATATTTACCGTATGGTCTTTGATTTTCCGGTAAAGATTCCGTCCTGTATCCGGCAATACCTGTAAAATAAAGCCGATTATTCTGTCATAATCAATGGACATAAAGAAAGTAGCTACGACAGTTATGATTAATTTAACTACAAAGGACGGGAATCCTGCTGCATAACTGGAGAAGATTTTTACCGCCTTCATTGAGAATTCCGAGATATACTGTCCTAGATTCTGAGTTAATGCATTATAATTTTCTTCCAGGCCACTTCTGATTACTGCATCCATGGAAATGGTATTCCGCGCAAGATTTTGGAACGCTTTATCGAACAACGGCAGAATTTCTTCTTTATACAGTTTTGGTATTCTTATCATTACTTCTCCTATGAAAGACAAAAGACTGCTTCCGGCGAAAATCACCAAAAAAGCTAACAACCCGAAAAAAGCAGCGGTGATAAGAGCTGCTGCCAGCTTTTTGCTGAAACGCAGTTTATCACAGAGCCGGCCTGCAATCAGATTTATTACAGTTGCTAATACAGCTGCAATGATAAACGGCATAAGCACCGGGACCGCAAATTTGATTCCCATATACACAAATACAGCAAGTATTAAATAATAAACTGTATTTATAATAAATTTCTTCTTTCTTTCCATCTGATCTCCTCTATTTTTGAAAATTCCACTAGATAAACACCAGGCTGACACCGCCTGGTGAATTCATATGATTTTCTATTATAAAGTGTTATGCAAAACATATGACAAGCTTGGATGGCACTCCAATTCTTTTACGAACTGGTTAGGCAGATAAAGGGATGAATGTCTCTTTAACCCGATTGCTCCTGACTGGGAGAGCAGCTCTGCTACAAACTGGGAACAAAAATATTGTTTGGGAAATCTGTGCGGGATATGAAGCATACATAAAAACAATCCCAGCCTGCTGTATTTATATTCGTTCTTCTTCCCTATAAAATCAGAAATCCTTTTGTTGATGTCCTCATGAACCGCTTCCGGGACAGCAAACTGATAGCATATACTTACCCGCTGACCCCGGAGGTTTTTTCTTCTTCCTGGATGTTCAATGGCAAAGCCATTAAAATTGAAACTATAAAAGCAACCATTGTCCTCATCCAATGCTATGGAAGCATGTGTATATCCCCGGCCGCTTATCATATAAATGAAATTGGAAAAAAAGCTATATTGTCTTGTCAGAAGCACGGCGATGGTTTTCCTATTTTTCATAAATAAAATACCCGTTATAGCTTAATTTGCTTTTTGGGATAAAAATACTTCCCAATACTGCTGCACCGATTACCACAGCCACGATTGCTATTCCTTTTTTCATCATCATTACCTCTACTCGTAATTCATTCATTTTATAAGCTGCATTTCCTTGCTAAGAGATGTTGTTTTAAAAAGTCTCTGACGGGCAATTCTCTTCCATCTCTAATCCGCCTTACATTTTCCATATGTTTATAGATAATACATATACTTCCGGCCATTAATATAAAAAAAACTCCGGGGCTATGTATTCTTACTGAATATAACAGAGGAAATAATATGGATGCAGAAAAAGAGATAGCACAGCCCCAATTGAAGATAATTGCCAGTATCACTCCTAAAAGGAGCAGAAAAAGAAAGAGCTTCCAATCCAGTCCTAATACCAGGCCGCCAAGGCTTGCTACTCCTTTTCCCCCTTTAAACTTTAAATACAACGGAAATATATGGCCGACGATAGCCGCACTACCTGCTACCGCTCCTGCTAAGATAAAACCCGGATACAAAATAACTGCTATCTTTACAGCGAGGAAAGCTTTTAGTATGTCATATACAAGGACGAAAGTTCCGGCCGCCTTCCCCATTGTCATAAATGTATTGGTTGCTCCAAGATTATTGGTTCCTCTGGTTCTTAAATCAATTTTTTGTCTTTTTGAAAGAATATAAGCTGGGCTGATGCATCCCATCAGGTAACCCATTACTATACATATAATGTACGCCATGGAACCTCCCTTCGGTCTTTATACGATACGGATAAAAGCCCAAAGCTCTTATCCGCATATAATTCCTGTTATTATTTAGTACACATATTGCAGTGCCCGGAGCACTCCCAGATTTTATCCGCGGTTTCTGCCCAGTTATCTGAAACCTTATGGCATTTGGCTGCAAGGTTATGTACATTTTCAGGGTCCTGTAAGTCGGTGGAATGTGCCCCTGATTCTTCCACCATTCTGGGAAGCTCCGTCGGATTATCAAGCAAAGGGCAGGGGCGCAGATGATTTTCATTAAAGGGCTGCCCTTTGCGGTAGGCTTTAAATAAAGGAGAGTTAAGGGCTTCTAATAATGTCTTTTCTCTGATATTGGAATCGGAATAATGGATAAAAGCACAAGGCTCCATATCTCCGTTGGCATTGATATGCAGGTATCTTCTTCCTCCTGCCAGACAGCCTTGTGCGTACTCACCATCATTCCAGAAATCCAAAGTAAAGATCGGCTTTGTTTCCCTGAAAGTCCGGATCTGATGATACATAAATTCACGCTGCTCCGCATTTACCATAAGCTCTGGAACCGCCTCGTTGCCAATCGGCATGTAGGTGAAGAACCAGCAGAATTTTGCTCCCCAGGCTATCATCTGGTCAAAATATTCTTCCGACCCAATCATGTCAACATTTTTACTGGTATAGCAACAGGAAATACCAAAGGGAAGTTTCTTTTCCTTTAAAATCCTCATTGCTCTCTCTACTTTTTTAAAGGTACCGCTGCCGCGCCGGTAATCCGTATCTTGTTCGAATCCCTCTACGCTGATGGCAGGTATAAAATTCTTTACCCGCAGCATTTCGTCTGCAAAGGCCTCGTCAATTAAAGTTCCGTTGGTAAATGCCGTAAACTGGCAATCCGGATGTGCTTCACATAACCGGATCAAATCTCCTTTTCTCACCAAAGGTTCCCCGCCCGAATAAAGGAAAAAATAAGTTCCCAGTTCATTCGCCTGGTTGATGATATCATCAAGTTCTTCATAAGTCATATTCAGCTTATTCCCGTATTCTGCAGCCCAGCAGCCGGTACACTGCAGATTACAGGCTGAAGTAGGGTCCATTAAAATTGCCCAGGGAACATTGCAATCTAATTTTTCCTCCAGCTTCCTCTGTCTGGGATAGCCTAACATACTGGCATTAATAAGAAAATTTTTAAAGGTTGCCTGTAAAACCATAGAATCAATGTCGTTATACAGGCTCATAATATATTGATGCCAGGTATTTTCCGGGTCATCCACTATAGTGTGAAAAAATTCCCTCTGAGGCTTCCAATTCCCTGCAATATCAAACTCATCAGCCCATTTCATTAATTTGGGCAGATTTTCTTTCGGATTTCCTGCAATATAACCAAATGCTTTTTCAAGTACGTATGCGCTTGCTTTCTCTTTTAAATTCAAGTCTTTTCCCTCCGTGTGATAAATTTAATGAATTCGTAGTTTCCTTTTATGCTTTTATTATAAATTTCAGATGTTTGAAAATTGTCAGAAAATTGTTTCTGGTATATTAATATTGGCAGCTTTGATCCGTTCTTTTTAGAACTCTAATGAACTATTTAATCAAAACATTGGAAAGGAAACCTTCTATAATAAAACTTCAATTAGAATTAATTCATGAAACAGCCGAAAATAAGTAATCTGATCGACTGTTTCCGTGAGTGATAAATACACTTATCCTTTTTTCTTTTTTACAATTGCAGCAGCTGCAACTACAATTACTCCAACAACTACAACAGCAATCTTTACCATAATGATTTCCTCCTTTGCATTATTTGTCTTACTGATGCAGCCATCTTACTAAAAAAACATTTCTGAATTACTTATAAAGTGTTTGAAAAATATTATTTATTTCACGATATTCATATCCCCAAATCTTCCCACTCATAGAATACTGGCAAACCACTTTGAGAATAAATACCATTCATTCTTGATTTTGCTAAGCCTTTCTTCTCCTTTTTCTTTTATTATATATATCTTCCGGTTACGTCCATTTAAGACTTCGCTGCTGGCGCTGATATACCCCTTACTGCATAGCTTATGTAGCATCTGGTAGATAGCGGACTCAGATATTGCTATACCGCCGTTTATTTTCTTGTATATTTTATAGCCATGAATTCCGTCCTTTTTCTCACTAACAGCTGAAAGTACGACACCCTCCAGCAGTATACTGCTTCCCATAAACATTATTTCTCCTCCCTGTTTTTCCAGATTTTCGTTATGGTTAATTAAGTTATTCGTATAAACCATATACGACAATGTTTTTACCTCTGGTAAAATATACTGAGTTTTATGGAACAAATTTTACTGTTTGATTATGATACAGGGATATTTCTAAATTGTCAGAGAAATATTTACAAAATGTTAATATGCATTTTTAATAAAAATACTTCCGGCTTCCTATTGTTATAACCAACAAAAAGTCCGGCATAACGGTAAGTTATATTACCGCGCCGGACTTCTAATAGATAAAATCAGCTCATATAGTTTTTATGTACAGTACTTTTATAAACCGGCTTTCTGCCTGGTTTCCGTTAAATCCCTTAATTTGATTCCCGAATTACTGATATTCCTAATGGAATCATAAATAACATCAATGCTGTCATTTTGCTCCTCCGTTATTGCAAACATCTCTTCTGTATTTTCAGTGTGCTTTGCTGAAATGTTTGATATGGTTTCCGATTGTCCCCGTATTTCTTTAAAAATAGAGCTTACCGTTTCTGTCATTTCAAATTCTTTCTCTATATATAAATCAATATTAGTGAATGCTGTTTTTATATTTTCAAAGCTGTTTAAAACTTCATTTGTAATCAATTCTCCTTCTTTCACCGCAGAAGTCCCTTGTCCTGCTTTTTCAAAAACAAGCTCTGTCTTTGCCTGGATGTCATTTATAATACTGTCAATATGTCTTACCGTATTTGTGCTTTGCTCTGCAAGTTTTTTAATCTCACTTGCAACAACAGAAAATCCCGCCCCTGCTTCTCCTGCTCTGGATGCCTCGATACTTGCATTTAGCGCAAGAAGATTGGTCTGTGCTGCTATCTGATTAATTGCCGAAAGAAAATTATTTACTTCCATCATGCTCTGATTCAAAACCTCCACAGTTTCAAGTGATTCCTGTACTGTGGTATTTATTATTTTCATTTGCATTCCCATCTGGTTTATCCGCACTGAATTCTGTTTTACGATCTGGCTGGTATCCTGAGAAGTTTTAGACATATCTCTAGACAGATCGTTGATTTCCGTCATTTGCTCATCGGCTCTGTTCATCATATCACTAATATGGGTGATACTATGGGACTGATTTACAACGCCTTCCGTTACATTTTTAATGCTGACAGCCATCGTGTTGCTGATGTCTTTTAATGTGCTGATATCCTTATCACAATTTATGATATCATAGCTTAGAGAAGCCGTATTATCCTGTATAACATTTACTATGTTGTCCATCTCCTCCAGAAGTTTTTTTGCTTCTGCCTCATTCTTGTTTGATAACTGGATTAATCCGGCACTACGGCTGCAAACAAAATATAATACAATTTCAGTTAACCCGACAAAAGCCAGTGTAACAAGCAGATTTGCATCAAATTTATGTGCGTTGGAATAATAGATAATAACATAGGAAATAACATAAAGGTTTCCCATACTGTATAACAGAGTTTTATTCAGATACAAAGACAAGATACATAAAACAACCATTATCAGCATACCGGAGATACTGCTACCTATATAGGGTATTGTAAAGGTTAACATTGACAGTAGTAATATCGCCGTTGCCAGCATTGGTTTTTTCTTCCTTACTACCAAAACAGTCGCTATAAAAAGTTCCAAAAAAAGAGAACCTACAACTTCCGGTCTGACCTGTTTTGCCAAAAGTAAAAATACAGAAATAATAAGAACAGTTCCCATCAAAACATTAATAATTTTATTTACCTTTACCATATTGTTTTTCACAAAAGCATCTTGCATAATCATTTCCTCCTGATAGCTAATATTTTTTTCCGATAAGTATTTTTTTGCAACCTATATTACAATATACACTCTCACCATTAACAGACTATCGAATACCACTGTCCCATTTCAGTAATATATAGAGTTTTCATATACGTAAAGGATGTAAGAGAACTTATAGTAAAGATTGCTTTTGTCAAAATAGAAGCCACAATTTCCGCAAGATACTTTTGTAAATATCTCCAAACGGTCTTCATGCATACCTGCAAAGAAGCATTTAACATTGTACTTATTCTTGATACAGTGATAATACATATTTTATATTTATATAGTGTTTATTAATTGTTTAAGAAATGTTAATATGATTTTTATCGCTTCCAATCTTTCAAGAACAAGACTTTTTAAATTGTCTGGCTGAATAGATAAAATATTTTCTCCATAAATGATAAAATCAAAACAGCTTCACTGACATCTGCTGTCAGTGAAGCTGTTAACGTTGATAAGTTCGTAATTGCTCTTCTTTTTAATAACCATCCCTTACTACTTAAGCTTAACCAGAATATTGATATCCGCCTGCCGACTATTTCCATCTTGCCAGATATTAATATTAATTGATTCAGCAATAACAGTTATAACTGCTCTCTCATTTTCTTTTGTAAAGGTTACATCTAAAGTCTCCAATTCTTTGTTTCCATTTTCATCTTCAAACTTTTTGTACAAATCACTTAAAGGAAAGCGTATAACCTCTTGCTCCCTATCTTTTAACAGAATATCCTGCTGATCCGCAGAGGAATTCACCAAGTTTAGCGTATATGCTTTTCCATCAATTTCGTAGTTGTTTAATACTGTATCAACATTTTTATCATAGACATATAATCGAGTCATGAAATCATAACCTGCAACGGATATTGGTGAAGATTGTTTCCTCATGACTGTAATATAATCGTTGATCTTCCCCTGATCATCAACTGAATACTCTGGAAAACCAAATGTTTTTTCAAAATCATTATTAGTTTTATCATAGTGCCTTAACCAATTGATTTCCTTCGTATATTCCAATCTTGAAAGATATTGAACCGAACTTCTAATAGTCTCCATATCTTGTTTTGGAATGTCCGCATTGGGAATAATCTTGTCATCCTCTAACATGTAATTACGCTCCAGAGCATTAACTAAACGACTGATTTGATTAGCTCTACTAACAGAGAAAGCATTCACAAACGGTAATATAGATATAAGGGATAGAATGATAATAACCGGAGCAATAATACCATTGCTTTGAACTGGTTTTATACAAAACCAAATGCTTGCAAGGATTGCAAACACCCCAAACATAATAACATAATACCTTCCATAGCTAATTCCAGCCTCTTGAATCTTCAAGAGAGAGGAAATTGTTTGAAACAATACTACCAGAAGTAAAACCTTAGGAAATATCAGCCTAAAATACTTGGTGACCGCATTCATTACCGTACTTGCCAGTAAATAAACGAT
>JAEWAK010000059.1 GCA_023391695.1 Bacillota bacterium
TGTTTTTGGTGAGTGAAGCGGAGCGAAAGTCACAGAAAACCGGAGAATTGCCGCGCCAAAACGCTGTCTTTGCGTTTTGTGTGCATCGCGAAGCGCGTTATTGTTCACAACACTGCTGCTTTTGGCAAGGCTGTGAACAGTAACAGTTTATTGTTACTATTCAGCCCCATTACCGCGAGATATTTCGCAATGCAAATCCTGAGGATTGCAGCACGAAATCACACACTTTTGAGATTTCTGTGCATAAACGTAATTTCAGGAAGTACGATATGCACGCCCTAAGCATATTATTAATATACATTTTTTTGCATATTTTGCGGGGCATAAATGTGTTGGTCCGTAAGAACCGCCGAGGTACAGCCGTATAAGTTTTATACTTGATTTACCAACTTTTAAGTGATATGATAACTTTAGCTTATAAAAATACGAAAGTAAGGTGGTATCCTCATATGACAAATAGCGAAAAAGCCTTGATGCTGCATGAAAAGTGGAAAGGTAAAATTGAAACCACATCAAAATGCACCGTAAAATCCAGAGAAGACCTGGCACTTGCTTATACTCCGGGTGTAGCAGAACCCTGTAAAGTAATTGCTGAAGATGCAAAAGAAGCTTATAAATATACATTAAAAGCGAATACTGTTGCAGTAATATCCGACGGAAGCGCCGTATTGGGCCTTGGCAATATCGGCCCCTATGCCGCCATGCCGGTGATGGAAGGTAAATCCGTTCTGTTTAAGGAATTCGGCGGAGTAAATGCATTTCCCATTTGCCTTGATACCCAGAATACGGAAGAGATCATAAAAACCATTGTTACTATCGCACCTGCTTTTGGAGGAATTAATCTGGAAGATATTTCAGCCCCTCGCTGTTTTGAAATTGAAGAGAGATTAAAGGAAAGGCTGGATATCCCCGTATTTCATGATGACCAGCACGGCACCGCAATCGTCGTTCTGGCCGGTGTTATCAACGCCCTTAAGGTTACGGGCAAGTTTAAAGAAAATTGTGAGGTAGTCATAAACGGGGCAGGTTCTGCCGGCATTGCCATTGCCAAATTATTATATACCTACGGTTTTAAACATATAACCCTGTGTGATAAGTCCGGCATTTTGTCTAAATCAACAGAAGGCCTTAACTGGATGCAGCGGCAGATGACGGAGATTACCAATTTATCGGGGAAAGAAGGGACTTTAGCCGATGCTTTAAAAGGTGCCGACATATTTGTAGGTGTCTCAGCCCCCAATATCGTAACCCAGGAAATGGTTGCCTCCATGAATCAGGATTCCATTCTGTTTGCCATGGCAAATCCCATACCTGAAATTATGCCGGACCTGGCAAAAGCTGCCGGGGCCAGGGTGGTTGGAACGGGACGTTCCGATTTTCCCAACCAGGTAAATAATGTGGTGGCTTTCCCAGGTATATTTAAGGGTGCCCTGGAAGGCAGGGCGAAGCAGATCACGGAAGAAATGAAGCTGGCCGCCGCCCTGGCAATTGCGGGACTGGTTTCCGACGAAGAATTAAATGAGGATAATATTATGCCCCAGCCTTTTGATCCCCGCGTCTGCGAAGCAGTCAGCAATGCGGTAAAATCCCATATATAGCCGGGAATTCACCTTTATAATAATATGAATATGCCAAACGTTAATAAAAAATTCTGGGGAGAGAAACGTTATTATTCCCTGGACTACTATTTAAAACAGAAATTCGGAAGAAAAATCTATAAAATATCCTTAAATGGAGGCATGACCTGTCCGAACCGGGACGGTACCTTAGGCACCGGAGGCTGTATATTCTGCAGTATGGGAGGTTCCGGTGATTTTTCTGCCTCTCCCCTTTTATCAATTACAGCACAGATTGATGAAGCCAAAAAACTGGTAGGGGGTAAAATGAAGGCTGCAGGCCCGGATAGAGGCGGCACCGATGATAAGAACAGCCGGTATATCGCCTATTTCCAGGCTTATACCAACACTTACGGGGATATTCACTTCCTGCGCAGAATTTTTACGGAAGCGGTTCTGCATCCGGATATCGCAGTCCTGTCCATTGCCACCAGACCGGATTGCCTGGGGGATGAGGTCCTTTTATTACTGGAAGAGTTAAACCGGATAAAACCCGTATGGATTGAATTAGGGCTTCAGACCTGCCATGAAACAACTGCTGTTTTCATCCGGAGAGGTTACCCTTTATCCGTATTTGAAGATGCTGTTTATCGGCTTAAGGAATCCGGTTTATCTGTTGTTGTACATGTAATTATCGGGCTGCCGGGAGAAAGCGTTTCAGACATTTTGGAAACGGTGGCTTATGTCTCCTCCTTTCCCGTACAGGGTATTAAATTACAGTTACTGCATGTTCTGAAAAATACGGATCTGGCTGAATATTCCTTTCCCATTTTGACCCTGGAGCAGTACACAGATCTTATTATAAAATGCCTGGAGATTCTTCCGGAAGATATGGTGGTCCACAGAATTACGGGAGACGGTCCGAAAAACTTGTTACTGGCGCCCTTATGGAGCAGTAATAAAAAATCCGTATTAAACCGCATTCATCAGGAAATGAAAAGCAGGGATACCTGGCAGGGCAGGAAACGTAAAAAGTAATGAGTGAATGAATAGCAACTTATTATTTATAATTACGCCAGATAAGCAGATGATTATAAGAGAGGAGCTGCCATATGCAATCAGATGCCTTTACATTATATAAATTAATTATATTGTTTTTATTGGACAAGGTGGATTTTCCCTTAACCAATGCGCAGATATCCAACTTTATTTTAGAAAAAGACTATACCAACTATTTTAATATCCAGCAGTCCATAGCAGAATTAATCGAAGCGGAATTTGTAACCGTTGAAACCATCGGGCACAGTTCCCACTGCCGGATAACGGATTCCGGAAGGGAAACCTTATCGTTTTTCGGATATATGATTTCCTCAGCCATTCAATCCGATATTCTGGACTACTTAAGAAAGAATAAATACTCCCTCCGGGATGAGGTTTCCACCCTTTCCGAATATTACGAGGCAAAAAAAGGAGAATTTATAGCCCGACTCAGAGTTGTTGAAAAAGAGGACTCCATCATTGACTTAAGTATCTCCGTACCGACAAAAGAGGATGCAGCCAAAATATGCGATAATTGGCGCACCCAGAGTCAGCAGATTTATGCTTATGTATTGAGTAATTTGTTAAAAGAAGAGGAATAATTATTCCTCTTCTTTCTCTTTTGCCAATACCGTTTCAATGGTATCCCATATTTCCTCCCTGCCTTGTTTGGACAGAGAGGAATATGGGATTATTTTTGTTAAAGGGCCTGCATTTAAGCCCTTCCGTATTGCTTTTACCTGCTTATCAATCTGGCTCCGGTTGATTTTATCCAGTTTCGTAGCTATGATAACAGGCTGGTATCCCTGATATACAATCCATTCATACATATTCCGGTCGTTGGCGGAAGGGTCATGGCGTATATCGATCAACAGGAATATAATTTTTAACTGCTTTGAGGTTTTCAGATATTTTTCAATCATTTTTCCCCATTTTTCCTTTATAACTTCCGACACCTTCGCATAACCATATCCGGGAAGATCCGCGAAATACAATTCTTCATTGATATTATAAAAATTAATCGTCTGGGTTTTACCAGGCTGTGCCGAGGTTCTGGCATAAGCTTTGCGGTTCATCAGGCCATTGATCAGTGATGATTTGCCTACATTGGACTTTCCGGAAAAAGCGATTTCCGGTTTGTCATTCATTGGCAGCGTACTGGTTATACCACAAACTGTCTCCAAATTAACACTTTTTACATGCATGTATTTACACCGTATGCCTTCCTACACCGCCAATGCAAATTCCAATACTTCTTCCATTGAATTTACATATTTGACGGTGATTCCGTTTAGAATCTCTTCCGATAATTCTTCTATATCCTTTTTATTCTGTTTTGGCACCAATACCAGCTTAATTTTAGCGGCTTTTGCAGCGAGGATTTTCTCCTTTAAACCGCCGATGGGAAGTACACGGCCACGTAAGGTGATTTCACCCGTCATAGCCACGTCGGCACGGACTGCTTTCTTCGTAATCGCCGACAGCATGGCGGTTGCCATAGTGATACCGGCTGAGGGGCCGTCTTTGGGAACCGCACCTTCCGGTATGTGGATGTGGATATCATGATTTTCAAAATAATCATCCTTGATTTCGAAATCCTTGCTGACGGAACGGATATAGCTGATTCCGGCCCTGGCTGATTCCTTCATAACATCGCCCAAGTGGCCCGTCAGTTCAAACCTGCCCTTGCCGGGCATGACATTTACTTCAATCTGCAGGGTATCTCCGCCTACGCTTGTCCAGGCAAGTCCCCTGACAATGCCGATTTCATCCTTTTCATTGGCAGTCTGAAAAGTATACTTTTCATTGCCCAGAAACTTATTCAGGTTTTTATCGTTGACGTGGACCTTCCCGGTTCCTTCGGTAATGATTTCTTTCGCTGCCTTTCTACATATCTCACCGATTTTCCGCTCCAGGTTACGTACTCCAGCTTCCTTGGTATATCCGGTGATTATCCGTTTTATGGCTTTATCCGAAATACTTAACTGCTTGCGTTCCAGGCCGTTTTTGCCCAGCTGCTTTGCTATCAGATGTTCTTTGGCAATATGCAGCTTTTCGTTTTCCGTGTAGCTGGTCACTTCAATTAATTCCATTCTGTCCAGTAAAGGCCTTGGAATGGATTGGACGGAATTTGCCGTGGCAATAAATAATACCTCCGATAAATCCACCGGTATTTCGATATAGTGATCCACGAATTTATTATTCTGTTCCGAGTCCAGGACCTCCAGCAGGGCTGCCGATGTATCTCCTTTATAATCGCTGCTTACCTTGTCAATTTCATCCAGGAGCATTAGCGGGTTTTTTACACCTGCATTTTTCAGCCCGCTCACGATTCTTCCGGGCAGGGCGCCTACATAGGTTCTTCTGTGTCCGCGGATCTCCGCTTCATCCCGTACACCGCCCAAGCTTATCCTCACATATTCTTTATTCAGTGCCCTGGCAACGGAACGGGCAATGGAAGTTTTACCGGTTCCCGGCGGTCCCACCAGGCATAAAATCGGGCTGTCGCCTTTCTTTGTCAATATCCGGACCGCAAGAAATTCCAGTATCCTGGTCTTTACTTTCTCAAGGCCGTAATGGTCTTCATTCAGGATCTTTTCCGCATGGTTCACTTCCGTCTTATCCACACTTACCTTATCCCAGGGAAGCACCAGTAAGGTTTCAATATAACCTCTTGCCACGGAACTCTCCGAGGAGTTACCGGATAGATTTTTAAAACGTTCAATTTCCTTGATGATTTTTTCTTTTACTTCTGCCGATGCAGCAAGATCTTTTGCTGCCTCCATATAGTTATCCGCGTCGGACTGGGTATTGGATTCGCCAAGTTCTTCCCGGATCACCTTAAGCTGTTCCCTTAAAATATAATCCTTCTGGTTCTTATCCACTTTTTCTTTTACTTTATTTTGCAAGTCTCTCTTAATTCTCAAGACATCAATTTCTTCCGTAAGTATGATTGTCATTTTCTGATACCGTTCTACCATATCAACTGCTTCGATCAAACTTTGTTTATCTTCCACGGAAAGAGGAATATTCACGGCAATCTGGTCAATCAGTTCCTGCAGATCCTCTAATTTCATCAGCTGTTTGATTACTTCTTTCCCGATTTTTGAATTCTCTATGAAATAAACCTCTAGGATATCTCTTAACCCTCTCAGCATGGCCTTTTTTTCAGCATTGGAAATTCGTGTTTCCCCACGCTCCTTTAACAGCCCGATCTCCCCAAGAAGAAATGGCTGTTCTTCTATCAGGCTTTCAAGCTGTGCCCGCTCCGTTCCCGAAACCAGTACACGGATTACATTACCGGGTAATTTAATTATCTGTTTAACTTCTGCTATTGTTCCTATTTGAAATAAATCATCCTGACCGGGTGTTTCAATTTCAGAATCCCGCTGGGTCAGCAATAATATCAGCTGATCATTTTCCATGGCATTCTCAATTGCATCAATGGACATTTTGCGATTTACATCAAAATGAATCAACATGCCAGGGAGAACCGCCATTCCTCTTAATGCTACAACAGGAACTCTCCTACTATATTCACTCATCTTAACCTCCACTTAAGTTCTAAGCCTCCGGGCAATTCCTTTTTTAAGGGCTGCCCTCTTATTTAAAAGGACTGCCTTAAAATGCCTTTATACGCTTTCCGTAAACTTCACAGTAAGCAGCCCTTGAAGTTACTATGGACTATAAAGGTATTTTAAGACAGCCCCCTGTCTATAAATAATTTAAGCAATCTCGTTACTGTTTTTTTTCGGTACCCGTTTTGATATCGGTTTTCTTGGCTGATTATCCTCTGAGCTAATCAAAGTCGGCAGGTTTCCACCTTCTGCAGCTTCTTTGGTAATAATGCACTTCAAAATTTGTGTATCCGATGGGACTTTATACATGGAATCCATCATTATGGATTCCATGATCGCACGCAACCCTCTCGCTCCTGTTTTTCTCTCGAGGGAACGCTTCGCAATGATACGGAAGGCTTCCTCTTCGAATTCCAGCTCAACTCCATCTAATTCAAACAGTTTCTTATACTGTTTCACAATTGCATTCCTTGGTTCCGTAAGGATACGGACTAAAGCTTCTTCATCCAGTAAATCAAGGGCAACCGTTACGGGAACACGGCCCACAAATTCCGGGATCAGTCCATATTTCACGAAATCCTGAGGCATTGCCTGCCTGAACAGCTTTCCGATATTCTCCTTGGCACCCAGTGATATCTCTGCATTAAATCCAATTGATTTCTGTCCGATTCTGGCTTCAACAATTTTCTCCAGTCCGTCAAAAGCTCCTCCGCAGATAAATAATATATTGGTGGTATCGATCTGGATAAATTCCTGGTGGGGATGCTTGCGGCCTCCCTGGGGCGGCACGGAAGCAACGGTGCCTTCCAATATTTTTAACAAGGCCTGTTGCACACCTTCACCGGAAACATCTCGGGTAATGGAAGTATTTTCAGACTTTCTGGTTATTTTATCGATTTCATCAATGTAAATAATTCCGTGTTCTGCTCTTTCCACGTCAAACTCTGCTGCCTGGATTAATTTTAGAAGTATATTTTCCACGTCTTCGCCTACATAACCCGCCTCTGTGAGTGCAGTTGCGTCTGCGATGGCAAAGGGTACATTTAATAGCTTCGCCAGGGTCTGAGCAAGGAATGTTTTACCGGAACCGGTAGGTCCTGCCATAAGTATATTACTCTTTTGTAATTCCACGTCCAAATCTCTTCCGGCCAGTACACGTTTATAATGATTGTATACGGATACGGCGAGAACCTTTTTGGCTTCTTCCTGTCCGATAACATACTGATCCAAAAAGTTCTTGATTTCAGTAGGTTTTAATAAATTGATATCCGCATCCTGAGTAGTATCATCAAATTCTTCCTCTACGATCTCGGAACAGATTTCGATACATTCGTTACATATATATACATTACCGGGTCCTGCAATAAGTTTTCTTACCTGATCCTGGGTCTTATTACAAAAGGAACATCTTACCTGTTTTCTTTCATCAGTTCTGTTTGCCACTAATCTATCAACTCCCTTCCTTTCTGTCTTTCGTTACTTATCTGCTTACAATCACGCTGTCAATTAAGCCGTAAGCTTTCGCTTCTTCCGCGCTCATGTAATAATCCCTTTCCGTATCGACTTCGATTACTTCTAACGGCTTGCCTGTATTGGCGGCAAGTATCTCATTTAATTTCTTTTTCGTTTTTAATATATTTTCTGCAACTATTTTAATATCCGTAGCCTGGCCTTTTGCACCGCCGGAAGGCTGATGAATCATGACTTCCGCGTTAGGAAGGGCAAATCTTTTCCCCTTGGCGCCGCCGGACAATAAAAACGCACCCATGCTGGCTGCCATGCCGATGCAGGTAGTGGATACATCACATTTAATATAGTTCATGGTATCATAAATAGCCATACCGGCTGTAACAGAACCGCCCGGGCTGTTAATATACAAATTAATGTCTTTATTCGGATCTTCCGATTCCAGGAACAATAACTGGGCTACAATTATACTTGCTGAAACGTCGGAAACTTCTTCTCCCAGGAAAATAATTCTATCTTTTAATAATCTGGAATAAATGTCGTAGGATCTTTCACCACGGCTTGTTTGCTCAATGACATAAGGTACTAAACTCATAGTAAATCCTCCTTTTTTGTATTATGCTTGTGGCGGATCAAATTACGCCGCCCTGAATCCGATTATGCTTCCACGGCTGCTTCAACTACCAGGTCAACTGCTTTCTGTACAGCCATGTCCATAACAATCTGTTCTTTTTCTTTTTCGCCGATTAATTCTTTCAGCTTATCTAATTCCATTTTATATGTTTCTGCCATATTGGCAAATTCTTTATCCACATCCTCATCGGAAACGGTAATATTCTCAGCCTTTACAACAGCTTCCAGTACTAATCTGCTTTGAATGCGTTTTACTGCCTGTGGTCTCATCTGTTCAAATAACTGCTTGCTGTTCATACCTGTAAACTGGAAGTACTGTTCTATGGTTAAGCCTTGGGACTGCATTCTCTGTGCAAAATCATCTGCCATCTGCCTTACCTGGGTTTCGATCATGGCATCCGGTATTTCCATGGCTGCATTCTCAATAATCTTCTCAATTACTTTATCTTCCCTGGCAGTCTTAGCTTCTTTTTCTTTTCTATCTAAGATTGTTGCTTTAATGTCTGCTTTATATTCATCCAAAGTATCAAATTCGGAAACATCCTGTGCAAATTCATCATCTAATTCCGGTAATTCCTTGGCTTTGATTTCTTTGACTTTTACTTTAAACACTGCAGGTTTGCCTGCTAATTCGGGAGCATGGTATTCAGCCGGGAAGGTTACGTTTATTTCCGCTTCTTCTCCGATGGACTTTCCGATTAACTGTTCTTCAAAAGTATCGATAAAGGAATGGGAACCGATGGTCAGGGAATAGTCTTCCGCTTTTCCGCCTTCAAAAGGAACTCCGTCTACAAATCCTTCGAAATCGATAACGGTCATATCTTTATCCGCAACCGGTCTGTCTTCTATGTTTATAACCCTGGAATTCTGGTCTCTTACTTTATCGATTTCAGCAATGATTTCTTCTTCCGTAACTTCAACCGTAGCCTTTTCTACTTCTATCCCTTTATAAGTCCCTAAAGTTACTTCCGGTTTTACCGCTACTTCTGCCGTAAAGATAAAAGGCTTTCCTTTTTCAATCTGTACCACATCAATTTCTGGTCTTGAAACTATATCTAATCCGCTTTCCTCCGCTGCTTTATCATAAGCATCCGGAATCACGATATTGGCTGCATCTTCATAAAAAACACTTGGCCCATACATTTTTTCGATGATGGAACGGGGTGCTTTTCCTTTACGAAAGCCCTGGACATTCATCTTGCCCTTATTTTTCACATAGGCTTTTTCAATTGCAGCATCAAACTCCTCCGCAGCAGCTTCTATGGTAAGCTTCACCATATTCTTCTCTAATTTTTCTACTTGTAAACTCATTTAATATTTCCTCCTTAAATATGTGAACGTATATCCCTGATACGATCCCAGTTATTATTCCGTCAATGTATTTTTTTCCACTGGTACCCATGGTAATAACGAAAAATGTAAATATATAAGTTCCTTCATACAACTAATCCGTATAAAACAGGGCAGATTCCCACTCTGACGTTTTGACATTAGTATATTATAACATAGCTGTTCTGTAAATACCATAAATTTTTTTCTTATGCATTTATTACGTGCCCCTGCTGCTTTAAGACCTCAACCACGCTGTCCACATGGTTTTTGCAGAGCTCATGGCTTTTTGCCTCCACCATGACGCGGATAACCGGTTCCGTGCCGCTCTCCCTTACCAGGATCCGTCCTTCATTACCAAGTTCACTTGTAACCTGTTCAATGACCTCTATGACTTTTTTATCTTCTCTGGCCGTTTTCTTATCGTTCACCCTCACATTGACCAATAACTGAGGATATATATATACATCTTTAATCAGATCGGAAAGCTTCATTTTCTTTTCCAGGATAACTTCCATTATTTTTAATGAAGTCAGGATTCCGTCACCGGTAGTTGCATGCTTGCTGAAAATAATATGACCGGACTGCTCACCGCCGATGGAATGGTCATTTTCCAGCATATTTTCATATACATACTTATCTCCTACGGCAGTTTTCTCATAAGCAATGCCTTTTTCATCCAATGCCTTATATAATCCGATGTTGGACATGATGGTGGTTACGACGGTGTTATTGTTAAGTTCTCCACGTTCTTTCATATATACACCGCAGACATACAGAATTAAATCCCCATCTATAATATTACCCTTATCGTCCACTGCTAAACAGCGATCTGCATCTCCGTCATAGGCAAAACCCACATCCAGTTTGTTCTCTATAACATGTTTTTGTAAGGCTTCTATATGAGTGGACCCGCATTCGTCATTGATATTGGTGCCGTTCGGTTCATTGTTTATGGCATAGGTCTTTGCCCCCAGCGCATCAAATACCCCTTTGGCAATGGTGGAAGCAGACCCGTTGGCACAGTCAAGTCCTACCTTCATACCGCTGAAGGAACGGGTAGCCAAAGAGATCAGATAGCCGATATACCGGTTTCTTCCTATATAATAATCCGTTGTCTTGCCTATTTTTTCCCTTTTCGCAAACGGGATGTCCCCTCCCTCACCGTCTATGTATTTTTCGATTCGTTCTTCTACTTCGGCTTCTAATTTATATCCGTTTCCGTTTAATATCTTAATCCCGTTATCGTAGTATGGATTGTGGCTTGCCGATATCATAATTCCGCAGTCGTAATTTTCACTTCTTATCAGATAGGATACGCTGGGAGTACTGGTTACATGAAGCAGATATACATCCGCACCGCTGGCCGTAAGTCCTGAAACCAGGGCATATTCAAACATATAGCTGGATCTTCTGGTATCCTTGCCGATTACAACATTCGCCTTATGTTCTTTTCCGTAATAATATCCTAAGAATCTGCCTACCTTATAGGCATGTTCAACCGTTAAATCAATATTTGCTTCACCGCGGAAACCGTCCGTTCCAAAATATTTACCCATACTGATAAACTCCTTTAATTTTTATCTGAATTTTTCATCGAAAAACTTATATACCTGTGAATCCTTTGTACCGGTCCCTTCCTGTTTATTTAAACCGGTTACATGCCTAAAGCAATAAAATAAAACTGTCTTTCCTTCGTCCGCCCGGCGTGATTTAAGCATATATCCGATTGTAACATAACCTAACAATTATCGCAACTTATTCTGACTTAAGTGTCTTATCCAATCCCTTTTTCCTATCATATGTCTCTTTTCCCATCTTGGTTCTTTTTACATAAAAAAACATCATCTGATATGTACGATTGAAGTTCGGATGTTCCCATCGGATTCTTAATCACATATACAGATGATGTTTTGTACGGTTAACTTATGAAGCAATTATGCAGCATCTGTTGTATAATTTAAGTTAACTTTCTGCTTCTAATCTTTTTGCTTTAGAAAGAACCTGACTGACCAGACATGGATTCTTCTTGCCTTCTAATCATACGTTTTACCATTTCTCCGCCAACAGAACCATTCTGTGCACTGGTTAAATCTCCATTGTAACCTTGTTTTAAGGGTACACCGATTTCAGATGCAACTTCCATTTTGAATCTGTTAAGTGCTTCTCTAGCTTGTGGTACTTCTGTTCTGTTAGAACCGCTGTTATTGTTACTTGCCATAATAATTCACCTCCACGATTAGATTGTTTGTATCAACTAATTGCTTGTGTAAAACAAGTTACCAATTGACCTAGATAAATGATTTGTTTTATGAATCATTTATCTTAATCATATTGTTAACAGATTAGGGAAATATTATTATGGTAAGTTGTGGAACTATTTTCGAAATAACTTCTTATTTATATGATTTTTTTAAGTACGGATTCGGTTTTAAAAAAAACAGATATTTTACGGACTTTTTTAATTTTAATAACTGCTGTCCCGTATAAGTAAAAATTTTTGATTATTCAGTCACTGCGGTTATCCGGCCGACCTGGCAAAATTCTGTTGATTATTATTTTCATATATTGTCCCTTAGGCTTCATATACTTGTATAAAGTTAAAATGTTTTGAAAAAGGAAGCCTATGGATAATATTCTTTCTATTATAAAAGATATAAACAAACTGCTTTGGAACGGCCCGATGATTATAATTCTTCTGGCCACCCACCTGTTCCTTACTTTCCGTTTTAGATTTATTCAGAAAAAAATAGGTAAAGGAATCCGTCTGTCCACAAAACCTTCCACCGGTACGGAGGGGGAAACCAGCAGTTTTGGCGCCCTAACCACAACCCTTGCGGCAACCCTTGGCATCGGGAATATTATTGGTGTATCCACGGCTGTCGCCATGGGCGGGCCGGGAGCGATCCTCTGGATCTGGCTGACCGGTGTTCTTGGCATGGCAACAACTTATGCGGAATGCTATCTCGGAATCCATTACCGCCGTACGGCCAAAGACGGCACCTGTTCCGGCGGTCCCATGTATGTGCTGGAATATGGCCTTCACTCCAAACCTTTGGCTGTACTGTACTGTTTTCTTACTCTTGCGGCCTCCTATGGGGTGGGGTGTTCTACCCAGTCCAATTCCATAACGGACATTACTTCGAATTTATGGGGGCTCTCCCCCTATCTGGTAGGTTTTATTACCGCATTGGTTACCGGACTGGTAATTATCGGCGGGATTAAATCCATCGGTAATATCTGCACAAAGCTGGTTCCGGCCATGGGTATCTTTTATATTCTGGCCTGTATCATCCTGTTGGTTTTAAACGGCAAATACCTGCTGCCGGCCATTCAGTTAATTATACGTACCGCTTTTCTGCCGAGTGCCATGGCAGGCGGCTTTGTCGGCAGTACCATTAAAACGGCTGCCAGATACGGTATCGCAAGAGGGCTTTTCTCCAACGAAGCCGGAATAGGTACCGCTGCCATTGCCGCTGCAAGCGCAAAAACCAGCAATCCCCATAACCAGGCCCTTGTATCGATGAGTGCTACCTTCTGGGACACGGTTGTTATGTGCGGAATTACGGGACTTGTTATTGTATCCAACATATTAAAAAATCCCCTTTCCGTAAAAGGAACTTCCGCTTCCGAATTAACAACCATAGCCTTTGAGCAGATTCCTTTCGGCGGTTATATATTAGGCTTATCCATCATCGCTTTTGCCACCGCCACCTTAATCGGCTGGTCCTATTTCGGAGAAAAAGCGGTAGTCTATCTCTTCGGGAAAGAAGGAATAGGAACCTACCGCGTCTGCTATATTGTTATGATATTTATCGGCGCAATCCTGTCCCTGGAATTTGTCTGGGAACTTTCCGATTTAATTAATGCTTTTATGATAATACCCAATGTATTATCCATCTGGTTATTATACCGGGATATTAAATATACTGAATAGCCGCCGCTATTTTATCGGCAGTTGCCTTATCCTTTAATCTTTCTATGATACATAGGGAAAAATCAATGGATACCCCCATACCTTTGCCCGTTATGATGTTGGCATCCGTTTCGGTTTTCTTCCCGGTAAATATGGCTCCCGTCAGATATTCTTCATTTCCCGGGAAACAGGTGGCTCTCTTTCCCTGTAATATGCCGTTTAACCCCAGCACACTTGGCGCGGCACATAAGGCCGCAATATTTTTCCCTTCTTGATTAAATTGCTTTAACAAAGTAACCAGCTCCTGGTGTTCTGCCAGGTGGCTGGTACCGGGATTCCCTCCCGGTAATACTAACATGTCCGCTTTACTGTAATCGGATTCCCCGAATAGTTCATCTGCTTCAATTTTTATATGATGGGAACTCTCGACCTGCTTTCTGCCTGTTACGGACACCATGCGGATCTCAATTGCAGCCCTTCTTAATAAATCTACAACAGTTAACCCTTCAATTTCTTCGAATCCATCTGCCAAGAAAATATATACCATAAAACCACTCCTTTTTATTTTATTACCATGTCCGCAAGCTCCCATGGAATGCGCACTCACTTTGTTCGGCGCCAGGATAATATCTAATGATATTATACCATGTCCTTCCCGGTTGGCAAGGGCACACAGCACTATTTGCAATATCCGGAGCATTATAATCATATCTTAGTCATAAAATGTTTTGTATAATTATTCAAAAGATACCAGCGTGCCGACACGCTGGCACTTTGACAATTGGCGTTTAAACCAGCAAAAGGGGGATTTATATGAAAATAGTGGTGCTTGCCGGCGGCTTAAGCCCGGAAAGAGATGTTTCCCTGTCCTCAGGAAGCCTTATTGCCAATTCCTTATTGGAATCCGGCCATGAGGTTTTACTTTTGGATGTTTATGAGGGTATGCCGGATGGGGGAAAAGATTTAAGCCTGTTATTTTGCAAACCATGGGAAGGAAAAAAATATGAATACGCAGTGCCGGAAAAAGAACCGGACCTGAATGAAATAAAAAGAAGAAACAACGGGCAGTCTGCCTTAATCGGCAAAAACGTACTAAAACTATGCAGGCTGGCCGATGTGGTGTTTATCGCTTTGCACGGTTCCATGGGGGAAAACGGCCAGATACAGGCAACCTTTGATAATTTTAATATAAAGTATACGGGGACCGGGTATATCGGAAGTTTATTGGCTATGGATAAGGATATCACAAAAAAACTGCTGGTGCAGGCAGGTCTGGCTACAGCTGACTGGATTTTATATGGCATTTCCGAGAACAATTATGATATAATGTCTGCAGACATTATATCAGCGCCGAACGTAGTGAGTACGCCTCAACGGTACGAAGTACCGCATATCACGGAAGCTTGCGGACATGATATATTAATAAACAGAATTGGATTTCCCTGTGTAATCAAGCCCTGCAGCTGCGGCTCCAGCATCGGGGTTTCCATCGTAAACGACAGGGAAGAATTAAAAAAAGCCCTTCAGTATGCAGCGAAATACGAAAAAAAGGTGTTAATCGAAAAGCTGATAAAGGGAAGAGAATTTTCAGTCGGTATACTAAACAAGGAAGCTTTGCCCGTAATTGAAATTATTCCGGAAAAAGGTTTTTATGATTATAAAAATAAATATCAGGGGGGACTGACAAAAGAAATATGCCCGGCCGAATTATCCCCTGAATTAACCCTGAAAGTTCAGAACAGGGCCTTGCAGGTCCATAAGGTCTTAAGACTGGGAGACTATTCCAGGATTGATTTTATCCTGGAGGAAAGCGGCGAATTTATCTGTCTGGAAGCCAATACCCTACCGGGCATGACTCCTACCAGTTTAATCCCCCAGGAAGCCAAAAGCAAAGGGATTTCCTACCATGAACTTGTATGTACGATTGCCAGACTGCCCTTTGCAAGATGAGCCGGAACACCCTGTTAGAAATTTTATACCAGAATAATTCTATGGCAGAAATACTTTGCTTTAAAAACTGTCCGGAATAATCAGAAAATGAGGTCAAGAATATGCTTCAAAAAGCGGAATTTAATATTAATAATAAACAGTATCATTTAATAACCGATTATAAAGACAATCCTGATTTCAGATACAGCCTGAACCGGTTAACACATGATATATATGGGTTTGATTTTGAGGAATGGTTTCAGAATGGCTATTGGCAGGACAAATACATCCCTTATTCTTTATTCTATGAGAATGAAGTGGTTGCAAATGTTTCCGTCAACACCATGGAATTTTTGATTCAGGGAAACCGTGTAAAACCCATACAGCTCGGTACCGTTATGACAGAAAAGTACCACCGGAACCAGGGGTTAATCCGGATATTGATAAATTCCGTCCTTGAAGATTATGAAAAGAACAGTGATTTCATCTATCTGTTTGCAAATGACAGCGTACTTGACTTTTATCCCAGGTTTGGCTTTATAAAAACCCCAGAATATGGATGCAGTAAATATTTTCACAGAGATAAAGCAGCTTATGACTGCCGTAAACTTCATATGGATTATGAACCGGACAGAGCCATACTGGTCCGGCTGATTCAAAATGCATACCCCAATGCAAAAGTGGCTATGATAAACAATACAGAACTTCTTATGTTTTATTGCGGTTTCTTTATGAAAGAGTTTGTATATTATATAGAAGCACTGGATACGGCTGTTATCGCAGAATATAACGGAAATCAACTGGTGATTCAGGATGTGTTCTGCGAAAAGCCTGTGGATTTAGACTGCGTTATCAATGCCGTGATGCGTATCGATACCATGGAAGTTCATCTGGGTTTTACACCTTCTGAGGATACTTCCTATACCAAAGAAATATTAACAAAAGCAGATACCACTTTATTTATTAAGGGTAAGAATCTTCTTGGAAATGCCAGGTTTCCGGTGTTATCCCATGCGTGACATACTCCTGCCGCCAGGACAAACACATGAAGGAAAGTTAAAGTCGTAAAACAACTCCGGCTGCAGTCGTCCGATTTTGCGGGGAAAGAACTTCCTCCACCTTTAAGCGATTGTGGAACTTTTTGCTTAAATTATTAAATAAACAAAATAAAACAAGGGGCAGTTAAAAAATACTTAGTTTACTCTTTAAAAGGATAGGTTGTATATATTAAGGCTGTATTATTATACACCTGATCCTGTTATTTGAGTTAAATAAAGCTATTTTTTAACTGCCCCTTGAGGCCCCCCCGTGTCTGAAAACTCATCGCACCGTAAAGTGGAACCTCCAGCCCGTCACAAGCAATTTTCAGTCAACCTTAGTCAAAGCAGATATTCGCATTCCGCTTTGCAGCATGCTCATAACCTATAAATTAATTGGTTTAACACAGGTTATGGACTCACGGCTCTCTTCCTAATCTTCATCCGTAGTTCCAGAAACGATATCGGAATAATCACTGGACTTATTGCCGTCATATGCCTTCACTTTATAATAGTAGGTTTTATCATCCTGCAAGTTTTTATTTGTATATTCCGTATCTTTCACTTTAGCTATTTTACTGTAACTTCCGGATTTTGACGTAGCCCGGAACACATAATAGTAATCCGCATCCTCTACTTCATCCCATTCCAGTGTTATGGAGTCTTCGGTAACATCCGTTACATCAAGGTCTTCCGGTGCATCCAAATCGCTGCCGGAATCGGTCGTATCATAAACAACTGCGGAATAATCACTGGACTTACTTCCGTCATAAGCTTTTACTTTATAGTAATAAGTTTTATCAGACTCTAAGTCATAATCTGTAAATTCGTTATCTTCAACCTTATCTATTTTAGTATAAGTTCCGGATTTGGACGTTGCCCGGTATACATAATAGTAATCCGCATCATCCACTTCCTCCCATTCCAGTGTTATAGTATCTTCGGTGACATCCGTAATATCCAGATCATCCGGGGCGTCTAAATCATTATCCGATCCATCACCGGTAGTAGCATGTGCGATTGAGGAATAGGCACTGGTAACCGATCCGTCTGCGGCTTTCACTTTATAATAATATGTTTTGTCTTCGCTTAAGTTCTTATCCGTATAACTTGTATCATCCACTTTATTTATCAGTGTATAATTCCCTGAAGATGAGGTTGCCCTATAGATATAATAGGAATCTGCATCATCCACCTTATCCCATTCCAGTGTTATTTCATCATCCTCCTCAGATTCCGCAATAAGATTAACCGGGGCCTTCAAATCAATTTCAGCTTTTTTGGTAGTTGCTTTCGCCACGGCAGAATATTCACTTTGTGCTGATTTATTCACTGCTTTAATTTTATAATAATAGGTTGTATCTTCCTTGAGGTTTTTATCTTTATAATTTGGTACAAAAGAAGATGCTATCTTACTGTAAGTTCCTGAAGAGGAATCAGCCCTGAAAATATAATAATAGGTCGCATTGGTTACAGAACTCCATTTCAGTGATATTTGTGTTTCACTGTCCGCCTTTGCCGTAAGGCTGCCCGGTATGCTTAGACTACTGGAATTTTTACCGGCGGCAGCTTTTATTACGGAAGAATATGCACTTAGACCCGTTCTGTTAACTGCCTTCACTTTATAATAATAAGTGATTCCTTTTTTCAGGTTTTTATTTGTATAGGTAGTTGTTTTAACCGAAGCTAATTTTGTATAAGGGCCATATGTTGATGTTGCTCTGTAAATAGTATAGGAAGTCGCTTTCGTAACGACACTCCAATTTAATGTTATACTGGTCGTATTTTTTGATGTTGCGGTAAAATTTTCAGGAGCAGATAATAAATTACCTGAGCTGACATATTTACTTTCCACCAGCACTTTCAGCATTGATTTTAAATAGTTTTTCATACTTGATGCCTGGGTTTGAGTCATGGTACCATCGGATAAGGCAGCATTGATATATTCTTCTGCGCGGTCTTTAAGTTCGTCCAGTAAAGCAGATTCACTAAAATTATAGCTTTCGGCGATTTCAGCCAAAGTACTGCCGCTTCCCATCTTGTTATAAATCGTTTGTTCATCCACACCTAAAATATCTGCTACTTCAGAAAAGATATTAAAAACCGGCTGCTGCTTCAAAATAGAATTTTGTTTCACCGTAGCCGCATTCACCGGGACAGGACTGATCATGATACCCGAACCCAGCAGGCTGATCGAGGCCAAAGAAATAATGAATGTTTTTGTAAATTTTTTAAACATAATTTTCCTCCTTTTGGGGTTATTTTATAAAATTTCAATTAAAATTCTTTTGTATAAGTGCTTTTCTTAAACCGTTATAAGGCCAATAGTTAAATCAGGCTTGTTATAATTTACCATTCCCGTTCTATCTAATAATTTAAGCTCCAAATGTGTAATATGTGTGTCAAAAATCTTACACAATAATTAAGATTAACCTATTTAAATAAAAAGAAACTCTTAAATTTCGCATAATAGATGAGATACGGATTTTAAAAAAATGAAGGCTGTAAATTCCCACAATTTCCGAGAATTACACCCCTCATTCCATCTAAATCGAACTACATCCGGAATAATCTTCCTCCCCGTATTCGTCCTGTTTGGAGTAACTTAATAGTAAATTGGCTGGGTTTCCAGTTGTTTTTTCCGCATTTTGTAATCAGGCATAATAATTCCTAACATATTATAAAATTTCCTGCTGTGGTCAGGATGTAAAAAATGGGTGAGTTCATGGGCAGCCACATACTCAATACATTCTATTGGGGCATGGATCAGCGCCGTGTTTAAGGTAATCATCCCCCGGTAAACCGAACAGGAACCCCACCTGGTTTTCATCTTTCTGGTCTTGACCAAAGGCATGTCCACATGATAAGGCAGGAATTCGGGATGCAATTCCTTAACCACCCGGGTAAGTACCTCTTTTGTAAATGTCTTGTACCATTTATTCCACAATAACATTATTTTATCCTTATCTTCGGGATATTTGGTATAGATATATATTCTGCCCTCATTAATCTCAATCCGGTTCCGGGCACAAGCCAGGACCGCTACCGTATGTTCCCTGCCCAAAAGCCGGATGCATTCCCCGTCAGCCGGCTCAAACTCTTTTTCAGAACCCGCTTCCCGGTTTTCAAACCGTTTCAGTGCATTTTCAATCCAGTCTGCTTTACGTAATATAAAATCCTCGATATATCTTTTACTGACCCTGCTGTTTGCGGATATTATAATTCTGCCGTCCGCTTTCACATGAAGGTTGATATTTTTAACCTTTTTACGGATTAATTCATAGGTTAAATTTCTGCCGCCTATGTTAATGGTTTCTGTCATTCTTTCTTTCTCCCTAAAATGCATCCAAAGCTATCTCAATCTTACCGGCATATTTCTCTTTGAATTTACCCTGGATTAATTTCATGGTATCCTTTAACTTACTGTCATCGGTTTCATGCTAAATGGAATTCCTGCTATTTTACTGCTTCTTTCTTTTTCATATATGCAATATACTTACTTCCGAAGTTATCAAATTGCTCCAATACAGGTATAAATTCCCTCCCTATATCCGTAAGGGAGTATTCCACCTTGGGAGGCACTTCCGGATAAACATATCTGTGGATCATACCAAACTCTTCAAGAGTACGCAGCTGTTTGGTTAGGGCAGCCTGTGTTATTCCCGGGATTTTTCTCTGTAATTCCCCAAAGCGAAGGGTTTTTTCACACAAATGGTGAATTATTAAAATAGCCCATTTGCCTGTAAATATTTTTTGTGCTGTTGTACATGGGCATATTCCGTATAAGTCTGTCTTCTGTTCCATTTTAAATTTCCTTTCTGATTCCTATAAAAATTTTGATATTCGCTCTTTTTTTCTTTTTATTTATCAGTATATATTTTATACTAATATCAAAATATAATCGTACTTGTTAAATCTTTTATATCTGTTATAATTAATCCGTGAATATTATAACACATATTAAAGAAGGGGGCAATATCATGAACAAAGCAGCTCAATTTTTAGCAGACAGCCAGACTTTTTATTTAGCAACCGTGGAAGATGACCAGCCGCGTGTACGGCCATTCGGAGCAGTTATGGAATGGGAAGGAAAAACCTATCTCTGTACAAACAATAAAAAGGATGTATACGCACAAATCCTGAAAAATCCTAAAGTAGAAGTATCTGCTATGGATAAGTCTTTCAATTGGATCCGTATCGCCGGCAAATTAGTACCGGACAACAGAAAAGAAGCCAGGGAAGCCATGCTGAAGGCGCAACCCGGCTTAGAGAAAATGTATCAGGCAGAAGACGGAATTTTTGAAGTTCTCTACTTCACCGAAGCAACTGCAACGATCTATAATACCAGCGGCGGCAAGGAAGCAGTAAAGTTATAATACCAAACCCTTGAATCCGCAAACAGCGGTGTCCGCTTAAAGCAGGGGCTGTTGCAACGTCACAGGTCAGGTAACCGTAAGACTTGCAGCAACCCCTTACTTAATTTTCGGCATAACATATTCCTATGGTCCCCGGTCCGGAATATACACCCACTATGGCACTTATCTGGCCGATCTGATATACATTACCGATACCCGGGACTTTTTGCAGCATATCATATACTTTATCGGCATCCTCTTTTGAATTGCCATGTACAATATAGGCATCACAGTTTTTATGCCCAGCCGTTTCTTTCCCGATTTCGACCAGCTTATTAAGGGATTTATTTCTTCCCCTGACCTTTGCATAGGTATAACATTGTCCATGTTCTTCATCAAGACCGACTATCGGTTTTATATCCAGGAAATCTCCGATTGTACCCGATATTCTTCCTATTCTTCCACCTTTTTTTGCGTATTCCAGTGTACCGAATACAAAATAGAAATGGAGCATCCTTTTCATTTCCGGTATATGTCCCGCTATTTCATAAAAGCTTTTCCCAGCTTCTATTAATTCCCCGCATTTTTTCAATATGATACCTTCACACACTGAGGTGGATTTGGTGTCATAGACTAAAGTTTTAACTTCCGTAAATTGTTCACTGACCAGTTTAAGCGCATTAAAAGTCCCGGACAATCCGCTGGATATAACCACGGCAATCGCATGGGTGAATCCCTCTTCCACCAGGCTTTTGTAAACAGCTTCCATATCTTCCATGGCAGGCAGCGAGGATTTCGGAATTTCATTTTTCATATTATCATAAATTTCTTCCGGGGTAATATCCACTTTATCCGTATACTCCCTGTCCGCATATATAATTTTGAATGGCAGAATACGTATGTTGTATTTTTGAACCGTTTCTATATCTATATCACAAGCCGAATCCGTTATTAGTGCGATTTTTTCCATGTCATTAAGTTCTCCTTCTATGATATGTATTCCGTTTCGTTATATCCGCCTTACCCCGGTTTTCACCGTCAATTATAGGTTTCATAAAAATGGGCTCTTCCAATAAAATAGGTAAGGAATAGCTATTAATACAGCATCATCTTTATATAAGTTCCTGTACATATTCTTTACCATATAATCCCATTTATACATAAGCAAATAAAGCCATGTATAATCGGACTATTAAAAACCCAGTTTATTTATCTCGCAGTTTCATTCTGCATGTCCTTGTATTCAAAACCATATTATCACGTTCTTAATAACTTTTCAATCCGCAAGTTAGTTAATACCAATACACATTCTTATGAAAAAACTCCGGACCTCTTAATTCTTGAGGTCCGGAGTTTTGTTATCTTTCAGTCAAATAAGTCTAACTCCCGCCGGCCAGGCGTGAGGCTTCCTGATGGATTAAGATAAATTAACCGGTTTATAAGTAATCCTATTCTATAATCAGCATTTTGGGTGAGGTATTCCGGACTGATGCAGTGGAGAACCAGGAGCCAAGGCATATTGCCGACAGGATAAGGAATACCGCAAGGATAATACCTCCCTGGTTTATTATAATCGGGAGTTTCACAATTCCATAATCCGCCAGTATCCTTTCCATTAAAAACGGAAGCAGATATATTCCGGCTGCCATGCCGGTTAATATACCGGCCAAAGCCATTACACCAATTCCGCCCATTATGGACGTACGGATTTTAAGTGTGGTCATTCCCAACGATTTATAGATGCCGTAAGTCTTGCTTTCTTTCCTTATATTAATGCGGCAGGTACAGTATATGATAATATAAGTAGCAAAAATAAACAAAAACCCAATGAATAACACGGGAAATATCAATATGGCCGCAGCTTCCGAATATACATCTTCAATTAGAGTTTTCTGGGTAACCGCAGTCAGGGAATCTCTGTACTTCTCATTGATTTCCTTTACCAGGGAATCAGAGTCCCTTATATCCTTCAGATTTATGAAACCTGCCTCCGCCGCAGGATAATGCAGGGCAACCCCATTTAATGTACCTGCAGTAATCCTTGCCGTTTCAGACATATTGGCTATACTCTGGTATACGCCTACAACCGTTAAGGTATACTTTTTCCCTTCTATGTATACCTCGGCCAGGTCGCCGATATCTTTCTCCAGCTGCCTTGCTACCCTGATCCCCAGGGCGATTTCATTTTTATTTTCCGGGTTGCGGCCTTTTAAAACCGTATACCCCAATTCTTCATAACTTCCATCCAGAACGTCCAGGTTAATATACGTGGAACTACTCAAAGCCCCTTCTTTTTGAGACCTAAAAATTCCTGTTGTCCCGCTGTACCAGCCGGTATTTTTAATCCTTGGGTCTGCTTTTATATCATTTTTAAAATGTTCCAGGACCTCTTCCGACGGATTTAAGAAAGTTACCGCAACCTGGGAGTTATCATAACCCCATTGGGGTGAGGTTTTATAAATATTAATAATACTGTTTAAAAGCAAAATTCCAAATATTATAACCGCAGAAGTAATGCCGGTTAATGTAAACATCAAAATTGCCGTTTTTCTGTTTTTTATCAGATTCCTGGCACCGATGACAAAAGAAACCGGGTATTTATCAAAATTTAATTTAGTACCTTCTGCTCCCAATCGCTTTGTCAGCCTGCTGCTTTCCGTTTCAGACATTCCGTATCGGATTGCCTGTACCGGCTCCACAGATTTAATATTCCGGGACCGTATAAGGGTAATGAACATAACCAGAAGAAATACTGCCCCGCCAATCAGGATACCTGTAAAAATCCCAGTCTCCCCGGCTTTTAAATTATCTATTTTAATGTAAGTTAAAGAAATATCCACCAGGAAAACTGATATCTTGTTACTTACGGCAATCCCGGGTATGATTGCTACAACACATAAAAATGCATACTGAAGCACATAGCTTACGGTAATGCCCCATGACGGCAATCCCAGGGACCTGACGATTCCCAGTGTTTTATACTCGGATAAAATTGCTTCCGTTATGGTAAATCCTATGGTATACAGTGCGATGGCAATCATGGCAGTACCAAGAAAGCTCATGATAAAACCTATAATTTTACCCATAATCAGATAAAAGGCCGTTATGGATTCAAAGGACTTTATACTTTCCAGATAAGGCATGGCCAGGAATTCTTCAAAACGGTCCCAATAGAGGCTTCTTTTCGTATAATCTTCATACCGTATTCCAAACATATAACGGTTTTCGCCATTGACACCTGAAATCTGCTTATAATCCCCGTCATTCATCCATATACGGGCCCCATTTTCAAAAGGAGCACAATAAGGTATGTCTATCACCACTGCGGATACCCTTAACTTTATTTTATCTGCCCCCGAACCAAATTCCAGCAGTTCTCCCTTGTTAATTCCCTTGGAATAAGCCAGGGAAGTGGGTATCCAAACTGTCCCGCTTTCAGGGACGAAAGTTTCTTCTCCCTCCGCAAAAATAAGTTTATCAACGGCTGAAGCCTGTTCATTGGTATCCATCATATATAAGTATACGTTTTGTATTTCTAAACCTTTATAAAAGATGCCGGATATATTCCGGTATGGCAGTAATAATGAGGTTTTTATCCCTTCCTGGCTGCTCCACCAATCGTATACCTTGTTCCTGTCATGGATTCCCTTATCTAACATCAATATCTGATGTGACCCCTTTGTTTCATTATGTAATGTCTCAAACCGGTCTCTGGAATTTAAAATAACAGAACCTGCTGTGGATAGCAGCAAGGCAGACAACAGGATAAGTACTGCAATCAATCCGTTCTGTAATTTCTTCTTTCTTAAATTGGAAAGGCTGATTCGTAAAATTGCATTCATAACCCTTACTCCTTTCCGGTGATATAAGAAAAAATCATGTTTTCACGGTTTTTAAACTCATGTTCCCGGTATTTATCAAATTCCAGGATATCTCCGATTTTTCCGTCCTGAATCAGGATAAGACGGTCTGCCCTGGAAGCCGCCTTGATGTCGTGGGTAACCATGACAATTGACTGCCCTTTGCGGTTTCGGTCCGTCAGGATATCAAGAACTGCCACACCCTGTTCATAATTTAAACTTCCCGTCGGTTCATCCGCAAAAAGTATATCCGGTGAATTAATCAAGGCCCTCGCAATGGCAGCCCTTTGCTGTTGTCCTCCCGAGGCCTGGGAGGGCAGGCGGTTTTTCTGGCCTTCTATATCCATTGCTTTCAACAGCGCGGCTGTTCTTTTTTTAACCTCCCCCCTGTTCAGCCCTGCAATATAGCCGGGCAGGGAAATATTCTCCCAAAAGGTAAGATCCGGCACCAGATTAATTCCCTGATATATATATCCGATATTTTTTGCCCGGAACGCAGTAAGCCGTTTTTCCTTATACCCGTCAATCCGCTGATCCCTAAAATATACTTCTCCCGCAGTAACTGCATCTAAACCGCTTAAAAGATAAAGCAGGGTGGATTTTCCTGAACCCGAATTTCCCATAATTACCGTAAAATCCCCTTCATAGATTTCTAAATCCAGGTTTCTTATGGCGTGAAAATGCTCGCTTCCGGATGAATAAGTTTTACATAAATTCCTTGCCTTAAGCAAAAGCTTCTTTGACATTATATTATCCTCCTGACACAAATTTCATGGGACAGAGCCTGTTTTCTTTCAGACTGTATTAGTCGGTTTCCCAATGATTGTATCCTCATAATATGATACAATCCTGTATAGAACCTTATCTAAATATTAATGAAATATTACTTATGTAAAGTCAAAGCGGATATTCCAGGTCCGCTACGCTACTTGCTCATAACCTTATACCTGCTATGCAGGTATTTCAGTCGGAGCATGAACCCTTACAGCCTGGTCAGTCTATATCCGTTAAATCTTAAACAGGGTCAGAGCAGCGGAATTGTAAAATAAAAATCGGTTCCCTCCCCTTTTTTGCTCCGGAAGGATATCTGCCCGTTATGTGCCTCAATAATATGCTTACAAATCGATAACCCCAGTCCCGCGCCTTCTTTGGCAGAATTTAAGCCGCCGATGGAATTCTGTCCCTGAAAATAACGGTGAAAAATAAAAGGCATATCCTGGGGCGAAATCCCTTCTCCCGTATCGGAAATAGTTATTTTCAGATAATGCTCCACCACTTCCGGTTTTATTTTGATGGTTCCGCCCTGACCGGTATGTTTACAGGCGTTGGAAACCAGATTGGATATGACCTGTTCAATCCTGTGTTCATCAGCTCTGATAAGCACATCGGGTATAATCTCCGGCTCTATGAAATCAAACCCCTCGCTCCTTACCTGATAAGCCAGCGGTTTAATAATATTTTCAAGCATATTCCGGCTGTATTGTTCCCTGGGTTTTACCGATATCTGCCCCAGCTCATTCAGGGCATGAAGAAGCAGATCCTCCGTCAGCCGCGCCATTTTATCTATATTGGCCTGGATAATATCCATATACTCCGAAAGAGTATCTTCATCCTTACAGACGCCTGCTTTAATTGCTTCCACATATGCTTTTATAGAAGTTATGGGTGTCCTTAAATCATGGGAAATATTCGTTATCAGTTCTTTCTGGGCTCTATCCCGGTTATCCCGGTTCACAGAAAGAGCCATGACTTCCACCCGCATCTGGTCAAATACATCATATACTTCACCGATTTCATCTCCCGCAGTATATTCGGCTTTCCGGGTATAGTCTCCTTTTAGAATTGCTTCCGAATTCTCTTTTAACTTTTGTATTGGCAGGAGCATACGGTTAAATATTCTTTTTCTGAACAGACAGAAGATGCCAAAGATAATGACCAATATTACAATTAATGCCATAAGAACCGGCAGCTGCCCCTTCCTCCGGCTGTTGTCCAAAATATAAGAAGAGGGCATGGTAAAGATGGCATTTCCAATCTGAATATTCGAAGGATCCACGATCGGAAATGCTATCTTTATCATGCCCTTATCCAGCCTTGCCGTATAAAGATCATAATGCACCGCATTCCTAATATCAATTTTAGTACCGGTATTATCCGTATTATATATAATATTGCCGCCGGTATCTGCAACCGCCAGCCGGACACCGCTTTCCCCGGACAGCTTTGTCAAATCTTCTTCCGAATAATTACCAAAATCGTTCGTTTCCAGATATGTCATGACATTGCTTACCCGAAAACGTACCTGATTAATAACATACTGCGTATGTTCCGCCTCCCTGGCAGAATTATCCTCCAGAAAAAGGTAAATCATACCGCCTATTATAACGGTTATCCCTGTAAATACGAAAACCAACCTGTGATTTATCCATTTGCGTAATGTCATATAATACCTCTTTTATGCTTCTAAAGCAAATTTGTATCCGACTCCCCACACGGTTTTAAGATAGACCGGTTCGGCCGGATTCTTTTCAAGCTTCTCTCTTAATCTCCTGATATATACCGTTATGGTATTTTCATCCCCATAAGTATCATAACCCCAGATTGCATCTAAAAGCTGACTTTTCGTAAATACCCTGTTTTTATTCTCCGCCAGAAAGTATAACAGCTCAAACTCCCTGGCAGTTAGTGAAATAGTATTGCCGTCCTTCTCTGCCCGGTATGCATCTTTATCCAGAATTATATTATGAAAACGGATAACCCGTCCGGTCTTTTGTTCACTTCCCTTATCTTCCATTCTCCGTAAATGTGCCTTTATTCTGGCCACCAGTTCAGTTAGGGAAAATGGCTTCGTCATATAGTCATCTGCACCAAATCCAAGCCCCAGCACTTTGTCCGTGTCATTATCCCTGGCGCTTAAAATCAGAATCGGAATACGGCTTTGTTCCCTGATTTTACGGCAGAGTTCAATTCCGTCCGCATCCGGAAGCATAATATCCAGAATCAGAAAGTCCGGCTGCTCCTGATATAATAAGTCTATCCCCTCTTTTTCCGTCGCCGCCGTTAAGACCGAATATCCCTGGCAGCCTAAAAAGTCCCTAATGATACGGGTAATATCCTTGTCATCTTCAATAAGCAATATCTTGGTGTTTCTGTTCAAAGCATTTCCTCCTCCTTATGATTGATATTGAACAAAGCGGACAAGTCCGCATCAACTCCCTAAATCCATCAATATGAGAGGCTTGACCGCTTTGTGCGCCGAATGCAGTCATGCCAGTGACTCTACCTTTTGCATTCGTGCGTATCCTGCCCGGAAAACTTTTTTGTGCAATAGGAGTAATTTTATATTGCACAAAAAACCCTGCAGGAACAAATCCTACAGGGTAAATCTTAACTTCTAATGCGGATGAAGGGACTTGAACCCCCACGGTATCCCACTAGATCCTAAGTCTAGCGCGTCTGCCAGTTCCGCCACATCCGCAAATTTTATTATAAAATAATAAAATGAGACATCCGGGATTCGAACCCGGGACACCTTGATTAAAAGTCAAGTGCTCTACCGACTGAGCTAATATCCCATCTGATGTCAAACATCAAATATTCTGACTAATCCTATTAATCAGAAACTGGGCTAGCTGGATTCGAACCAGCGACTGCAGGAGTCAAAGTCCTGTGCCTTACCGCTTGGCGACAGCCCAAAGGTATTACTTACCAGGGTGGATAAAGGGATTCGAACCCTTGGCCTCCAGAGCCACAATCTGGCGCGCTAACCAACTGCGCTATACCCACCATATTAAATCTCGTTATCTCTATCTTGTTCCGGTTAAGAAATAATATTCAACTTATGAAATAAACTGAAATTATTGATTTATTTGAACAACTCAAACGGTTCAAGATAAAAAAACGTGCCAGAAGGGATTCGAACCCCCGACACATGGCTTAGAAGGCCATTGCTCTATCCAACTGAGCTACTAGCACACTTAAGATATGCTTTTACGCACACCAAGCGGGTGATGGGAATCGAACCCACGTATCTAGCTTGGAAGGCTAGTGTTCTACCATTGAACTACACCCGCATATTGTTTGTCCAAATCATGGAAAACCAAACAATTCCAATTGTTTTCCAAAATCACTGATAACAGTAATGAAGTCGGGGTGACAGGATTCGAACCTGCGACCTCTTGATCCCAAATCAAACGCGCTAGCCAAGCTGCGCTACACCCCGGTTTGTTGCCTTTTTTCCTGTCGTCCGTGACGCAAGAACTATTATATAATAGAGATACTTTAATGTCAACAACTTTTTTAATTTTTTATTAGTTTTTAGTACTAAATATTAACATGTCATTTTATTCCGGGATGAATGGTTTTATGCAATTATAGTAATATTGTTAACCAATCTGCTATATATAATTCAGTGTAAAATGAGCTTCTCCTTTTGAATCGATCTCCATAATAATAAAAGAAGGCTTTCCGCCTTCCTGCCTGGGCTGAGTGATGCTCCCCGGGTTGATTGCCCAAATACTGCCGCTTATATCAATAAGGGGGCGATGGGTATGTCCAAATATTGCAATACTTGCTCCATACTGCATCGCAATGTCTTTTAAACGCTCCGTGCCAAAATTCACCCCATACCGGTGTCCATGGGTAAGGAATATGGAATACTTACCTACAGTAATGATTTTATCCTTATCAAGGCCGGTGAAATAATCATTATTACCAGGAACCATTTCTGCCGTACAGGGTACAATGGACCTTATATATTCCTCACTGCCTTCAAAATCTCCCAGATGTATAAATAAATCAATCGGTTTTATCTTTTCCAATGCTTTCTCCAGATAATTATTTCTTCCGTGAGAATCACTTACAATCATTATTTTCATACAAACTCCCATGGCAAAACCGTAACTTAGGTTTCGGTTAATGCCTAGTATTTCATTCCTTTCTTATGTTTTATAAAGTATCCGTTAACCGTCAAAGGAGGTGCTGCCCGGTTATTCCTGTTTACAAGATTGTTAATGCCTGGTTTTAGGTTTTCTGCAGAAATATCCGCCAATAATTACTGCCTCAGGGCAGGGAATCAGAAGCTTATTCGCGGTATGCCCTGTCCTTCATTATTTCTTTCATAGCATCCAGTGCTTTGCCCCGGTGGCTGATCTTATTCTTAATTTCCGTGGTCAACTGGGCCGAAGAACATCCATACTCCGGAACCCAGAATATAGGATCATATCCGAACCCATTCTCTCCGGCAATTTCCTCACCGATAAAACCCTCAATAGCTGCCCTTGTGGTAACAACTTCACCGTCCGGGAATGCACAGGCTATAGCGCAGACAAACCTTGCGCTTCTCTCCTTCTGGGGCAGACCTTTCAGTCGGTCCAGAATATAATTATTTTTTACGTCGTAAGAAGTATCCTCCCCTAAAAACCGAGCGGAATAAATCCCCGGGGCTTTCTCCATGGCATCGACCTCCAGGCCGGAATCATCCGCCAGAACCATTTCCCCTGTCATTTCCATAATTGTCTTTGCTTTTATGATGGCATTCTCCTCAAAAGTTTTGCCATCCTCCACGATATCCGTCAATATCCCTGCTTCTTTCATGGATATGATGTCGTAATCCAAATCCTTCAATATCATGCGGATTTCTTTCATTTTACCTTCGTTCGATGTTGCAAATATTATCCTGTTTCTCATGTTTAACCTCATACCGGATCATTTCTCCAATTCTTCAAATGCCCTTAAGATCGTTTTATAGACCGCTTCAGCTATACTTCTTTTATTTTTTTCCTTCAGTAAAAAATCCAAATCCTCCTGATTGGACATAAATGCCACTTCAATTAAAGCCATGGGAACTTTGGATTTACCTACAACTACCATTTCACTGCCGGGTACCAGGCCCCGATTGACTCTGTGGGTAATATTGGTTATCTCCTCCAGAGCGATTTCCGCTAATTGTTTCGATTGAAAACCACCACCCTGCTGCAGCTCGTTATATAGTACTTCCGAACCGCCAGGTTCGGATGATTCATTGGAATTGCAATGTATGCTAATGAATAAATCGGCATCCACATCATTTGCAAAATTAACCCTGGGATTTAAAAATATGGTTTTGTCCGTTGTTCTTGTATAATAAACCTTAAAGTTTTCTTGGTCAAGTATTTCCTTCAAACACAAAACCATACTGAGGTTCATATCCTTTTCATAGTATTCTTCATCCTGTGAATAAGTACCGCAGTCCTTGCCGCCGTGTCCGGCGTCGATAACTACGATTTTATCGTATATATCCTTCGGACGCCTCAAATCAATATAAATGTATTCTTCGTCCTGAAACAGGATCGGTGCATAGATAAAATCCAATGCTATGTTTATTGTGGCGGTAAACCGGCCTGTACTCTCTTCCAGTTTATAATTGATATCATAATCCAATACCGGATCGGCAGGTCTTTGATTTGAAACGGTTCCATAATCTGTTACTTCACCGGTTGCCGAAATCACTTCCGGAATCAACAGTTTTTCACCTTTCGGATCTTCCGTAAGGCTTGTTTGATAAGGCAGGGTATCTTTCCCTAATTGTGTATTTGAAATCCGGGACGGCTTTGCGGTATCCGCTGTGCCACTATCCGTTAACCCGGTAAATTCACTTTTCTGATTCACTCTGACAATGGTACTGCCATCTATTATTTCCTCTTTCAGACCTGCTATGGTAAGACGAACACTTCTATCCATGTATAAATCTTCTAAGTTTACATTATAATAGGATTTCTCCGGTTTTTTAATCATTATATATTTCTCGCCCAGCTGCTGCCGAACGGATACATCATAAATTGCTCCGTCTTTTAGATCTATTTGCTTACCGGAGCCCATATTAAGAATATTATCACTGCTTCCATTATATTTCAGGTTGGAAGATCCGCCATTAACTCCGCTGCTGCCGGCATATATTAAAGTATTGTCATAATGAGAAATTACCAATGATATCAGTACAACCATTAACATCAGTGCAAAGCTGTTGACAGCCATATGTTTTAGAAGTTTTTCATCCATTAAATTTCCCCCTGATATGGAAATTATACTATGCATTCTAAAATTCTACAATATAGTTTTTTATTTTACAAATATTTTGTTATAGGATTATTTTACTACTCCGTGAAAATTACTTCTTCTATTTATGACTCCGGATACCCGCCTTGATTGAATAAATATAAATGCATAGCCGGCCGCCTGCAATTTCCAGACAGTTGATTCCTTAAAACTATTAGACCATATACTGACCAAATATTGGTTATAAGAATATTTGAAACTTAGAAAAAACTTTTCATTGAATGAAAAATAAAAATTTAAAACGATTTTAATCGAATTAAAACTGTATATTGAGTTGAAAAAAAGAAAAAAATAATTTAATATAGCAAAATATGGAATAAATTTGCTTTTTTTCCAAAAAATGCGTATAATATAACTTATCGGAAGATTCTTTTTATCTTTTGATAAAAGGCGCTGCTATTGCGCCGTGCATCCGACTATAGGAACACGTTTTTGTTTCTAATTGTATTATAATCAGAAAAGGGGTTGTATTTATAAAAAGAAAATTTCCCGCAATAAATTTATCTGCAGGAATTTGAAATTCCTAATTGTTGACGGGTATTATTTAAATTTTTAATTGACCATTCATAGATTGTGTCAAGAAAGGGGTTATAGTATGGATTCAAATGCAGAGGTGATTGTGCAGAAGGATGGTTATAAGACCACATTATATCATTTTTATAGTATGGAGGGGCCAAAAGCAAGTATTATTATATTGCATGGAATGGCAGAACATCATAAACGATATTATCCATTTGCCAAATTTCTAAATGCTCATGATATTGACGTATATTTATATGACCACCGGGGACATGGAACGGATAAAATAATGAAGGAATTAGGTTTTTTCAGCGATTCCAAGGGATATAAAAAAGTCGTGGACGATGCTTTGGAAGTAATACAGTATGTGAGTAAAAAGAAACGAGGCAGTAATCTCCTGTTAATGGGACACAGTATGGGATCTTTGATTGCACGTAACGTAATCCAGCAATATGACGAAATGGACGGAGTTATCTTATGCGGTACCACACACCCGCCGAAATTGAAAACCAGGTCAGGTTTAGCTCTTGCATCCCTGATTCAGTTAATATTGGGACCCAGCCACCGCTCGCCTTTCTTTCATAATGTGCTTTTCGGCGGAAAAGCATATACCCGGCTTATTACACGTACTTCTTACGACTGGCTTACAAGAAACAACCCTGCCGTAGGCGCTTACATACACGATCCCTATTGCGGATTTATATGTAGCATCAGCTTTTATCACGATTTGCTTAAGCTTGCCTCAAATGCCTCAAGTGCCTCCCTGATGAAACAGACCCGGGATACGTTACCCCTATTAGTCATATCCGGTGATCATGACCCGGTTGGAGGTTATGGGAAAGAAGTGAACCATATGTTAGCCCTTTATAAGAAATGGGGATTTAAAAGAATAACCGGAAAGCTTTATCCCGAATGCAGGCATGAACTGCTGCAGGAATTAAATACGGTAGAAATTATGAAGGACATTCATTCCTGGATCCTGAAACAATTATAAAAAATTAAGTAAGTATTCTATCTCTGCGGTTCTTACGGGCAACGCATCCTAACAATGCATGGAAATTATATATATAATAGAGGATGATACGAAAGTCAAAGCGGATATTCCGGGTCCGCTATGCTACTACTTGTAAGGTTAAAGTACCATCCTCTATTTTTTCATATTATATTTTAGGATCCCGGTTTTCTCTTTTGGGCGGTTTTGGCCCCATGAATTGGTAAAAATATGTCTTAATCATACCGTTATAGATCTTACGGTTTTTATCCGCTTTTCTTCCGATGTATTTCTGGGCCTCCTCATAACTTGTTATAATAAAATATGACCAGGAATCCAGGGCATTAAAAGTTCTGCCTATTTCCTTATATAAAGCAGGAAGAGCGGCTTTCTCTTCCAATCTTTCTCCATACGGCGGATTTGTGATAATAAAACCATATTTTTTATTATGGCTAAGATCACTTACGGATCTTTGCTGAAAATGAATATATTGGTCTACCTCTGCTAATGCAGCGTTCTGCCTGGCAGCTTTTATGACTTCCCCGTCAATATCATATCCCTGGATTGTCATATCTACGGAAGTCCGTCTTAGGTCATTGGCTTCCTCAATGGCTGAATACCACATTTTCTTTGGAATTAATTCAGTCCAGTTTTCAGAAAGAAAGGACCGGTTCATTCCCGGAGCAATATTAGCTCCTATCATGGCGGCCTCAATTGGTATGGTACCGCTACCGCAGAAGGGATCAATAAGGATCCTCTCCTTATTCCAGGGAGTCAGCATAATCAATGCCGCTGCCAGGGTTTCCGTTATGGGTGCCTTACTTATAAGCTTACGGTAACCACGTTTATGGAGTGATTCACCTGATGTATCAATACCTATAGTTATTTCATCTTTCATAAAGGTTACACGGATCGGGTACTCATTGCCATCTTCCGGAAACCATTCAATTTTGTATATTTTCTTAAGGCGTTCCACTATTGCCTTTTTCATAATGGACTGAATATCGGATGGACTGAATACTTTGCTTTTAATTGAGGTTGCTTTGGCTACCCAGAATTTACCGTTGGCGGGAATATAATTCTCCCAGGGAATCGCTTTTGTTTTCTCAAATAGCTCATCAAAGGTTTCTGCCTTAAACTTGTCCACTTTCAACAGAACTCGTTCTGTTGTCCTTAAAAAGATATTGGCTCTGCTTACTGCAGATTCATCTCCTTCAAATATGACGCGTCCGTCCTCAACCTGCTTTATCTCATATCCCAGGTCATTTATCTCTTTTTTTAAAACACTTTCCAAACCAAAATGACAGGGTGCGAAAAATTCATACCGGCTCATCCTTTTGTACTCCAATCTGCGCTGACAAAACGCCCTCATTATAGTTGATTGATATATTGTAACTATTCAGTCGTACCTCTTCAAAGTTACGTTTATGCGCATAAATCACATAGAGCGATTGATTTCGTGCTGCAATCCTCGGGTTTGCGTTACAAAACACCTCCCGGTACCGGTGACTGAATAGTTACACATAGTTATAACCTCACATCTATTTAGCAGGTATGAGGCTTTTTCACTGACAATAGATTATAACATAAGAAATAACTGTTTGCAAACGTCAATCCTTTATATTTACAATAATATCCCCTATTAACTTCAATCTATATCCAAAGCACCCTGCAAGCTCCATCCGTAACCGGTGAAAAACCGATAAACGGATTCGTCAGAAAACAGACCTGCTTCTCATATAACCCTCATAAAAATTAATGTATACTTTATTTTCTATTATTATAACCTTTTAATATGGTATCTTTCATTTATTGTATTAATTGTCCTCTGTACGCATGTAGACCGCCATAAATATTTTTTACCTGAAATCCTTCCGCACTCAATTCCCGTGCTAATAATAAACTTAAATTACCTCTGTCACAATATAATATTAATAATCGGTCTGAAGGTAAATTATTTTTCTTATTTTCGAAATCTATATATGGAATATTAATGGCGGTAGGTATATGCGCTTTTCTATATTCGTTCGGCTCCCTTAAATCAATGATCAGTACATTGTATTTGCCTATATAGTTCTCAATATCTTTTGCACGTATTGTTTCAAAAGCCATAAAATCACCTTCAATCCATTATTATCATATTCCCGCATAATATATAATGTGCATATGCCGCATAGCATTGAAATACGTCGTCTGAATTCAAGGATATGGCAAGCACTGATATATCCGTACTGTAAAAGCAAATCAAAAGCTGACTTGTTTGATTAAACGCTGACATGCTGTTGCTTCAGTAAAAAACTTCTTCTGGTGCGTCATGCAAAGCCTCCGGCCGGATTTTAATTTTATATAACATAAAAAAGTCTTCATCGGAAGATGAAGACTCATTTTTACTACCTTTGGATTAAAATTCTTATATTCTAAATAATATTTAAAATATATAAATTTATTATCTTTCCCTTGATGTGTTGGAAGTAGTATTAGAAGTTGTGTTCTTTGAAGTTCCAGTAGTATAATCCTGAGTACTGCTTGTACCGCTGGTTCTGCTGGTAGCACCGGAAGTATTAGCGTTTCTTGAAGTATTACTGCTTGAACCGGAAGTATTAGCATTTCTTGAAGTATTGCTGCTTGAACCGGAAGTATTAGCATTTCTTGAAGTATTGTTGCTTGTACTTGAAGTGTTTGCGTTTCTTGATGTTGCATCATTAAAATTATTATTCATTTTAATAAGCCTCCTAAAAATCATATTTTTTAGATTACATGGATTATTATGAACTATTTCATTTTAAAATATTCATCTATAAATTTACAATTCAAATTATTTACTTCTCGATTCTATAATGGTATAAAATAAGTAATTATTAATAACTAATTTAAGAAAAATCCGCTTATTATATTCCATAATTTTCTTAAAAAGATATAAATGATACCTGAAAAATTTTTATAAATTTTTCATCTTTTTTTATTGCATTATATCTCTTAATGTATTATAATGTAATTGTGTTAAAGAGAATTCGTTCTCCTAACACACTATATAACCCCTTATTAATTATTTATACTCCCCTCATCGAAACGACCGCCTGGCTCCCCCTCGCGGTCGTTTCACTTTGTGTTGATTTTACTGGGTCTGTGCGGCAGACTTCCCTAACTTCATATCCCCGGAATACAAATTTCCTATCAATAAAAACAGGTTTCACAAAAAACGGACTGCCGAAATTAACGGCAGTCCGTAACCCATATCATTTATATCAAAAGATGGTGCTTTCTATTTCTTAGCATCGTCCGCTGCGTTTTCACCGGCAATACGCCCGGAGTTCATGGCAAAAGCCATGGTTACACCTTCAATGTCCGGATAAGTATTATCATATAAACCGCCTGCGTCGGCACCTGCTACATACAGTCCCGAAATGGGTTGTCCGCTTTCCGTTATTGCCTGTATGTCTTCATTAATGCGTACACCTCCAATTGAACCATACACGGAGCCTCTGACACGAACTGCATAAAATGGACCTTTTTCTACGGAATAAAGCAGATACTGTGCATCCTTATAAAAATGATCGTCATCTCCGGATTTTACAGCATTGTTATACATAGTGACGTTCTCTTTAAGTTTCTCGGCATTCATTCCGGAAGCCTGTGCCAATTCCTCCAGTGTCTCACCTTTGAATACTATTTTTTCATTGATTAGCGTCTCAAGATCCTGCTGTAGATTCGCCAGTGGAGCAATTGTAATATCCGTATCGTTGCCGCCTTCCGGAGCCATCAGCCCAGACCCGTTCATCTGGTAAGCACCGGTCATAGCAATTCCGTCTTTTATGAATTTATCCACAGATGCCTGGTCAACAATGGCATAATATTCACCGCCGGCAGAATAGGTTGCATTTCCCCATAATACATTGTCGTATACGACGCTTTCATTAACAAATCGCGTACCCTCTTTATTAACCCAAAGCAGAGGAACATCCTTTACCTGTGTTACGGCGTTATCGCCATATCGGTCATTAATGGTCTTAGAGCCCGGCAAGTCACCCAAATGAATTTGAAGCACATGGTTTCCTAATTGATCCGCACCGGCATCCCATGCCATTTTAACACCTTCACCAGTATTGCCATAACCAAAATAATTATACTCACTGATTTGGGTATATTCTTTCATCATTTCTTCATCGGCACCAAAGCCGCCGGTACAAAGAATCACTGCTTTTGCATTCACCGTCAGCTTGCCGCCGTCTTCTTTTTCTGCAATAACCCCGGCTACGGTTCCATCCTCAGTCTTAATCAATTCAACTGCTTTGGTATTGAGCCTTAGCTCCGCACCGTACTCATTCTGCATCTTTTCATAAACTTTCGGAAAATCCTCTACGGAACTATCCCACATATGATAGGTTTTAGGCCCATTGATATGTGCCTTTTGGTTGACACCCAATCCCATATGCAGACCAATGCCATTCGCAATCAACCAATCAACAGTATCACCGGATTTATCAATAATAGCTTTTAAAAGTGCACCGTTAGAACGGTAATGATTATACTTTTCAAGATATTCAAACATTTCCTTGGATGTAACCGTGACTCCCGCTTTAGCTTGGAGACTGGATTCCGTTGCGAAAAGCCCAAGACCTGTTGTTCCCATACCTCCTACTTTTGAAGTCTTTTCAATAATCATAACTTTTGCACCCTTTTCGCTGGCAGCAAGTGCAGCACCGGTTCCTGAAGTTCCCGCACCAACAACGGCTACATCGACAGTAACTTCTTCATCAACTCCGGCAGGGATATCCTTGGCTTCCATTTTCTCCGGGTCAACTCCTGCCTGTTTCAGGGCATCTGTCACTGCAGTAATTACCGCACTGCTGCTGTAAGTCGCACCGGAGACAGCGTCAACGGCTACTGTTTGGCGCTCCAGTATCTGACTTACCAACTTCTTAACTGCTTCACCGCCGATATCAGTGGTTTCATTCGAAGCATCTGCAGATAAATCTGTTATGACACCATCCGCATCTACTGTCAATGTAATCGTAACCTCGCCGATTCCCTTTGCGGATGCCGTATAGGTCCCGGCCTTTACCGAAGAGGAGGCCGCTTCCTCCGCATCTTTTGTACTGACATCATCTCCTGTACCCGTTTCGCTAACCGTGTTTGTATCACCAACTGTGTTCGTGTTATTCACTGCTTTCTCCTTATCCTTTGTACAGCCTGACAATACCGTCATAGCCGCAAGAATAAGAGTAAGAAAAACTACTAAATACCTTTTCATATTCAATTGCCCCCTTTGATTAGTGGATGTTCCTATTCAATATATTATATATGTGTATTTAATGACCGCGGTCACTCAAATAGGATTATACGTCCTTGTTATTTTTTTGTCAATATAAATTGTTAATTTTCTTTCAATTACATGGGCGCTTGGAGCATTATTACGCTTCATAGCCAGACAACGTGAAGTGTTTTTCTTAATTGACGCAAGAATCACAAAATTGAATTTACTGCATAACACTGCACAAAATGCAATTTCTGTGCAACAACAACACTTGTAATCTTCACGAATCCGACTGAACTTCTATAATCCGCTAAAAACGATCATATAAAAAGAGATTTTATTTACAAATGTTAATTTTTTATCAATAAAGGCCTCAAAAATTCAACGTTCTCTCTTATACTTTGAAAATCAGTTTCATCCAGCCTTGTATAGTGCGCTCTCCGAATTCTATAACAGGTATTTCCAGCCTGCTGCTACACCAGTCCAACATTATGCCAAAAAACATATTCTGAAGACCCCGTCGAAAGAAGGCAACATCCAATGCCTGGTCTATCTCACCCGCAGCCTTTCCATCATTAAGAATACCCTCTACCATATCAATATGCTTGTCAGCATAGACTGTTTTGTATTCAATTTTCTCGTCCATCATAATCTTTAGAGCTTCTCTGGTAAAATCCATTCCCTGGAGTTGTATCATCTCCAAATACGTATGTGTATATTCCTCCAGACGCTGTCGAGCTGTTCCGCTGAGATTCCACTTTCTTGAAAACATTAGGATATTGATATCCGCAAGGATTTCATGTATAATATCTTTTTTTGAGGTAAAATAAATATAAAATGTTCCTTTTGCAATTTTACATTCCTGACAAATCCTACTAACAGAGACCTGGTTATAACCGTATTTTGTAATCAGCTGTTTGGAAGTATGAACCAGCTTCTCACGTGTCTGCTTTGCCTGCAAATCCCGTTTATTCAATATTTTATCCATTTTTATACCCATGCCTTCAATTATTTAATGACCCATTCAAAAAATAAATATGCCTAAAAACGAAAGTTTTTTCAACACTTCTTCTTTTCTGTACATATACAATTCACTTCATAAACTTCATACTGGCTTCCAAAATTATTATAGCAGATATTCCAATATCTTCTTATTTCTTAAGCACTGAATTCTATCGCCTCATATTGCCGGTTATTAACTTATAACCGAAATATATAATAAGCAAAGGTACTCCAACGGTAAAAAATAACCGAAGCAATAACCCACCCACTATTAAAACAATTATAACCACAATTACAGCAATCGCACTGATAATTAACTTTTGATACCAAGTCAAGGATGTTTGAATGTTAAATTTTAAATTCCTTCCATAATCATTTGGTCTCTTATCATAACTGTCTCTATAATCCTGATAGGAACTGCCGTCTGTTGTCTGGGTATCCTGATAAGCCTTTTCATGCTTTGAACCATTATATAACGGTCCATGGCTTATTTGATAGGTTTCTATAATTGTTTTGGCTATTAACCTGGGATCACCAAGTTGTGCCACGGTTTCTTCTTCACTGATATCCATGCTCTTGCTTTTTATATAATCATCATAAAACCTAATATTATTTGCAATTTCATTATCCGGCAGTTCTCCTGTTAGGGCTGCTCTTAATCCATCTATAAATTCACTTCTGGTCATATTTTACCTCCTAACCAAGCTACAACTGATAACATTATGAATCTTCAACAGGTTATACCTAAAAATTATATTTTATTGTAAGTTTACGTCTAATAAGTATTTCTATTCTAACATATCTCATATAGTGCGTAAATACTACGTTTATTAACATTTGATTAATTTTGCCTTTAAAATACAGTGTTTTCTCTATAACGTAAAAAAGACTTAAATACCAAAGCATTTAAGTCTTAATCATAAACTTTATATATGTGCGTTAGAGGATTCGAACCCCCGACCTTCTGGTCCGTAGCCAGACGCTCTATCCAGCTGAGCTAAACGCACTCATTACTGATTTTATATATTGAAACAAGTATCTTCGATAATGCCGGCGACCGGAATCGAACCGGTACGGGAGATTAGTCCCGCAGGATTTTAAGTCCTGTGCGTCTGCCAGTTCCGCCACGCCGGCATTTGAACAATTTGTTCAATATTGAATCAAAGATTCAATGGGACCTATAGGGCTCGAACCTATGACCCTCTGCTTGTAAGGCAGATGCTCTCCCAGCTGAGCTAAGATCCCATGGGATATTCAATTACCATTCTCATTCTTTATAAATAAAGAAACGACCCAGAAGGGACTCGAACCCTCGACCTCCGCCGTGACAGGGCGGCGCTCTAACCAACTGAGCCACTAGGCCATATTATTATTTTAAGTGGACCTTCAGGGACTTGAACCCCGGACCGACCGGTTATGAGCCGGTTGCTCTAACCAACTGAGCTAAAGGTCCCAAAGCCGACGATCGGACTCGAACCGATAACCTGCTGATTACAAGTCAGCTGCTCTGCCAATTGAGCCACGTCGGCAAGTTATAATCGGACGAATCTGAATAACAAAAAAATGACTCCAAGGGGATTTGAACCCCTGTTACCGCCGTGAAAGGGCGGTGTCTTAACCGCTTGACCATGGAGCCATAACATCAATTATAACATAGTATTAATACTTTGTCAATCAATATCTATACTTTTTAATACTCTTTTGGATTATATGTAAGAGTATCAGCTCCCCGAGTTGGACTCGAACCAACAACCCCACGGTTAACAGCCGTGTGCTCTACCATTGAGCTATCGAGGAATAACTACATTTGATAATCATCCGTCAAACCAGGAATCTTTCGATCCCGGAGGAA
>JAEWAK010000068.1 GCA_023391695.1 Bacillota bacterium
AAAGTATTTAAATGACATGTCATATCTTGAGCGCTCAACAACACCTTTGTCAGAAAGGTTGTATAAGTTTTTTAAAAGAAGATATTTAAACATTCTGATCGGGTTGATTGCATTACGGCCATTATTAGGACAGTACTTCTCTTTCAGTTCATCATACGCAAAAGAAAAATCAACAAGTTTATTAATTCTTCTAAGTATATGATCCCCAGGAATTAGGATATCATATAGTTCCAAATGAGAACTAAGTTGTAATTCAATTTGATTATTAATCATTCGTATCACCGCCACATTTTGATACAATAATTATATCAGATACTAAATAGTACATTCAATTGTAACAGGAACTTTTTCAGTGGCCTCCGCCAAGAAGCGGGGGGACTTACTTGTAAGGTTAAATCCCATTTAGTTCTTGGTACAAATTTTTTGCATAGGAATCTGTCATACCACTGATATAATCTGTAACCATAAGAAATCTTAAATACAAATTTTCGGCCTCATTTTCTGTCTGTGCACACAGATAATCCTCTTTATAATTTGCCGATATAATACTAATTAGTTTTTTATCTGCTTTTGTTATTTTATATTCAATTCCATCAATGTTACTTTCAGATTTCCAATATAATACCGCATATATAAAATCATCCATTAATGCACTAATAATTTTTTTTGCAGATAATTCCAACTTTAAGATTTCCTTATTATCATATACAAATTCACTCATTGCTCCTTTTAAAATTCGTATTGATTCCTGATGGTTCGTATCATAAAACATATCATACTTAAATACACCATTCATAACATCATCATAACTTTTTGAAAATCGGTATGATACCGCATACATTAACCACTTTCTTACAAGTTCCATCCATTTTTGAATGGCAACTAAATCTTTTTCCATACTTCTAACACTTCCATTAATGCGTCTTCTTAAGTCATCAATTAGTTCTTGGGTATATTTCTTGTGAAAAGGATTAACGATTTCATTTATCTCCCTGTCAAAATATTCTATAAACTGATCTATTGTAATCAGGCCCTTTTTTAATGCGTCCTCTAAATCAGCAGTTGAATAAGCTATATCATCCGCAGCTTCCATTAAGTAAACAAGAGGATGCCGAACATATTCTTTTTCAGTCATTGTTCCTGTAACACTGCAAATTAACTCCATTGTATTTTTTTCAGAATAAAAATATCCCAGCTTATGTCTTTTAACTTCTTCATCATTTGAATCAAACTCTACTGAAGATGTAGGATATTTTATGAGTGTATTCAATACACCATAAGTTAAATTAACATCATAACCTTCCTGGTTATTTTTTACTTTTGATAATATTCTCAAGGCCTGTGCATTACCTTCAAAATTCTCCAAATCCCTTTTCATTTGTTTTTGTAAAACTCCAGAAACAGGTTTTCCTTTATATTTAAATTTATGATTATTGAATTCATTCTTAAACCATTCACCAATAACGACTTCTCCGAAATGCCCAAATGGAGGATTTCCAATGTCATGCAATAACCCTGCACACGATAATACTACCGGTATCTCATCCGTAACCTTACTATCGTTCTTAAAAACTTCCTGTAAATATGGTGTTGTATTTCTGGTTATCATTATTCCTAACTGTCTGGCAATTGTTGAAACCTCAATTGAGTGTGTTAATCTTGTTCTTACAAAATCACTTTTATCTAATGGAAATACTTGTGTCTTATCTTGCAATCTTCTAAAAGCTGCACTTGATATTATAGATTTATAATCCTTTTCTAGATCACTAATTGGATACTTTTCAAAAATTTCCGGTTCCTTCTCTCTTTCAACTTGTGTTTCTAAAGATAACAATTTATTCCAGTCCATATTGTTCCCCCTTTTTCATCCTTTTAAGTGAATACTCATATAGGCTTCTAACCATTCATTGCTTGAATTAAATTTTTAAAAGCCGAATTATCAAATCGATTTATTCATAGTCATCTCACTTCATAAATTTAATAAACTATTATATTATAACCCTAATTTTTACTAATTTCCATTGCTTTTCTTATTGTTTTCTTAATAATTTTTCACAATGTCCCTGAATAATTTGAAATCCCTCTTCTCTCACACTCACCCTATTCCCTTATGCTTTTATAATAATGCTCAACAACTCCTGATCCAATTACTCTCATTTTCAATAAAATTTGGTAATTAAGATTCCACCTCCAGGATCTGCTATCAAATTGTACCGTTTAATAAAAGGCTTTTGCTCGATCAAAAATAAGAGCCGGAAGTTTCCTTGGACGAATATTGTCCTTCTGCTTCCAGCTCTTTAAATATGGAACAATTACTCCTGTGCGGACGATGTGCTGATGACTCCCCGAAGCGCCCAGCGGTACTGCTCCTGCGAAGAAAAAAGATTGATCTTTGCCTGGTCGAGGGCGGCCTGTGCGCTGTCCAGATCCATCTGTGCGTTTTCCAGGTCAATTGCTGAGACTACCCCCAGCTCGTTCTGCCATATCACGGCGTCAAGTGCCTTTGCTTTCGCATCATAAGCCGACTGCGCCGAGGCAAGACGGTTCTGCTTTTCTGCTACGTCGTTGCACACCTGCCGGAACGAAACGTCGAACGTGTTTAAGGCAAGGCTGTAATTCAGCGCCGCCGCACGGTAGTCATCCACCGTAGAATCCAGGTTGGAATCCTTGTTGTCATCGGCGATTTCTTTCGCCAGTTCCTTTTCTTTCAGTGTCCAGTTTGCGTCCTGTGCTGTTTGCCGGTCGGCTGTCTCATTCATCGCAGCGGCGAAATTTTCATCCGGCAGCGGTATGGCAGAGATCGAGACACCGTCGTCGACAGAATACCCCAGCAGCACCTGAAAATTGTTCTTCACCGTATTCATCTGGTTGACGAGTACGACAAGGTTATCCGCCAATGTGTTTTTCTGCTGCTGAATGACCAGCAGGTCGGTCTGCGTTAAGAAACCGAGATCGGCTTTCAACTGTGCAATTTTTAGAGTACTGTCAAGCACCTGCTGCTGTTTGAGGAGCTGGATGCGTTCGGTGTCCATATAATGGAACGTCACATAGAGCTTCTGCGCCGCAACGACGATCTGGTCGGCAGCGGCGTCCATCTGCAGCTTGGTCTGGTCGATGGTGTCTTCACTGACCACCAGCTGATCCCTCTGTGCATTTAAGATGCCGCGGATGGCAGCAATCGATGCAATACTGCCCTGGAGCGATGCCGCAATGCCCTGCTGTTCCGGCGAGGCGGGCAGACCTGCGACAGCATTGTATGCGCTCTCGAGCTGGTCGCTCACATCCCGCAGCTGGGAGCGGCTCTCGGTGAGTTCGTCCCACTGCTCCTCGGCCACGTCGTTGCTGATCAGGCTGTCCAGTGTTTTTTCATTCGCGCGGATGGTCTGGTTGCTCGAACGAACGATGGATTCAATGTCCCCATAGCTTACCTCCATGACCTGGGAATCAGCTGTGTCTGCGTCTGCGGCAGTTGTGGTGTCCGCAAATGCGGGGAGCCCCGTCCCATACAGAAGAAGGACCACGAGCAATCCTGCGGCGATTTTTTGGAATTTCATTAAGCTTCCTCCTTGAAATAAAATTATATAATTATATAGGTTCATTTTGTGAAATAAACGTCCGCGGTATAGCCCGGTTTTAAAAGATTATCCGGGTCGTCGGGCTTCACCAGTACGCAAACCACACGTTTGCCGTCCTTTTCCACGGCAAGACTCGGAATCTGCGTAACATTGCCGGTGAGGGAGGCACTTGGTGCAGAAGTCGGCACAATCTTCACCGTTTCGCCTACCTCTACGCTGCCGATAAATTCCTCATCGACCTCCGCGCTGACGGTGAGGGAGTCCGCATCAATGATCTGTAAAACCTTCGTGGGCGTGCCCTGTACGCCAAGATGAGCCGCATTATTGACCATAATATTCTGTACGATGCCGTTCTTGATATTGGAGATGATCTGGTTATCCTTGATGTAGTCTTTCGCGGTTTTTGCCGTCATCGTATCCAAGTCTACCTGCGCGGCTTCAAATCCGCCCTGCTGCTTGGTAACGTTCGCAGTGTTGCCAAGCTTTGCCTGGGAAAGCTGCGACTCCTTGGATTTCAGTGAAACGTTCAGCTGGTCCAGCTCGTCTTTTAAGGCGGTTTTTGTCTTTTTGATGTTATCTTTCACGTCATCCACGGCTTTCTGCCTCTGATCCAGCGCGGCTGCGTACTGGTCCACCTCATCTTTTAAGGCAATTTTTGTTTTCTTGATATTGTCCTTTATATCTTCCACGGCTTTCTGCCTCTGGTCCAGCGCGGCTGCATACTGGTTAAGTATCGCTTCTGAAACAGCCCCGGCGTCGTACAGCAACTGGTACTTTTCCATGTCGCTCTCTGCGGTCAGAAGCTCCTTCTGGGCCAGGCTCAGAGAATTTTCAAGCAGCTTTAAATCGACGTTTGTGCCGTTTTTATATTTTGACTGGTGCTCTTTCAGGTCGCTTTTTGCGGTCGCAAGCTCCTTTTTGGCCAGATTCAGGGAATTCTGCAGTAGTTTCAGATCGGCGCTCATGCCGCTATCATATTCCCCGGTCTTGCGCGCGATTTGGCTCTGCGTCTGGGCAATGTCCGCCTGCAGCGCGGAAATATCCTGCTCTGCGGCGGGCAGCGCCGCCTGGTTCACGGCAAGCTGCTGCTCCAGCTTCTCAACGTTTCCGTTGTATTCGGAGAGGTCCAGCGTCACGAGCGGCTGGCCAAGGGTGACTCTTTCGCCCTCCTTAACCGATACACTTGTCACCACCGACGGGAAATCGACGCTGATGTCTTCCATGCGGGTGTATATCACCTCGCCCCACGCATTGATCTCCCCGGCCTGATTAACTAAAACCCCGGGGGCCGTAGTCGGAGCAGGGGTGTTGTATTTCCGGTAAAAGAAAATCCCCAATGCGATAAAGAGCGCAACGAGCAGGCATGCCCCTGCCAACACTGTTTTTTTGTGGGATAAATTCCGATTCTTCATGAGATAATCCTCCATCTGTTATTATTCAACGCTTTTCAGCGCTTCAAGCATATCGATCTGTTTCATTTTCCGTGCTATGATACTGTTGGTGATCCAGGCGAAACACAAAGTCATTACGGTTGCAATCAGCACGTCTGGCAGTGTGATATTGCCCGGAAGATCCATGCGCTCATCCAGGCTGCTGGCGATCAGCCAGGAGATGAACCGCCCCACGGGAATACCGGCCACCATTCCAAACAGCACAGAAAAATAATTTTCAATCAGCACCAGGTTTCGGATTTTCCGGTGGTGGAAGCCGAGGACCCGCAGGGTCGCAAGGTCCCGTATCCGCTCGACAAAATTGAGGATACTGGTGTTGTACAGCACCACAAACGCCAGTGACGCGCCCATAACAATCAGTGCCACCACTGCGAAGTTCACCACCTGCATACTGGAGGCCATTCCGGATTGCTGACTTTCACGCGTTGCCGAATCCACTACCACATCACTTTCCAGAAACCTTTGATCCGGCGGGCCGTTCCACTTTATGAGCAGCGCCGTCGGGGAAAATGTCTCACCCAGGGATTTCCAGTAACTGTCGGTCACATAGATTCCCTGACCGGAGGCCATGTAGACAACCTGAGCGATCTGCACAGACACATAATCCTCACCTGTGCGCTTGATCCGTATCGTGTCACCTTGCTTCACACCGAGGTTCTCGCATAGCTTTCGGGTCATGAGAATCCCGTTTTCCGGCAGAGAAATGGGTGCTCCGTCAACGTCCTGCATTTGAATCAACGGGCTGTTTCCGGTCGTAATGGTGATGGGCTCCATTTTTTGCTCACCGGTGGGGCAAATCACCTCAATGGCAGATTCCTGGATTTGCTGCGTGACGCCGTTAAGCTCCAGGTTATTGAGATAACGGAAATCCGCCTTCCCTGGATCGATAAGTACTTTCTGATCGTAGATGAATGTGTTGCCATACATCTGGTCGGTGATTCCCGATATGGTGCTTTTAACGGTCAGGGCTGCGATAATCACACCGACGCAGCCCATAACGCCGATGATGCTCATGATAAAACGGCCTTTGTTTTTCAGGGTGTTCCGTGCGATCAGCTTGCTGCTGAACTTCATCTTCCCCCAGAGGGAGGGAATGGATTCCAGAAAGATATGTGCACCTTTTTTCGGCGGCTTGTCGCGGAGAAGCACCGAGGGAGTATCCCCCTGAAGCTTCCAGCAGGCATAAAACGAAACACCGCCTGTACACAGCAGAATTAAAAGGAATGCAACTGCAAAGTTCCAATAATTAATGTGAAGGCTGTAACTGTTTAGCATCAGCTTTAACTGAGGAACCAGAACTCTGCCAAACAAATTCGGACCGATCACAAGGCCTGACACTGAACCCAGTACACCGATCATGACGCCGTAAGAGGTATAATGCCAAAGGATACTCCGCTTGCTGTAACCCAGCGCTTTCAGGATTCCGATTTGAGTACGCTGGCTTTCCACCAGACGCACCATCGTACTTTGTGTAATCAGCGCCGTTACAAGGAAGAACAGGGAGGGAAATACAAAAGAAAGTGTCTTGAACTGCTGTATGCGTCCATTGACGCTGCTGACGCTGCTGCTGTCCTTCTGCAAGGTAGTTCCGATCAGCTTAGTGCCAATCACGGCATCCGCCTTTTGCACCACCTGTGTCAGATCAGTTCCCGGCTCCGTTTTCACACTGATTTGATTGTAGACTTTCTGACCGTATACGTTCTTAAGTGCACTGGTATGAATCACCACAAAACCATAGAGCATCGGATCCGGAACAAGGATTGCAGTATTTTTCACAGCATATACCTGCTCACTGCTCAGTGCCAACCCGTCTATGGGAAGACGCAGCCAGATACCGTTCAGCTTGATGGGGATCGTATCACCGACTTTCAGGTTATGTGCTTTTGCAAAAGCGCTGTCCAGTACCGCGCCGCCGCCACTTTTGCCAAACCGTCCCTCCTGTATCTCGGGCTGGTCCAAAGTGCTGCGGTCGTTCAGCGCATAGACATGCAGAGTAGGTTTTCCGGGCAGAGCCGTATCGGCTTCGGTGGAAAAGCGTTTTTCCACCCGGGTGACCCCGTCGATTTGCCGGATGCCCCACAGATCCTGCTCCGAAGGATTAATAACCGTCACCCACAGGTCAGAAAGATTCGTCGCGCCGTACATAACGTTTGTGTGGTTCTGAACGGTAAACCAGATGCTGTCAAGCCCTGTCATAATGGAAACGGCCAGGGTTGCCATAATAAATATGGAAATAAACTGCGCCTTCGATTTTTGTATGTCGCGCAGAGATTTCTTGAACAATGCCCCCCTCACCATACGATTTCCTCCACGTCTTTGGGGTGCTCATGTAACTCTATCTCGGCAATTTTACCGTCCCGCATATGTATCACGTTCTGTGCCATTTCGGCGATCGGTGCATTGTGTGTGACAATAATCACCGTCTTACCGAGGTCGCTTGCGACTTCGCGAATCAGGTGCAAAACCTTGCGGCCGGTTTCCGAATCCAGTGCACCGGTCGGCTCGTCGCACAGCACAATCTGCGGGTTTTTCGCCAGAGCCCGTGCGATGGAGACGCGCTGCTGTTCTCCGCCCGACATTTGGCTCGGGAAATTGTCCATCCGCTTTTCGAGCCCTACGCGTCGCAGCATTTCCCGTGCGTCAAGAGGATCGGTGCAAATTTCCTCGGCAAGCTGCACATTTTCCAGTGCCGTCAGGTTTGGTACCAGGTTGTAAAACTGAAATACAAAACCGATTTGCGTACGGCGGTAGTCGGTGAGCTCGTACTCCGACATGTCGGAAACCTCTTTCCCGTTCACGACGATCCGGCCGGCGGTCGGCGAATCCATACCGCCAAGCAGGTTAAGCACCGTGGTTTTTCCTGCGCCGCTCTGACCGAGCACCACATTGAACGTGCCTTGTTTAAGCCTAAAACTGACGCCGTCCACCGCTTTGATGACAGCGTCGCCAATGTTATACTCTCTTTCCACGTTGTCGAATTTGATAAAATCCATATGTAATCTCCTTTGCTGCGGAACTTGTTTTTATCGCAATTTTCTATACTTATGAGCATTTTTAAATGTCCAGACATGGCCCTGTGCAAGTCATCCACGTTCTTGACATTTAACTAACAATTCATTATAATGACGCTGTGTTTATTATGCAACCGCCAATTTTTTATCAGATGTCTTGTTTACAACATATCGTCATATAAATGTTGATTTGAAAACAAAATCACTGGAATTGTTTTGGCTGAAGGGAGACACACTTAATGAGGGAAATGAAAGACAACCGAAAAACACGTTATACAAGGATGGTTTTGCAAGACAGCCTGTTTGAGTTAATGGAGAAAAAACCGATCACAAAAATAACCATCAAAGAATTGTGTGAAAATGCAGACATCAACCGGACGACTTTTTATGCATATTATGCCGACCAGTACGACCTCCTCCGTAAAATCGAGGATGAAACTCTTTTATGGGTGAAAGAATCCCTATCCAATCTGATTAGCAAAAAGGACAAGGATGAAAGAATGATGATCCTCGAAAGAATCTTCCAGTATTTCGTCGAAAACAGCAGACATCTTAAGATTCTGATGAGCGAACAGGGCGATATTGATTTTCAGAAGCAGATATTTACCTTAATATACCAGGAATGCGGGATATCACCCGCGGCCGCGGCAGGTGTGGACATGAGCATCAGCGAGGATTATTTTATATTTGCCGTGAACGGGAGCGTCGGCCTCTTACAGCATTGGCTGAAGAATGATATCAACCGGTCTGCAAGGGAAATGGCTGAGACTATTTATGATATGACTTCCAAATCAGGCACTTTAACCTCGGTGTGGTGGTAATTTTCGGCAATCGGTAACTGCAACGGCAAGGAATCGGTACCAAAATACAGAGAATAAGTCAAGGCCACAAGCTAAGCTGGTGGCCTTGACTAACCTTTACTTAATTTATCTTAATTTCTGATGCGAATCAAAATCTTCAAAAGTATAGACTCTTTTGCATAACTATTTTAAAAGCTGCGATATCTTTTTTACAGTATTTGAATTTCTAATAGTGATACTGTCGTACACAGATGAGCCTATTACCTTTGACCACCGTGTTCTTGAAAAAGTTTTAACAGGTGCGGACCAAAAAATGACCCTGCCATAATGATCAAATTAGAAATTACCGTTTGGTTCTTTTCAAAATAGTACGGCTGGGAGTTCCTATAAAAAGCGGCACCGTTTCAATAAAAACATCACTGGTATCAAGCCCAAACCAGTTAGTTGGAGAAACCGTATATTTCTTAATGAATAATTTAGATCGGAGTATAAAGGAATTCCAATTTGAAATTTTTGATTCATGGGACAGAACTTCCTGAATCAGAACAAAACGAAAATCCCCTATATTTCGGCCCGACATAGTGGAATAATTGGCTAATTGGGGCTTTATCTCACCGCTTTTCACCAGCTCCTCCGAAATCTGCCGCATAAATACATTCAATTTCTGTTCTACGCGAAATCCAAGTTTTAGCTGAACTTTTACAATATAAGAGGTCCCAAATGTCTCTACCGTATATTCCTTCTGATAAGGTTCATCCGTAACCAGAATATTTACAAACCAGTAAACATCTGCTTTTTTGGCTCCTTTGTCCAGAATGAAGTACATTATTTTTCTGTCTATTTCTTTTGGATTACTGCAGTTTGTCAGGCATACCAGGTTGTTTGCATATTTAGGAAGCGCCTCATCCTGACGCAGCTTATTCAGCTGGTTCTTAAATCCTCTATTAACACCTTATCCCTGAAACTACTGCAAAAGTAACCGTTACCGCCGGCGTCAGCATTCCATCTGCCAGCAGTGCTGCTCCTCCAATCATAGCAGGAATAACTAACCATTTCGAACGGCTTCTGACCAATGTATAAAGAGAAAATATGCCCCCTTCTCCTTTATTATCTGCTTTTAACGTAATAAAAATATATTTTATTGTTGTTAATATGGTAAGGGTCATAACATGTCAAAAGTACGGTAACATCGGACTTTTGACATGTTATGGTTTCTTCTTCATTCTTTGCCGGTATCATGAAGTTAGTTTATATACCCTTGCTTCGTACGGAAGCAGATTTATATCACAGAGCCTATTTGAATTATGACCGGCATAATTGGAAATCACTAATTCCTGAGACTTATACACTCTGCCTTCCGGCCATAAAAATCTGGTTTCATCCCCTGAAAAGTTTAAGACAACCAGAAATTGCTCCGCTTCATCTGCTCTTAAGTATGCAAAAACTTTTTCATCCTCCTCGGCAAGCAATTCAAAACTGCCATATACCAAAACTAAATTATTCTTGCGGAGTTTTATCATATCACGGTAATAATGGTAGATAGAGCCTTCATCACTCTCTGCCTGAGCCACATTAATCTCCTTATAATTCGGATTCACTTTGATCCACGGAGTCCCTTTGGTGAAACCTGCATTTTCAGACCTATCCCATTGCATGGGAGTTCTGGAGTTGTCCCTGCTAAAACTGTGAATTCTTTTGAGAATTTCTTCCGAAGCCACCCCATTGCCTACTTCGGAATTATAAGTATAGACCGTATTCAAATCGCGGTAATCATCAATAGAATCAAATGCCACATTAGTCATACCGATTTCCTCACCCTGATAGATATAGGGCGTTCCCCTAAGTGTAAGCAAAAAAGTGGCAAGCATTTTTGCTGATTCCACCCGATATTCCTTATCATTCCCGAAGCGTGACAGGGCTCTTGGCTGGTCATGATTACTTAAAAATTGGGTGTTCCAGCCTACGCCCTCAACCAGGCGGTCCTTTTCCAGAAATATCTTCTTAAAATCGGACAAGGTCCAATCCTGTCTCTTCATATTTCCTGCCGTCAGGTCGATATCCAGACACACATGTTCCATCCGAAAAATCATATTCAGCTCATTACGGTCTTCCCCAACCGTCTTTATTACTTCTTCCCCAACCGTTCCGAAGCATTCCCCAACTGTCATACAATCATACTTACTGAGTACTTCCCGGTTCATCTCCTGCATATATTCGTGGAAACGGGGACCATTCAGTATGTACGACAGTTGTTCTGGGAGATTATCCGCATTCGGCAAACCCGGAGTCTTTGATATCATATTGATGACATCCATTCGAAAGCCATCAATACCAAGTTCAAACCACCAGTTCATAATGCCGTAAATTCCCTTCCGGACTTTCTCGTTTTCCCAGTTTAAATCCGGCTGTTTTTCTGCAAACAGGTGCAGGTAATATTCTCCCGTATTCTCATCATATTTCCATGCTCTCCCTCCGAAGAAAGACATCCAGTTATTCGGCTCATGGCCGTCAGGAGTCTCTTTCCATATGTAGTAATCCCTGTATGGATTATCTTTTGACTTTCTGGACTCGATAAACCAGGCATGTTCATCAGAAGTATGGTTGGCCACAAGATCCATGATCAGTTTCATGCCCTTATCATGAGCTCCGGCGACCAATTCCTTCATATCGTTTATATCTCCGAATTCATCCATGACAGCGCGGTAATCAGATATGTCATATCCATTATCACAGTTAGGGGATTTGTATACCGGACATAGCCATATAACATCCACGCCAATACTCCGGACATAGTCCAATTTTGATATAATACCTCTCAAATCCCCAGTTCCGTCACCGTTTGTATCCAGGAAACTCCTGGGATATATCTGGTATACAACTGCTTCTTTCCACCATTTTCTTTTTACTTCCGCCTTCTTCATAAATACCCTCCCAAGTACCAAATATTTTGTACTAAATCAAGAATATCATATGATACGGCTTGATAAAATATGTTACATTCTTATTCTTATGGATAGACATCCAGATTTCACTTCCACATTTCGGATTATTAGTGTCCTTACTTTCGTCAGCTTTCTAAAATACAGTAGGTTTTAGCCGGCTTGATTACCTTTACCTGGCCGAAGGTCTTTCCTTTGCTTTATCCGCTTCAGCTGCATTCTTTCTGGCTTCTTCTTTATTCTTTCGCATTTCGTCCACTGATTTCTCCGGTATCCGGATCCCCTTATAATCTCTGGGAGAAATCAGGTTAGTGGAGGCTAATCTTTGTTTAGCAGCCGCAATTTCCCCCTCATACTGCGGCAGCCACTCTTCTCCTGCTACCAGCATTTCATCAACCATCTGAAAGATTTCAGCCGGAGTACAAACAGCTCCTGTAAGGGGGTCCATCAACATTGCCTGACGCAGTAATGTGATATCCCCTGCAACAGCAGCCTCCACCGCGAGCCGTTGTACCCAGATACTTTGGGAGCAAACAGCGGCACAGCCCAAAGGCAGATCACCCACCTTCGGTATATTCATACCGTTGGCATCCACATAACCGGGTACCTCAACAACACATTCATAAGGAAGATTCGTGATGCAGCCTTCATTCATAACATTAAAATGACCACGGTAGATTCGTCCGGTTTCCAAGCCCTCAATAATATAAGAGCCATGTTCCTGGCTGCGGTTTTCCGAAATATATTTCTTTGCCGGTTCTTTCATCCAGTTTGGGAAATCGTCTTCAAACCAATTGCGGCCCTCTCTGCATACGCGAAGGTAACCGCCGGTTTCCCCATTAATCCATACGCCAAGATCAATCCATTTCTCTACTTCCTCCGGACGTTTGCGGTACCAGGCAACGTATTCGGATAAATGCCCGTTCGATTCGGTGGAATAATAGCCAAAATTCTTTAACATATCAATTCGTACCTTCTCCGTTTTAGAAAGCTCATCGTCAGCCAGATAGGCCGGCAGGATTTTAGGAAGCATATCCTCTCCGTTATGCTTTACGGAAATGTACCAGGTCTGATGGTTGATACCTGCACAGATAATATCAACTTCATCCATTTTCAGCCCGAGAGCCTTGGATATCTGATGATGTCCGCCCTGGACTCCATGGCAGAGACCAATGGTTTTTACCTTGCCATATTTGTTCGCCGCCCAGGTAAGCATTGCGTTCGGATTGGAATAATTAAGCATGATTGCGCCGGGAGCAGCTACCTCACGTATGTCTTTACAAAAATCAAGAATTGCTGCTATACCACGCTGTCCGTACATGATTCCGCCGGCACACAGTGTATCACCGACACATTGGTCAATTCCGTATTTAAGAGGAATTTCAACATCCGTTTCAAATGCCTCAAGCATTCCGATACGGACACAGTTAATGACATACCGGGCGTTTTTAAATGCTTCTCTGCGGCTAAGAGTGGTATGGATTTTAATATCTATCCCGTTTTCCTCCAAATCTCTTTGACATAATGCAGTTACCATATCCAGATTATGCTGATTGATATCCGTAAAGGCTACTTCGATATCATGAAATTCCGGAACTGTCATTAAATCAGAAAATAATGTCCGGGTAAATCCTACACTTCCAGCTCCGATAAAAGCTATTTTAAATGACATAAATTACATCCTCCCTTTAATATAATGTGAAGTTAAATTTAAACCTTCAACTAAAATTATTATAAATTATAATAAAGAACCAAGCGGAAAGAATTCTATACTCTATTCAAAAATGTAAGATATTATGATATAATTATTTATTATATCTATAGGATATTTCCTTATTTAAGAAAATTACTTTATGTATAAAATTAAATATAAACAGATACTTGGTTAAATAAATTTCAGGAGGGAAAAAGATGACTTTTGATAATTCTGTACCAAAGCCTTTACATGAGAGCATTTTTGACAGGGGTGTTTTAACGCATTGGTTTCAAGTAAAGCGTTATTACGCTATGAATTATGATTTCTTTGAAATGGAACCTCATACCCACAGAGAATTCGAAATAATGTATGTAGTCAGCGGTAACTGCAAAATACTCTGCTGGACAAAAGGGGATCATGAAGAAGAATTAAATCTAAAAGAAGGTGAATACGTATTTATTGATTGTCATACAAGGCATCAGCTAATAGTGGCAAGAGGGATACCTTGCCGCATCCTGAATCTGGAGATACAGATTATTTCTCACGGGAACATTTTTTGTTTACAGCACTTTACCAGGCACTCAAAATCCCTTCAGGATTTCTTAAAGTTTCCGTCCTCTCTCTTTAAAGGTTATGATGCTGCCGGCAATCTTCATACAATTATTACCGAACTTCACCGTCAATTACAAAGCCACACGGATGAGGCAGAACATCAGGTTATGCAAAATCTTATATTAGCCCAGTTCTTAATTGAATTAAGCAGGCAAAGAACGCGAAAATATTATGCCGAGAGCGGCAGTAAATATATTCGAAAAGCGCTTGCTTACCTGTCAAATCATTATGATCAGGATATAAAGATAAAGGATATTGCAAGGGAGACCCGGATATCGGCAGCCTATTTGCAGCGATTATTTAAGGAGCAGACCGGAAAAACACTGGTAGAAAAGATGAATGAGCTTAGAATTGACAAAGCGAAAATTCTGCTGGAAACCAGCAGTCTGCCAATCCCGGATATAGCAGTCAGCGTTGGATTTAACAATCGGCAGCATTTTACCTATACCTTTTTTAAACTTATCGGATGCTCTCCGGCATTATTTCGCAAACATAAAGGGGATTATCATGTATGGAATGGGTTCGATTAAAATATGTGTGCCTTAGTTTTATGCCGCATCAAACACACATTCCTTTCCCGGCGGTCTTATCCAGGAAAGCCTTTACAGCAGCATTTGCCTGTTCAGGCCGTTCGAGTGGCAGGATATGCCCGGCATTCGGAATAATCTTCAATTCAGTTTCTGTTCCGCTGTCAGCGGCCAGCTTTACGGCTCTCTCCATCTCATGCTGTTTCACCAGGACGCTGTCCGCACCTCTTAGCCACAGCGTCGGACATTTTATCAGCGGAATTTTGTCAAGAAGGTTCCAATTAAGCCGAAAGGGTCCGATGCAATTCAGCTGCCAGTCATCCATGTCATTTTCTCCATGGTCATACTTGCCTTTTACTTCATCCTTAAGAATTGCCGTCAACCTATCCGGGTCGGTCGGCTTTGAACCACCCACATAAATAGACTCCAGCATTTTTCTTATAGCGGTGTTGTTCTTCTTCACATATATCCGGTTGAGTAGCTTGAGCATACCGGGTGTTTTAATGTATAACCATGTTATGAACTCTGAATTGACCTTGTCTCCCAGTCCTCCGGGCTCAAACAGAACCATGGATCTAATTTTATCGGGATACAATGATGCATATTCGATGCTGAGGCCGCCTCCCATGGAAAGTCCCACGAGACTGATGTGCTCAAGCTCCAATTGATTAAATGCATTGTGCAGAATTTCCATCAGCCTGGAATGATCCATATTTCCTTTCCATGGCCTTGACATTCCGTGCCTTGGCGTATCCAGGGCGAATAGGTGATACTCCTTACTCAGAAACGGAAACATTTGATCCCAAATGAACCTTGCTTCATCATACATTGCACCGTGCAGCATCACAACTTTGGGTTTACCTGGTTCGCCTGCTTCATAGACGGACAGCGGTCCGCCGCAGACCTTGAGATCATGATGCTTCAACCCAGGCACACTTTCAACTCCGCCAGTGATGCCTTTCTTTAAAAGCTCGTCATTCATTCTTTTCACCTGTCTTTCTGTTGGATAAATAAGAATTTTTATTACTATTTTTCAGAAGTACCTCCAGAATGTCTATCCATTCCGCAAAGCCCTTTTCAAGTTGATCCGGATCAATTTCATCTTTAAAAAGCTTTTCTTCGAGATATCCCTGAGAGACCCAAAAGATGATCTGCTTCGCCGCCGCAGGAGAAATATCCTCTCTCAATCCTTTATAATACATGATCCCGTCTGTTGTGCTTTTATCATTTAGTAGAATGTCTTTGATTTTGGTGTGGGATTTTCTATAATGCTCAAGTTCTTTACTCACAAGCTCCCTGACAAAACGATCCGGATCGAAAGCTGCAGTATAAGAGAACCTGTAAATCCACGGGTATTCCTTAAATAGGGAGAGTCTGGACTTTGCGCTTCGCCGCATCAATGAAAACATATCCATGTCTTTTTCTATCTCTGAAAGTGCAATATCGTCCGCTTCGCTGATGCTGTCCGATGCCAGTCTAAAGAGCTTCATATAGAGATTCTCTTTTGTGGAGAAGTACTTGAAAAGCACACTTTTCGATATTCCGGCCACTTCGGCGATATCCTTCATGGATGCCTTTCTATAACCGTGTTTTGCAAATACTTCACAGGCAGCATTGATAATTTTATTCTGCTTTTCCTTTTCCAGTTTTTCAAATGCCATAGTACCTTCTAATTCCTTTAGCTGATTTAAAATCATTTTTCGTGACCGAATCGGTCACGCTTTCATTATAACATGCGTCAGCTGATTTGTAAATAACCGAAAACTTTCAATTTGACTTTATAGTAATCCGGCAGTACAAGGAGTTTAACCTGTCCTGTTTGTATTGCAAACCATAATTCGCCATCATTATTATCGTTTCAATGTGCCTTGTGGAGATGACCTGTCCTATTTAGAATCCTGCCCAGCAGAAAAAGATGAGTGTACTACACTCTTTCTGCTGCTGGGACATGTAATCGCAGAAGAGGAAGCTCCCGCCGGGATTTGGTTTGTATCTTTATTCTTTAATTAAATCCATTATCTCCTTGATAAGCTTTTGTACAGGTTCACCATGAGAACGGCATATCCTTCTCAGTTTATATAAATCCATATCCTTTGATATTACATTAATTCCATACCTGCAGGATAATGCTGCTTTAAAACCAAGCTGTTTGATTATTGCAATCGTATTTTCATTATATACTCCGTATGGATAGGTAAAGGTACTGCAGCTCTCTCCGGTATTTTCAATGATTTTATTTTGCAGCTTAGTTAAGTCATCAGTTAGTGCTGACTGATAATCATGCAAGCTTTCTCCCGGCTTCTGATTACATCCTTTTCTTCCATTTTTAACAGTATGCATATTATAAGTATGGTTTTGTACTTCTACCAGTCCAGATTCCAGCATTTCATTTAATTGATCCCATGTCATGTGAGAATATTCTATATTCTCATCTTTTACTTCCGAAAAATCATCCGCACTTTTACCTATGATCGATAGAACTATCTTCATATTATACTTTTTTAATAAGGGAAAAACATATTTATATGTACTCAAATATCCGTCATCAAAGGTCAATATGATTGGATTCTCCGGAAGTATCTTATTATCATAAACATAACCCAGTAATTCCTCCATGGTAATTGTATTATAATGATTCATTTTCAGGTACTTTAAGTCACTTTCCAGTTCATATGCAGTTATGGAATCTTTGCCGCCCCCCTTATCCTTTACCTGATGATACATTATTATAGGGAGGTATGTCTTTCCTGTTTGATTTAACACCGCTTTTGTGTTATTTGAATAATAGATTCCATCGATCAATGCTGATATAACCATGATGAAAATTAACAGGTATAGTATAATAGCATTATATTCTTTACTAAGTCCATTCATATTCCGTCTCTCCTTAATACAGCAATAGTATTTTGCCTACGGTGTTGCATTAACAGTATTACTTTATTCAAAGGAATATTACAATAATGCAATCAATACAATATATGAATAAACGTTAAGTTCTTATGATTTGAACTATCTATGATTCTGTTTTTCTCCCTGCGCCATGAAACTGAGAGCAGAAATATACTGGCTTTTTCCCAAGATCCCATATTCCCTCCGCATTTCTTTGTACCATAAGATGTTCCTCAAATTCTTTCTCAAACCTTAACCATCCCGGATATCTTGACACCTCCGAAAATCACCTTGTATATTTTTGATAAAAGAAATATACTAGATTCAAAGGAGATATTAATATGGTGTATTATATGACTAAAAACGGCACCTCAAAATGGAGTGTTGAGCGAAGCAAAGAAAGCAGGGTGAAAAAAGATGAATAATATTCTGCTGGTAGAGGATAATGCTTCAACAGTCAAACTTATAAAACAGTATATATCAGAAGTCGATAGAGACCAAAAAACTATTTCATTCTCTAAAGCTGCCGAAGCATTACAGTATGCAAAAAGAGAAACCATTGATCTATTCATTTTGGACATACAGCTTTTAGACTACAAAGGTACAAGTCTGGCAAAGCAAATCCGGGCAATTCCTGAATATAAATACACCCCGATTATTTTTGCTACCGCTTTAGCCGGAGAAGAATTGATCGCATATCGAGAAATTAAGTGTTATAGCTTTTTAATCAAGCCTTTTTCAAAAGCCGAGTTTAAAAAGACATTTAGTGATGCACTGGGACTAAGTAAGCGAATTACGACGACTACGCATAATATTATTCGAATAGAACAAAGGCAATTTATCTTTGAGTATGAAGTAAATAATATTGTGTATATAGAATCCTTCGGAAAACGGGTTGTCATACACACGAGGGATAATGATGGTAAAGACGGCGATACAATATCAGGATATTCACTTGCAAAAATGCTGGAGCTTATTGATAATCCGGAAATTATTCAGTGTCATAAAAGCTTTTTAATTAACATTGAATATATTGATAAAATCGACAAGCTGCACAGAATCGTCTATCTTAAATATTCTACTGCTCAAATCCCTATCGGAAGTAAATATCAAAGTGCATTATGGGGGTAGAAATTTCATGATATTGACATTATCAAATATAATTCAAATCCTCTTGGATGGTCTGCTACTATTTCTTTTCTGTACACAGATGTTCAGGGAACCGGCTGTCCTAAAAGCAAAGGATTATTTTTTGTTTCCCCTATTAGTATTATACTGTGGAGTTGCAAGAATTTCCGTATCTGTGCACACGGGGGGATTATTATTCTCGTTCACACGATATGATTATGAGATACTGCCGGTAAATAACGCAGTATTGTTATTATTTCTATTTTTGATTGTTCTGCTTACAAACAGCCTGTGGTTTCAATGTGAAAATAGCCACACATTCTTTGGGACATTGGGTGTATTTTCGATCTTCATTATGCTTCGGGAAATTTGCGTCATTCTGTTTGATGTGAGTGGTGTCAGCGGAGATATATGGACGCTGTATATCAGTCGATTCCTTTCAGTCGGACTAGGAATATTATTCCTTCGCAGTCTACCTTTTGACTGGTTAAAAGAAAACCTTAAAGATAGAAGTTTGTTGATTAGGCTCACTATTGGTAATACAGCTATGATTCTTGTACTATTTATAAATCTTTTTGGGTTTAACTTATCCAATATGCTATCCCAATTACCAATTACAGCCGGGATATTGGGACTACTCATAGTAGTAGATTTACTGCTCATGCTGTGGGAACAGCGGCGGATCCAGGAGCGCAAGCGTATTGATATGTTAGAGCAATATATTCCTGTAATTGAGGAATTGATAACACAGGTAAGGGCAAGACAGCACGAATATAACAATCGTTTACTGGCAATATCTTCGGCGGTCTCTACGTCCGAAGATTTGGACCAAGCCAAAGAACAGGTGAATCAGCTTATTCATGGAATACAAATAAGTGATATAAACCATGAAATATTAAGCTGTGACAGCAAGATAATAGGTGGGATGCTGTATGGTAAAATAAAACAGGCAGAATCTAAAAAAATTGCGGTCCATACTGAACTTAATGCGCAATTTAAAAAAAGCCTTGTGCAGGAAGTTGATTGGATAGAAATTATCGGCATCCTTATGGATAATGCCATTGAAGCATCCGGCCCGTTAGATGCAATCTATATAAGAGCCCATGTGAATAATGGGCATATATCAGTGCTGATTTCCAATCCGCATGAAGCATGCACGAACACGCAATTTGTACAGATGTTTTGCCGGGGCTTTACAACAAAGGCCGATACAACTTATGCAAATGGGCATGGGTTAGCCAATATCCGAAAAATTGTGGAACGTTATCACGGGAAAATTATTACACGAAACGAGACGATAGAGAATAAAAATTATGTGACCATTGGAGTGCTTCTTTAATGAATGTACGGAATAAATAAGGGTTTTAAGGGAATGAAAACATTTTGTTCCCTTAAAACCCTTATTGGTTCCCAAATAGTTGAAATTTGATATCACTCAGGTATACTTAAAGCAGAAAACTTTACAAGGAAGTGATATGATGTTTCATTTAATTAAAAATGAATGGGAAAAAATTAAATTCCCAGTTCTTATTACAATTGCAATACTTAGCATAGCAGCCTGTATTCTTACAAATACACTGTATAAAAATTACGCACTGCATTATGACCTAGAGGCATGGGAGGTTGGTACAGAGCTGATCAGTTTCCTGTTCCCTCTCTTTGTTGTTATACCAATCTGTTGGAATGTGTACTACGAAAGGAAAAATCATTTTCTTCTTTATACCATGCCAAGAGTAAGTAAGAGAAAGTATCTGACGGCAAAGTGGCTAATATCCGCAATATCCGCTTTTCTCATATTTTTTATTCCGTACATCCTGTCGGCGATTTCCGCATTATATGTAAAGCCCCCGATTGATACCCTGGCAGATGCGTTTGTAACGCCGTTTAGCCATATTTTTTTGACTATATTTACACAAACACCGCTTTTGTATGCTTTTTTACTTTCCTGCTGGAAAGGCTTCGTCGGCATTTTTGTCATGAGCCTTGGGTTTGTGCTATCGCTTTACATTGATAACATTTTTGTAATTCTAACAGGTCCGTTTATCTATACTATTTTAGAAAACTTTCTGCTCTCGATCATGAGACTGGAGATCTATCGATTGGTAGTAGCTTTTGAACCTACGGTAGCACCTGCTGGAAGTATTACAGCAGGTTCATTCCTTATGGGCCTGTTATTGATCAGTATCGTCATTGTGGCAGTTTGGCTTTACTTTAGTAAAAAGAAACATATTGATGTGTTCAAGGTGTAGGTGAATGGCATGAATGCAATCATAAGAAGAAATTTGCATATGGTCGGGAAAGGCAAGCTGCTTGCATTATTCCTATGCTGTATTTTGTTTGGAATCAGCGGACGTGTCACTGCGGCACTGACCTATGAACAGCATATCCTTTCTGTTCTGACCAATCACTATTACCTGATTTATTTCATGATACCTATGTATCTCTTTGTCTGCTTCTTTGTGATTGAGGATGATACAGAAATTGTTGTCATGAGATATCGAAGCTATTTTCGGTATTTTCTATCAAAATGGGCTTCTGTGGCTGTCCTGTCCGTGCTCTTTATAGTAATCCAGCTGCTTGCTATTTTGTTATCCGGTACTGGATTACCCTTGGGAAATAAATGGATGTTATCCGATGGCACAACTCAGAAGGAATTGTTTTCGGCCTTGTCGGTCTACTTTTCTTCTCCTATGTCCTGTATGGCAGTTACAACACTTTATATGTTATTTGGGTTAGGTATTTCAGGAATGTTTTGCATGTGGATTACCCATTTCCTGCCGAAGTCATGGTCATCCAAAGTGATGATGGTATTCTATGTTATTACTTCGCTCAGCATTAAGATAACATTTTTACAAAAGCTTCCCATCACAGGATTTAATTACTGGATCATATTACACCACAATCTAACGGGTAGTCATAGGTTTCCTAATACGTTAATCACCACTCTGGTTCTTGTCATCTTCATCCTTGGGACGACTAAAAAAAACTGGCATTGGCAATTAACCAGACATTCCCCAAAGATGAAAGGACTGACACAATATTATTACAGGGAAGCTATAACCCCAAAAAACTTATTAATAGTAACGGCCGCTACTTCCATAATTGCTATATGGAAGTATCTGCAAAACCCTAATACCGTCACGGCAGAGGAATGGATCATTCGGCTGTTTACCGGACATGGAACCGGTACGCTTCATCTTCTCAGTTTCCTGGAAATGCTAATAACAAACGGGCTCCCTGTATACCTGCTTGCCGTTTTTATTGCTAGGATAACCGGCAGCCATTCAATCTTTGTGACGATTAGGTTAAAGACAAGATATGGATTCTTAAAAAGCATTATGAAAACCTCGTTGATTTTTATTGCCTTTTATGGATTGCTCTTGACGCTGATACCCATTATTGGGGTATCTGTTTTGAATTTGCAGACAACCGCACAAACAATACCTCTCTTACTCTTATGTGTCAGTTTGAAGTTACTGGACATTATGATGCAGTTTTTGCTGATAACAGCGTTACATTGCTTAACAAAGCAAATAACGATAGGTTTTCTTGCTTTGTTAGGGTTAAATCTGTTATGTATTTTACCGGAGAGAATAAGTGCTTATCTTCCGTTTGGGCTTTCAAGTATAGCTAGAATACATTTTTCCCATACAGAAAACGGTACACCAGTAATTTGGGCCTATGGAGTTCTACTCATTACTAACTGCACTATTTTTGCATGGTTGCGTATTAACGGCCACAAAAAACTTTTAAATAATTAGGAGGTATGGCAAATGAACGCATACATGGAACTTAGAAACATTTCAAAACAATTTTCCGGGCAGACGGTACTGGATAATATTTCGCTTACTATTGAAAAGGGAACCACAATAGGTTTAGTCGGTGAAAATGGCAGCGGAAAATCTGTGTTATTCAAAATACTGTGTGGATTTGTAAAACCTGATCAAGGACAGGTTTATGTACAAGGAAAACAATTAGGTAAAAAGGATGATTTCCCCGAAAACCTGGGTATTTTCATTAATTCCCCAGGTTTTATCGGCTTATACAGCGGCTATAAAAATCTTGAGTTTTTAGCAAATATTCGCGGTGCCATAGGTGAAAGAGAAATAAAAGAGGCCATGCAAAAGGTTGGATTAGATCCATTCAATAAAACTAAAGTTGACAACTACTCACTCGGTATGAAACAAAAGCTGGGGCTTGCTCAAGCTATCATGGAGAATCAAGATATTCTTGTGCTGGATGAGCCGTTTAATGCTTTAGATTTTAAGACTTACAACGACATTAAAGAAATCATCCGCATTTTGCAGGCAGAAGAAAAAACCATATTACTGACATCTCATAATTATGATGATGTAGAGCAGCTTTGCAATACAGTCTTTATGATTCATGACGGTAAACTGCTGGAATTCACAGACGAATTGGCAAAGAAATATTTAGGAAGAAAATAGCAGTTTGTTAAAAAGCCTGCTTTTGTATCGATTGAGTGAGGCATAAAAATATAAGGAACAATGGTATAAAAATCATTTACAACTGCATAAACAGAAAGAAGCGCACCGTTTTCTAACATAATAGTTATTTGCGGTGCGCCCTTTTTAACTGTTTCTTCATATAGCTGTTGATTTTATTAATTAAATCTTCGACCGGAACGCCCTGCACAAAACAGGCTTCTTCCAGGCTTTTCTTTATATTATTTATACCTCTAACGATAATCCTCCCGCAGCCTGTTGGTTAAATACATGCTCTATTCTCGGGAGGGAGATCCCTAAGGTTTCTTTTAATACATCTTCTATGGTTTCTACAGGTATCACCGTGAGCTGTTTTTTTACTTCTTCGGGAACTTCCTTTAAGTCAATAACGTTGTCCTTTGGAATCAACACTTTATGAATACCGGCTCTTTGGGCACCAAGTAACTTTTCCTTCAATCCGCCGATTGGCAGGACGGCTCCTCTTAATGTGATTTCGCCGGTCATGGCAATCTTAGAATCTACTTTTTTGCCGGTAACCAAAGAAGCCAGTGCGGTAAATAAGGCGATACCGGCGGATGGACCGTCTTTGGGCACTGCGCCTGAAGGAACGTGAATATGAAGATCCCTTTCTTTGAAGTTAACGGAATTAAGGGGCAGCCTTGACTTTAACAGGCTTAAGGAAATCCTTGCGGATTCTTTCATTACATCGCCCAATTTTCCGGTTAACATAACTGCTCCGCTTCCCGGCATATCCGTCGCTTCTATAAAGAGTATTTCACCGCCCACAGGTGTCCAGGCAAGCCCTGTTACAACTCCCGGAGGATTGTCCTGCTGTGCTTTGTCATGTCTTGAAACCCTTCTTCCCAACAGCTCCTCCAACTCATCTGCCATGATCTTGTAAGGCAGTTCCACTTTATTTGATACAATCTTCTCCGAAGTTACCCTTGCAAGAGCGGCCAATTGTTTCTTCAGTCCTCTGACACCGGCTTCCAGCGTATAGTCACTGATAATTTTGTAAAGGACTTCATCTTCCACTAGCAGGTGTTCCGAGGTCAATCCATGTTCTTCCAAAACAGCGGGTAATAAATAACTCCTTCCAATGTGAAATTTTTCGTCGATGGTATAACTGGAAACCTGAATAATTTCCATTCTGTCCAATAAAGGTCCGGGAATGCTTTCCAGGGAATTCGCTGTTGCAATAAAGAAAACATCCGACAAATCATAAGGCAGATCCAGATAGTGGTCCGTAAAGCTGTTGTTCTGCTCCGGGTCAAGTACCTCTAACAAAGCACTGGCAGGATCCCCGCTGTAACCTCCGGCAATGAGTTTATCTACTTCATCCAGGACCATAACCGGATTGCTGGAGCCTTCTTTTCTGATGCTTTGTATTATTCTACCCGGCATTGCTCCTATATAAGTCCTGCGGTGGCCCCGAATCTCTGCTTCATCTCTGATTCCGCCTAAACTTAAGCGGATATATTTTCTGTCCAAGGCTTCCGCAATGCTCTTGCCAAGGCTTGTCTTTCCCGTTCCGGGAGGTCCCACAAGCAGGAGTATGGAGCCGCGTTTATCATTCTTCAATTTCATAACCGCCAGATGCTGTATGATTCTATCCTTTACCTTTTCCAGGCCATAATGCTGTTCATCCAGTATCCTTCTTGCTTTTTCAAGATTAATAGGCTTCGTTTCGGCCTTTTTCCAGGGAAGCGAAACCAGGAGGTCCAGATAATTACGTATAACATTATATTCGGCACTGTTAGGGCCCTGCGCCTCCAGTTTGTCCAATTCCTCCAAGGCGGTTTTTTCAATATCCGTAGACATCCCTGCCTCTTTAATCCTGGTCAGATAATCTTTGTCTTTTTTACTTGCCTCATCCCTGCCTTCGTTCAGTTCTTCCTGAATGACTTTGAGCTGCTCTCTAAGTACCGATTCCCTATAATATTTATTGGCTTTCTCCGAAAATTTTTCCGTAATCTGCAGTTGCAACTCTATGGCTTCCTTCTGTTTTAACAGATGATCCATAAATCGCAGGCTTCTGGATTTTCTTGATTCTATTTCCAGCAATTCATACTTTTCTTCGTTTGATATGGACATATATTGGCTCAAATATACAATAAGTGCATTTATATCCCTGAACTCGTCCACAATCCGGCTGTATTGTTCACCGCCCTGGAATTTTCCGCTGATCTCATGAATGACTTTCTTAAGATAGTCAAGCATTTCTTCCTTACTTTTATCGTTTAAATCTATATCCTCCGGCCTTAGCTCATATTCTGCATGTATCAAAGTATCTTCAAACTGAAGCGCTTTGATTTGGACTCTGTCCGCCATTCTGACTGAGAGCTGAACACCTTTTTCCGTTTTTTCAATTTTATTTACCAAAAAGGTTACACCGATCCTGTAAAAGTCTTCTTCTTTTAATTCTTTTTGGCCGAAATTCTGCTTTAACGGCAAGGCTATATTTGTGACATCTTCCCTGTTCAGATATCCTGCCAGCTCCTCGTCCGGCGTTTTTAGGTAAATTTTTGTTACAACTCCCGGTAATAAAACTGTATTGGAAACCGGAAAAACAATTCCTTGATTATTGACATTATACATATATGACATACTATCATCCCTTCCCGTATAAATGAATATTCATTTATTATAGAGTTAAATAATTGCGAGATCCTTTTGTAAAATTCGTTACAAAATTATCCCGCCTAAATTTTATTGTATCAATATTGCATCCTGTATGATTATAATCATCTCTTTCAGCAAATCCGCTCTTTCAGCATCACTTTTATGATTATCTGCTGCGATTGCTTTAACAGGGTAAAATATTATTGCCAGTAAATTATCATCACTGTAATTTTTAATTATCTGTTTCTTCTTCATATCCTCGATCAGATTATGAATATTACAGATTTTTTTTCTTCCTGAACAACCACTGGCTAAGGAGGGACAGTTGGAGAACTGTTCCACAAAGCTGAAGATCTCTCTATTCTCGTTTATATAGTTGTAATAACTTCTGATAAGTATTTCAATCAGCTGCTGCCCATTCATCTTCAAGTCTACTCTGTCCAATAAATAATCAAATATTTCCTCTGAGTATTCCGTATAGATATCCTGCAGCATATTTTCCTTATTCTCAAAATATATATAAACTGTTGCCGGCGAAACCCCCGCCAATTTCGCGATTTTTGAGATGGAAGCTCCATGAAAACCTTCTTGAAGGATCAGTTTAATAACTGCTTCTTTAATACTTCTTTCTTTTTCATCATCTTTTCTTCTCATGATATCACCTCAACATAGTTTTATAATAAACGATCATTCATTTATTGTCAATCTATTTTTTCAAATATTTTTATTCGAATCAACCAAACGCAGTCCTGCGCTTTCCGCAATTCCTGTTCACATCTGCTGTGGCTTCCATGCAAACCTCTTCAATCAGCAGGCAGCGTTACTATAAATTCTTGTTGTTATGTATCAATTTTAGCAGACCAAACATCCGGCCCTATTGTATAATCCGGTTAAGATTGTTGAATGTGCAGTTCCTTATACCAATTTTTAATCAAATGGTTTCCAGGGAGCAGTACCGAGCCAATGCCACTGGGTCAACAACTTCAATCCATTTGCGATGCGTGAGTATAATATTCTCGTTTCGGAGTTGAGATAGGCCTCTTGTTAAATTGACACGGCTTATTCCAAGAATATTTGAGAGATCTTCCTGCGTTATGTCGAGTATATTACTCTGGCCTTTCGCTGCATTCGATAAAAGCAAATGCAATAGATTACATAACTTTATCAAAGAGTTGTTGTACTCCTGATGTGCTGTTTCATAAAGTAGCAGGTTAACATACATGGAAAACCACTCCACGACATTTGCACTGAGCTGAGGGTTTCTCTCGAACATCCGCCGGAATTCCGCCTTTGTAAATTCCAGAACTTCCATATCAGAAATAGCTCTTGTGATAATGGAGCGCTCAATTTTATAGTCGTTTTGGTGATACCCCGGAAAAACCGTACCGCTTCCGTGGAAAGAGATAATCTTTCTGTGGCCGTTTTCATGTTCCACATAGTTCTGAGCAAGGCCGGAAATGATATAATGGATTTTCTGGAATGGTTTATCTGGCTCCCACAAGTACGCTCCTTCTTGAAAAGACTTTTTTATATGTGGCTGTGAAAGAAAGTACTCATAAAATTGGCTAAAATCATTTGTAAAAAAGTAGCGTGGAGTGAGCATGAAATTACCTCCTTTTTATAGGTAAGTTTTTATATATTTTATCACTTTTCCGCTGATTTTTCAAAGAGCCAATTTTGAATCCTTCCACCAATTGAAAGGGGATAAAATTATGAAGATTGTTGTTTTAACAGGTAGTCCGCATAAAGCCGGAACCTCTGCCTTACTTGTTGACAAGTTCATCGAAGGCGTAAAGGAATCCGGACACAATGTTTTTCGCTTCGATGCAGCCTTTGAGGAGGTTCATCCCTGCATTGGCTGTGACAAATGCCAATGCGGCAAGCATTCCTGCATTTTTCAGGACAGCATGACAAAGCTGTATCCAAAATTGCAGGAAGCGGATTTGATCGCCTTTGCAACACCGCTATATTATCACGGAGTTTCGGCGCAAATCAAGGCAGTCATTGACCGTTTCCACGGAATTGACGATTTTCTGCGATTCTCTACAAAGAAAACAATCCTATTGGTAACTGCCGCAGATTGCAACGATCATATCATGGGTGGTGTTGTTGCAAGCTACGAGGAGACTGTAAGATACCTTGGCTGGCAGGATTACGGAAAAGTATTGGCAATGGGCTGTTACACAAGGGCTGAAATCGAAAAAACCGATTATCCAGAACAGGCATACCAGATGGGAAAGAAGGTGTAAGCGATGGCTTGGAATTTGGTTTTGCCGAAATGACGCGGTTGGCCGGGGACATCTCTGCTACCCTTACCGGGCGTAAAAGGCAATTGTCGGTGAAGTGTCAAATTCGTGCAGAAATTGCAGAACTTGTATGCGGTACATGGATGGGTGCAAATATCCCGCAGTAAAAAAGAATGGAGGAATTTAAAATGGAACATAAATGTAAAATAACAGTAATCCGCAAGGAGTGTTACCAGGATTTACAGGAACAATATCTGGCGGACCCTAAATCGGGCGTATGTCCTATGTTTGAGGTCGGTCAGGAATTTATTTTGGAACGAAACAGTGAACGCGACGATTTCTGGCATATGCTGGACGGAAAATTTTGCTCAGAGGCATGGGACGCCATCAGCCGGTATGTGTACGCAGCCTTGCAGGGCGGCTCCATCATGAAGGGCTGGACAAATGACGAGAAAATGATGATCGCCTGCTGCAACGACGGCACCCGCCCGGTCATTTTTAAAATTGAGCGTATTGATGTGGTGGAATGATTTATGAAAGTTTTATTGATTAACGGCAGTCCGAATCAATACGAAAATACCACAAGCTGCACTTTATGCTGTTCTAGGAAATATATATTGATTTGCTTTACGAACGATATCCTGTAGCAATCCTAACATCTCCGAAATACGCATGAAGTAATCTTCTGTATCTTATTATAAATTTTTGATAGAACAATAAAAAACAAAAAAATGTGTGTTTGTCATAGTTTTATGCTATATCAAACACACATTTAGAATTTCTTCTGAAAAATAAAAGGAATTATAATCCTACTTTAATAGGAATAACACCAGCTATTAATTAGTGTATGTCATGTTAAATCCACTTCTTACCCAATTTTGTATCCAATCACCTTTATATTAATCAAGTCAGTCAAAAAAAAGCGATACTACAAATCCGAAAGAATTGCAGCGAATTTTATACTCCCATTTTTTTCAATGTATTATCTATGAATTTCTTAGCTCTTGGAATATCCTCTTCATCCAGATGCTCAATTATGACAGGAATATTAGGATAATTTTTTGATAATTTTTCCAAATATAACTCATAATTTAAAACACCCAGACCCGCTGCAGGAAGTTCTACTGCCCCGGCACCGCGGAAACTATTATGTTCTGCAGAGCCGCCGCCGAATTTCTCACCGGTATTTTCGGCACGTTTACAATCTTTTGCATGGGCAATTTTGATTTTATCGCCTAATACATGAAAGATCTTTTCAATGGTGGGATCCACATTATCAATATTGGAATCATCAAAATAATTCGTAGGATCTAACAATAAACCAATGCCCGGATGATTTATTTCCTGTAATAATCTTGCGACCTGATCAACAGAACCTACGATGTTATTTACATAGTTTTCTACTAAAAAGACGGAATCATGTTCATAGGCAAACTTTGCTAAATCAATCGCTATTTTTTTAAATTCCTGATAAGCCTCTTCGGTAGAATTCTTAGGGTCATAAAGCCAATCACTCTCAACATTGTAAGTACCTGTTTCACTTACTACATAAGGAGTACCAAAATCTCTGGCATGGGCAAGAATTTCTTTTACGTAGTTAATATTTTCTTCTCTTTTCGCCATATCCGGATGAACAAGATTCGTATAAGCCGATATTGCAACGATAGGAAGGTTTGCATCACGAAATGCATCCCTTACCTGATGTGCCTTTTCTTTTGTGATATTTCCTCTGGATAGATCAATATCTTTGAATTCTAAGTCCAATTGAACACAGTTCATACCATCTTTCTTCGCTTTTGCAATTGTTTCTTTCAGGGTATACGGATAATATCCGGTGAAAATTCCTACTGTAATCATGCTATTTGCCCTCCTTATTTAATATTGCTGACAGGTATATTGTTTTTTCCTCTTCAATTGATTTATAGCAGGCTTCTACGCAGGCAAGTGTCTTAACATTGTCTTCTGCGCTGATTTCAGGATCCGTATGATTTTCAACTGCGCAAAGCAGATTTGCCATAGTTCCAACAAATGCATCCGGAAACCACTGCGTATCCCATTTTGGTTCTATCCATTGATCCGGATAGGCTTTACAGGTAAGCCTTAAGGTACTTCCGGCAAATTCCGGTTCTCTTTTATGCCATCCAAAGTCCCCTTCTGCAAATCCTTCCGTACCTTCCACTCTCCAGTTAATATAATTATGCTTCTTGCAAGGTTCCTCCGGCCAAGCCCATACATCGTCCAGGCTTGTAGCCATCATACCGTCTTCATATTGATACGTATACTGTACAATTCCGTCGGTATGCTCAAATTTGGTTCTGGGATCCGTTCTGCACACTGCCGTTATTTTTTCCGGATCGCCAAACAGGTATCTGAAGATATCAATATGATGTACCGCCATGGCATAAATTTCTAATTTGTTATAAGCTTTTAAAAAGGCTTGCCAGTCAGGAATTGCCCTCATATCGATCGAAGCAATTACCGGTTTTCCTATCAGCCCTTTATCTAAAATATGTTTTAATGCTCTCATTGACTGATCGTATCTCATGTTTGAATTCACGGCAATTGGAATTCCTGCTTCTTTCCCTAATTTCACTATTTTTCTCGCATCTTCCACAGACATTGCAATTGGTTTTTGGCATAAAATACCTTTAATGTGTTTTTTTGAACAAATATATTCAACGATTTCTAATTGCACATGAGGCGGCACGGCAATATCAATAATTTCCACATCCGGGTCGTCCACTAAATCATGCCAGTCTGCATAAATCTTCTGTAGGCCGTGTAAATCCGCTACTTCCTTACTCTGTTCGAGTGATAAGGAAGAAATAGCATAGGGACTGAATCCTGCTTTCTTATATGCAACCAGATGACAATTCCGTACAATAAAGCCTGCACCGATAATCCCGATTTTATAATCTTTTCTTTTGGGAAGTACCGGAAGTGTTGACAATTCTAACTCTTTTGTTATATCGTTCATAAACCCCATCCTTTCTTATTACATTATTGCATTAACAGTTTTGGAACTTCATTTTCCTTTATCCGTCTCCTTCTCTCAACATAAGCCGGTAAAATTGTAATATCCTCTTCGGTAAACCAGGCAAACGGATCGGTACTGCAGGTTAGTGCAAAATTTGCCCACGCATTTAATGAACCGGAACGAATTATAACCTTCGCTTTTGGTGCTACATTCTCTACTAAATTCTCATGTGTAGTTCCTTTAAATACGGCTCCGGAACCCGTATAGATATCTTGTATATTTTCATAAAGCTTTGGGTGATGCGTCATTACTTCGGTTGCAAATGCCACCTCTTCCACAAAAATTTCCTGTCTCAGCATTTTTAAAATTTGTAATACATCTACTTCTCCTGCATAATACCCAAGATCAATCCGGTTCGCATCTTTGGGTATCGGAAAGCCCGCATCCGTCACCAAAATGATATCGGTATGCCCGCAAGTAGCTAATGCTTTTGCCAATTCCGGGTGTAAAATACGATTCGGTCTCATTCCTTCTCCTCCTATAATATTATTTTTTTTGATCTTTTTCCACTTGTTTTATAAATTCATTCACTTCATTTACGGTATGGTAAGACGGCACTGTTTCCCACTTTGTACAACAGAGAGCTGCGGCTGCATTTGCATAGGCAACTGCCTCTTCCTCCGTCTTTCCAGCTGCCAACGCCACTGACAGGGATGCATTAAAACTATCACCTGCACCATTGCTGTCAACAACATCTATTCTGTAGGAATCCACATGCTTGCTGCTGTTCTTTGTATGAATGTCGACCCCGTCGCCTCCAAGCGTCATTATTACCTTTTTACAGCCTGTTGTTAATAGCTTTTCCGCAACTTCCCTGTGGGTCAAATTCACTTCCGGCAATTCTCCGATTGTCACTCTTGCTTCTGTCTCATTCGGGGTGATAATATCAATAAAACTCAAATCATAATCCAGTAACCGGATTGCCGGTGCCGGATTTAATATTGTAGTTTTATTTAATTCTTTTGCTTTTTTCAATGCATATAATGCGGTATCAACGGGTATTTCAAGCTGCGCAAGTACGACATCGGCTTCTTTTATTACTTCCAGATTGTTATCAATATCTTTTGGATTAAATAATTTATTCGCTCCCATATCTACCACGATTATATTCTTTGCCTGAACATCCTTTATTATAAAACCCACACCGGTTGGCTTTTCTTCTGAAACACGTATACCCTGGGTCTTAATTTTCTCTTTTTCCATCAATTGCATAAATTCTTTTCCAAAGCCATCTTTTCCTATAACACCAATGTAGCCGACCTCTGCTCCAAGCCTTGCAGCCTGTACCGCCATATCAGAGCCCTTTCCTCCGAAAGTTTCTCTATAATCATAGCCGATGAGAGTTTCACCGGATAAAGGGATACGATTGGATGTCATAACCAGTGCTTTTGCATAACTTCCAATAATACAAACTTTCATCCTTGCTCCTCCTAACTTTTTGCCGGAATTTTTGATCAGTAAAGCCTTTACTTTTAAAGGCTATCCATCCAAATAATAATCAGAAAGTACAAAAGTCAATTAGTATGCGTTGATATCTCCCACAAGCCCATCTACTATTTCCGGACCGGAACTGGTTCCTACTAATTCCGCACCTGCTTCAAACATTGCTTTCATTTTTTCCAATGTATTAACTTTTCCTGAAACCTTAACCCGGCAAGGTGCCTTGATATTATCCTTTAATATCTTAACATCCTCTATCGTTGCCGCACAGCCGCCGACTCCCCATCCACTGGATTGTTTTACCCAATCAATTCCGGCTTTATAGGCCAACTGAGCTGCTTTTACTTTTTGTTCTTCATTTAAAAATCCAAATTCCAGCATGGACTTAACAATTACTCCGCTGGCATGTGAGATTTCTACGATCTGTCTCATTTCTTCATAATATTCCGCTTCGAAACCTCCAATTAATAAGCCCGGATTAGGAGGGAAATCAAATTGATCAACGCCTGTCTTTATTAATTCCTTTAATGCTGCCAGTTTCATCTCCAAAGTATCATTTGCCATGGGAAAATTTAATGTCGATGCAACCTGGATTCCGGTTCCTTTTAATACGTCCTTAGCCAGACGCACATAACAAGGTGCAACCATTGCTGCCTGAAAATCATATTTCATACATGTCTCCAAATGCTTCATCATTCCCTCTTTCGTCAAATCAGGGTTTACATTTGTGTACTGAATTGCCTTTGCAACTTGCTTCTTGTCATTAAAATCAATCATTTAATTATCCTCCAAATTAAAGTTTTTTATTTCATGAATCGGTTCATGTAATAATATTATCATTTTCTATACTAATTTACAATAGCATTTCTATTATTTTTGTAACCTTGTTAAAGTTTCACAAAAAAATAGCCACTATTTATGAATAGTGACTATTGCAATTATACGATCCATTCTTTGATTTTACTTTCCATATTGAGAAGCGCTTCTTCCTCGCTTATCTCGCTAAGTAAAACCCGATTGATTTCGTGCGGAATCTTATGTGTATATATTTCATTCTTTCGCTTCCCCTTTGCAGAACTGCCGGGAAATCTGCGTTTTCTGCTCTGTTTGTAGCTTTCTAAAATTAATTTTTTCCAAGGGTACAAATTTTCCAAATCGCTTCTTTTATAATAGTCCCTGCGCATCGTCGAACTGCCTAATAATGATAAGGGTATGGAATTCTCTGCGCTGCATACCCATTTTAAAAATTCTATGGCTGCCTCTTTTTCTTTCCCGTAAGCATTTAATCCCACACTCCATCCCCCAAGTACCGATGTTCCTCCCGGAATTAATACACTTCCTATATTTCCGGCTATCTTAGACCTGGTATAATCATTAATTTCCATTGCATGGGAATCATAGATGATTGCCATCGCCGTGGATCCTTTTTCAAATTCTGATACTACGTCATCCCAGGAAGTCATTTTCTCATTCGGTGAAGTATATTGAAAACTTTTTACATAATTCTTTAATGCTACAACCGCATTTTTTGAATGAATCGTCAATTTTCCGTTCTCATCAAATACATCTGCTCCATAGGACCACAAACGATTTAAAAATCCTATGGAATTAAATACATTTTCACCTTTCACACAGGTATTTCCATATTGTACCGGAGACTTTGGATTAAAAGACTCGGTAAAAAATTCAGATATCAGATTAAAGTGCGCCCAATTCGTGGGCGGAACCAATTCTTCTCCATATTGCCTGAAAAATTGCCGTTTCAATGTTTGGTCTTCAAACAAATCTTTTTGGAAGAAGAGCAGCTGGGTGCCGGACATAAACGGAAGTGCATATAATTTATTATGGACCATACCATATTCCCCTAACATTTCATCGATAAATCCGTTTAAATACGGATCGCCACAAGGTATATGATCCTCAAGACAAAGGATTCCGCCACTTTCTACTGCCTCATCAATCCATGCAATATCCATCATGAATCCATCATATTCACTGCTTTTTTCATCCCCGCTTTTATAGATCAGTTCTTCTAATTCACTGTATTTTAACAAGTCAAAAGATAGCTTTATTCCCGCTTTCTCACTGTAAATACGTGCAAGCATCTGTAAGCCTCTTGCGATCGGCGAATCAAACATTGCAAATTTCAGTTTTTTCTTTCCGTCGTAATCCGGTATTATTATACTAGTTTCATATTCGAATTGAGCATCGATAATTTCAGTAATTCTTTCATGAACATTTGGACTTTCAATTGCTCCTATTAATTTACTTACTGCTTTTTCAACTATCTCTTTCTGCGATATGCGAATTATCCCGTCATTGTACAGGTTGTCTTCAATCCAATCACTTTCTTTCAGAGTAAACAGCTTCACTCCGGCTATCCCCAAAATTTCCAGTGCCTTTTTTACTCCTGTTGCAATTAAACTATTGCTAACAATGACCGCTTTAATATCCGGATATTGAAAAAACAACTCATAAGCTGCTTTAAATCCACGTTCCTTGCTATAATCAACGATCTTTACATATTGCTCCGAAACAGAATACCGTTCCATTAATTCACCAATTGCTTCATTTAATAAAAGCTTTGATTCAAAAATGATTCCTGTCTTACTTTTCCCTTTTTCATTTATTTTCTTAAACACCTGCTCCAATGCATTTTTATAATTTATGATAATAGTATCACCTGAAAATCCCGAAACATGGTACTTGCTTAATAAGACGATCGGCAAGTCCGCATTTTCCACAATAAATTCTACATTTCTCTTTGCAGAAGAAAAAAATACGATTCCATCCACGCACTGTTCCAGACATTGAGCAATGCTCTTTTTCTCTAAAAGTTGATTATTTTGACTTATCTTTAACAGAATCCCATACCCTTTTTCCCGAAGTGATATTTCCAATTCGGTTAGAAATCTAGAAAAATCAGGATGAATAATATTGGGTAATACTACTCCGATTAGTTTACTTTTTGTATTTTTCAGGCTTCGCGCATTGGCATCCGGGCGATAGGATAATTGCCGCATTGCGTTCTCCACACGTTCAATCAACTCTGCATTCAGTGTCTTTCCGTTCAATACATTGGATACGGTTCCAATGGACACCTCTGCAAGTTTAGCTACTTCTTTAATTGTTGCCATAAACTCCTCCTCATGTAATCTTATTCTATAACTTATCAGAAGTTGGTTTTCAAACTTCTGTTAAAAGGCGGTTTTTTTCCGCCGCGCATCTGACTATAGGAACTAGAATTTTGTTGTTCCTAATATCATTTTTAATATATGATCTGTCACCGAATTATCCATAAATCGTTTCATATATCAATATAATACCCTATTCTGAAGCATTTTTCTACTTTATTTTTTACAACATCCATTCCTCAAATAATTATATTGCGATATCTGTTTATTTTGCCATATTATCAAAGGAACTGTTTACCGATCTGGCTCGGAATGAAGGAGCACCGCCACCTGTTAGAAGGATTTTAGCTTATACCAGGCCAAAAACAGACTGTAAGCTCCAGGATTTTTATGTTATTGAAACCGATTATGATTTTGGGCCGGACTCCGCTTATTTTCTTGGCTTGGGAGCAAATCCGGATCAAACCAGACTATATTTAGGGGTCTATGGCTCTATGAGAGTGGCTGATCATAACCAGGGTACTATTTTTGAAATAGTTCCATGATTTATTTCTGTAAAATTCGACTAAATACCAGATAATTAATCAACATAAGTAACCAATTCATTGATTTAGCATATTATTATTATAGGCCGTGCTTAGGATATTAATGGCCTGATGTACCATCTTACAATATAGAGGAGATGAAAAAAATGTCTTTTAACGAATTGATAGTCAATGGTAGTTTTGAAACAGGGACCTTTCCGCCATTTACTCCATTTAATGCAACTATAACTGCTCAATTTAGCCATTCGGGCTTTTTTGCCGCGCTGTTGCAGGGTGTGACATCCGAAGCTTTTATTTCTCAATCAGTTCCAGTAGCTGCAGGAGAAAGACTCGAGTTTCAGGTGTCTATGGCAAAAGTAGGAACTGCTCCCAATTCTCAAGTATCAGTCGTTATATCATATTTTGATGCAGCTTTTAATTTTGTGGGATTAGGACTTTCATTAACTGTTCCAGCCAGTCGCCTGCCAGATGTAAATGATAATACTTGGCTAGAAATTTATCAAATTACTGAGCCAGCTCCTACAGGATCAGCCAATGCTCTTGTATTAATCAGCAGATTATCCCCAGCAGGCAATGCTGATGTAGTTATAGACGATGTATCATTAATAGAGGTAATAGGTGAGGGTGCCACTGGACCGACCGGGCCTACTGGACCTACTGGGCCTACCGGACCTACTGGGTCTACCGGACCTTCTGGGCCTACCGGTGATACTGGGCCTACTGGACCTTCTGGACCGACCGGTGATACCGGACCTACCGGACCTACTGGACTTACCGGGC
>JAEWAK010000048.1 GCA_023391695.1 Bacillota bacterium
AAAAGCAAGAGAAATCATAGATGAAGCTTTAAAAACAGCTGAAACTAAGAAGAGAGAAGCCTTACTCGAAGCAAAAGAAGAGTCTTTAAAGACTAAGAATGAACTAGAGAAGGAAACTAAGGAAAGAAGAGCAGAAGTGCAGCGCTACGAGAAACGTGTTCTTTCTAAAGAAGAAACTTTAGACAGGAAGACGGAAGCACTTGAGAAGAAAGAATCCAAACTTACTGTGAAGGAAGCTGAACTTGACAGAATCAAAGCCGAAGCAGAAGAGCTTCACGGCAGACAATTGCAGGAGTTGGAAAAAATTTCTGGACTTACCTCCGAACAAGCGAAAGAATATCTTTTAAAAACTGTTGAAGACGAAGTTAAGCATGAAACCGCAATGTTAGTAAAAGAACTTGAAAGCAAGGCAAAAGAAGAAGCAGACAAAAAAGCGAAGGATTATGTTGTTACCGCGATCCAAAAATGTGCTGCAGACCATGTAGCAGAAACAACCATATCTGTTGTTCAACTTCCAAATGATGAGATGAAAGGAAGGATTATTGGCCGGGAAGGCCGTAATATCCGTACTTTAGAAACTTTAACCGGTGTCGATTTAATCATTGATGATACGCCGGAGGCAGTTATCTTATCTGGTTTTGATCCAATCCGAAGAGAAGTTGCAAGAATTGCACTCGAAAAATTGATTGTGGACGGAAGAATCCATCCTGCAAGAATTGAAGAAATGGTTGAAAAAGCGCAAAAAGAAGTTGAAGTCATGATTCGTGAAGAAGGTGAAGCCGCAACACTTGAAGTTGGTGTTCATGGTATCCATCCTGAACTTGTACGTTTACTTGGTAAAATGAAGTTCAGAACAAGCTATGGACAAAATGCTTTGAAGCATTCGATTGAAGTTGCCCATTTATCCGGATTACTTGCCGCAGAGATCGGTGTGGATATCCGAATGGCAAAAAGGGCCGGATTACTACATGATATTGGAAAATCTGTTGATCACGAAATGGAAGGCTCACATATTCAGATTGGTGTTGATTTATGCAGAAAGCATAAGGAATCACCTATTGTCATTAATGCGGTAGAGGCACATCACGGTGATGTTGAACCTGAGTCATTAATTGCATGTATCGTACAGGCTGCCGATACAATTTCAGCAGCAAGGCCTGGTGCAAGAAGAGAGACGTTAGAAACATATACAAACAGATTGAAACAGTTGGAAGATATCTCAAACAGCTTTAAAGGGGTAGATAAGTCATTTGCAATACAGGCAGGCCGGGAAGTCCGTATTATGGTCGTACCGGAACAGATTACCGATGCCGATATGATTTTACTTGCACGTGACATATCAAAGCAGATTGAATCTGAGTTGGAATATCCGGGTCAGATCAAAGTCAATGTAATCAGGGAATCCAGAGTTACTGATTATGCAAAATAGTTTTTTTTATTAATTTTATAGCGAAATCTTTATAGAGAAATTTATAAAGATTTCGCTTTTTTTATGCAATAGGAAATTACGTCCTATTGCATAAAAAAGCCCTCCGGGCAGGATGCACATGACGCACTAAGGTATATTGTCACTGAAGTGACAGCATGTCAGCGCCAGAGTCTTGGCAAGGCAGACTCTTTCTTGGTTCCAATGTAAATGTCTGTCAAGAGAAAACATTTGTTTTTGTGAGAATTACATAATTTTTTTAAATTTCATATTTTTTACTTGCAATCTAATATCAGATATAATACAATACTTAGGAAACTTTCTAAAAGTGTATATTTGTATACAATAAACCAATTGTAAGACGGCGAATTCCACGGTATGTGTTAACGGTTATGAGCATGCGGCAAAGCGGAAGGCGAATATCCCTTTGACATTTCATTGGAACGCTTTATAAGGAGGATAACGATGTCATTAGAATTATCAAAAAAAGCACAGGCGGTAAAGCCTTCATCAACCCTTGCAATCACTGCAAAAGCAAAAGAATTAAAAGCCCAGGGAATCGATGTGGTAGGATTTGGGGCGGGAGAACCGGATTTTGATACCCCTGATAATATTAATGAGGCAGCAATCAAGGCAATTAATGAAGGGTTTACAAAATATACTGATGCATCAGGTACCTTAGAGTTAAAACAGGCTGTTTGCAAGAAATTTGAGGCCTTTAATAAATTAAATTACAAACCAGGTCAGATCGTTATCAGCAATGGCGGAAAGCACTCTTTAACGAATGTTTTTGAGGCAATTTTAAATCCGGGGGACGAAGTTATTATTCCGGCGCCTTACTGGCTAAGTTATCCGGAGATTGTAAAGCTGGCGGACGGTATACCTGTATATGTAAAAGCAAGTAAAGAACAGAATTATAAGATTTCAGCTGAGCAGGTTGCTGCTGCCTGTACCGGTAAAACCAAAGCCCTTATTTTAAATTCCCCAAGCAATCCCACCGGTATGATTTATACCCGTGAAGAATTGGAAGCCATTGCAAAAGTTGTGGTAGACAAGGATATTTATGTGGTAGCCGACGAAATGTATGAGAATTTAATCTATGGGGATTACGAACATATAAGTATTGCTTCCCTGAATGAGGAAATATATAAAAGAACCATTACCTGCAGCGGCGTAGCGAAAAGCTATTCCATGACCGGATGGAGAATCGGCTATACCGGATCTTCCGCTGAAATAGCAAAATTAATGGGCAGCGTACAAAGCCACCAGACTTCAAACCCCAATTCCATAGCACAGAAAGCGGCAACAGAAGCTTTAAACGGTCCTCAGGATACGGTTGCTGCCATGGCCAACGAATTTAATAAAAGAAGAAAATTTATGGTGGAAAGAATTACAGCCATGCCCTTAATTGATGCCATTACTCCCCAGGGGGCATTTTACCTGTTTGTAGATTGCAGCAAGGTCTTGGAGAAGGATTACAAGGGCAGTAAAATTGGTACAACGGATAAACTTGCGGAAATCTTAATTAGCGATTATAATATAGCTGTAGTTCCCTGCGGTGATTTCGGATTTGACGATCATATCCGTCTATCCTATGCAATAAGCCAGGAACAGATTAAAAAGGGAATGGACCGTATTGAAGAATTCGTTAAGGCATTATAAGAAATGGATTAATCTTAACGGACAGCTGACATGGAATTATAATCTGATATCAGCGCCGAAGGTCGTGAGTGCGCATCAATGGTATGAAGTACCGCATAGCATGGAAGCTTGCGGACATGATATAATGAAAGCGTAGAGAGGAATTTGGAGCTTGCTCCAAAATTCTGACCGGAGCAACAAGATCATGAACACGCTTTATGTTCATGATATAATGAAAGCGGAATGAGGATAATGCTGACAAGTTAGCATAACAAGCCCTTTTGCAGATTCCGATTAAAGCACAAGATCATAAACATGGCTTTGTTCATGATATAAGAGTTAAAAAATTAGTCAACAACGGTTGAATGAAAGGAAACGGGAGGATAGTGCAATGGCAATGATGGGATTTATTGGAGCCGGCAATATGGGATACCCCATGATACGGGGAGCTTTGAAGGCTTTTGGCAGGGAGCAGGTCATATTTACGGATGCCAGCCCGGAGAGATGTGAGTTTGTGAACCAGGAAACAGGGCTAAATTATATGAAAGATAATAAATCGGTTGCAACCTCCTGCAAATATATTATTCTCGCAGTAAAACCCCAGTTTTATGACGGCGTACTTAAAGATATCAAAGATTCCGTCAGGGTAGAGCAGGTTATAATATCCATTGCCGCCGGTATCACCATTGAGAATATTAAATCCGGGCTAGGAGCGAAAACCAGGGTAGTGCGGGCTATGCCCAATACACCGGCTATGGTAAACGAAGGCATGTCAGGGATATGTTTTTCCGGGGATATTTATTCGGAAGAAGAAAAGGATGTGGTTGACCGTTTGTTTTCGTCTTTCGGAAAGTACCAGTTATTTGATGAAAACCTGATGAATGCAGTCGTTTGTGCCAACGGAAGTTCACCTGCCTATGTATATATGTTTATAGAAGCCCTGGCGGACAGTGTGGTTAAATACGGAATACCAAGGGATAAAGCCTATACCCTCGTTGCGCAGACCGTTCTGGGTGCAGCCAAGATGGTAATGGAAACAAAAGAACATCCCGGTAAATTAAAGGATCAGGTCTGTTCGCCGGGCGGAACGACCATTGCTGCGGTTGCGGCCCTTGAAGAGTATGGTTTCCGCAATGCGGTGATAAAAGCTACCGATGCCTGTTATGAAAAAGCTGCTTCTTTAAAAAAATAAATAAGCATGTCGTCTAATTCACGAAAGCCTTAAACCCGAAAAAGATCTTAGGGTTTAGGGCTTATACAATGAAAAAGGAAATGTGGAGGCAGATTATGAGCGAATATAAAAGATTAAAAAGGACACTGGTACATAAAGGACATATTATCGATATGTATACGGATACCATGCAGCTTCCAAGCGGTAAAACTGCGGACTGGGATTTTATCAGCCATAAAGGTGCCGCCGCAATTATCCCCGTGGACAAGGATGGTAAAATTATTATGGTAAGGCAATACCGGAATGCCATTGAGAAGTATTCTCTGGAAATACCTGCCGGAGGATTAAACAATGGGGAAGATATGAAAACCTGCGCGGCCAGGGAATTGGAGGAAGAAACCGGATTTCGCTCGGATAAGGTTGAGCATTTGTTTGATTTATATACGACAGTGGCCTTTTGCAGCGAAAAAATCGGAATATACTATACCAGGGATCTGATTCCCTCCAGACAAAACCTGGATGAAGATGAATTTGTCACCGTTGAAAAATATACGGTAGATGAGTTGGTGCAGCTGATCTTTAACGGGACCATAGAGGATGCAAAAACCATTTCTGCCATCCTTGCATACAAAACCAGAATGGGTTTATAAAATACCTTTCGATATAAAATTGGTTTAAATCATTCCAGTGAGCAAAAAATGCCTTACAATTCAGCCATAAGGGTGAACCGTAACGAAAATGCCGATATTTTTTCATATCGGCATTATTTTTATGCCCTAATCATATGTTAGTGATAGCTAGTCAGTAACTTGATCAACCTATTACCTAAAGCATATACCGGAGGGATTTTATGAATAATATAAGGTTACAATTAAAAAAACTGGGAGAGGTGAAACTGGGCTTATTAATTCTTTCTGCGGGCATTATACTGGGATTTTTATTTGCAAGGATATTCAGAGGCTTCTTCTGGAATTCCATGGACCTGCTGAATATGGATTATTTACATAGAATAAGGGATACGGCAATAGATTATCCGGTTCTTTTACGATATGTAATGTGGAACCTGTACCGCAATTTTGTACTGTTCTGGGTTATCAGTGCTACGGCAATCGGTATACCTTATATGACGTTTTGTATCCTCTACGGCGGTTTTCAATGCGGTTTTTTTCTTACCGTTATATTAATGCGGTATAGCATGAAAGGTATTTTACTGATATTTGGTTATACCTTTCCCCATTATCTTCTTTATATACCGGTTGCGTTTCTTTGCCTGCGGAGCGGTTACTGGCTATGCAGGGGCATGTATTTTGAAAATAAGACAGGCAGAAGGGGAAGGGCAGAAAGAGTAATAAGGCACCTGCTGGTAATCGTGCTGCTGGCCTTTGTTTTATTGATAGGCGGACTGTTGGAAACCTATGTATCTTCTTTTATTTTAAAGAAAATATTATTGCTGTTTTAAATTGTGGAAATTATGTATTATGCATAATTTCACACGTGATTGGACACGGGTTTTCTGTACTTACTCCCCTTAAGAGTCACCAAAACATCTTGTGGTAATCTATGGCTTAACAGTAATCTCAACTTTATAAAGAAAATAAAATAGGATTTGCATTTACGGTTCATACAAATTATAATTAATGAAAGATAACGATTTGACCGGCCCGGGAAATAACACAAAATAAATGTTCAGACAGAAGCGAAGCATACAGCACAAAACACCGCAATACATATTTGATACGTGTTTTTCAGTATGTTTATACAGATGAAAAGTTAAGTCTGATTCCCAACTGCAAAGGCGGGAGACTTCCTTAGCAGGTTAAAATAAATGACAGCGGCGGAGAATAAAATATTGGTACGGGCATTGATAAGTAAAGATGAAGGAGATTGAGTTACATGAAGACGGCATTGCAGGATTTTATAACTTATATGTCGGAGGTGAAAAAGGCGTCCGTTAATACAATTATGTCTTACCAGAATGACCTTTTGAAACTGATCAGGCATCTGGATAATCAGAATATAACAGATGCCGGGAAGATAAGTGAAACAAGCTTAAATTCCTATATTTTAAACATGGAGCGGGAAGGACTGTCCCCGGCTACTGTTTCGAGGAATATTGCATCTATGAAAGCTTTTGTTTTATTTCTGATTAAAAAAGGGAAATTACGGGATGACCCTACGGAGCGGATGCATGCGCCCAAGGTGGAGAAAAAACCTCCCCATACTCTGTCCCAGGATCAGATAAATGGCTTATTGGAACAGCCGGACACGGATACGTTGAAAGGCATCCGGGACAAAGCCATGCTGGAACTGCTTTATGCTACAGGTATCCGGGTTTCCGAACTGATATCCATCCGCCTGGAAGACATTAATCTGAAAAACCGGTTTGTAAAATGCTGCAATTCCGGCAAGGAGCGGATTATTCCTTTTGGGAATATGGCAAAACAGGCTTTGGAAAATTATTTTCAGAAGGCCAGGGCAGAACTTGTAAGTAATTTTAACACGGATATCTGTTTTACCAATCTTTCCGGTGATCCTATGAGCAGGCAAGGCTTCTGGAAAATAATAAAAAGTTACGGTAAATCCTCCGGAATCCAGGATGACATAACTCCCCAGATATTAAGAAACTCTTTTGCGGTACATATGATAAATAACGGAGCGGATATTCAAAGCATACAGGAATTGTTAGGCCATTCCGACGTAACGACAACCCAGGTATACATGCAGAACAGAACCAGGAAGGTCAGGGAGGTATACACGCAGGCACATCCCAGGGCTTAAAGAAAAAGGGTAAAGTAATCAAAGACATTGACAGGTCTGATTACTTTACCCTTATTTGTTTTATTCATGTAATTTTTAAGTATTTACACGTTTAAGATCTGTTTTATTAATTCAATTTTCTGCCGTCATCAGATATGGTCAGCAATGGTATAAATTAATTTTTCGGATTCTTCCCAGCCTAAGCAGGCATCCGTAATGGATTTGCCGTAAATATGTTCGGATACCTTCTGATTTCCGGGTTCAATGTAGCTTTCGATCATAACGCCTTTAACTAAGCTGGCAATATCGGAGTTAACAAAACGGCTGTGTAATACTTCACGGACAATTCTTGGCTGTTCGCAGTATAACTTGTTGGAATTGGCATGGTTGGCATCCACGATAACAGCAGGATTTGCAAGTTCCCTTTCGTTATACATCTCAAGCAGGAGGATTAAATCTTCATAGTGGTAGTTGGGAATGGATTGCCCATGCTTATTTACCGCACCTCTTAAGATGGCATGGGCCAGAGGGTTACCGGTGGTATGTACTTCATAGGCGCGGTAGAGGAAAGTATGGCTGGCCTGGGCTGCAACACAGGAATTTAACATAACGGAAAAATCACCGCTGGTGGGGTTCTTCATACCTGCCGGGCAGTCCATTCCGCTGATGGTCAGGCGGTGCTGCTGGTCTTCCACGGAGCGGGCACCGACTGCAACATAGGATAAGATATCCTCTACATAGGGCCAGTTCTCAGGATAGAGCATTTCATCCGCCGCAGTCAGACCGGTTTCTGCTATGGCACGTAAATGCATTTTACGCATGGCAATCAGGCCTTCCTGTAAGTCCGGTTCTTTTTCGGGGTCCGGCTGATGTACGATTCCTTTATAACCCTCACCGGTAGTTCTTGGTTTATTGGTATAAATTCTCGGAATAATGATAATTTTATCCTTTACTTTGTCCTGGACTTTGGCAAGTCTATTGATATAATCGCAGACAGAATCTTCATTATCTGCGGAACAGGGGCCAATAATAACGATAAATTTATCGGAGTTACCCGTAAAAACCTCTTTGATCTGATTATCTCTTTCTTTTTTTATCTGGACATCTTTTTCCGGCATGGGATACATTCTGATCAATTCGGAAGGGGAGATAACTTTTTTTTCGAATAAAAAACTCATATTAAAACTCCTTTCACTTTAGCATATTAAATTTTTAAATATTTTAAACGTTTTTAATCTTTAAGTCAATAAAATTGTTACAATTAAACGTAAACGTAAGGCCGGACGTTAACTACTTTAGCTTAACATATTCTGTTACAAAATCAGTAAAAAGAATCCCGTCTAAATGGTCTATTTCATGGCAGAAACACTTTGCCAGGTCACCGATTCCGGTTAAAGTGATACTTTCACCGTTTTCATTTAAAGCCTGTACAGTAACTTTTGCAGGCCGGGTTAATTTCCCCCAGGTACCCGGGATGCTTAAGCAGCCTTCAATCACTTCCTGATCGCCTTCTTCTTCAAGAATCACCGGATTTACCAATTTTATCAGTCCCTGTCCCATGTCTATTACTACCAGCCGTTTTAATATACCGACCTGAGGGGCGGCCAGCCCTCCGCCTATTTTGGAGTGATACATGGTTTCTGCCATGTCCTCTAAAAGCATTCGTATTTTATCATCGACCTTTTCAACTGTTTTACTCTTTTTTCTTAATATGGGGTCTTCTTTTAACCGTATCTGTCTTAACGCCATGCTTCAACACCTCTGCTTTGCCGTGATCTGGATTTATGTTCACTTTCTTCAAAAATAAAAACTTCTTCAATCGAACTATGAAATGCTTTGGATATATCATAAGCCAGCCATATGGAGGGTTCGAACTTTTCCGTCTCAATTGCATTGATTGCCTGTCTTGATACACCTACTAGTTCTCCTAACTGTTCCTGGGTCAGTCCAAAGGATTCCCGGAACTCACGGATTCTGTTTTTCATTGAATACCTGCCTTTCTCTTTTAAACAACAGGAGAATGTAACATTAGCCTTACATATAATGTAATTATCAGAAGTTGTTTTAAAACTTCTGATAAAAGGCGGTGTTATTTACCGCCGTGTATCAGACTGCAGGAACATGAATTTTTTGTTCCCGCGCCGAAGGTCGTGAGTGTGCATCAACGGCACGAAGTGCCGCATACCATAGATGCTTATTCCTATGGTATATAGTTATAACATTTCTGACATGATATGTCAAGTTAACCTTACAATTATCCGGTTAGTCTTAACAGCCGGATAATTGTAAGGTATATTTGGTTAAAATGGAATATCCGCATTCCGCCTAACTGCCTGCTCCTGGCCCGAAAAGAGTTGTAGTTGAATAATTTATTATTAAATTATATAATAAAGAATATGGTATATTCTATAGGGTAAATATTTAATTGAGCTTAAAAAATATATTGATTACTCCTTTGGCATGTTTTGCGGTGAATAAAGTTTATATGTATGTCAGTTCGTAAGAACCGCCGTGACTGTACAGCCACGGAAATTAAAGATTCGTCAGTATGACAGGAGGTTATATTTATGGGAATGTATGATTTGATAGTTAAAAAAAAGATGGGTTTGTCTTTGAGGGAAGATGAAATTAATTTTATCGTAAAAGGTTTTACAAACGGGGAGATTCCGGATTATCAAATGGCTGCCTTTTTAATGGCGGTCTGTTTAAAAGGTATGGATAAAAAAGAGACCATAGCCTTAACCCTGGCTATGGCACACAGCGGGGATATGCTGAATCTGTCTGCTATTGAAGGAATCAAAGTGGATAAGCACAGTACCGGCGGAGTTGGCGATAAAACTTCCCTGGTTTTAGGACCTATGGTTGCTTCTTTAGGAATACCGGTTGCCAAAATGTCCGGAAGGGGGTTAGGCCATACGGGAGGAACCATTGATAAATTAGAAAGTTTTCCGGGGTTTTCCACCTCTATACCGACGGAAAAATTTATTGAGAATATAAACCGCATGAAGATGGCAATAGTGGGACAGACAGCCAACCTGGCTCCGGCGGATAAAAAGATCTATGCCCTGAGGGATGTTACGGCCACGGTAGATAATATTTCCCTGATAGCCAGCAGCATTATGAGTAAAAAAATAGCTTCCGGTGCCGATGTCATCGTACTGGATGTAAAAACCGGCAGCGGGGCTTTTATGAAAACCCTGGAGGATTCCATTGCCTTAGCAAAAGCCATGGTTGAGATCGGATATGGTGTGGGCAGAGAAACCTATGCTGTTATAACCGATATGAACCAGCCTCTTGGAAGGGCCGTCGGCAATTCCATTGAAGTAGCGGAAGCGATCGATACTTTATCGGGCAATGGGCCGGAAGATTTACTGGAAGTCAGTTTGACCCTGGGAAGTTATATGCTGCTTGGGGCCAAAAAAGCCGGATCGGTGGAAGAAGCCAGAGAATTATTAAAGAAGACCATTGAGGATAAGTCGGCATTGAATAAATTAAGCGAATTTATACGTGCCCAGGACGGAGATGACCGGGCGGTTTATGATACCGGGCGTTTTCCGAAAGCTTCCATACAGGCAGAAGTTATTGCAGAGAAAGAAGGATATGTTACCAGGATTGTTACGGATGAAATCGGTATGGCGTCCCTGATATTAGGCGGCGGCCGCGAAACCAAAGACAGCGTAATTGACTTAAGTGTCGGCATTTATATTCATAAAAAACTGGGAGATAAGGTGAATTCCGGAGATTCCCTGGCTACCCTGTATGGAAATGCTGCGGATAAAGTAAAGGCGGCAAAGGAAAGATATCTCAGGGCTTACACCATTGAAGAGGCAAAACCGGAATCCGGAAAATATATTTACGGCATTGTTACGAAGGAAGGTCTGGTTCGATTTTAAACCGTGAACAAAGCGGAGCGAAAGCCCCGGCCTTCGACTGACTGGAAGGAAGCATAAAATGAGTAACGAAAAGGATGAAATAAGAAGTGAGAAAATAACAAAAGAAACCAGGACGATTCAGAACCAGGGTATATTTCCAAGGTGTTTTCCATTATCGGACCGCTTATACTATGTGTCAGCTGTGTGGTTGTTATGAAAAAAATCAAGAAAACACTGCAATTGTAAATGTTTATTAAGAAAGGGAGGTTTAAGATTGGAACAGAAGAGAATACCGGAACCAGGTCAGCTATACAGGCATTTTAAAAATAATCTGTACCAGATTATTACGGTAGCGGCTCATTCTGAAACGAGTGAAAAGATGGTCGTATACCAGGCTTTATATGGAAATTTTAAAACTTACGTCAGGCCCCTTGCCATGTTTATCAGTGAAGTGGATCATGAAAAATACCCGGACGTAAAACAGAAGTACCGCTTCGAGCCGGTTATCTTAAGCGTGGAAGAGGAATCCGATATGGGCAGAAGTACTCAGGTTCCGGAAGAAAGTGGAAGTCCCGTTCCTGACACCGGTGATCCGTATGAAATAAAAATATCCGAAGACAGAGGCTCCCAGACAGACATTGCGGCTTTAGACGGCAGCATTAATCCGGTACTGCTTGAATTCCTGGAAGCGGATACCTATGTGGAAAAGCTTGACATCCTGCTATATAAAAAGAAATATATCAATGATAAAATATTAAATGATATGGCCGTATCCATAGACTGTACCGTAGATGACGGGGACCTTGAGGAACGTATCAGTGAATTTGCGTTCTGCTTACAGACTCACGCACGCTTTGAGAGTAACCGTCTCCGCTAGATATGGAAGTCAAAAATGGCAAATACCAAACTGCCGCAGAGGCATGGATCTTCCAGGCTTCCTGCGGCAGTTTCTTCTTATGCAATAGGAACGACCCATTGCATAAAAAAGCCCTCCTGGCAGGATGCACATGACGTGCTAAGGTAGGTTGTCACTGAAGTGACAGCACATCAACACCAGAGTCTGGCAAGCCAGACGCTTTCTTATGTAACAGCTTCGGATCAAACATTTCGTGATACATATTCAATTAGCACTAATTATATCCTTGCGCATATGATACACTGAATGCACTTTTTTTCCAAAAATATAAGGAGTTGATTTGTGTGGAATATATAAAATTGAAATTCGATAAAAAAATTATTGCTATCCAGCATCATGTACATGAATTTCAGGGCTTTTTGAAAATAGCGGATGATCATTATCACCGATGTACCGGTGTTACAGGAGAGGCAATTCCCATAGATAAAAAAAATCATATTCATGAAATTGTTTTCCGGACAGATTTTATTAACGGACATTACCATGAATTTATCGGAAGGACCTCAGGAGCTGTTCTTGTTGGGGACAGACATATACATTATGTGGAGTCGGTTACCAGTACGGCTGCGGACCATAAACATGATTTCCGTCTGATTGCAGTATTTGACGACCCATATGGAGAATGATATTTTTACCGGCGGCGTTGAAGCTGGTATAATTTTCTGTTATAATGAACGCAATAAAATATAAAAAACGATAGTATTAAGAAGGAGATTAACATGAATCCAGTTTACGAAAAGCTTAATCAATGTTATAAAAGTTTCAGTGAAAAAATTAATTTTAAACCAAAGGTAGCCCTGGTTCTTGGTTCCGGACTCGGAGACTATGCGGACGGTATCCAGATTGAAGCTGTTTTAAATTACAGTGATATCGAAGGCTTTCCCGTATCTACCGTGAAAGGCCATAAAGGCAGGTTTGTATTTGGACATATTGGCAATATTCCGGTAGTTATTATGCAGGGAAGAGTACATTATTACGAAGGTTATCCGATTTCTGATGTTGTATTGCCCGTCAGACTCATGAAATTAATGGGAGCCGAGGTTTTATTTTTAACGAATGCGGCCGGCGGTGTAAATTATTTCTTTAAAAGCGGTGATTTTATGATGATTACCGACCATATATCGGATTTTGTACCTTCACCGTTGATCGGGGAGAATATTGAAGAATTAGGAGTGCGTTTTCCGGATATGAGTCATGTATATGACATGAAATTGCAGGAAATTATACGCAGCACGGCTCAGAGCTTAAATATTCCTTTACAGGAAGGAGTCTATATCCAGCTGACCGGGCCCAACTTTGAGACTCCCCATGAAGTTAAAATGTGCAGGATTCTGGGAGCGGATGCAGTGGGTATGAGTACAGCCTGCGAAGCGGTAGCTGCCAACCATATGGGAATGAAGATATGCGGAATCTCCTGCATTTCCAACCTGTGTGCGGGAATGATGGATCAACCCCTTACTCATGAAGAGGTTCAGGAAACTGCCGACCGTGTGGCGCCGTTATTTAAGGAATTAATTACGGAAACGATTATTAATATTGGAAAGACGCTTTAAATAGGATTCTTATAAGGAAAGGCATTACCAATGAAAGCTTTATATTATGAAAAAGGCGTAAAGTACCTGGAGAACTATGGGATACCGGTCCCGGGGCCAGGGGAAAGCCTGATTAAAATTATAATCAGTGCGGTCTGCAATACGGATAAGGAAATATTAAAAGGTTACAAACCGGATTTTAAAGGTGTTCTGGGACATGAATTCGTAGGTACGGTGGTAAAATCCGGTGATAAGAATTTAATAGGAAAGCGGGTTGTCGGAGAGATCAATGCCATCTGCGGGGAATGTATCTATTGTAAGACCGGCAGGAAAACCCACTGTATTAACCGCAGGGTAATCGGAATTGAAGCTAAGGACGGGGCTTTTGCCGAGTATATGACTTTGGATACAAGTCTGCTTCATGTTGTACCCGATGAACTGCCATCGGAAGTTGCCGTATTTACGGAACCACTTGCCGCAGCACTTGAAATTATGGAACAGGCCCATATTAAACCATCTCATAACGTGGCCGTTCTTGGGGACGGAAGACTGGCTTATATGATAGCCCAGGCAGTTTCCTTATCCGGAGCCGATCTTACGGTTGTGGGAAGACACGAAGAAAAACTGGCTAATTTCCGAAGTTTTGCCAAAACTGTAACCGGTACGGAGGAGACTTTTGAAGTGGTAATCGATGCCACCGGTTCGCCTTCCGGCCTCTTAACAGCCGTTACGCTGGTCCGGAAAAAGGGCATTATCGTATTAAAAAGCACTTATGCCGGGAAGGTTGAGATTGATATGAGCTATTTTGTTGTGAATGAAATAACCATAATGGGAAGCAGGTGCGGCCCTTTTGAACCGGCCCTTCAACTGTTGAAAAGAGGGCTGATTACCCTGCCGCCGGTTGAAATTTATGATTTGAAGGACTATGAAAAGGCATTCAGGTCAAAAGCCTTTAAAGCAGGATTCAGGTTTTAATCTTAAAGTTAAGTTACCGGAGCGGTCTTTTTTCAAATTATGGAAATAAATCGAATGAAAACGGAATATCGAATGAAACTCAAAATTCAGGGATGCTGTAATGAAATAATTTTACGGCATCCCCTGTTTATGAGGCTGCTGAAAAAGTCCCCTTTTCGTTTTCTGAACTGAATAAGGGCGTATATAAAAGATTGATGAAAATTATTAATGTTATTTATAAATAATTATAATAACAGTATTTGCCAGCCGGCTTCTTGTAAAAGCGACATAAATGTGATACCATTTAGAATCAGTGGTAGATCGGGCCAGGAGCCTGTCTATCTTTTTTGAAAATAACCCGGAAAAAGGGTATACACCCGACAAATAATCAACTAACAGGAGGTACATATTATGAAAAAAAGTAAGATACATTCCGTATTGGTATTTGCATTAGTCATGGCCTTTATGGCTTCTGTATTTACCGGCTGTGCAGGGAAAGACGCTTCTACAGACACGACAGCAGATACGGCCGTAACAGAAGAATCCACGACAGACACACCGGAAACGGCAGCGGATGAGACGCAGTCAGAAACATCTCCTGCAGAAGCAGCCGGCTTAAAGATTGCCATTGTTACCAGCCCGTCGGGAGTAGATGACGGTTCTTTTAATGAGGATAACTATAACGGTATTTTAAACTTTATTAAGGCAAATCCCAATGCGGCTGTGACCCCGATCAATGAGTCTACCGGTGATACGGCGGCGGCTGTACAGGCTGTAGCCGATATTGTTGCAGACTATGATGTCATTGTATGCCCGGGCTTCCAGTTTGCAGGCATTTCCGGTATCGCTTTAGAAAATCCTGACAAGAAATTCGTTTTAATAGATTCTGATCCGGCAGCACAGGGAGACCAGACCATATTTGATAATATTTATGCAATGACTTTTGCGGAACAGGAAAGCGGCTTTTTCGCGGGAATGGCAGCGGCTTTAGAAACAAAATCAGGTAAAGTGGCCGTTGTTAACGGAGTTGCTTATCCTTCCAACGTTAACTACCAGTTTGGTTTTGAATCCGGAGTCAACTATGTCAATGCATTATATGATAAGAAAGTGGAAATCGTAGAACTTCCGGCTTATGCAGGTACCGATGTAACCGGTGCCAACGTGGACGGCAATTATGTAGGTTCCTTTGCGGATGAGGCAACCGGCAAAGTCGTAGGTAATGCCTTGATTGATGAAGGCTGCGATATTATCTTCGTTGCGGCAGGTGCTTCCGGCAATGGTGTATTCACAGCCGCAAAAGAAGCAACCGGCATAAAAGTGATCGGGTGTGATGTTGACCAGTATAATGACGGTGTTAACGGGGATTCCAATGTAGTTCTTACTTCTGCTCTGAAAGTTATGAGTATCAATGTTGAGAGGGCATTAAATTCCGTACAGGACGGTACCTTTAAAGGAGAGAACGTAGTTCTCCAGGCGAATACCGATTCAACCGGATATGTAAGTGCCGAAGGCCGTCAGCAATTATCGGCGGATACCATCGCTAAGTTAAATGAAGCTTATGAATTAGTAAAAACAGGAACGGTAGTACCGGCTTCCAACTTTAACGGAATCACATCCGAGGATTTCCCGGGTCTGCCTAAATAAAAAATACAGCCACAGCAGTTCTTGCAAACCAGAACGTGTATGAAAAATCATTGTACCGTAAATATGCTGAAGGGCAGGTTTTAGTGCTGATTGGCTTTTTAGAAGTTTATCGTTTTCTATTGTTAAAAAATGTAGGAAATGATAAACTTCTTTTAGGTACTTGTTAAAATTTCCATTTCTGTCAGGGTATGTCTGAAAACTCATTGTACTGTTCACGCTCCGCTTTGCGGTATGCTGTGCAGCCAGACAACAAGCAGTTTTCAGAAATACCCAGGAATGAACTCATAAATGAATAAATTGAAGGAGACCCAAAATGCCTGATTATATTGTAGAAATGAATCACATTACTAAGAAATTTCCCGGAATCGTAGCGAATGATGACATCACTCTGCAGATAAAAAAAGGGGAAATTTTTGCATTGCTTGGTGAAAACGGTGCCGGAAAATCAACACTGATGAGTATGCTTTTTGGCATGTATGAGCCGGACGAAGGGGAAATCCGGATACGCGGCAGCAAAGTGAAAATAGATTCTCCAAACCATGCCACAAAGTTAAATATCGGTATGGTACACCAGCACTTTAAGCTGGTACAAAATTATACCATTGCGGAGAATATTATACTTGGTGTGGAACCGGTGAAACGGATTGCAGGGATTTTCCCTTATGTAGACCTCCCCAATGCCAGCCGTAAAATTGAAGAATTATCCAAAAAGTACGGTCTGGAAGTCGAACCATATAAAAAAATAGAAGATGTCAATGTATCCATACAGCAGCGTGTAGAAATATTAAAAATGTTATACCGTGAAGCCGAAATACTGATTTTTGATGAACCTACGGCCGTACTGACTCCCCAGGAAATTGACTTTTTGCTGGAAATTATAGAAGGATTACGAAAAGGCGGAAAAACCATTATATTGATTACCCATAAGCTGGAAGAAATCAAGAAGGTGGCAGACCGGTGTGCCATATTATGCAGAGGTAAATTAGTTGAGGTACTGGACGTGAAGGAAACCTCCACAAAAAAGATGGCAAATCTTATGGTCGGCCGTGAAGTTAATTTTGAAACGGTGAAAAAGCCTGTAAACCCGAAGGAGGTTGTTCTGGAAGTTTCTCACCTGACCGTGAAAAACCAGGATAATTTTGAGGCAGTTAAGGACGTATCCTTTTCCATAAGAGGCGGTGAAGTATTTGCCATAGCAGGGGTATCCGGCAACGGACAGGTGGAAATAGCGGATGCCATTGCCGGTTTAACGAAAATAAGCAGCGGAACTATTAAGCTGAACGGCACCGATATAACGGGTTATAACATCCGGAAAAGAACCTTATGCGGTGTTTCCTACATACCGGAAGACAGGCAGAGCTTCGGACTGGTTTTGGATTTTTCCCTGTCCGATAATTTGGCGTTAAAGACATATTACAAAGAGCCCTTTGCCCCGAAAGGCATTTTAGACAAGGCCGAAATAGACCGGTTTGGCAGTAAATTAATAGAAAAATATGATATCCGGAGCGGACAGGGGGTAAAGACCCAGGTGCGCTCTATGAGCGGCGGTAACCAGCAAAAAGCCATTATAGCCAGGGAGATTGAACTTAAGTCCCCTTTAATGATTTTTGTACAGCCTACCAGGGGTTTGGATATTGGGGCAATCGAAAACATACATAACATGATTTTGCGGGAACGGGATAACGGAAAAGCAATTCTGCTTATATCCCTGGAACTGGACGAGATTATGAATGTATCGGATACCATTGGAGTTATATATAATGGGCAGTTCCAGAATATTGCAGATACCAAATCATTAACTGCCAATGAAGTCGGAGAATTTATGATGGGGGTAAAACATGAAGAAAGATAAGTCAAAACCGGTTAGATCAGGGAAGCGACCTAATTCATCCCCTGATTCAGGAAACAACCGCATTCCCTTACTAGGCAATGAAAAATGGCAGCCGGTTACCATTCCCTTATTTTCCATTCTTTTAAGTTTGATTGCCGCTGCGGTTGTAATATTACTTATTGGAAAAAATCCCTTCAGTGCTTTTTTGAACCTGCTTCAGGGCTCCGGTATACTGCCGAAGCCTTCCTATGCAGGATACAAAAGCATCCTGACGGATTTTTTAAGCCTCTTAAATGCCTTGACGCCCCTGCTATTTGCTTCTTTGGCAGTAGCGGTGGCCTATAAAGCCGGCCTGTTTAATATCGGTGTATCCGGCATGATGCTGGCAGCGGGCTTTACGGCAATGGCGGCAGTCGGCTACAGCGGTTTGAACAGCTTTCTTGCAAAACCTGCCGTATTGCTCATAGGAATCCTGGTAGGAGCGGTTATGGGCGCTTTCGTGGGATGGCTCAAATACCGGTTTAATATTAATGAAGTTGTTTCGACCATAATGCTGAATAACATTGCCCAGTATGTATTTGGTTTCTTTATTAATACCTATTTCATAGATCCCGTATCCAGACAGTCCAGATATATCCTGGACAGTTCCAGGTTAACACTGGTGAACTTAGAATACGGAGGCCTTAAAATGGACATACCCCTTGGGTTTATTTTGGCAATTGCAGCTGCTTTATTCCTTAAGTTTTTTATGGATAAAACCGTACCCGGCTATGAGATAAAAACCGTTGGTGCCAGCCGGAATGCAGCAAAATATGCCGGTATTAACGTTGGTAAAAATATCGTTTTAGCCATGGTCATATCCGGTGCCCTGGCAGGCCTTGCCGGTGTTACCTATTATCTGGGTTATTTTTCTTCCATACAGCCCAAGGTATTATCCGGCGTAGGGTATGATGCCATTGCCGTTTCCCTTTTAGGTAACTCCAATCCGGTCGGGATTATGTTTTCTTCCTTACTCATTTCCATTATCAGTAAAGGAAGCACCTATATGAGTTCCATTGCAGGAATCGATCAGGATATTGCATCTGTTATTACCGGGCTGATATTACTGTTCAGTGCCTGCGGCGAATATATTAAATTTAAAATCAGACGTTTACAGGATAAGCAGACGGAACGAAAGGAGAGTGAAGCTTAATGGATACGATAATTATTGACGGTTTGTCCTTTGCTCTGCCTCTCTTTATTATGGCAATCGGTGGCATATATTGTGAAAAAAGCGGTATTACGAATTTAGCCATTGAGGGCTTACAAGGTTTCGGAGCTTTTTTCGGGGCTTTGGCCGTGGTATTGATCTCCAATTTTGCAAAAGCAGATCTGGAATCCTTATTCTTTCCGGCAATCCTGTTTGCCATGCTGGGAGGTATGTTTTTTTCCATATTGCATGCCGTACTCTGTATTAACTTTAAGGCAAACCAGGTAATCAGCGGTGTGGTAATCAATATCTTATCAGCCGCCCTGACCAGTTTTTTGACCAGTCAAATAAATAAAAATGCTTTCGGTGCCGCATCGGATAAATTCCAGTTAGGCGTTTCCAAGCGTTTTACCATCGGAGGGATATCCGAGCTGCCGGTTATAGGTGCTGTTTTTAAGAATATTTACCCCTTTGAGATCGTCATTCTGGTAATTGCTTTTTTTGCATGGTATGTACTTTATAAAACCAGATACGGCTTGCGACTGCGGGCCTGCGGTGACAATCCCCATTCGGTGGACGCGGCCGGTGCGTCGGTATCCCGTATCCGGTTTGCTGCTGTTATGGTTTCCGGCGCTTTGTCCGGTTTAGGCGGCATGTGTTTTGCCTATTCCATTTCCGCTAATTTTTCACCGAATATATACATGGGTTACGGCTATCTTGCCATAGCCGCTTTGATCTTTGGGAACTGGAAGATACTCCCCGCTCTGGGGGCATGTCTGCTGTTTGGTTTTGCCAAATCCGGCGGTTACCGGATCGTGCAGTTGATGAAATTACCAAGTGCCTATTCGGATTTAATCATGATTCTGCCCTATGTTTTAACTTTATTGCTTCTGATATTTTTCTCCAAGACCAACCGGGCTCCCAGGGCATTGGGAGAAATTTATGATAAAGGGAAGCGTTAGTAAAAGCTTTGCAGGCAGTTTAAATTTAATGTATAGGAGGCAACATGAACATTCGGTTTTATAATGCGAAAATCTTAACTTTAGCAAATGGCTTTCAGGTACAGGAAGGCGAATTATGGGTAAAAGGCAATCGGATTGCTTATGTCGGGGAAGGCGGCGGCTGTCCTGACTTTCCATTGGAGCGGGAGATAGATGCCAGAGGTAATCTGATTCTGCCCGGCTTTAAAAATGCCCATACCCATTCTGCCATGACCTTCCTAAGATCCTATGCGGATGACCTGCCGCTCCTTGACTGGCTGAATACCCAGGTATTTCCCATGGAAGCAAAACTTACGGGGGAAGAGATGTATCATTTGTCCAAACTGGCAATCCTTGAGTATCTCACCAGCGGTATTACCGCCAATTTTGATATGTATTTCTGCCCGGAAGATGTGACCAGGGCTTCCATTGAAATGGGCTTTCGGACGGTGATGTGCGGAGGAATCAGCCGCTTTACCGGTGAAACTGATTATGCCCTGGATCTATTGGAAGGGTATTATGGAAAGTTTAATCATTTTCATGAATTAATCGGATTCTGCCTTGGATTCCATGCGGAATATACGGCACCCGGGCCATTGCTTAAGGGAATTGCTGCTTTGGCGGCAAAATACAAGGCGCCTGTATATACCCATATGTCGGAAAGTGAGCCCGAAGTTAAGCAGTGTATCAGTCAAAATGGTACGACTCCTCCCTGTTACCTTGACAGTCTTGGTATCTTTCAGTACGGCGGCGGAGGATTTCACTGTGTGCATATGACGGATGAGGATTTAGCCCTGATGAAAAACAAAAACTTAACGGTTGTTACCTGTCCCGCATCCAATGCAAAACTTGCCAGCGGTATTGCGCCGGTTAAACGGATGGCGGATATGGACATCCGTATCGCCATCGGAACCGACGGGCCTGCCAGCAACAACTGCCTGGATATGTTCCGGGAAATGTTTTTGACAACCGCATTGCAGAAGTTAAAAGAGCAGGATGCCTCTGCGCAGGATGCCGATCAGGTACTGGCTATGGCAACCCTGGGGGGTGCAGGTGCAATGGGATTAAAAGACTGTGATACCCTGGAAGCAGGAAAGTATGCGGATTTGATTCTGATAGATCTTCACCAGCCCAATATGCAGCCAATTAACAATATTACAAAAAATATCGTATACAGCGGCAGTAAACAGAATGTAAAACTGACCATGGTAAACGGCCGCATATTGTATGAAAATAATAATTTTTATGTCGGTGAAGATGCGGAGGCAATTTATTCAAAAGCAAATGAAATAATTAACAGTAAAAGGTGAAATAAGGTAAAATATAAAACCAGCTGCCGGACCTTGGCGGGAATGTGGGAAGTAATGGGGTGTTTGACGGATGATTAATAATTTAAAATTTAATAATGGATCGGCGGCACCTGAACCGGTAAGGTATCAAAAGCTTTCAAAGAGCCTTCTGCAACCTGATAAAGCCGGCTGTGGCACCTTTTCATGGCATCCGCCATTTCCTTATATTCCTGCATACATACGTCCAGAATTCCGATCTGGTAATTTTCACCGTCAAAGCGTCCCAGGCAGCTCTGGTCATTTAACTGAAAATAATGTGCGCCAAGGAAATATTTGCTTAAACTTCCCTGTTCCACATAATAGCGGTAGGCCGTTCCTCTTTCTGCCTGATTTGCCACACCTTTAATACCGTGGGCTGTCAGGCCTGCATCTAAAGCCCCCTGGTGGAATTCCCCTATCATAACGGGCATACTTAGTAACTGCCCAAGCTCATCCGCTTCTTTAAGGGGTGAGAACTGGTAGCTGTTAATGGAAAATACTTCAAAGTTTTCATAGCCGCCCAAAAGGCTGTGATCCGTAATATAAGCGTACCGCATTCCTAAATTCAAATGGTTCCGGTCTATTTCCCGGCAGGCTTTTGAAGGTATCCGGACATACTCCGTGATCATATCTTTTGAGAACACGGTCAGATCTTTCTTGGCCTCCCCGGATAAGGAGCAGGCATGATAAATTGGCCGGGATAACTCCTCAAAGCCTGTAAGGTCAAGATTCCATGCAGTATTAAACGCAGCTATGGTTTCATATTTATCCTTAATCCTTCTGGTAAATTCATTTCTGGAAGCCGTAGGGTAAGGATTTGCCAGCATTTCTTCCGCAATGTTTAAATCGTATACGAAAGCCCAGGCCGGTTCGTTCCGCATGAAATATCCAATCAGGTATGGATCGTCCTTAAATTGTGTCAGGCCCAGGGCATACTTTTCAGAAGAGATTTTAAATTCCTTGGCATAAACATCGGGAAAATCCCTGAAGATTTTTATTTCCGTAGTGGGGTAACCCTGGCTGTATCTATCCAGCGGAATAACATAGGGCATTCCCGCATAGCGGATAAATTTAAGCTCCGACCAATTCCCAAGAGTATTAATTCCCCATTGGTATAAATACATTTTTACAATTCCGGCCCATTTCTGCCACCAATCTTTTTCCCCAAAAGCGGCAATCAAATTTGCTATCCCGTAATTGAAGAGTTCAATATTCTGTCCAAACCGGTTGCTGTGTTCATAAGCTTCCTGATATTCTCCTTTTTTATCAGGCAGAAAACTGCACCAGGGACGGACAGTATCTATCCGTGTATCATTTCCCGGCAGGATGCAGTCAATTCCGGAGGAGATAAATGCATTTCCCTCGGGATCGGCAAGCCACCAGCGTTTTCCGTCATATTCCGTATGGAACCACCCGGTTTTCGTAAGAGGTTTTTGTGTCCAGCCGCCGTACCGGTCCCATTCTTTATAAGGATATTGGTAATCGTAGTTAGTGGCTTTTTGTGAAAGCTTATTTAAAAAGATATTGCAGGTTTCCCGGTCCGGTATCTTCGTATCCCATTTCTTTGGAATCCACTGGCCTAATTCATCCATCCGCTTTTCCTCCTCCAGGATAATTTCCGGCATTGTATCCGATAAATACAGGTTGCGGATTCTTATTCCATGTTCTTTCGAATAGGGCATGGTAGTAATATGTAGCTCCGCAACTTCCTCCATCCGGATCGGTTTGCCGAATACGGTCATTTTTAGCCTTCCTGGAGTTCGGGGAGGAAATATATCCTGGCTGTTCAGTAATTCCAGACTGACGGGCACCATTAAATTAATCTGGGGCAGTAAGCCGAAAATCATGCGAAAATCCGCCTCAGTACCTTCTTGCGGTGCCATTCTGTAAACATTCACCTGAAGACACATGGAATATTCTTCAAGTACCTCTGCTTCAAAAACAATATATTTCATTTTTTCAAAAGAGAGGTCACGAAAAGTCACATGGTCCCTCTTATAAATACATAAATCCAAACCTTCGGGAGGGCAGATAAATTCACTGAATTCGGCCGTATGCAGTACCTCTTTCCCTTTTAATATCTCATAGTTCTGCTGATAAGATTTCATAACGATACCTCCTGATTTTATTAGAGCCTATCGAGGAACCTTCCAGTCCCTGCAGGCGGGAGTTATACTTAGCTTTTCAGTGAAGCCGAGGCCTTCGCTAAAATAGCAGCATAACGGTGTAATAGGTCATGAGTATGTAGTAAAACCACATTTTGTAATATACTGACAGGTAACCTGACAGCCGGACAATTTAGAATAAGCAATACACATCCGGGAAAGAAAAGAGTTGAAATTCGACACCCCCTCCTTTTCATCCCGCATTTTGAGTGTTATAATGTATGGGAAAACTGGGTTCCAATTCATGTTTATTTCTAATTAAGAAGGAGAAAATTTAATGCATTACCAATTAGATAGCAGCCATATCCTGAAAATTCGTTTAATGAATTCTGTGACAATACAGCCGCCTTATATCCATAACAGAAGACAGGCGGACGAGTATATCATTTATATTATTAAAAAAGGAAAGATGTATCTTATGGAAAATAATATCAGATATGTGCTGGAACCCGGTGATTTTTTCCTGCTGGATCCGGAATATGTACATGAAGGATACCAGACCTCCCTGTGTGAGTATTATTTTATCCATTTCCGCCATGAACATATAACCAAAACCTCCTTTGCTTCCGAACAGGATCTGATAATGGCATTGATAACAAAACGCAACGATTCCCTTAAAAGTGATCCTTTTTCTTATTCCTCCTATGAAAATGACAGGCTCCTGTTCCCTGAATATTATCATTTTTCTAACTACAGCGATTTTATTAAAGTCTGCTGTCTTTTGGATGAAGCTGCAGGTCATAACCAGAATCCGCTGGAACACTATAAATTACTTTGTTCCTGTAAGGTAATGGAGGTTCTGGTAGAAGTGTGCCGCAGTTATGTGCTGTTTATAACCCGGAATATGTCTGCCGGCATGCCTAAATCCTATGGTAAGGTACAGGAATTATTAAGCTATCTCAATACCGGATATGCGGAAAAAATTACGAGTCAGGATATCGAAGAAAGGATGGAATGTAATTTTGACTACATTAACCGCGTATTCAAGCAGCTCACCCATAAAACCATATTTGCTTATTTAAATACCGTCCGTATAAATCATGCCAAGGAACTGATTTCCACTACCAATATGAAATTAACGGAAATCGGCCTGGCAGTGGGATTTGTGGATTTATATTATTTCAGCAAGGTATTTAAAAAAGCAGTTGGTATTTCTCCTTCTGCCTATGCAAAAGGTGTTATAAAATAATATTAAAGACGTAATCTGGCACTTCTTAAACCGGTTCCCGTTACCGTAACCAGAGCCTGGGCTTCAGGCTCTGAAAGAGTTATATAGATTAACAGGCGGCCTTCGTATGCTCTTCGGGAGACTTCCGTATATTCCGTATAATCGGATAAATCACCGTTTTCCAGGCCGGTTATTTTACCGGAACCGGAGACGTCCACCGTAAGCAGGGTGCTGTCATTGACAACCCGGTTGCCGGACCGGTCCGTGACAGTAACTTCAATTTGTTTTAAAGAATTTTGACATATGCTGCCCAGTTTTTCATTAACAAACGGAAGAGCCGGGAAGCACTGACTTACGGCTTCCGGTAAATCCCACACTTTCAGTTCCAGGCTGCAGGCAGATCCTGTATCCCTAAGAGAGTCTTTCACGGTTTCATTTCCATCCGGCAGGACGTTTATTCCCGTGACTGTAATTTCTCCAGGCTCATATGGAACGAACCATGCAATATAGCCGGTATCCTCATTATATGGCTTTATTCCCAGATCTTCTCCGTTACAGTAAACCCTGGCGGAACATAAATTGGTATAACATCTGATTTCAATCAGTTCCCCCGGAACATAATTCCAGCTTCGGTTCATGGACTTCCATTCATCCTTTGTTTCCGGTCCTTTTAAATATTCACCCGGTTCCGCCCTTGCAGTTACCAGGTAAAGCATGGGGGCTTCTGCCCAAAAGCTCTGCCTGCGGTAGAAGCTGACTTTTGGGAAACCGGCCAGGGTAAGCAATCCTGCCTTAGAGCCGTGAACCGGCCAGCCGGCGGCTTCTCCAAGATAATCAATTCCCGTCCAGAGAAACTGTGCGGAGATATATTCCTGGTCCCTTACGGCTTTCCAGGCTTCGTAGGAATGACTGTTTTCGGTTCCCAGGAAAGGCTTGCCGGGAAATCGGAGATGGTCTTCTTCATAATATTGTTCTTTATAGTTATAGCCTACGATATCAAAAGAATCAAAGTAACCTGTCAGAGAGGAAAGTTCCGGAAAAGCCACGGCTGCCGTAACCGGACGTGTAGGATCCTCTTTTTTAACGATTTGCGTCAATTCTTCCGCAATCACCGGCAGCCTTTCGGCATTGGGTTTATCCGGTTTATATTCTCTTTCGGAAGCCGGTTTATTGTTGTCGTTATTGCCGGTCATACTGGTAAAAAGAGGGTGGCAGTAGGGGTCGTTCGGATAATCAATTTCATTTCCGATACTCCATGCGATAACGGAGGGATGGTTCCGGTCACGCTGTATTAAGTCCGTTAAATCCCTTTCATGCCATTCCGGAAAATCTTCAAAATATCCCTGGTGCCTGGGCGGGTATACATTATGGCCGACGGACCATTTATTCTTGGCTCCTTCCCATTCGTCGAAGGCTTCGTCCAGGACCAGAAAGCCCAGGATATCACACAGTTCATAGAGTTCCGGCATATGGGGATTGTGGCTCATGCGCAGGGCATTGCAACCCATTTCCTTCAAGGCGGTAAGGCGCCTTACCCAGACTTCCGGCAATACGGCGGCACCTAAACAGCCTGCATCGTGGTGAATACAGACCCCTTTGATTTTAACAGGCCTGTTATTTAAAAAGAAACCTTTGTCCGGATCAAAATGAATGCTTCGTATACCTGCATTCTGAACGGCTTCCTCCGTAAACGCAAAGGAATTATCCAGAGCTTTCGAATGGATCCGGGTATTTAATTTATAAAGATAAGGTGTGTCCGGCGACCAAAGGAGGGGTGAAACCAAGGTACCGCCGGTGTTTATGCTGCCGGTACCGCCGGCCGGAAGTTTACAGGTGTTTTTTAAACATAAGAGTTCGTTGCCGTCATAGGACAGGAAATTTTCTACGGTAACCTGAACCTCTTTTGCCGTGTCATTTACGATGGTATTCGTAATTTCAATATCCACTTTTTCACTGCTCACCGATGGAGTCTTAAAAAAGATACCGTTAAAATCCGGATGGACAGCTTCTTCTATGGTAACAGTAACTTTTCTGGTTATACCGGACCCTGTAAACCAGCGGGAATCGGAAATATCACGATGATCCACTCTTACCGCAATCAGATTAGGTATATCTCCAAAGCATACCTGTCCCGTAATATCATAACGGAAAGTAGTATAACCGTTAGGGCGTTTACCCAGATAATAGCTGTTACACCAAACCTGGCTGTTTTTATAGACTCCGTCAAAAGTTATAAAGATGCGCTTGTTTTGATAGGATTCCGGCAGGTAAAAAGCAGTCCGGTACCATCCGATGCCTCCGGCCAGGTAACCGGTGCCGCTGGAATATTCTTTTAAAAAGGGCATATGTACGGACCAGTCATGGGGAACGGTTACCTCCTCCCAGTCCTTATCGGAGCAGCCCTTATACCAGGCATCCGTGCAATCCTTGTAATGGAATTTCCATTGATTAAGCAGTATTGATTTCATATTGGCCTCCTGTGCAATTGTTGTAAAAATGGCTCCTTTGCTATTATGGAATTTACCTTTAGTATATAAATTAACAGTGAAAATACAATGGATAATATAATTTTAATTTGTAAAATAGCTACCTTTGTAAATAATTATTTAATGACTTACACTGACAATATCAATCGGTCTTATATGCTGGTATTAATGTAATGAATTCGGTTTCAAAATTAATCAGGAATATGCTGCCTTCAAAAAAGAAATGGTTATAAATTTGCCGTTATTCTAATATATAGGGGTGGAGACTCATTATGGTGGAATTGTAACAGTAGGTGGAAAGAGATCTTTGTGCAGACCGGATAATAGGGTTATTTAAGAGTATAAGTATCATAAAGGACCTTTCGGTATAAAAATCTCCAGGCAGCATCCGGAAGTTGAGTTCTGCCTGGAATAACCTACCTTCATGATTGTCACCCAGAAAGTCCAATTCAGACTATCGAATGAATATAAAACTATATATTTAGAATTTATTTTTTTATGGACTTTCTGGGTGACAACTCTTCATGCGTTTTCCTGAGGAAAGGGAATATTCATATTGACAGGAAGGAACCGGAGTGTTACCATAACTTGTGAAACGGGTTTCATAAATGTACAATTTATGACATGAAATAAAAAACAAAACGTATTCTTATTGGGAGGATTTAAAGGATGGCAAATAACTGCTTTGAAATAAAGGATGAATTTTATTTAAATAATACTAAAATGAAAGTAATCTCAGGCGGATTGCATTATTTCAGGGTTGTTCCCGAATATTGGCGTGACCGGCTGGAAAAATTAAAGAATTTAGGCTGCAATACAGTTGAAACTTACATACCCTGGAATATGCATGAGCCGCAGAAAGGAACCTACTGCTTTGAAGGGATGCTTGATGTGGAAGCATTTATCCGGCTTGCGGGGGAATTGGGACTCTGGGTCATAGTCAGACCGTCACCTTATATCTGTGCCGAATGGGAATTCGGAGGTTTACCGGCATGGCTGCTTGCGGAAGACGGAATGCGTTTACGATGCTTCCATGAACCATTTTTAAATCATGTGAGTGAATATTACCGTGAACTATTCCAAATACTGGCCCCGCTTCAAATCAATTATGGCGGCCCCATCATAATGATGCAGGTTGAAAATGAATATGGTTATTATGGGGATGATACTAAGTATCTGGAAACCTTAAAAGACATTATGATCGAAAACGGGACGGTAGTGCCGCTGGTGACCTCGGACGGTCCATGGGGAGAAGCGCTTCGCTGCGGCAGTATGGAAGGTGTTTTGCCGACTGCCAATTTTGGTTCCAGGGCAGTGGAACAATTCGGTGTTTTGGCCGGACATACCAAGGGCGGCCCGTTAATGTGCATGGAATTCTGGATCGGCTGGTTTGATGACTGGGGCTGCGGTAAGCATCAGACTACCGATTTGAATGACAACGTTAAGAATCTGGAGGATATTTTAAGGTTAGGTAATGTTAATATCTATATGTTCCATGGAGGAACAAACTTCGGATTTATGAACGGAGCCAATTATTATGACAAGCTGACGCCGGATGTCACTTCTTATGACTATGATGCCTTACTGACGGAGAGCGGCGGGATCACTCCCAAATATGAAGCTTTTAAAAAAGTAATCCTTGAATATACCGGTTCCTCCGATCTGACTTTATCAACTGAGATTAAGGCCAGGGCTTACGGAACGGTAAAGGCAAAAGAAAAAGTAAGCTTATTTCAAACCCTTCATACACTGTCTGCAGGCATTGAAAGTGCTTACCCGAAATCCATGGAAAAAGTCGGGCAAAATTATGGTTACATTTTATACCGTACTGTTTTGAAAAAAGAAAAAAAGCTGGAAAAAATAAGATTGTGGGAGGCAAACGACAGAGCCCAGATCTTTGTAGATAGACACCCTTTCATTACCCTTTATGACAGGGAATTATTAAAAGAAGCGGTTGTAGATGAAAGGACGGAAGGGAGCAGCCAGATGGATATTCTGGTTGAAAATATGGGAAGAGTAAATTTCGGACCCGGTCTGGAAAAGCAGCAAAAAGGCATCAACGGGGGAGTACAGATCAACGGACACGGGCATTATAGATGGGAAATCTATCCCCTTCCTCTGGATAACATTGACCGGATAGATTTCACCAAAGAGTATGAGGAAGGAGTACCGGCATTCTATAAATTTGAATTTGAAGCGGGAGAAGCCTGTGATACCTACCTGGATTTTACCGGCTGGGGAAAAGGCTGTGTTTTTATTAACGGCTTTAATCTCGGGCGTTTCTGGAAAATCGGACCGCAAAAACGGCTTTATATACCGGGACCGCTGATCAAAATAGGAAACAACAACATCGTAATTTTTGAAACGGAAGGAATAACGAATACCCACATCGAATTAATGTCAGAGCCGGCATTGGAATGAATATAGCACATCGAAGGAAGGAGATACTAGAATTTCATGAAATGTTAACAAAATGATTATTCATGCGTTTGTCGTGAGGAATGTATACCTGGCTATTTTCTTTATCATTTGGCAGCAAGAAGACTCCTTCCTCTGAGGTGGGAGAAGAATTGCTGTCTGCAAAGACACTCCCTTGACTCTCTATACATCCCTCTACCCTTACTTAACAACACAAAAGAACTTACGTTCGGAATATTTGGTTGCGCGTTTTGTCTGTACATGGTATAATATACTTGTACGAGCGGAGGTGAAACAGGATGAAAATATCGTTTCAATATAGACTGAGGCTGTCAGCCAAAACACTGGCTGTCATTGAGGAATTAAGCTTTCATACTACGAAACTGTACAATATAGTTAACTATGACCTTCATGAACATGGTTTTCAGTGCTATGTTGATATGAACCGAAGCTATGCAGATAACTGGCATAAGACATTTTTACACAGCCATAATTACCAGCAGCTGCTTAAGGTTCTTGAAA
>JAEWAK010000050.1 GCA_023391695.1 Bacillota bacterium
TTTCAAGAACCTTAAGCAGCTGCTGGTAATTATGGCTGTGTAAAAATGTCTTATGCCAGTTATCTGCATAGCTTCGGTTCATATCAACATAGCACTGAAAACCATGTTCATGAAGGTCATAGTTAACGGTATTGTATAGTTTCGTTGTATGAAAGCTTAATTCCTCAATGACAGCCAGTGTTTTGGCTGACAGCTTCAGCCTATATTGAAACGATATTTTCATCCTGTTTCACCTCCGCTCCTACAGGTATATTATACCATGTACAGACAAAACGCGCAACCAAATATTCCGAACGTAAGTTCTTTTGTGTTGTTAAGTAAGGGTAAAGAGATGTATAGAGAATCAAAGGAGTGACTTTGTAGACAGCAATTCATCTCCCACCTCAGAGGAAGGAATCTTCTTGCTGCCAAATGATAAAAAATTCTACAATTATTTATGCTGTTAAGGTATTGTCAGCCTGAATTTTTAAAAGGATAACTTATAATCGTCATACTCCATTTTTGTACAAGGTAATAACTCTTCAATTATAAATTATGAAAGTATTAATGATCAGATAAGATTCACTAATTCTAAAATAATTTCCAGTATCTTCTACCGTTGTATCAGCAGTTTTTGTCATATAAGCTGTTTCCAAAATAATTTAAAAGGCTCTGATTAAATGTTTAATTCTAATTAAATTTATTGCAATAAATTCCGGTAAATGGAATATCTATTTATTATTGCCGCCGTAAGGCAGGCTTATCTTAAATTCCGTTCCTTCACCGGGTTTACTCTCCACCTGTATATTACCGTTATAAAGTTCCACAATATGTTTCACTATGGACAGACCGAGGCCGGTACCGCCCTGTTTGCGGGAGCGTCCTTTATCCACGCGGTAGAAGCGTTCAAAAATCCGGGATAAATGATCCTTCCCGATTCCGATACCGGTATCTTTGACCCGCAAAGTCAGATTATTATCTTCTTCCGCACAGCTGATGGTAATGCTGCCTTCTTCCGTATATTTAATTGCATTATCCAATAAATTGATCAATAACTGCTTCATACGGTCCGGATTGCAGACAAACGGTTTTAAATAGGGCCTGGGTTCAAAAATAATTTCTACTTTGTCCGGAACCTTGGATTCCAGCAGTTCAATTACAGAATTTACACATTCATTGATATCATAGGGAATGGTTTCATATTCTCTTTTCGATTCAATCTCCGATAACAGGAGTATATCCTGGATTAAACTGTAAAGGCGCTCTGCTTCGATATCTATGATATCCAGGAACCGGTTTGCAACCGCTTCTTCTTTGATTGCACCGCTCTTTAAGGTATCAATAAAGCCCCGTATGGAAGTAAGGGGTGTCTTTAATTCATGGGTCACATTGGATACAAAATCGCTTCGAATGCTTTCCAGTTTTTTAATTTTGGTTACATCATCAATAATCAGCAAAACTCCAAAATACTGCCTTCCTTCCATGCCAAGGGGTGTGGCTGATACACGGATATTCCTTAAACTTTCCCGAGCCAGGGTGCCCTCCTGCTCCACGCTGGCATTATTCTCCCGAACCTGGTCAATGGCATCGAATACGGCCGCATTCCTTAATATGTTATAAATAGACTGTCCCAATATCTGTTTATTGGCCGGATTTACGATCTCGATAAATGCTTTATTATAAAATAAGATTTCATTGGTATCATCAATTGCCACAACACCTGCCGTCATACTGCTTAACATGGCTTCCAGTTCGGCATTTCTCTGGGTCAGGCTGCCAATTGTCCCTTTTAAGTTCTTTGACATAACATTAAAGGATTCGGCAAGTTTACCGACCACGGACTTATCCCTGGTATATATTTTAATGTTATAATCACCGTTTGATATCCGTTCGGCTGCGTTTGCAACTTCATGTATGGGCTTTGTCATGATTTCCGTAAATAAGATTGCTGCAATTACGGCAATCACAAAACAGATAAGCAGCGCATAGATAATGGAATAAAACATTTGGCTGTTTAACGCCTTTAATTCGGACAAGGGCAGGGATATACGCAGTACTCCGCCAAAATCATTGTTGGCAACCGGTACCGCACTGTAGGAATACTGCTGTCCCATGGTTTCTGAATAACGGTTCACCGTTAAGCTCTCACCGTTTAATGCCTTGATCACTTCCTCACGGTTTTTATGGTTCTCCAAATGCCCGTCGGTTCCGGAATCGGCATAGACTTCTCCATTCCGGTCAATTACCGTAATCCGGAAGTCATATTTTTCCGCATATTTATTTACGAAAGTTTCATAATCCTGGGGATTCTCAAATTCTTCGTCGTCAAAAATATTTCCCATCAGTTTTGCCTGGGTCAAATAATAGTCCTGGCTCTGCTTGTAAATAAAGCGGTAACCTTTACTCCAGAAAATTGACGTGCAAATACCGATGGCAAGCAGTATAATAGCCAGATAGCTGATAAATAACTTTTTATGCATATTGAAAATCCTCCCTTATGCAAACTTATACCCCATACCTCTTACCGTTTTTATATATAGGGGATGACTTTCATCCTGCTCAATTTTTTTCCTTAAATTGCTGACATGGACATCCACTGTCCGGGTCTCGCCGATATAATCATAACCCCAGACCTTTTCTAAAAGATTATCTCTGGTAAATACAATACCCCTGTTTTTTGCAAGTAAATATAATAGTTCAAATTCCTTATAGGATAATTCCACCGGTACCCCTTTTACCGATACGGTCCTCCTGGCACGATTGATCTCCAGGTAGTCAATTACGATCTTTTCTTCCTTCTCTGATTCTTCCAGTTCAAAACTGCTTTCACTTCTTCTTAATACCGCTTTAATCCTTGCTAAAAGTTCATGGACACCAAAAGGTTTCACCAGATAATCATCGGATCCGACTTCGAGGCCGACAACTTTGCTGATTTCATCCCCTTTGGCAGTCAGGAAAATAACCGGTAAAGTACGCAATGCCTTATTAGCCCTGATTCTTCTCAGTACTTCTATGCCGTCGATTCCGGGCAGCATCCAATCTAACAGAACAATGTCAACTTTTTCTTTTTCCAATATATCCAGAGCATCTTCGCCGGTTTCCGTTTTTATTACATGATAACCGTCCCGTTCCAGATTATAGGCCAGTAATTCTAAAATGTGTTCTTCATCATCAACCGCTAATATTGTCTTCATATTTTACACCCATTGCATATCACAGGCGGGCCTGCGATACTGCCACAATATCAAAATGTGAAAGAATCCCTTTGTGGCATCCTTTCTTTACCGTATTTTCTTTCACACTTTCCTCTCATTCTGCCGCCAGCATACGGCACATAATCCGATGAAAAGCTGCCTTAAGTCAAAGCGGATGGATATTCACATTCCCCTTTGTTATATGCTCTTAACCCAATGCCAAATCACCTGTTATAATAAATTTAATCCATTCCGCAATATTGGTTGCATGGTCCGCCATTCTCTCCAGATATTTGATAATCATAAGATAGCAGATACACTGCGGAACTGTTTTGGGATCCTTTTGCATCATATCCGCTAATTCTTCCGTAATCTTATGGAAGTATCCGTCCACTTCATCATCTGCCGGAATGACACCGGAGGCTTTTTCCAGGTCTGCTTCCACAAAACTGTCTATGGTATCAATCACCATTTTTTTCATGGCACTGATCATGTCGGGTAAATTCTTTGGTGCACTTATATTCGGCAATTTACTTAAACGGATAATGTACTCGGAAATATCAGAACACTGGTCCGCAATCCTTTCAATATCCGTAATTATTTTCATGATTGAAGTAATTTTCCTTAAATCCGTTGCCAGGGGCTGCTGCTTTGCAATAATATTAATGCATTCCCTCTCAATATGCTGTTCCAATAAATCAATTTCATCATCCCTGTTGATGATTTTTTTTGCTATTTCCACATCGGTACTATCCAGCGCAACAATCATTTCATTCATGGACAATTCCAATACACTACCCATTTTTATAACATTGTTATTCAATTCTTCAAGCTGCGCAATAAAACTTTGTCTCATCATCATTTACTGGCTCCTATCTGCCTGTTGTTGCAGGCGTTTTCTGATATTATAAGCTGATCCCTCATCGTTCTCTACACCTTTTAAGATATTCTTATCCAGAATAACATTCCTTTATCCTTGTGTAATCTAATATACTATTATATTAAGTATTTTTGGCACTTTTATCAAGTAGTAATTAACCAAATCTTCCGGTAATATAGTCCTCTGTCTTTTTATTCCTTGGTTTATTAAATATTTGTTCCGTATCACCGTATTCGATCACTTCACCGGTCAGAAAGAAAGCTGTTTTATCTGAAATTCTTCCGGCCTGCTGCATGTTATGTGTTACGATTATAATTGTATAAAATTGTTTCAGTTCCGTTGCAAGATCTTCTATCTTAAGTGTGGATATGGGATCCAGCGCGGAAGTCGGTTCGTCCATTAATATAACTTCCGGTTCAATGGCTAAAGTCCTGGCAATACAGATCCTCTGCTGCTGTCCGCCGGAGATTGCCAGGGCGCTCTTCTTTAATTTATCCTTTACTTCATCCCAGATTGCGGCCTGCCTTAAGGATTTCTCCACGATTTCATCCAGCTGGTTCTTTTTTCGGATTCCATGAATTCTGGGGCCGTATGCTACATTATCATAAATGCTCATGGGAAATGGATTGGGCTGCTGGAATACCATTCCGACCCTTGTTCTTAACTGAATTGCATCCATATCCTTATATATGTCAACCCCGTCCATGGTAATATTGCCGGTAATCTTTACCCCTTCAATCAGGTCATTCATTCTGTTTATTGTTTTTAAAAAGGTGGATTTACCGCATCCGGACGGACCGATAAAAGCTGTAATTTTTCCTTTGGATATATCCATATTAATATTTTTTAATGCCTGGAAATTACCGTAAAATAAGTTTAAATCCGACACCGAGAATTTAAGTTTGTCACTCACCATTTTTCCTCCTGTTAAATAAGTTTAATTCAATCCTTTTTTTCTTAGAAAAGCCCTGGTGATTAATTTTGAGGCTAAATTCAAAGCAATTATTAAAACAAGCAGCACAACTGCTATGGAACTTGCACTGGAAAGGTCCGCGGATTCTTTAATTAACCAGTACATTTTTGTGGTCAGGGTTGCAGCCCCGGCCTCGCCCCCCACCAATGCACGCGGTATCTGCGCCACCGTACCTGCGGTAAACATTAAGGCTGCGGATTCCCCCACGATCCTGCCTATACTTAGGATAATCGCCACCAGTATTCCGGGCAAAGCACCCGGCAATATGATTCTTCTTATGGTCTGTAATTTCGTTGCCCCAAGTCCAAAGGAAGATTCCCGGTATGCATTCGGTATTTCTTTCAGCGCTTCCTCCGTAGTGGATATAATGGTCGGCAGCAGCATGATACTTAATGTCAAGGCACCTGCTAATATGGAATACTCCATTTTTGAAATCTGTACAAATACAAGCATACCGAATAAACCATAGATAATGGAAGGTATACCTGCAAGATTCTGAATGGCAAACCGGATCGTACTTAATATCCTGCCACGTTTTGCATACTCATTCAGATAAATGGCAGAACTGATTCCTATGGGTGCTGCAATAACCAATGACAATAATATTATATATACAGTGGCAACCAGCATGGGAACAATTCCCCCGCCTGGCCTTACGACCTTAATCCGTACCGTGCCGGTCCCTTCCTCCATTACTGCCGCGGCCTCTTCTGCAGTCATTTTTTCTATCTTTACATCGCCTGCCTTCGTTATGACATCTTTCACTTTCAAGGCATAGGCCTGGTTTTTCATATTTAAAGCGTTATTTACCGGTGAATTTTTATCGATACCTGCAATATATATGTCATCCTCTTTCTGGGCCAGGGTAATACCAAGGGATGCAACATAAGCCGCATCGTTCTTTTCACTTAAGGATGTCTTTTTTTCCACGTTGACAAAAGTGGTTTTATCATCCCACTGCCTGGTTAAGAAATCCATATTAATTCCAGGCAGGCCTTTATACAAGATAAAACCAATAATTACAGCCAGAATCGCAACAGTTAATATTGTGGATAAATAGATCAGTCCCTGCAACATTCCGTCTTTCAGTTTTCTGTTATTCCATTTTCTTTTTTCCATTCTATTTGCTCCTATTTCATAATTAACTGTGTAAGCCTTGATTTCCCAATTTACCGGTTAATTTGATCAGTGTGATATTTATTACCATAATAAACACGAAAAGAATTACTCCGGTTGCAAATAGCATATCCTGATGCCTTCCTGATGCATATCCCATCTCCATGGCTATGTTGGTGGTCAAAGGCCTTACCTTGGACCAGATACTTGTAGGCAGTCCGCCGATATTATTACCGGCTATCATCATAACTGCCATGGTTTCACCGATTGCCCTTCCGATTCCAAGTACGGTTGCCGTAAGTATCCCTGAACGGGCAGCCGGAATAACGGTTTTAAATATGGTTTGTATTTTGGAAGCCCCAAGGCCAAAGGAGGCTTCCCGGTATGCATTGGGAACGGCCCGTATACTGGATTCACTGAGAGAAATTATGGTTGGCAATACCATAATCGTCAAAACACAGATAACTGCCAGAAGGGATTCCCCCTGTCCTGTCGGTGAAACTTTATTAATTAAGGGTACAATTACCCCAAGACCAAATGCGCCGTAAATAACAGACGGAATACCGGCCAACAGTTCGATAGCCGGTTTAATGAATGCCACTAATTCCTTTGGTGCCAGTTCAGCAATGAATACAGCAGTCAATAAACCAATGGGAACCCCGAGCGCAATTGCACCCAGGGTTGCCAGTACGGATCCGACTATCATATAAAATACACCATATATATCATGGCCGGGATCCCATTTTAATCCGGTTATAAATTTAAGGAAGCTGTATGCATCTTCTCCGAAGAAAGGCTGTAATCCTTTGGAGAACACAAAGATAATAATGGCGATAACGCTGAGTACGCTTACTAAGGCACTTAAGAGAAATATTCCGTGAAAAACCTTTTCAGGGTATTCTTTTCGTTTGCTTATCTGATTTTCTTTGTATGCATTCTTATTCATTAATCTACTCTAATGCCTCCGTGTTCTTCCACAAATCCCTGTCCTTCTTCGCTTAAAGAGAAATCAACGAATGCCTGAACCGCAGGAGTTGCTTTATCTTCCATGTATACGAAAAGGAATGGTCTGGATAATGGGTATTCACCTGATTTTGCCTTTTCCGGTGTTCCTTCTACTCCGGCTACGTTAACACTTTTTACTGTTTCATCTATGAAGGAGAAAGATACGTAACCAATCGCATTTTCGTTACCGGCTACATTTGTCTGTACGTTACCGTTACCTTCAACTACGGTTGCATCTTCTACCAAACCGCCTGCATCTTCTAATCCGATCAGTTCTTCGAATGCAGATCTTGTACCGGATGCACCTTCTCTGGATACAACGATAATAGCAGCATCCTTGCCGCCAACTTCGCTCCAGTTGGTAATCTGGCCGCTGTAGATTTTCGCTAAGTCTTCCGTAGATATATCTGTAATAGTGTTTGCAGGATTAACAGCAACCGCAATACCATCATAAGCAAAAGTTACTTCTTTTAAACCATCCACTTCTTCTTCCGGTTTTAATTGTCTTGAAGAAGCTCCGATATCGTTGGCACCTGCTAAAGTATCGGAAATACCTGCTGAGGATCCGGTTCCGGTATAATTGATTATTACATCCGGATTTAAAGCGGTAAATTCATCGATCATAGCATTTAAAGGTTTTTCAACTGAGGTTGATCCGGTAATCGTAATGGTTCCGGATAAATCTCCTGCTGCAGGGGTTGCTTCCCCGGTAGGTTCTGCCGCCTCAGTGGGTTCCGGTGTAGATGTTGCTTCCGGTGTGGAAGTTGCTTCCGAAGTCGGTTCCGTATTATCCGTAGTGGTGCTGTCCTGTTTGCCGCAGCCGCTTAAAGCCACTACCATAGCTAAAGTTAAAACTGCAACTAATATCTTTCTTAACTTTTTCATTTTCTTTCCTCCTGATATTTGGGTTTCCCCCGATTTAATATCTTTTATTCTTTGTCTTACATGGTGAATTCTATACCTTTATTGTTATATTGGTATTTTTAAATTGTAAAGTCTTTGTAAACTTATCCTTTTCTCTTTTAAGCAAAAATAATGTAATGTAAAGTAATATTTCGCATAGGCAGATTTTGTATTCTGCTATTTATTCTGCCCTTATAAATAATTTACATTCTTATTTTTATATGCTAGAATATATAAAATAATAATAACTATTCAGCTGCTGCGGTTCCGGCGGACAACGCATATATATGTTTATGCACCACAAAATATGTAAAAAGCTACCTATATATGTATATCCAAGAGGGATTTTCTATGCTTTGGACTGATTAACCTAAAATTCTGCCAAACGTGTTTTTTTATAAGCTTTTCTCGGGTGTGCTGAATAGTTGTCAGATAAAATACGTGATAATAGTTAATTTAAAGATTATGAAAAGGTACCAGATTATATGGGAATAGGAGCAGATTAGACAAATGAAAAGACAGGATTATTTAAAATGGGATGAATATTTTATGGGCATTGCCCTTTTATCGGCCGAACGCAGCAAAGACCCCAATACAAGCGTAGGTGCCTGCATTGTAAGTGAGGATAATAAAATTCTATCTGTGGGATATAACGGTATGCCCATCGGCTGTTCCGACGATGAATTTCCCTGGGAAAGGGAAGGCTCTGCCCTGGATACGAAATATGTTTACGTATGCCATGCCGAGATGAATGCAATTCTTAATTACACGGGAACACATATGAAAGGCGCGAAATTATATGTAACCCTTTTTCCTTGCAACGAATGTTCAAAAGCTTTGATCCAGAAAGGTATTTCGGAAATTATCTATTTATCGGATAAATATGCGGATACGGATATCGTAAAGGCCTCCAAACGCATGCTGAATGCCGCAGGTATTGCTTACCGGGCATATACCCCTATTAACCGTAACGTCGTTATTTCTTTATAAAAATATTCTGCATGTCAATATCCATGGGTCTGATTTCGTAAATGTAAACTGCCCATGGATACCGTCATGTATTCCTTGTAAAGCGCCTATAAATATATTTCACTGGCAGTTTGGTTCCATTGTAAAATTCAATACCGGCGGGCTGGTGAACGGCCGTAACCGCTTTCCTTTCTGCTTCCGTTTTTACATCCTTTCAATCCTTAATTTAACTTCATTTAAAATTAAGATATTCACAATGAAGCTTAACCTTTTATATCTTGAAAACCAGCTGCATATATGAAACAATAATACAGTAACATTACACACAGGTATACTTAACTGTCCACCTTTCGTTTAGGCTTACCGAAGGTTCTGCCATTCGGCAGGAAAGCTGCTGTTATCAGAATATTAAAATACCTGTAATAATAACTAATCCATACTATTAAGATAGAAAGGCAGGATTAAGACCTTGCTAACCAAAAAACAATGGCTGCAAAAAAAACGCAGGAAGAAACATATTATGCTGATTACCGTCACTGCTCTCGCCATGTTCATCCTACTTACGGTCATAATGATGTTTATTTCGGTAATGAAAAATATGGGCAATACGAAAAATACTTTACTGGGCTTTTCGCAGCCTTCCAGAATTATTGCTAAACCGGATATTACCGAGATGTTTTTAACCCCCAATGAATATTCAAGACCCCAGACTCCCTTAACCGAAGTAAACAGTATTGTTATCCATTATACCGCCAATCCCGGCACCGGTGCGGAGTCAAACAGAAATTATTTCGAAAACCTGAAAAGCAGCAAAGCCACCTCTGCCAGCAGCCACTTTGTTATCGGCCTGGAAGGCGAGATCATTCAATGCCTGCCCTTAAATGAGATAGCCTATGCCTCCAATGACCGCAATAATGATACGATCTCCATCGAATGCTGCCATCCGGATGCAACCGGTAAATTCAGTGATAAGACGTATAACTCCCTGATCGCCCTGACTGCCTGGCTTGCATGCGAATATAACCTGGATAAGGACGATATCATAAGACATTATGACGTATCGGAGAAATTATGCCCTCTTTATTATGTTGAGCATGAAGATGCCTGGAAAGTGTTGAAAGATAACGTAATGTCTTATATAGACACAAATGCAACGGAAAATTAAGCGGATTACCAAAAGAGCATTTGCAAATAGCTGGCTGAACCGCTATCTGTAAATGCTCTTTTAGTCTTTCTATTCGTCTACACTATAGTTCGGGAGCCTCCAAAGGAAGCCCCTCTATTCAGCCTTTCTATTCGTCTACACTATAGTTCGGGGCTTCCTTGGTTATATGAATGTCGTGGGGATGGCTTTCTTTTAAGGAAGCTGCGGTTATCTTTACAAAACGTCCGTTTTCTTTTAATGCTTCAACGGTAGGTGTCCCACAGTATCCCATACCGGATCTGAGCCCGCCGATTAACTGGAATACCGTATCTTCAACCGTTCCCTTATAGGCTACACGGCCTTCAACACCTTCCGGTACCAATTTCTTGGCATTGGTCTGGAAATACCTGTCTTTGCTGCCGTTTTCCATGGCTGATATGGAACCCATGCCGCGGTATACCTTATATTTTCTTCCCTGGAATAATTCATATTCTCCGGGGCTTTCATCACATCCTGCAAAAATGCTTCCCATCATACATACATTGGCGCCGGCTGCAACGGCCTTTGTCATGTCACCGGAATATTTGATACCGCCGTCTGCGATAATGGGTATACCATATTTTTTGGCTGCATTATAAGAATTCATGATTGCCGTAATCTGAGGTACGCCAATACCTGCAACCACTCTGGTCGTACATATGGAACCGGGTCCGATACCGACCTTAACCGCACTGACACCGGCTTTAATCAAAGCTTCCGTAGCTTCACCCGTCGCTACATTTCCCGCAATGATCTGAAGTTCCGGATAGGTTTCATGAACCATCTGCACGACCTTGATTACATTGGCAGAGTGTCCATGGGCAGTATCTACTACAATGGCATCTACTTTGGCATTGACCAGGGCTTCCACACGTTCCAATATATTTGAAGTAGCACCAACGGCTGCCGCACATCTTAAACGGCCCTGGGAATCCTTTGCCGATATAGGATACTTAATCTGCTTTTCAATATCTTTTATGGTAATAAGACCTTTTAAATTACCCTTTTTATCAACAATAGGCAATTTTTCTTTTCTGGCGGAGCCAAGGATCTTTTTTGCTTCTTCTAAAGTAATACCTTCCTGGGCAGTAATCAAACCTTCCGAAGTCATGCTGTCTTTTATTTTTTTAGAATAATCCGTTTCAAATTTCAGATCACGGTTTGTAATAATACCAACCAGTTTTTTGCCTTCCGTGATAGGAACTCCGGAAATCCTGTACTTTGCCATTAATTCATTGGCATCATAAAGTGTATGTTCCGGCGATAAATAAAATGGATCTGTGATAACTCCATTCTCTGAACGCTTTACTTTGTCTACCTCTTCGGCCTGCTGGCTAATGGACATATTCTTATGAATAACACCGATCCCGCCCTGTCTGGCCATTGCAATTGCCATCCTGTGCTCGGTAACCGTATCCATTCCTGCACTCATCATTGGAATGTTTAACTTAATTGTCTTCGTTAAATAGGTAGAAACATCAACTTCATTCGGTATCACTTCTGAATAAGCCGGTACCAGTAAGACGTCGTCAAAGGTAATTCCTTCACCGATAATAGTTCCCATCTTAAATATCCTCTCTTTCTTAAAATTACGTGACTGTTTCGTCACTGCGTTTCTAACAGACAACGCCTATATGCGCTTTGGGGGTTTTTTGTGTATATCTTTTTTTGTTGATTTTTAAAAGTATAACCAATTCGGCAAAGCTTGTCAATAACTAAACTGCAATTATCTTGTCTTTTCTAAAAAAACAATTATTTTAGTTATTCCGTCTACGGCGCACATTTGTCTTTTTATTAATTTTTGCTAATTCTTGGCTTACCCCATACCTCTCCTATGAAAAAGACCGGCCTGTGCATAAACGTATCAATGCACTGTTCGTTCAACCCCCAGTGACGGAATAGCCGCAAAACATGTACGAGAATATATAAATACAGGAGAATAAACATGTATACCCGGCAATCCGTAACAGAGGATACCACATGACAATGATTCATGCCGTTAACCGTTCCTGTTTTGCGGATTATCCCGGAGTACATTCCATTCTCCTGAATCTGATTTTATAAATTCTGCTTTTGATTGATATTTAAACGTAATGGCTGTTCTGAAATTTAGCTTTAATACTGTGCTACTTTTCTGGGGTTTTTTAATTTAATACAATTAATCATTTTTTCATTGGGCTCAAAGAGAATTTTTGTTGCCGTTTCACCTTGTCTCAAAATAATGACATAGGGTTTTGCATCTTTACTTCTGGAACTGAAATCCTTCACAACCGTCTTAACATAAGTATAGCCGTCCAACGCATGGGAACCTTCCGGAGCCATAATCTCTACCTGTTCAAAATCGATCTTTAAAGCAGTTTTGCGCTTTGCATTACCCATAATTTTATCAAAATCTAACTGGCCGTCACAAAATACGTATTCGTATTCCACGTTAAGTCTTGGAAATATATAAATAATTGCCACAATTAATATTGCTGATACAAACAGCAGTATTGAATTTTGGAATGTTAATAAGAAGGCCGCAATCGCAACGAAAATCAACAAGAAACGTAAAGCATATGTTCCCGCAGTCTCCTTTCTTTTTACCCCTGCTTCAGCATATAATTCATTCATTAACCATACCTCCTGATATTTCTTTCATTAAGAATATGTCAAAGCGGATATTCCCATTCCGCTTTGACGCATGCTCATCACTTCTCCACTTTATATCAATGCATGTCTTTCTATTAAACATTATACTAAAACTTTAAATAAAGTTAAAGCCTATAACTTAAAATATTTCTAATATTTTTCTAAATAATCGGATAAATTCATTATATTAATATTGAAGAAACAAAGGGGATGCCAAAGACCTACGAAAACCGAATTTTGAGCGAGACACAAAAATAAAAGCTCGTGCCGGGGCGTATCTGAAAACTCATGCACCGTTCTGAACGCCCCGCTTTGTGGTATACTGCGTCGCCGATTATGGGAACGTAGCCGGTACCCGGTACAGGCAGTTTTCAGACATACCCTGGATAAAAAAGTCCCGGACCACCTCATTTCGTAATGTAATGGTCCGGGAACTTCTGCTTTATACTTTATAATTTTAATTTAATTAAATCTTATATAATTAATTTGTATGTCTCAATGAAAACCGCCGGTTACAAAAGGGATTACATCATACCCATTCCGCCTGCTCCGGCTGGCATAGCAGGTTCGTTGGATTTTATGTTTGCAACAACAGATTCTGTGGTCAATAAGGTAGATGCAACACTGGTAGCATTCTGAAGTGCGCTTCTTGTTACCTTAGCAGGATCAAGAATACCTGCAGATACCATATCCACATATTCTTCTTTTAAAGCATCAAATCCGATTCCAGCGCCTTGTTCTTTTACTTTGCTGGTTACAACGGAGCCTTCCAGTCCTGCATTTGCAACGATGCAGTATAAAGGAGATTCCAGAGCCTTTAATATAATGTTGGCACCTGTTTTTTCATCGCCTTCCAATTCAGCCGCTAATTTGGCAACTTCCTTGGATGCATGGATATATGCGGAACCGCCGCCTGCAACAATACCTTCTTCTACTGCTGCCCTGGTAGCTGCAAGTGCATCTTCCATACGGAGTTTCTTTTCTTTCATTTCTGTTTCGGTAGCGGCCCCAACACGGATAACAGCTACGCCGCCTGCCAGTTTGGCAAGTCTTTCCTGTAATTTTTCTCTATCGAATTCAGAAGTTGTTTCTTCGATCTGCGCTTTGATCTGTGAAATTCTGGCTTTGATATCTTTCTTTTCGCCTTCACCGTCAACGATAATTGTGTTTTCCTTCTGAATTTTAACGGATTTTGCACGTCCTAACTGATCCATGGTTACTTCTTTCAAGTCTAAACCTAATTCATCAGAAATTACGGTACCGCCGGTTAAGATAGCAATATCCTGAAGCATTGCTTTTCTTCTGTCGCCATAGCCCGGAGCTTTTACGGCAACAACTGTAAATGTACCTTTTAATTTATTGATAATCAAGGTAGTTAAAGCTTCACCTTCCACATCTTCCGCAATGATTAATAATCTTGCGCCTGTTTGAACGATCTGCTCTAACACCGGAAGGATTTCCTGGATATTGGAGATCTTCTTATCTGTGATCAGGATATAAGGATTGTCTAAGTTCGCTTCCATCTTATCCATATCGGTTGCCATATATGCGGATACATATCCTCTGTCAAACTGCATACCTTCTACTAAATCCAGTTCTGTTTTCATGGTTTTGGATTCTTCGATGGTAATAACGCCGTCATTGGAAACTTTTTCCATAGCGTCCGCTACCATTTCGCCAACGGAATCATCCCCTGCGGAGATGGCTGCTACTCTTGCGATCTGAGCTTTTCCGGTTAAAGTGGAGCTCATCTTGCTGATCGCTTCTACTGCCACATCCGTAGCTTTCTGCATGCCTTTTCTCAATATGATAGGATTAGCGCCTGCTGCCAGGTTTTTAATACCTTCATTGATCATAGCCTGTGCTAAAACCGTTGCCGTTGTAGTACCGTCACCAGCCACATCATTGGTTTTCGTAGCAACTTCTTTCACTAACTGTGCACCCATATTTTCAAATGCATCTTCTAATTCAATTTCTTTCGCTATGGTAACACCGTCATTGGTAATAAGCGGAGCACCAAATGATTTATCCAATACGACATTTCTTCCTTTCGGTCCTAATGTAACTTTAACCGTATTTGCGAGCTGATTAACACCAGATTCCAAAGCTGCTCTGGCTTCTGCACCGTATTTAATTTCCTTTGCCATAATATATGCCTCCTATATGATATTTTAAATTCTTAGTCTTCCACAATAGCTACAATGTCGTTTTGTTTCACAACAATGAATTCTTCATCCCCTAATTTTACTTCTGTTCCGGCATATTTGGAATAAATAACTTTATCTCCGGCCTTCACTTGCATGGTAACTTCTTTACCATCTACCACACCGCCAGGACCAACTGCTACAACTTCAGCCTGCTGCGGTTTTTCCTTTGCCTGGCCTGGTAAAACGATACCAGATTTTGTTGTTTCTTCAGCAACTAACTGCTTTAAAACTACTTTGTCTCCTAATGGTACTAACTTCATATCATTTCCTCCTTATAAATAAATTATTTAAGATTAAAAGGCTTATGTTGAAAGACATCCCATTCAGTATGTCCTTTACTTATTATTAGCACTCACCTGAATCGAGTGCTAACTGATAAACTATATATTAGTAAATTTGCTTTTATTATGCAAATTTACTTCTGTTTAAAAAATAAGCAAAATAGCCTTTAAATTTTATTTTCCTGATCTATAGTCTCTTTATCTCTCTTTATCTCACTTTTTTAATAAAAGTAACAAAAGAAACAATAACTACTTAAAACATACCCATAATTTAAAAATTCATACTTATATAAAACTAATCTTTCATAATAAAATCAACTTCCCCGTAAAGCGTCCGCCCCCAATCATCCTTATGCTTACAAACATCCATTTGCCAATAAGAAAGCCCTATGCTATAATAATGAAAAAATAAAGACAGGGATAAATCAGCGCACAGATAGGAGTTAGGTTGAAAAAACAAAAGCAGTTTTTTCAACATCCTGATTTGTACGTGCGCCAGAGCGCACAGATGGGAGCTAAAATGAAAGAAAAGCTATATACCATACCGGTAAATGAAGCATTTCATGCAGACAGCGAATGCCCGGTATGTTTTATGAAAAAAGCATTAGAGGACAATGCGATCGACTTTACAATGGGTCCAAGTTATATGGAGGACGATGTAAGAGCCGAAACAGATAAAATCGGGTTCTGCAGCCACCACATTGAAAAACTATATGAAAACCAGAACCGCCTGGGACTGGCCCTCATGTTAAAAACCCATATGGATAAAACCATTCAGGATATAGAAAAACTTTCCCTAACAGGCAGTAAATTATCTTCTCCTTCTTTATTTAAAAAGAAAGCGGAAGTCTCCGGGGTTAAAACATATATTGATCAACTGGATGCTTCCTGCTATATCTGTGATAAAATTAACAATATATTTATTCGCTATATCGATACCATATTCTGGCTTTATCAAAATGATGACCAATTTCGTAATAAATTTATACAATCAAAAGGATTCTGTACTGCCCATTACGGCCTTCTTTATGACGAAGCCCCAAAACACCTGAATTCCGGTAAGCTGGATGATTTCATAAAATCATTAAATACGGTATATTTAGACAATATAAAACGGGTAAGGGATGATTTGGATTGGTTTATCGATAAGTTTGATTACCGTTATGTAAATGAGCCCTGGAAGAATTCAAAGGATGCCCTCCCCCGTGCCATGACGAAAACCAACAGCTTGCTTAAGTATAACCTTCTCTCAAAAGAAAAGGATCAGGCATAAAATCTGAAACAGCATCTAACTTTCGTATCAATGGGCATACAACAAAGAGCCATCCCTCTCTTATGGTATTTCTACTGCTAAAGGTAAATTATCAGCCGGTGTGCTGACACATTGCACCGGCAGCATCCATAAAATGGGGGCAGGCTCTGACTGAATATTCACTCATCCCAATCAGGAATATGTATTGGTATTATTTTCGTTTTACTTATCGGTTTTACTTAGTAATTCTTTTAATTCTCTTGCTTTTGTTTTAATTCTTTCATTGGCATCCCTGGCAATAAGAACTTTGGATATCCACCTTCCGCATTCATCATATTTTCCTACTCTTCTTGCAAGGTCTGCTACTAAGTAGGTCATTGTATTTTCATCCATTCCGCACATGGGGAACAATTCTTTAGAAAAAGCTTCCAGGAAGCCTTCATAAGCATTGGTCAAAAACTCCAGCTCTTCTTTCTGCAAATCGGCAACCGTCTCTTTTATATCTTCACCGGTATTTTCCGCCAGCAGGCTCTCGGCTTTGCCGCGAAGCAGCCAGGCAGTTTTTAAACAGGTATAGGCACGTTCACTTAGTTTACTTTTTTTCACGATGGTATTCACCAGTGCCAGTTTATGCCGGGCGATCGCATCATCATAAGTAAGTATCTCGTCTTCCGTGTTTATTCCTTTAAAAGAAGACGAAATCTGTTCCTTAATGAGCTTTGCCTGTGCCGAGGTCATATAATTAAAAAAGCGGTTTAATGCGGAATATCCGCAGTGCGGGCACACAATCGCATCATACTTAAGGGAATCCACAAGCTGATACTTCGGCCTTAGATCCGTATCGGCCGAAATCAGTTTAACCTTGCCGGTTTTTACGGTTTTCGCTTTAAACTCTTTATCACAGACCGGACAGGTATAACTTTTTTCAAATATTAAATCTGCTTCAACAATTTTTGTTTTTTCATCTGCTTCGGCGCCATCACCTGGCTTTTTATTGCCTTTATCTTCCGAAGCGTAAACTTCCAATTCAGACATCTTACCTAATCCAAAGGCTTCCAATCCTGAAAATAAATTTGCCATTCTTCTTCCTCCTCTATTCGGGTTTATATGAGCTCTTTAGGGATACTATCCTGTTAAAAACCAAGTGTTCCGGAATTGAATCTTTTGAATCGGCACAGAAATAACCATGCCGTAAAAACTGATAGCTTTCATAAGCCCTGGCACCTTTTACATCCGGTTCGATATAACAATCCTTTAAAACCGTAATCGAATTGGGGTTTAAGTTCAGGCTTCCGTCTTCATTATAAACGCCCTTCTCTTCGTCCACGATATTCTCATATAATCTTACTTCGGCTTTTTCTGCAGTAGGTGCGGCAACCCAGTGTATGGTGCCTTTTACTTTACGTCCGGTAAAACCGCTGCCGCTTCTTGTTTCCGGATCATAGGTACAATGTATTTCGGTGACCTTGCCGTCCCCATCCGTAACATAATCCGTACAGGTTACAAAATAAGCATGCATCAGGCGTACTTCATTTCCCGGATACAAACGGAAATATTTCTTAGGGGGTTCAATCATAAAATCCTGGCGGTCAATATATAATTCACGGCTAAATGGAACTTTCCTGAATCCCATATCTTCATTTTCCTGATTATTCGGTACATCGACATATTCTATCTCACCTTCCGGATAATTGGTTATGATTAATTTAATGGGATCAAGTACTGCCATAACCCTCGGTTTTTTTAATTTTAAATCTTCCCGGATACAGTATTCCAGCATGGAATAATCCACGGAACTCTGACTTTTTGAAACACCGCATAATTCCATAAAGGTCTTAATGGATTCCGGCGTAAAGCCTCTCCTGCGCAGGGCACTGATGGAAACCAGCCTTGGGTCATCCCAGCCGTCCACGATTCCGTCTTCCACTAATTTCTTGATATATCTTTTACCGGTAATTACATTGGTTAAATACATTTTGGCAAATTCAATCTGCTTGGGAGGATTTTTATATTCCAGTTCCCTTACCACCCAGTCATATAAAGGCCTGTGATCTTCAAATTCCAGGGTACATATGGAATGGCTGATCCCTTCAATGGCATCTTCAATGGGATGGGCAAAATCATACATGGGATAAATACACCATTTATCGCCGGTATTGTGATGTGTCATTCTGGCGATACGGTAAAGAATGGGATCCCTCATATTAATGTTGGGAGAAGCCATATCTATCCTGGCACGTAATACCTTGGAACCGTCGGGATATTCACCGTTTTTCATTCCTTCAAATAATGTCAGATTTTCTTCTATTGTCCTGTCCCTGTATGGACTGTTTTTACCGGGTTCCGTCAAAGTACCGCGATATTCCCGGATTTCCTCCGGGGTCAGTTCACATACATAGGCTTTCCCTTTTTTGATCAGTTTTACGGCACCTTCATACATCTGTTCAAAATAATCGGAAGCAAAAAAAAGCCTGTCCTCAAATTCACCGCCGATCCACTTCACATCCGCTATAATGGATTCTACAAATTCGGTTTTCTCCTTGGTAGGATTGGTATCATCAAACCGCAGATTAAACCTGCCGCCATATTTTTTTGCCAGTCCGAAATTCAGTAATATGGATTTGGCATGTCCAATATGCAGGTAACCATTGGGTTCCGGCGGGAATCTGGTAATTACCGTAGTACAATTACCTTCCCTGATATCCTTATCAATAATCTGTTCTATAAAATTTTTCGATATCGTTTCTTTCTCCGCCTGCATATCCGTTTCCTTATGCAATTCCAGATTTTCTAGCCCCATGCCGTCATTATCCATGGCAATTCCTCCTTAATAGCAGTGAGTTTGTTACCGTTCAGCCCCAGATACCGCGTGGTGTTTTCTGCGAGTGAAGCAAAGCAAAAACCGAGTTTGATACGCGCGAAATTATGCAGAATATTATAATTTCTCTGCATAAAAGGTTGCTATGAAACCGTAGGCTGAATAGTAACGTGTGTTTTCATAAGCTATATGATACCACAATTGTTTTTATTAGTCAAAGCAGGTAAACAAATATTAATACTATGAAGTAATATAGGGAAACCTGTCGAAATAAGCTGCTTCCAGGATCCTGCCGACTATTTATCGGGACAAAATTACTATAAAAAATTTATAATAAAATTCCCGTACATTCATTTTATGTCTGGCCGATAAAAAACCCTTCCGGCATATTTCGGCCTGAAAGGGCATTTTATTAATGGTTTCTGTCCAATCATTTTACATTTTCAGTTAGGGCATCTGCTATTATTCTCTCCAAAGCTTTTAAGAACCGTTCCATTTCCTCGTCGGTTCCGACGGTTATGCGGAGATAATTATTTATCCTTGGTTTATTAAAATACCTCACATAAATATTCTCCGCCCTTAAAGCGGTAAATAATTCTTCCGCCGGAATGGTCTCATGGGTGGCAAAAATAAAATTTGCCCTGGAATCCGGAAAGGTAAATCCAAGTGTCCTTAATTGGTCCATAACCCATTCCCTGGTTTTAATTATCTTACCCAGACATTCCTTAAAATAAACCGCATCTTTGACGGCTTCCGCGCCATAATATAGAGAAGCCTGGTTCATGGTATACGAATTATAGGAATATTTCACATCATTGATGGCCTTAATTAAAACAGGGCTACCCATAGCATACCCAATTCTCATACCCGCCATGGAACGAGATTTGGAAAAGGTCTGTACCACTAAAAGATTATCAAATTCTTTTACCAGTTCCAGCGAACTGGTTCCTCCGAAATCAATATACGCCTCATCCACAATCACGACGGAATCCTGATTATGTTTAAGTATATCCCGTATAAAATCCACATCCTCCCATATGGAAGTCGGAGCGTTGGGATTGGCAAATACGATACCGCCGTTTTCCTTATAATAGTCTTCTTTCCTGATCCTGAAATTATCATCCAGAAGCGGACGTTCATATGGAATATGAAACAATTCAGCCCATACATCATAGAAGGAATAAGTGATATCCGGAAATAAAACCGGTTTATCGGAATTAAAGAAGGTCATAAATGCCATAGCAAGTACATCATCCGATCCGACTCCCACAAAAACCTGATTTTCCTCTAACTGATAATAATCCGCCAGGGCTTTCACCAAGAGGTTTGCAGTCGGATCCGGATATAATTTCAATTTATCTGTCTGGAGTTCCCGGATGGCTCTTTGTACACCAGGAGCCGGGGGGTATGGATTTTCATTGGTATTCAGTTTAATTATATCAGGGGAGTTTGGCTGCTCTCCCGGTACGTATGGGACTACTTTTCTAATGTAATTTTCCCAGTTTTTCATAATAATCTCCTGTCTGCATGGCGAGTACTGCTTTGTATTAATTTTGCTTAATATTCAGTGCCTGATTTTTGTGCTGAGGCAAAGCGGAGGAATGAGGCATAGTGGTTCCTGCACCTGCCTGCGACAACACAGCATCAGCACAAATAACGAATGCTGAATTAAGTGAAATCTACGTAAGTCCTGTCACGTCTTATTTAACCAAATATTCCTCCGCCAGTTTCTTAAATCCGCTTAAAGAGTTCTCAATAGTTTTATAATCCACACAATAGGCAATCCTGCAATAGCCGGGGCATCCAAAGGAAGTTCCGGGTACAATAAGGATATTATGCTTTTTCGCTGCCGCGCAAAAGGCTTTATCATCCTCTTCCAGAGTCTTTACAAATAAATAAAAGGCACCTTCCGGCTTAACGCAGGTATAACCGTATCCGGTTAAGCTGTTATATAATAATTCCCGGTTGCGGTTATAGACAGAAATATCCACTTCGGAATCCAGGCATTTTGCAACAACACGCTGTATCAGGGACGGTGCATTTACAAAACCTAATATACGGTTTGCCACATTGGCTGCAGCAACCACGTCACCAAAATCATCCGCTTCGCCAGGAATTACCAGGTAACCGATCCTCTCACCGGGCAGGGATAAGGATTTGCTGTAGGAATATCCGACTATGGTATTCTTATAGTATTTTGTCAGATAAGGGACTTCTATACCGTCATAAACTAATTCCCGGTAAGGTTCATCGGAAATCAGATAGATGGAAGTCTTAAATTCATTCTGTTTTCTATTTAATATACCAGCCAGTGCTTTAATGGTTTCTTCCGAATAAACGACACCGGTCGGGTTATTGGGTGTATTGATTATGACCGCTTTCGTTCTGTCCGTGATTTTCTGTTCAAATTCTATGAGGTTTGGCTGAAATGTGGCAGTATCCGGGCTTACCACTACAAGCTCCCCGTCAAAATTGCTCACATAGTTCCGGTATTCGCCAAAGAAAGGAGCAAAGGTTATAACTTCTTCCCCCGGATTTAAAAGGGTTTTTAATATTACATTTAATCCGCCGGCAGCTCCCACTGTCATTACAATATTCTCTTCCCCAAAGGCCGTGCCGAACTTTTTATTAATGGAACCGGCTATCGCCGCCCTGACATCTTCATATCCTGAATTATTCATATATCCGTGGACTAAATTAGCACTTTCCCCGTTTACCGTTTCAATCACCGCATCCCTTACCGACTGGGGCGGTTCCACACTGGGATTTCCCAAACTGAAATCGAATACATTTTCAGGGCCGTATATGGAAGCCAATTTTTTGCCTTCTTCAAACATGGCCCGGATAACAGAACTGTTTTGCACTAATCCAATCATCTTTTTTGATATCATAAGCGTATCCTCTTTTCTCTGATTTTTCTCTTTGATTTTGAATAGTATAGCACAGTAACGTATTAAATTTCAATACTTCGGGGAATTTTATTCTGGGCAGCTGAAGGGAGGGGGGATTTCCGGGGGATTTCCGGGGGATTCCTGGGAGCTTCCGGCGGTATCCGGGTACAGCGTGGGGGAGTATTATAGGGAAAGAACC
>JAEWAK010000021.1 GCA_023391695.1 Bacillota bacterium
TTTGAACAGACAGCAAAAAGCTATCCGTCTGAAAAGTATATTGCAGTAACAGTGCTGCTATAAGCAATATGGTAATTCCTTTATTGATCGCTTTCATGCTTACCTTCTCCTCCCTGTGCCTTCCAAACTTTTCTGATTAAAATTTTTATAGGCAGCTTTAAACAACTTACACTATTATCCTTTCCCTATAATAAGACATAATTTTACTATTATTTACATGATATCCTCTTTACTGCAAACTGTCAATACTTACCATGTGAAATTCTGGTATCCATCCTGCAGCCTAAAGCCTTAATATTTCTTAATTCCTCATGAATATTGCATTAATCTATCGCTTATAAGACTTTTTTCCTACAACTGCCGTTTTACATTTCCAATTTTATTACCGAAAGCGATAACAATGTTCAGCTAAGAAATCTCGATGATTTATCGTTAAAGTTCAGCTATGAATACAGCAAAGTATTCTTGGGCGATTGGAGCGGAACTCACAGAAAACCCAAGTTATCACGCACAAAATTATGCAGAATGTATAATTTTTGTACATAAATTGCTGTATTTTAATTGTTTTTTTATCAAAAAAATGGTATTATGTTATAAGTTGTTATTACGAATATACTATTAAGTAATATTAATATACAGAGCGGGTATAAAACAACCGGCATAAGACCGTTCCTCTTACCAGTCTGAATCCGGCAAAAGGAATGGCCATGAAACTGGAATCGAAATCAGACATTGATAGGGTTATTAATAGTGAAAGGGTCATTAATAAGGTTTATTGATAATGAAGAAACCCGGCATAATTTCATAAAGAAGCCCAAGATAAACATAGGGCTGAGGACTCAAAATACGATTATAGTATTTACACTCCATACAAAATATAGTATCATTATAGCAACAAGGGTGTCTCATAATACTGTTTTCTTATATGAATTCAGCATTTTGGGATTACCCTTTACTTCATTCAGAAAGGATGTATGCAACATGATAAAAACTGTATTTTCTATCGACCTGCCGGTATTAGAAAATATGCACATATTAAAAAACCGAATCGAACCTTTAACCCAGACCGGAAAAGAAAAACGTGTCTGTATCGTAACCGGAATCCACGGTGATGAGTTGGAGGGCCAATATATATGTTATGAAATTATGCGCAGGATCCATGCCAATATCCATAACCTGCATGGAATCATCGATATATATCCCAGTTTGAATCCTCTTGGAATGGATTCCCTGACCCGTGGAATCCCGGCCTTTGACCTGGATTTAAACCGCTGTTTCCCCGGCAATAAGGACGGTGACATGTCAGAAAATGCAGCGGCAAAGATTGTGGAGGATATTATCGGTTCCTATCTGTGCATCGATTTACACTCCAGCAATATCTTTCTTAGGGAAATCCCCCAGGTCAGAATGATTGAAGAAAATGCATCCATGCTTTTACCTTATGCGAAACTCCTGAATCTGGATTTTGTATGGGTTCACCCTTCTGCCACCGTGCAAAACGCTACGCTTGCCCACGCTTTAAATACCAACGGCGTACCCACTATTGCCGTGGAAATGGGAACCGGTATGCGAATCACCAAACAATTCGGAGACCAGATCACCGAAGGGATTTTCTGCCTGTTAAAAGAAATCGGTATGTGGGACGGCGAGGTGATCACACCCAAAACTCCTATCATATCCTCCGAAGGACACCGGGAAGTCACTATGGTACATGCGGATGCCTCCGGGATTTTCCTGCCAGCCGTGGAACACTGGAATGGCGTTAAGAAAGGGGATGCCATCGGGGATATTGTAAATACCTTAACCGGCAGTATTGAACAGCATATCATCTCTCCCTGTGACGGTATGGTTTTTACCCTTAGAGAATATCCCGTGGTAAACAGCGGTTCTTTGATTGTACGCATTCTGGGAGGTGACTTATCATGTTAAAGGATACCATTTATACCATCAAATCCTCTTTTCGCGGGGAAATGAACATCCTGGGATACCGTTTCGGCAAAGGGGAAAAGTCAGCCTGCATCGTAGGACCGACCAGGGGAAATGAAGTCCAGCAGCTCTATATCTGCTCCCAGTTGATCAGGACTTTGTCAAAACTTGAGAAAACGGGCGCTATTGTAAATAATAATGAGATAATGGTCATCCCTTCTATTAACCACTATTCCATCAACCTTGAAAAACGTTTCTGGGCAATGGATAACTCGGATATCAACCGTATGTTTCCGGGAGACAGTGAGGGAGAAACTACCAAAAGAATTGCCGACGCTATATTTGAGGCCGTAAAAGGTTACAATTACGGGATCCAGTTTGCCAGTTTCCATACCCCCGGTGATTTTATCCCCCATGTCCGTATGATGGAAACAGGATACCAAAATACCAGCCTGGCCAATTTATTCGGATTGCCATTTGTAATGACCAGAAAACCCCAGCCCATTGATACGGGAACCTTAAACTATAACTGGCAGATGAACGGGACCAATGCCTTCTCTGTCTATACCAGCGCCACCGACCGGATCGATGAAAAATCCGCCAAACAGGCCGTTTCCTCCGTACTCCGTTTTCTGACCCGTATGGGTATTATTAAATATAACTGCCATAACGGTTTTATCGCCACCACCCTGGAAGAGGAACTGTTAATGTCCATCCGGGCTGATGTATCCGGCATCTACCGCCGTTTTAAAGACCCCGGTGAGGAAGTAACTTTCGGTGACTTGCTGGCTGAAGTGGTTGACCCCATCGAAGGTGAAGTCATATCCCAGATCATCGCCCCCAGTGACGGAATTATCTTCTTTGCACACGGTAAACCCCTGGTTATTGAAAACTGTACGGTATATAAATTAATCCGCAGACTTCATGAATAAGTAAACGGAAAATAAGGAAATCTTAAGGATTTTAAACCCTCCCCCTTTATTCTTCGTCTTGACTTATGGGAAAAAAGGGTTAAAATAGATATTATGTGTATGCATGGCTATACTCATGTTACAGCACTGAGCAATTCGAATAAATGGAGGAAATAAAGTGAGAAAAACGAAAAGAATTATGTCCCTCCTACTGATATCTACATTGGCAGTTGGAATGACATTCATGTCCGGATGCAGCAAAAAAACGGGTCCGGCAAAATCTATCGCAGTGACGGTTAATGACAAGGACATTTATTTAAACGAAATGATGTATTATATTATGGCCGTGGAATCAACCGGAGCTCAATATGAAGCAGCTTATCAGCAATATACCGGTACAAGCTACTGGGATCAAAAAGACCCGCAAGATCCGGACGGTTTGACCATAAGGGAACAGGCAAAAAGTTATGTAATGGACACTGCCGAAATGTATGAGATTCTCTATGATAAAGCTGAGAAGGCCGGTTTTACCCTCACCGATGATGAAAAAACTCAGGCAGAAACCAATGCGGACCAGATTATAAGCAGTATGAATAAAGAACAGTTGGAAGTTACCGGATTCACAAAAGATGTGCTTACAGGCGTAATGCAGAAACTGACTCTTGGCGGCAAGTATTATACAGATTTAATAGATGGTTTTGATATTGATGATGAAGGTATTAAAGCTACCATAAAATTTGACGATTACAGGCAGTATAAAACCGAATATCTGTCTATACCTACTACCAAATTCGATGAAAGTTATAATTCCGTCGATCTGTCCGAGGAGGAAAAAGCAGCAGCCAAATCTTCCATCACGGCAGCTCTTGAGAAAGTAAAAGCAGGGAAAGAATTCTCTGAAATCAAGGAAGCGGATGACACTCTTACCAGCAATACCTTAGATTTCCTGGTAAGTGATAACGCGGCTGAAAAAGCTTACAAGGACGCAGCTGTTAAGCTGGATAATGATGCTTATACACAGGACATCGTGGAAACAGACACCGGTTATTATATAATAAAAATGGTAGATAATAATTCCTCCGAGGCTTATGATGAAGCAGTTGCTAATGCAATTTCCGAGGCAGAAGATGCAGCTTTCAAAACCGAATATGAAAAGATAAAGAAGGATTATACCATCACAGTTAATAAGGAAGTATGGGATCCCATTATCATAGGCAATAATACCATCGCAGCGGCCGATACATCGAATACGGGTACCGGTACCCAGACTTCTGATGCCACAGCTGATGATGCAGCAGATACACCTACCGGTGATTCAACTACGGATAATACAGCTGCCGAGGGTGCAGCTACTGGCGAATAATAATAGGCAATGCGAATTACACATTCCGCTTTACTACATGTTTATAACCTATTAAATAACCTATTACGAAGCTATGCTGCTATTTCCGTGGGACACTGCCTCCACTGAAACAAATAAATCAAAAATTTTATTAATTTTATTCAATGAAACCTAATATTAAAAAATATTAAATGAGATACTTAAATGGTTGTGTACCCCGGATGTCCGATAAAGACCTCCGGGGTACATTTTATTTGGATTCAAACCTTCAAACCATAAATTATACTAGTTTTAAACTGAGTATGGATATATCCCCAACCGGTACCAGAATCAAATCATGTATCCCCTCCACGGATTTTATCCTGCCGCTGCAAAGAACAAACTGTTCTTCACCTCCGGTTATGGGTACTGTAATGGTTCCTATGAGCTCGCTTTTAGCGGAATCGGCAAAAACCTGGACGACTCCCTTTCCTGCTGCGGTTGCAGCCCATAACTCCAGAGAAGTGGTACCGGTAAAATCCACGTAGGAAAACCGCAGCAATTTTTCATCCATACCATTGGTAATTAAGTAATGCATGTTTTTATTTTTGCAAAAATTCATTTTGACCCCTGACTTATCGTCATAATTAATAATAGGGGTTGTTTTGCGCAGAGTCTGGGGCGGAATGGTTTCGCCGTCAATATATACCTTTTTCTCAAGGCGGATATCCTGGCTGTCAGGGCCTGCCATAAAAGTGTATTCTCCCGCTTCCACGCAGAACTTATCCCTGGTAACATCATAGAACTCCAGGGCGTCTGTTTTTAGTTCAAACTCGATCCTGGCCTTCTCACCGGCTTTCACAGGCAGGCGTTTAAAACCGCATAACTGCCGCAGTGGCCGTTTTACTCTTGGATTCTCTGCCCTGTAATATAACTGGGCTACTTCCTCCCCATCCAGGGAGGATATATTTTCTACCGTGAAATGAATCCGTAACCGCAGTGCTTCTTCCCCTTCCTGTACGAAGGCATTTAATTTCTCTACTTCCAGGTCCGTATATTCAAACTTCGAATAGCTGAGGCCATAACCGAACGGATATAAGGGTTTACCGTCATAATATAGATAAGTTATATTATTTTTAATAATGTCATAATCCATAATATCCGGTAATTCCCGGATGGAATCATACCAGGTCAAAGGTGTCCTGCCGGCAGGATTATAATTTCCAAACAGCACGTCGGCGATGGCATGGCCTAACTCCGGACCGGCATGGGAGGAATAAAGAAGGGCAGGAATATTCTCTTTCTCCCATTTTATTGCATAAGGATAACTGGATATAATGACTACGACGGTATTGGGATTTGCCTCATAAACAGCTTTTATTAAATCAGCCTGGTGTTTCGGCAGAAGGATATCCGGCCTGTCATAACCTTCCCTGGCTACCTGCAGGGGATCATTGCCGACACAGACTATGGCCGTATCCGACTCCCTGGCCAGGGAAACGGCACGTTCGATTCCGTCGGAAACAACCTCTTTTATAAATTGCTTTCCCTGTGTCATTCCGGATTTTCTACAGGTTGTTAACCTGCCGCTATGATCCATGGTAATTTCATAATCGTTCCAGGCATCCATTGTCATATACTTAAGCCTGGAATTGTCCTCATGTTCCCTGCATTTTAACCATTCCTTAACAAACCATTCGCAAGTCGTGGTACCGGAAGCCTTCATTCCCTCCTCTTCCCTTAAAAATTTATTATTTTTTACGGAGAATAGATTCTGGCAGCCAAAATCCCAGTCATGGTATTCGAAAATTTCACTTATTCCTGTTACGCTACTGTCTGCCATCACCTCTCCCGTCTCTTTTACACTTAAATATTTACCGGTTTGCCTGGATTTTATGGCTACCCTGTCATAAGAATTATCAAAGGCAACCCTGTTTTCACCCAATAATTCTTTAAGACCGTCCACCACCGATACATTATAACCGGAATATCCCGTATACCAGTCCATATAATTCCGGTCACCTAAAGGCCCAAGTACCGCCACCTTTTTGACCTTATTTTGCTTGAATGGCAGGATACCCCGGTTCTTCAACAGAATGACCTGCTCTTTTGCCGCCCGGTTATTCAGCTTTTTATAGGTATCGCAGTTTACCACACTTTCAGGAATGTTGGCATAGGGATTTTTCTCTTCCGGATCAAATTCCCCCAGACGGAAGCGGACCTCCAGTACCCGTTTGATGCTCTCATCCAGTTCCGCTTCCGTAAGCAGTCCTTTTCGCAGTGCTTCCAGCACGGAGGCCTGTACCAGCTCAGCATTGTCCGTCATAATATCCGCTCCCCCACGGATTGAGAGGGCAACACTTTCCTCATGGGTGTCCACATAATGGTGCTCCGTTACGGTCTGGGAAAAATCAGCTCCGTCACTGACGATGAACTTAAGCCCCCACCGATCCTTTACTATGGTTTTTAAATCCGGATTCAAAACCGCCGGCACACCGGATAATTCATTATAAGCGGTCATCATGGATAAGGCTCCGCCTTCCGTGATGGCAGGTTGAAAAGCCCGGTAATAATATTCGTGTTTTGTTCTTGGTTCAAGACCCGCAGAACAGCTGCATCTGTCTTTTTCGTTATTATTTGCACAGAAATGTTTTAAGGTCGGCACGGTCCTGTAATAAAATTCATCCCTGCCTTTTAACCCCTTTGTGTAAGCTATGGTCATCTGCCCGGTCAAATAAGGGTCCTCCCCATAAGCTTCCTCCGTTCTTCCCCATCTGGGATCCCGTTCCATATCCACGGTGGGTCCCCATACCATCAGCTTTCCGGTTTTACATTTCTGGTAATATACCCTGGTTTCATTTCCTGCCAGTTCCCCTAATTCATACATCAAATCCGTATCGAACATGGCAGCCATTCCGATGGGCTGGGGTAAAACGGTGGAGGGCTCTTCTGTAGTCCTTCCTACGTAGCCCCTGGCAATTTCACAGCCGATATGCCATTCCGATATGCCAAGTTTTTCAATACCCTGCTGCCCCGCCGATACCAATCCTGCTTTTTCTTCCAGTGTAAGTCTCGATATCAAATCCTTCACCCTGACCTTTAGCGGTAATTCCCAATCGCGAAACGGCAGCACCGGATTTGTGCTGCTCATTAATTTATCCGTTAATTTTTTTGCCATATGGTAACCTCCTTATTAGTTACAATAAAAATTTCATTCGCACCGAACCGGTTTGAACAAGACTGCTGAAAAAGTCTGCTTTTAATTTTCGTAATGAATAAGGGTTTATATATATTCGTCCTGGCCGCTTTTCTTCCCACTGTCTGTTCTTTGTAGGGCCTCAAAGATGTAAAAACCATCGCACCGTTCTGTTTTCCACCAAGTCTCCAGTCGAACATAAACATTCTTTTCGGCCGGTTGACGTCAAGCTGAATATATTTGTGCCTTATTCATATCAAATTTTTGAAGGGAACTTTTTCAGCAGCCTCGTTTGAAAAGATTATATTACAAATTTAATCGGTGATATACCATACTTATTCTATCTAAAACACTTATATTATCAGTGCTTTAAAAGGGTATCCGGCAGAGCCGGAGATTGAGCTTCCTTACGCTTGCGGTTTGACAATTATTTTGGCTTCTACTATAATATTATTAATATTTGTAAATAATGAAAGGTGCAGCTGATTATGAAGATTTTACCTATACCGCGTGGGTTTTATAATACCAACGTGAAAAAACAATTGAACTTCATTTATTTTTCTGCACTTTTAATCCCAATTCTTATCATTGGAATTTTCTTGATCGTGAATACCCGGAAACTATTACTGAATCATTACCAACAGCAGGTGGAAGCAGAAAATACCCGGGTAAAATCCGTTATGTTTGATGTTACCACCACCGTATATAACATTTCCGACGAAATCTTTGCAGACAAGACTCTCCAGACCCTTTTGGCAACCCGTTATTCTACCAGACAGGAAGCGGCCAAAAACCTCAGTAATTTTACGAAACTCAACAATTATACCTATAAAAATACTTTTATCTCCTCCATCGAGCTCTATACGACCAATCCGACGATCTACGAATACGCTTCCTTTAAGCCTGTTACGGAGGATATTCTTAGCATGTCCTGGTATCAGCAGGCCAGCAAACGGTCGGATATACTCTGGAAAAGCCTAAAGACTGTTGATTTCTGGGATAATACCTCCCAGGAATTATGTTTACTCAGAAGGATACCTGTAATTTCTACGAAGGAATATGCCGTACTGGTCATAAGAATAAGTAATATCTATTTAAAGAACCGGATTCAGAACAAATCTATATTTACTGCCGTTACCGTCAATGAGGATCCCGTATTCTACAGTTCACAGCGGAATTTATCTGGCAATTACCTGCAGCTTCCCATTGATTACGAGCAGTCCCAATATCTGTTTTCCGGCCAGCTGTCCTACGAAGATAAGAAAGGCATTGGAAGTATTTCAACTTTACACCCCTTTGCCTCCAGCGACAAAATCTATATCTCGACCCTGGACTTTCAGGCACTTGACGATACCGCCGGCATTATCCTGGTCTGCAGCACGATTATCCTCATCGCTTTCGCAGTGCCCTTAATTATAATAACCTTATTTAACAACCGGTTCAGTTCCCGCATTATTACCCTGCGGGGGGAAATGTACAAGGCCAGTAAAGGGGACTACAACATTATTGATTCTATTCCGGGGGATGATGAATTATCCCAGGTATTTTCAGACTTAAAAGTTATGATACAAAGCATTACCCATATGAACGCCCAGATGTACGAAGCCAAAATCCAGGAGCAGGTACTTAAAAACCAGCAGCAGAAAATGGAGTTTAAAATGCTCTCCAGCCAGATCAACCCCCATTTTCTCTATAACACTTTGGAATCCATCCGCATGAAAGCCTTAACGGAGGGGAACCGGGACGTGGCCAATGCGATAAAGCTCCTCGGCAAATCCATGCACTATGTACTGGAAAATACCGGGACCTCTTCTACTACCCTGAAAAAGGAATTGGATTATATCTCCACCTACTTAGCCATCCAAAAATTCCGTTTTAATGACCGGGTCAACTATACCTTAAACATTCCCGAGTATATGGATTTGGAAGAATACCAGATTCTTCCCCTTCTTCTCCAGCCTATAGTTGAAAATGCCATACTCCATGGATTGGAAGAGACGGAGAATAACGGGCAGATTTGTATTGATGTAAGAGCAAAAGAAGACGAATATTTACTGATTGACATATTTGACAACGGCCTCGGTATGACGGAAGAAGAATTGCTTTCCTTAACCGACAGTATCCAGGTCCGTAAGAAATCTACCGCATCCATCGGACTTTATAATATCAACCAACGGATCAAACTGTTTTATGGAGAAGCTTACGGCATGGAGATAAAAAGCCATCCGAACGAAGGAACTTTAGTATCCCTTACCCTTCCTTTACATAACACAATGGAGGAATAACCCATGATGAAAGTATTTATAGCAGATGATGAAGCAATCATACGTGAAGGATTAAAATATATCGTGAATTGGGGCGAGTTAGGCTTTAGCCTTTGCGGGGAGGCCAGCAACGGGGAGGATACCCTGAAAGACATCCTGAAATTAAATCCGGATTTAGTCCTGTTGGATATACGCATGCCCAAGTTACAGGGCACAGAAATTGTAAAGCTGGCCAGGGAACAGAAGTTTAAAGGTCATTTTATCATCCTGAGCGGATTTTCAGACTTCAAATATGCCCAGGCCGCCATCCGTTACGGTGTGGATTTCTACCTGACCAAACCCATTGAGGAAGATGAATTGTACAATGCCGTAAAAACCGTGAAGGAGACCATAGAAAAAGAAAATTTACATACCAATACCATGAAGCATTACCGGGAGAAAGCCAAATATACCATACTCCGGGACATACTCCTGAATTCCAGTGACTTTTCCGGTGTCAATCCGGCAGAAATCAATCTTTCGGCTCCCGTATATCAGGTGGTAATTTATGAAAATTATAATCAGGATACGTTTGGCCTTACTTACAGCTTTGCGGATATGTTAAAAGTTACCAATCAGGGAAACAATTCTTTTGAACATATAAAGATACACCAGAAAGATATCATTCTGTTAAAGGGGGAATTTGCCTTAACCCGGTTTCAGTATTTCCTCCGCCATTATGACGAAAAGCCTCAAAAAGGGTCGCCTTTGGATTCTTTGTTTTTAACCTATGGACATCTTGTTTATAAAATCGAAGACATCCATTCCTCCTACGAAGATTCCCTTAATTTGTTAAACCGGCGTTTTTTCTGTGAACAGAACCAGCATGCCATCGGTTATGAACAGCTGCCGGATTTTGAAAACTCCGTATTTGAAATCGGCCCGGAAGAAACGAAATCCTACTGTGATAAATTCTGCAGCTATATCCAGAGCTTTAACCGTAAAATGATCGCAGATACTTTATCAGCCCTGAATAAAAACCTCTATTATACCAGGACGGATTTGTCGGGAATCAAGCTGTTCCTGACGGATATTTATCTGCAGATCAAGCAGAACCTCAATCATATTTACAGTACCGCAGATATTCCGTTTCCTACGAATTCTTCCGTTATTGATTTTATTGAAAGCAAGTATTATCTGCATGAAATAATCCTGTTCTTTTCAGAACAGTTTGAGATGTTAATGAACGCCATCGGCAACTCCTCCAGCGAAAGCATATTGGATGATATTGTATATTATATTAATCATAATTACCGGGAGAATATAAAACTTGAGACCATTGCCCCCCTGTTCGGCTACAACAGTTCTTATTTAGGCAAAATATTTAATAAAAAAATGGGGGAAAGCTTTAATTCTTACATTGACCACGTCCGGATCAACCACACCCTGGAACTTCTTAAGCAGAAGAACCTGAAAGTATATGAAATAGCGGAACTTGTCGGTTATAAGAATGTAGACTATTTCCATAAGAAATTTAAAAAATACCTTGGGATCAGCCCTGCTGAATTCAGAAAAAAAGGAAAAAATTCCGGTCTTTAAATCTCTTCGAAAGAGAGAACAAAGTGTATACCTTGTATATGCTCGCGTCGGGCGCGGACAACAAAGCCGGTAATTTCATAACGCGAGTGTATCTCTACCTCTTGCGGACTGTTTTTTTTTATGAATAGGGTGTAATTTCCTGTTTCACAAAAAAGACTCTGTCTTGCCAGGCTGATTTCCCAGAACCTAAAAAACTTCCCGGTAATAACGGAATGAAAATTATAATCCATTATTATCAGGAAGTTTTATAATTTATTGGCTGTTATAAATGAGAAACCTAAAAATTTAATTCTCATTTAAACAAACTATTTGCTTTATTTTGATGCGGCAACCGCTTCCGCCCTGGATGCATTCTGGTCTTTTGCATTCTGCATATCGACCTCCAGGACCTGGTCATAGCCCAGACCCTTTACGGTATCCTGCATTTCCTTTAATAAACTATTGAATTCATCTTCATTCGAGGCAAATACCATCTTCCAGGAATATTCTATTATCGTTGCCCTGCATTGTCCCCTTAATGTAGTAATTTCTGAAGTTTCTTCCGGAGTAATATAAGAGGAACCCGGTGCAACCATAAGCTGATTTTTATTCTGTAACAACTCCAGGGTAGTTTTTGCACCCATTTTTGTCTGCCAGTCCGTATCAAGGGCCGTAGTGTTTTTCTCCAATACGGAATCCCATAAGGTATAGTTATACGGATATCCGGTTTCCGGATTTATATCACTTGGTATTACTGCCGGGAAATTAAGGGCAGAAACTCCGTCTTTCCAGGTTCCGCCGCCCCATTCGTCAGGAACCTGGGTATTACCGCCTTCATAGAAAGCTTTCCAGCCAAACTCGGTCAAGGCAGGTTTGCCGTCTGCCAGTTCCCAGGTTAAGCCTTCCGGACCGCAGGAACTTGATGTCTGTGCGGCGGACATCATAATTCCTTCCGGAGAATATAACCAGTCTATAAAATCTGCTAGTCTCTCCGGGTCTTCCGCTTTGCTTCCGATCGCGATACTTTGCCTGTCTCCATCCGGCCTGCATCCATAAGATAAATCTTTCATATCATCAATGGAGGCGATCATAAATCCTTTTCCGGCTGCTTTATTATCCGGGGTATTATAGGCTGCCTGGCCCAGCCATGGCCACGGGGAGTATAAAATCTGTCCGTCCTGGTATTTGGTATACATAGTATCATAGTTCTGAGTGGTCGATTCCGGATCTACTATCCCCATCTGGTTCGCATCAAAATATAATTTAAGCACTCTGACATACATGGAATCGCTGTCAATAATACTCTGGTCATCTGAGCCGTCCACTCTCGATAAAACAAATCCCAGCTCATCATAGCCATAAAAACAGGTCGGCTGTTTGGCCAGACACATCATATTGCCGTCCCAGTCTTTAAATAAGGAGATACTATAAGTTTTCTTGCCGGAATCACTTTCCGGAACCGCATCCTGCATTGCTTTTAATACCGGCAGCAGGTCTTCCATGGTTTTCATCTGCGGATAACCGGCTGCTTTATATGCATCCCAGCGAAGATACGGCCCGAAAGTCGGATCAAGGCCTTCGGACGGATTCGTTGCCGGCTGTTCGGAAACGCTGCTGGGTATTCCGTAAATTCCTTCTTCTTTCACCAATTCGTTCAGTGAATCGATACCTCCCTGGTATTTCTTAAGGTTTTCCTTATCTGCGATCAGACCGGTTAAATCAATTACCAGTCCGGCCGTTACCAGGTTCTGCAGCCTTCCGCCGTCCGCACCGTAGATAATTAAATCTCCAAGATCACCGGAAGCGGAACGCGTCTGAAATAACGTCTCTCCGCCGCCTGCCACGTTGGGGGCGATCATGTTTAGTTCCATGTTGAATTTGTCTTTTACTATCTTGGCAAACCAACCTGACTGGATCCCCTGGTAATTGGCCAGACCGTCAAATACATCAACTGTTATAAACTTCGGATACTTCTTGGCTCCGGTTTCTGCACTGTTATCCGTGCTTTCAGTTTCTGTCGGCTTTGCTGTGGCTGCCGGTTCCGCAGTGTCTGCCGCCGGACTGGATTTTTTGCTGCACCCGGCAAGCATGGACGCTATTAGCAAAACACATAATAGCATACTTAGCAATTTCTTTTTCATACCTTTTTCCTCCATTATAATTTTTTTCATATAATCGGCAAAATAAAACAATCCATATATTTATTTTGTTTTGCTTATCAATTATTACCCTTTGACGGAACCTATCATAATACCTTTTACAAAATATCTCTGGAACATGGGATATATGAATAATATTGGTAAAACTACAATGACCGTAACGGTCATACGCACCGAAGTCGGAGTCTGCTGTGTTGCCAGTGCCATCACATTACTGCCGCTGCCGACACTGTTCTTAATCAGAGCCGCAAGGGAATTTGCCTGATTAATATAACTGTACAATAAATATTGCAGGGAATATAATTTCTGGTCGGTAACATATATTAAAGTGTCCTGAAATGAATTCCATTGGCCTACTGCCGCAAAAATAGCAATCGTTGCCAAAATCGGAGTACAAGTCGGCAGGATAATTTTTCTGAAAACCGTAATAATACCTGCCCCGTCAATCTCTGCCGCCTCCTGAAGGGATGACGGAATTGATTCCACATAGGTTTTTACTAGTATTATATTAAAGGGCTGTACAATGACCGGAATTATGTATACCCAGAAATTATTGATAAGCTGAAGATTTTTCATGGTCAGGAACATAGGGATTAAACCCGCATTAAAGTACATGGTAATAATAATAAAACGGTACCAGAATTTCCTGCCCCACATCTTTTGCTGGGTAAACATAAATCCCAAAAATGCGGATGCCAATACGGTACAGGCCGTTCCAATAACTGTTCTGCACACCGATACCCATAAAGCAGTCCCCAGCCCCCTGATTTTGATAACGTTGATGTAATTTTCAATATGAATTTTTTGAGGAAGAAAATTAATCTTTCCATTTGAACTCAGGTCGTTGGCACTGATCGTATTAATAATCAGGTAATAAAATGGATAGATACAAATTAAAGTGAATAAAATAAAAAATAAGTAATTCAATATGTTAAAAACGATATCCGCTCCTTCCGTTTTCTTCTTTTTCACATTCTTTTTCATAATAAACTCCCATCTGTGCGCTTTTGCGCACATACAAATCAGGATGTTGAAAAAAACGCTTTTGTTTTTTCAACCTAACTCCCATCTGTGCGCTTTTGCGCACGTACAAATCAGGATGTTGAAAAAACTGCTTTTGTTTTTTCAACCTAACTCCCATCTGTGCGCCCTGGCGCACGTACAAATCAGGATGTTGAAAAAACTGCTTTTGTTTTTTCAACCTATTCCTTTCTAAATAATAGATTCTCCACGCATTCTTTTGGACACATTGTTCACCGCAAACAATAAAGTAATACTGACGATACTTTTCAGCATACCGATCGCGGTTGCCAAAGAGGGACTCCGGCCTGTCATACCGACATTGTATACATATAAATCAAGTACCTGTATGTGTTCTTTATTAAAGGAATTCTGAAATACATAATACTGGTCCAGACCGTTATTCAGAAAATTTGCTATGGAAAGCATCAATAATACAAAGAAGGTGGGCATCAGAGCCGGCAATGTGATATGTCTCATTAATTTAAAACGGTTGGCACCATCTACTCTGGCAGCTTCATACAATTCCTGGTCCACCCCCGCAATTGCCGCGAGATACATAATAGACCCCCATCCGAGGCCTTTCCACGTATACCATAAAAGCATACTCAGCCAGGTATGGGAATCCCCATCCAGAAACTTAATCGGCGTTGTAATGATTCCGGCATTTATAAAAAGCGTGTTAACCATACCTGTGTTGGAAAATAAACTGAATGCTACGGAATATACCATAACCCAGCTGATAAAATTCGGTACGGTGGTAAATGTCTGTACGAAATTCCGGACCCATTTGCATTTAATTTCGCTTAAAAAAATTGCAAAGATTACCGGCAAAAACGAAGTTGCAAGTGTCAGTCCGCTCATGGCAAAGGTATTGGCCATTACTTTCATGAGCTGGCTTATCTGCATTGGATTGGCAAATAACATTTTAAACCACTGTAACCCTACAAATTCACACTGCGATAATTTCAGCGGCGGTTTATAATCAAAGAAGGCATATAACCAACCATGTAACGGAAAATAGGAAAACGTGAAAGATAATATTAAGAATGGTACTATGTATAAAAACATTTTCTTTCCTTCCAGGCTCCCCTTTTTCTTTGCTTTCTGAATATTTTTAGTCTGTGACAATACTGAATTCTGCATTTATTAACCTCCTGGACTTGGTTCTGCCATCATAAAAGTAATATGTTTAATGACTGAATTTATACTAACAGGTTTTGTTTTAGATTTATACTATAAAAATTTAATATCATTTATAGTAGAAATTGGATTTTTATTATTTTTATCTCCTGGAGCGTGTTTGAAAAATGCTTGTTGTCTGGCTGGACATTCTTTGTGGGAGGCAGGGAGTGATTTGGGAGGCGTGGGCTACGTTTCCAAAAATCACGACGCAGTATGCCGCAAATCAGAGTGTTGTGTTCAGAACGGTGTACTGAGTTTTCAGACACACCCTGGGACGAATTTTCCTGTAAAATAAAAAAGCCTTCCCCCGTTTTGCTGCTATCTGAGGTAAGGCTTTATTTGTAAAATACATAATTTGGTTCTTTTCTTAATCTAAAATTTTTTCTTAGTATGTTTTTTCTTAGTATGTTTTTTTCTTAGTATGTTTTTTTCTTAGTAAGATTTTTTCTTATTGTATGAGTTCTTTTACAGACAAGCGGCTATAGCATTCCGCTTTGTTGCATGCTGCATGGCTTTAACCTATTACACAGCCCTGCTGCTGTTTTAAACGGAAACTGTCCTCCACGGAATCTTCTTTCACCAGTCCTGTGTATTCCAAAAGGTCATGATCTGTTTTAAGCTGATATTACTGACAAAATTCTTTTTAATATTTAAAAAGTTTTCCAGATCATATAGTATTAAATACAAAACCGCCCTGTTTTCGAATTCTTCCCGTGTAACAGGGTTCGGTTCCGCCCGGAATCCGGACTTGATCCGTTCTAATTCCTCCAGCAGCCTTTCCGCATTGTTATACTCATGAAACTGTTCCCGGACCGTATTTAAAAACCCGGCTATGGGTTCTGCCTGTCTGGGAACTTTCGTCAGCCGGCATAACTGCTCTTTGATATGAATTAAGATAGTAAACTGGTTTCTTCTCATAGTAATATACTGGATATAATAACGGGTATCACTTAATAAAGTATTGTTCATGTTATCATAAGCCCGTGATAAAGCATCTTTTAAATGGCTGTCCAGGTCCTTTAAGTCCTTATCCAAAGTACAGGAATCCGTACAGCCGTAGTTGTCTGCCGGTTTTACCGTTTCCCTGCTGCTTAAGATACATTCGGAGAGTTTCCCTAAAATTGTCCGGATATCCTCTTCAAGCAACCGCATATCTGCCTTTACCGCCTCGGAATTACCCGGCATATACAGATTTAAAAGAACACCGACAAAGGTACCAATAATCATGATCAGGCTTTCATTCCAAATAAAAACCGGCCCCATATCCTTTTCAATAAGAAAATGGGTTACCAGTACCGAGCACATGGCTATCCCCTCCTGCAGCCGCAGCAGATAACTCACCGTAATAAAAACCAGTAAGAATACACCAAAGGTAACCGTGTGATAACCAAGTGCCCGAAACAAAACAAAAGCGGTAAACAGAGCCAGCAGAAAAGCCAGTATCCGTTTACCGGCTACAATCAGGGTCTCCTTTTTGGTATCCTGAATGCTTAATAAAGTTATAATTCCCGCAGAGGCACTGTAGCTAAGGCCCAAAAGGTCGGCAAACAGGATCGCCGCACTGCTTCCCACTGCTATTTTTAATATCTTTATAAAATTAATTTTATCCTTTGTCAATCTCTTTAATGCTTTCAATCGCAGCGTGCTCCTTTGCCAAACCCCGAACTGTTAAATTGTTACTATTCACAGCCAGTCAATCCGAAGTGTTTTTTATGAGTGAAACGAAGCGAAAGTCACAGAAAACCTGAATGATACCGTGCGAAACTGTACAAAATACAGTTTCTGTGCATCGCAACGCGTGTTACTTTCACAGGCCGACCGGCTTGTGAATAATAACCGTTAATTCAATAAACAGGTCAGAACCGTAACGGAATCCTTACCTGCTGCGGAAGGCAGGATCACAGTCCCTTTCTCTTCCGCTTGAATCGAAGCCCCTGTAACGGATGCTACATTTTTCACATCGTGAAGATAAATTCTGTAAGGCTTTCCTTCTCCGAAATTTTGAACCTGAATCGTAATTTTACTGCCCTCTTTTAATACGGATACACTAAGCTCCAGTTCAGCCTTCATGCTATAAACAGCAGTTTTCGCTTCAGCTCCGTCAATTAACTGGTATACTTTCAAGGTTACATCTTTCGCATAATCATATTCCGGTGCCGTGTCAACAGCCCCCACCGCAATAATGGAATTTTCTCTTGCCAGGCAGGGAATGCTGAAATAGTCATGATGTTCACGGATCCATCTGCCGCCGGTCACTTTTTCCCCGGACAGGAAATTCGTCCAATTACCTTCCGGTACATAATATTCTGCCATGCCTTCTTCATTAAAGACAGGTGCTACTAACAGACTGTCACCAAACATATACTGTTTATCCAGGTACTGGCAGGCAGGGTCATCCTGGAATTCCAAAACCATGCTTCTCATAGTTGGGATACCGGTCTTACTGGTTTCAATGGCATTCCGGTAAAGATACGGCATTAAGGAGGCTTTTAGTTTTGTAAAGAAACGTGCGACTGCAACCGATTCCTCGTCGTACGCCCAGGGTACCCGGTAGGAAGAACTTCCGTGAAGCCTGGAATGGGAGGACATCAGTCCAAAAGCAACCCATCTCTTATATACATCCGGTGTGGACGTATCTTCAAAACCACCGATATCATGGCTCCAGAATCCAAAACCTGACATGGTCAAAGACAATCCGCCCCTTAAGCTTTCTGACATAGATTCAAAATCCGACCAGCAGTCTCCGCCCCAGTGCACCGGGAATTTCTGTCCGCCCACCGTAGCACTTCTGGCAAATAACACTCCGTTGCCTTTACCGCGTTTTCTCTCCAACAAGCCGAACACAGTTTTATTATACAGGTAAGTGTAGTAATTATGCATTTTTATCGGATCCGCACCGTTATAATATACTACGTCCTTCGTCGGGATTCTCTCGCCAAAGTCCGTTTTAAAGCAGTCAACTCCCATATCCAGGAGAGCTTCCAGCTTGGAGGAAAACCAATCGCAGGCTGCCGGATTTGTAAAGTCCACCAAAGCCATTCCCGGCTGCCACATATCCCACTGCCATATATCACCGTTGGTTCTCTTAACAAAATATCCGTTTTTCATCCCTTCCTCAAACAAAATGGATTCCTGGGCTATATAGGAATTAATCCATACACAGATCCGCAGTCCTTTTTCTTTTAAGCGTTTTAACATCCCGGCCGGATCCGGAAATACGTCCTTATCCCACATAAAATCGGACCAATTAAAGCCTTTCATCCAGAAACAGTCAAAATGGAACACGCTTAACGGAATATCCCTTTCCGCCATACCGTCCACAAAACCGGTTACAGTAGCTTCATCATAATTCGTAGTAAAGGAGGTCGATAACCACAAACCGAAAGTCCAGGCTACCGGAAGTGCCGGTTTACCGGTTAAATCCGTATATCTGGATATGGCTTCCTTCATGGTCGGCCCGTTAAAAATAAAATAATCCAGACTCTCTCCCGGAACGGAGAAACCAACCTTTTTCACCATCTCTGAACTGACTTCAAAGGATACTTTGTCCGGATGGTTGACAAATACACCGTAGCCTCTGTTGGACAGGTAAAATGGTATATTCTTGTAAGATAATTCCGTGGAAGTACCGCCGTCTTCATTCCAGATATCTATGGTCTGCCCGTTTTTGATAAAAGGTGTGAAGCGTTCGCCAAGCCCATAGATCAATTCACCTACGGATAAGCCTAACTGTTCCCTCATATAGGCATCCTTATTGTCGGTTTCATAGGCAAGTCCCTTAAAATCCGTTTTCATGTATGCCAGGTCACGCCACTTGCTGGTTGTCAGTTTATAATCGCCGCGGTTAAACTGCATGACCGCATTATGTTTTTGAACCGTTAAATTTAAGGAACCGCTGGAAATTTTATATCCCCAGTCTGCTTCTTCAACGGTTAATGCCGTATTATCCCCTATGGATAATTCAAAATTCGGTCCGTGGTCAACTACCCCCAGATAGTGGAAGGTCTGAACCCTTAAAACTTCCGGTGCCGGCGCAGATATTTTAATCGTTAAATTAGGGCCGCCCAAGGTATCGCCCCTGTGATTAATTTTATGGGTCGGCGCATTAAAAGTTATGCTGTCGCCCGTTCTTCTGGTTTCATAAACTTCTGCCGGGCTGAAACATTCATTTTTCTCCCTTTGTACCCAACATCCATTGCTAAATTTCATAGTTATCTCCTTTCAGTTAACTCGAATTTATTCAATCGTAATCAGAAATAATGTGAAACCCAAATCTTCATCTTTCGCGGCATAACGGTTATCCGAAGCCGCAAATAGCACATGAAAATCCGGAGAAATTCATAAAGCTCCTCTGGCTTTAATATCATATTTCCAGAAAACTGCCTTGCAGTTTCTATTTCACACCTATATAAAATGAAATCGATCCGTCAGATTATATTATATCCATAAATTTAAATCCGGCAATGTTTTATTTCATATCCCACATGTATTATTGTTTATTAATTATACTAATTTGGATAAGTTACTATTTCTCAGTAAATAGAACTGAAGTATCCTAATTATCACGATGGGTAAAGGCATTCCTATATAATTCTGATGTGAAAAGCCCCCTTTCATATTTATTATGATACGGTTAAATCACAACAAAAATGAAAGGGGAACCGTTAAGGTTTTCTCCTTATTTTAATAATTGGCTATGTATTAATTTTTCAAATTCTTCAACCGATATGGGCCTGGAATAAAGATATCCTTGTGCCATATCACAATATACACTTTTGAGGAAATCCGACTGGTTCTGGGTCTCAACACCTTCGGATAAAACCTTCATATTCAGCTGTTTTGCCATGCTGATAATACTGGAGACGATAATCTGTTCTTCCTTCTGCATATCCCCCTGCCCGAAGAATTCCTTATCCAGTTTTATCACGTCTGTTTCCATATTTTTCAATAAGTTTAAGGATGAATAACCGGCTCCGAAATCATCAATAGAAACACCAAATCCCAGATTTCTTAATTTTTTCATGGTAGATAAAGCCACTTCCGCATTATTTAAGAAGATGCTTTCCGTTAATTCCAATTCCAGTAAGTGATATGGTATATTATAATGGTCCACTAATTTCTTGATTTCATTAACAAACCCTTCGTCGTTTAAATGGATTCTGGAAACATTGACGGATATGGGCAATACCGGAATCCCGTTGTTAATCCAGGACCGGATCAGCTTACATACTTCTTCATAAATATAAAAATCCAGATTTACCACAAATCCGTTGCGTTCAAACAGTGGTATGAAGTCGCCCGGCAGAATCAGGGTATTATCTTTCTTTTTCCATCTTACCAAAGCTTCCGCCCCAACCAGATTATTCTCCATTAAACCGATTTTAGGCTGCAGGTATACGATAAATTCGCCATTCTTAAGGGCTTGTTCCATCGTATTTGTGATTTCTGCTTCCCGCTGGAGTTTCATCTTCATGGAGTTATCAAAAAACTTGCAGGTTGACTTGGGTGAGTTTTTTATACTCTTTCTGGCTACGTTGGCGTTATCTATGGCAACCGTAATATCTTCCGAAGGATCAATTAAAGAAACACCGCTTGCCACCAGGAACTTATTGCCGGGATATTTGGCCCTCTGCATGATATTAAATTGTTCGTTCAAAGCTATGACCTGGTTCTTTAAGAGTTCTTCCTCTTCCAGCGGGAGTACTGCCAGAAAATTATCTTCCGAAACCCTTGCCAAAAATTCACTGTAATTTCCGTTACAGGATAAAAGCGATGCAAAATCACATAATATCCTATCTCCCGCATCATAACCCAGGGAATCGTTTATGTATTTAAATTGAGTAATATCCGAATAAATAATCGCATATTTCTTGTCTGGATTTTCAGCCAGTAATTTTTTTACTACCTTTTTAAATTTATGGAGCGTAGGCAGACCGGTCAGTGCATCGTAATTCTTAATCCGGTAAAGCTTTTCATTTGCCCGTTCGGATGCCCGCATTTTTAATAAATAGGAAGAGATTATTTTTGTTATGGTAACCAGTGAATCAATTTCATATTGGTTCCAATATCTTGGTTTTTCGCAGTCGTGAATGCTGACACAGCCTTTAAAAACACCGTTTTCAAAAATACCGCACTGAAGCAAAGCCTGTATTCCTAATGATTCAAGAATACTTTTTGCCTGTTCTGTATGAAATTCGCTTACATTATTAATATAATAAATACCGTTTTCATCAAATTTATGGGTATAATTGTCTAATTCGGTTATAAAATTATTCAGACTGTTTTTCTCCGGTTTTATACCGTCCTTACAACTAAGATATGTGATATTAAAATTTGAATTTGTTACAGAATTTTCTAAAATGCAGATATGATTACAGTCAAATTGTACCCTCACCTTATTTAGCAAAAGATTAATCGCACTGTTTACATCCTTCGTGCGCGACATAATATCAAATGCAAATGCCGTAATCTCTTTATCAAAATTATTGCTGCCATAGGCTCTCGTTTTGGTTATCTTATACTTTTCATAAAAGTCATGGTCAATATACCTGCTGCTGTCCGTTATTTCATGGTAAAAACCATAGAAATTATTATTTTTCTCCCTGGTGTGGATCAATGCGGCATCCGCTTTCAGAAACAACTGCATGAAATCCAATCCGTCATTGGGATAAACCCCGATTCCGATACTGCAGGACATTGTATAATCCGCATTTTCACCGGTATAAGTGTTATGGAAAACCGAATAAATTTCTTCCGCTTTATCCTTTAATAAATCCAGGCTGGCAACATTCTTTAAAAAGATAAGGAATTCATCTCCGCCAATCCGGCCTGCCACATCCGTATCATAGAATATTTTCCTTAAAGAATCAGCTATATTAACCAGGACCGTATCCCCGAACAGATATCCCAGGTTCTCATTCACAATCTGAAAGTTATCTATATCAACAATCATAAGTGCATGATGGGAATCAGGCCCGGAAGCTTTAAGGAACTCTTCGATATTGCGCCTGCTGTACTCTTTATTAAATAATTTTGTTAAAGAATCCTGCTTCTCTAATTCCTGGATCCGGTAGCTTTCCATAAGCTTTCGTTCCTTCTGGCGGAACAGTTCCTGTTTAATCTCTTCCCAATTGCCACCGTCGATTAAAGCGGAATAAATAGTATCGTCATAAACAAATTCGATATAGCTGTCTTTTTCTATGTAATTACTAATCACGCCTTCCGGCAATGTAATATTCGTAAAGAAATCCATTAACTGTTCTTTTGTGTAAAGATTTCTTTTCTTTCGTATTTTATCTTTACCATCCATGTTTTGTATTTTCCCATCTTCCCTGATGTACTTTAATAAATAGAATTATGGTATTGGCACTTCGTGCCAGGATGCGCCGCCTTGCGCCGTTAATGCGCACTCACTGCGTTCAATTGTCTGTCGACATTATACCATGAATTCAAGTCCCAGACAACCAAAAAAAATGAAAACCTTTCCTTTTAAGGCATTTAAACATGTGTGTAAATGTAATAAAGAATAATAAGGATATTTGTTCATATATTTAAATAATGAATACTATTTATTGGAGATGAAATCTTGGATCAAAACTGCAGAGATTACGCCCTTAGTGAAGATTATGCCGAATTTATTATAGAGTATGGGCAGAACCTGGAACAGCTTACAGCAATTCAAAATACCTGCAATGCTCCCCTCAACACGACTCATGCTGTTGTTTATACTCCTATAAACAGTCTGCCTGATAATTTAATTCAAATATATGGTTATGGTATTTATCCCAGTTGTTTCGGTTTAATGGATACCGGCAGCCTGGAGGCTTCCGGGGTCACCAGAATCCGGAATATCCCCGGTTTCAGCCTCAGGGGTGAAGGTATATTGGTCGGATTGATTGATACGGGAATTGATTATACCCATGATGCTTTTAAAAACGCCGACGGCACCACAAAAATATATTCCATTTGGGACCAGACAATTCAAACCGGCCAATCACCGGAAGGCTTTTTTTACGGTTCCGAATATACCCAGGAACAGATCAACCTGGCCCTCCAGAGCAATGACCCTTTCTCTGTGGTACCAAGCCGGGATGAGGACGGCCATGGAACTTTTCTGGCAGGCATTGCAGCCGGTACGGAAAGCCCTGAAAATAATTTTTCCGGTGTGGCCCCCTTTGCCGATATAATAGTAGTAAAACTAAGACAGGCAAAACAATTTATACGCAGCTTCTTTTTTATCCCCCAGGATGCGGTATGTTTCCAGGAAACAGATATCATGCTGGGAGTCAATTATTTGCTCAGTGTTGCCAACCGGTTAATGAGGCCTTTGTCTATCTGTATCGGTTTTGGTACTTCTCAGGGCGCTCACGACGAACGCGGGGTTTTAAGCAGCTATCTTTCCGCCATAGCAGATTTCAGGGGGATCGGCATTTCCATAGCAGGAGGAAACGAAGGGAACAGGGGACACCATTATGAGGGAATCATAACCAGGGGAGTGGAATATGAAACCATTGAATTAAGGGTAGGACCGAATGAAGCCGGCTTCTCCATGGAATTATGGGGTGACTCACCCAGTACATTTTCCATTGATATCCTCTCCCCGACCGGGGAATTCATACCCAGGATTCCTGCAAGAATCGGAGAAACCAGGGTGATAAGATTTATTTTTGAAGAGACGGTAATATATGTTGACTATCAGATTGTGGAAGCACAAACAGGGGACCAGCTTATTTTAATAAGATTTAATACTCCTACCGAAGGAATTTGGAGATTCCGGGTATACTCAAACATCGACCTGGATTCCCGTTTTAATATCTGGCTGCCCATATCAGACTTTATAAGCGATCAGACTTATTTTACCCAGCCTACTCCTGAAACTACCCTGACCTCTCCCGGTAATACCATAATTCCCATTGTCGTTACCGCCTATGATTATACCAATCAAAGTTTATATATAAATGCCAGCAGGGGCTTTACAAGAACGGGGAACATAAGCCCCGACATGGCTGCACCGGGGGTAAACCTGATCGGCCCCGGTCCGGGTAATACTTACACGACAAGGTCGGGTACCAGCGTCGCAGCTGCACATACGGCGGGAATTGCCGCCATGATAATGGAGTGGGGCATAGTGGAAGGCAATTATACCCAGCTTGACAGCGTGGAAATTAAAAACCTGCTGATACGGGGAGCAAGGAGAGCTCCTAATATTACTTATCCGAACAGGGAATGGGGTTATGGTATTTTAGATATATATAATGCCTTTAACAGTTTAAGGGGCGAAACGACCGGGTAAAGGTAATATCTGCTTGTAAATAAACTAAAAAATCCGGCTTATATAAATGTCAAAGGGCTGTTGCAAAAAATAAATTTACCGTGCCTGGGTCCGGAATATAGTTTATATTCTCTCCCAGATAAGATAGATTTTTTGCAACAGCCCCCTTTAATAAATTAATTAATTGTGACTATTCCAGCTCTTAAGGCCAACGAATAGTATCGGATATTTAGATGTTTCCGAATAATTAGATTTTTGCGATATCTACCAATGTAATATTGCTGATATCCGCATTTTCCAGGCTGGTTAGCAACGCATTGGCCGTATCCAGGGAAGTCAGGCAGGTAACTCCGGTTTCAATGGAAGTACGGCGGATTAAAAATCCGTCCCTTGATTTGTCACGGCCCTGGGTCGGCGTATCGATAACCAGATCGATTTCGTGTCCCAGAATTAGATCGATGATGGTCGGTGCTTCTTTATCCAGTTTATTAACCGGGATTGCTTCCACTCCGTTTTCATTTAAAAATTTAGCCGTACTTCTGGTCGCATAGATTTCATAGCCCAGGGCTTTAAATCTTCTGCCCACTTCCACCGCTTCCAGTTTATCCGCATCCTTTACGGTCATAATCATCTTCTTGTATTTCGGAAGGTTGATTCCCGCACCTAAAAAGGCTTTGTATAATGCTTCATTAAAGGTTTTTGCGATACCCAGACATTCTCCGGTGGATTTCATTTCCGGTCCAAGGCTGATATCGGCTCCGTGTAATTTTTCAAAGGAGAATACGGGCATCTTGATCGCTATATAGTCCGCATTGGGTGCCAGACCGGTTCCGAAGCCTAAGTCCTTAATCTTTTCACCCAGTATGACACGGGAGGCCAGGCCTACAATGGGAATACCGGTTACTTTGCTGATATAAGGAACGGTACGGCTGGAACGAGGGTTTACTTCTATTACATATACTTCATCGTTATACAGGATGAACTGGATGTTAATGAGTCCGATTACATTAAGGGATTTGGCCAGTTTTCGGGTGTAATCCACAATAACGTTCTGAAGCCTTTCCGTAATATTCTGCGCCGGATATACGGAAATACTGTCACCGGAATGGATACCGGCACGTTCCACATGCTCCATGATACCGGGGATTAAGATATCTTCCCCGTCACATACGGCATCCACTTCAACCTCTTTGCCCATCAGATACTTATCGACCAATATGGGGTGTTCCTGGACATTTAAGTTGATAATGTCCATAAATTCCCTGATATCCTCATCGGAAATGGCAATTTGCATTCCCTGTCCGCCCAGTACATAGGAAGGCCTTACCAGGACCGGATACCCTAACTCGCCCGCGGCGGCAATTGCTTCTTCCGTGGTAAATACGGTTTTGCCGGCAGGTCTTGGGATACCGCATTCTTCCAGGATGGCATCAAATAGTTCCCTGTCTTCCGCGGCATCCACATTTTCGGCGGAAGTTCCAAGGATGGGAACTCCAATCTTTAATAATGCGTCCGTCAATTTAATGGCAGTCTGGCCGCCGAACTGCACTACCGCACCGTCGGGCTGCTCCAGATCCACAATGCTTTCCACATCTTCCGGGGTAAGGGGTTCAAAGTATAACTTATCCGCAATGTCAAAATCCGTGCTTACGGTTTCCGGATTGTTATTTACAATTATGGTTTCATAGCCTGCTTTCCTTAAGGCCCATACGCTGTGTACGGAACAGTAGTCAAATTCAATCCCCTGTCCGATACGGATCGGGCCGGAACCGAGTACCATGACTTTTTTTCTGGTCTTAACCGGGTCTACTTCATTTTCACTGCCAAAACAGGAATAATAGTAAGGTGTGCTGGCTTCAAATTCTGCCGCACAGGTATCTACCATCTTATAGGCAGGTATGATTTCATAATCCTGTTTGCGGAGCTTTTTCACTTCTTCCAGGGTTTTTCCCGTAAATTCCGCAATGACACGGTCCGGGAATTCCAGCCTCTTTGCTTCTGTCAGTAATTCTTTCGTTAAAGGTTTGGTTTTTAAGTCCTGTTCCATTTCTACCAGAATGGCAATCTTATCTAAAAACCACTTATCGATCTTGGTTATGTCATAGATTTCATCATAGGAAATTCCCCTGCGGATGGCTTCCGCTATGACAAACAGCCTTCTGTCATCGATCTGGTATAGTTTTTCCCTGATTTCATCTATAGGATACTGCTCATAATCACCATACTGCAGGCTGTAAATATTCTGCTCCAGGGAGCGAAGCGCCTTCATTAAGCCACCTTCGAAATTGGTGCAGATACTCATAACCTCACCGGTTGCTTTCATCTGGGTGGTCAGGGTTCTCTTGGCCATAATAAATTTATCAAAGGGCCACTTCGGTATCTTAACGACCACATAGTCCAGGGCAGGTTCAAAACTTGCATAGGTCTTGCCCGTAACCACGTTCTGGATCTCATCCAGGTTATAGCCCAGTGCGATCTTGGCGGCAACCTTGGCTATGGGATATCCCGTCGCCTTGGAAGCCAGGGCGGAGGAACGGCTGACCCTGGGATTCACCTCTATAACACAATATTCAAAAGTATCGGGATGAAGGGCATATTGTACGTTACAGCCGCCGGTAATATTTAATTCCGTAATAATATTCATTGCCGAAGATCTGAGCATCTGGTATTCTTTGTCGGAAAGGGTCTGGGAAGGTGCCACCACGATACTGTCGCCGGTATGTACTCCCACCGGGTCGATATTCTCCATATTACATACCGTAATACAGTTGCCCTGGCTATCCCTCATTACCTCATATTCGATTTCCTTCCAGCCGGCAATGCAGCGTTCGATCAGACACTGTCCCACACGGCTTAAACGAAGGCCGTTGGAACAGATTTCTTTTAAATGTTCTTCGTCCTGTGCGATTCCGCCGCCGCTTCCGCCCAAGGTATAAGCCGGACGTACAACCACCGGATATCCTATATTTTCTGCAAAAGCCAACGCATCCTTAACCGTGGTTACAACCGTACTTGACGCACAGGGTTCACCGATCTTTTCCATGGTAATCTTAAATTCCAGGCGGTCTTCCGCCTTCTTTATGGTTTCCGAGGTGGTACCGATTAATTTGACATCATTTTCCCTTAAAAATCCGGATTCCTCCAACTCCATGGCTATATTTAAGGCTGCCTGGCCGCCCAGAGTCGGAAGTACACTGTCCGGTTTCTCTTTTAAGATTATTTTTTTCACAATATCCGGTGTCAGCGGTTCAATGTATACGATATCTGCAATATCTTTATCCGTCATAATGGTTGCCGGATTGGAATTTACCAGTATAACACAGATTCCTTCTTCCTTCAGAGAACGGCAGGCCTGGGTGCCTGCATAGTCGAATTCTGCAGCCTGGCCGATTATAATCGGACCGGAACCTATAACCAATACTTTTTTGATGCTGTCAATCTTTGGCATTATTGTACCTCCATCATCTGAATAAACTCATCGAAAAGAAACTCTGAATCCTGAGGTCCTGCACATGCCTCCGGATGGAACTGGACCGTAAATATATTCTTTCCTAAATAATGATATCCTTCTATGGTTCCGTCGTTGGCATTGATAAAACTTTTTTCAGCTTTTGCTTCGCTCATGGAGCCGTCTTCTACTACGTAGCCGTGATTCTGGGAAGATATATACACCCTTCCGGTTTTTAGATCCTTTACCGGATGATTGGCACCTCTGTGGCCGTATTTTAATTTTTTGGTATCCCCGCCGTTAGCCAATGCCATTAACTGGTGGCCCAGGCAGATCGCAAAGATGGGAACGTCACTGTCGTACATTTTTTTGATTTCTTCGATTATTTCCACACACTCTTTCGGATCTCCGGGGCCATTGGATAACATAATTCCGTCCGGATTTTTTGCAAGGATTTCTTCTGCTTTCGTCAAAGCCGGGTAAATAGTGACATCACAGCCTCTTTTTAACAAGCAGTCCTTGATATTATCCTTGGAGCCATAATCCAGCAGGGCTATCTTAAAGCTGCCTTTTCTGTAAGGGTGAACTTTAAGTCCGCTTCTTGCATTATCCGCATCGGTTGCTGCAAATTCCCTGGCATAATAGGTCTTTTTCTCCTTGCAGGTAACCTTTTCCACTACTTTTGCCACGTGATGCCCTTTTAGCTTCTTAATGACATCCTCCAAAACAAAATTTTCATTGGTAGTAATCATACCGTTCATGGTTCCTTTTTCCCTTAAAATCTTGGTCAGGGCCCTGGTATCGATTCCGGCAATCCCGGGTATGTCTTTTTCCGTTAAAAAGGTTTCGATGCTGTCCTCACTTCGGAAGTTACTTGGGCGCCTTGCAATTTCTCTTACTATATATCCGTCCACCCATGGTTTTTTCGATTCCATATCTTCATAGCAGATTCCGTAATTTCCGATTAACGGATAGGTCATCACAACTGCCTGGCCTGCATAAGATGGGTCCGTCAGCACCTCCAGATAACCTGTCATTGAGGTGTTGAATACTATTTCACTAATCATATCCCTAGTTGAACCAATACTTTTACCTGTGAAAACATTACCGTCTTCCAGTATCAGAAAAGCTTTCATAACTTCCACCTGTTCCTTTCAAATAATATAGTACAACTTAAAACTATCCGTCACTTGCAACTTTAAGCTGCTGCAGCCATTCCCTTTGGCAAGCTATAAGGAAATAATTCCCTATTGCATAAAAAAAGAGTATACACAAAATACTTTGGATATACTTCTTACGCATATCAGGCCTACAGGTTCCCAAATTGCTAAAATTCTATCACAAGTTCATTTAAAATACAAGCATTTATTTCAGAAATTGAAATAAATTAATTATTATGCATTTTTTGTTTATAATTATAAAATATATATTCCGTTTAATCAAGTAAAATGTTTTTTTATATGAATTTTTCTTGCGGTTCAGCTATGGATGCCGGAAGGTATTTTCTGTGACCTCCTCTGCTCCGGTCGCAGAACCCCTGGGTTTAACACCTGCTAAATGATACAGAACACATAATTCTATGCATAATAAAGGACTTAATATTTTTTAAGACAGTTTGAATATCTTAAAATATTAAGTCCTTTGCCTTGCATATTTAACCTGTCTCATAGCTGCCTGACAGGTTATGAACATGTTGCAATACGGAATGCGGATATCTGTTTGACAAATCGGCGGTTCCGTTCTGTTTATGCATAATTTTTATACTAGTTCCGCAATTCTGGTAACTGCCACATAGATTTCCGAGATCCGATACCAGGTCGGAAAATCAACAATACCGGTAGCCGGCAGGCCGAAGGTCTGTTGGAATATCCTTACCGCCTCCGCAGTCTGGGGGCCATATGCACCGTCAGCAGCAACCGTGGGTATTACAGTATAGACAGCGGAAATTGCATTTAACTGCTCCTGTATCTGCCTTACACTGTCTCCCCTGGAACCGGTGGTTAGATTGGCACCCGGCCAGGAAGAAGGAACCCCGGCTACTTCAGTTGCAGAATTAATAAACATATTAGCTCCGTAGAAATTGCGTAATATCTGTATGGCAGTAAGTCCCTGGTCACCTAAGTCTTTGGAACCCCACTGGGTCATCCGTATCGTAACAGAGTATATATAACTTATTCCAGGTCCTTATTTTCCTCTGTGTCTTCATCAACACTGTTTTTCAGTAATTTTTCGGTATTTTCCATAAGAATGTCTTTTATCCGTTCCGAAGAACCCGGATCTATTTTCCTAAGCAGCTGAATCTGGTGATCGGATTTGGCCATATTATAATACAATGCCTTTGCCACGGCATATCCGGCCCATCCGGCCAGGCAGACCTGATAAAGTTCGCCGGTATCAATCCCGAACCCCTGCATGATAAATAATGCAAATGTCATTATCCAGCATTCAAAGCGGGAATATTCCAATAATCTCTTGCTGAAAGGCAGGAAATTACTGTTTGACCTTTTTCTCCTTGAATTTTTAAACATAAATCACCTGGTTTTCTATTATAATTAACAATATTAACTTATTAATTTTTTTATTACACATGGCGGCCAAATAAGTCCGGCTCCCGCCGAACCCGGCCGGACCTTTTATTTCCATTGATTTTCGAACACTTGTTTGCTATAATTCATTTACACCAAGTGAGCAAACTTCAAATGCGCATAAAACATGCGCAGGAATGAGGATAATTATGCCATTCTTTGAATTAAATAATCCGGATATTAAAATCGATTATTCAAAATGCCAGCCGGTTTCCGTGATTGCAGTCTTTAACCGGGAAGGAAAAATTATGCCCGTTTATCTCAGCCTGACTGACCTTTACGGGAATGTCTGTAAGGTAAAGATTGACGGCGTTACCTTTACCAAGGACGGAACAGGCTCTACCACATACTGCTGCATTTACAGTGCCGATAAACGGAAACGGCAAATCAATCTGACTTATTATATTCACCAGCATTTATGGGTATTGGAGAATTAGCTTTTTTCTCTCCGGCAATTTTTACCTTTATCTCAGAAACGGGAATATAACCAATAGCTCTTAATGCTTTATCATTAAGAGCAGTTCCTATTTCCTTCTGTCTCTTTTCCGGAATCACTTCCCAGGGTTTCTCTTCCCCTTCCATATTAACAAAAATCCTTACTTTAAGTTCCTTGCTGATACATACCACCTCCGGTAATAATTTATGTACCGGGGATTGTACATATTGCCAAACAGGGCATTTTTACATTTTTCTTTCATATAATCAATTAAGGAGCTGGTAAAAATGCAAACTGCCGCACTGTATATCCGGGTCAGTACCGAGGACCAGGCAGAATTTTCCCCGGATGCCCAAAAGAGATTATTATTGGAATATGCAAAAAAGAACGATATCTTTGTAAACGCAGAACATATCTTTCTTGATGAAGGTATATCCGGAAGAAAAGCGGAGAAACGTCCAGGCTTTATGAAAATGATTGCAGCTGCAAAAAAGAAGCCCAAACCTTTTGACTTTATTTTAGTCCACCGTTTTGACCGGTTCAGCCGTTCCAGGGAAGACAGTATCGTATATAAGTCGCTTCTGAAAAAAGAATGCGGCATCAAAGTAATATCCATTACGGAACAGCTGGAAGATGATAAATTCAGTGTAATCCTGGAGGCCATGCTGGAGGCTATGGCAGAATATTATTCCTTAAATCTGGCGGATGAAGTAACAAAAGGCATGACGGAAAAAGCCCTCCGGGGAGGTTACCAGGCGAATCCGCCTCTTGGATATAAAATATTACATACCGGTGAACCTCCGGTCATTGTTCCTAAAGAAGCGGAAATCATCCGGTTAATATTTCAAAAATATGTGTTTGATAAAATGTCCTCTTACCAGATTGCAAAACATTTAAACCAGCTGGGTTTTAAAACCAGGCAGCATAAGGCTTTTGAACGGAGGTCGGTGGAATACATCCTTAAGAATCCTATATATAAGGGTTATATCCGTTGGAACCGGACCCATAATGCCACCAAAACGGTTCGGGATGAATCTAAGTGGATCCTTGCAAAAGGACAGCATGAACCGGTCATAACCGAAGAATTGTATGAACTTGCCCGGGAAAGGATCCGCCTGGAAGAAAAACAGAAAATAAATAATCCCTCCATAAAAGCACGGCCGGTTACGGAATACCGTCACTGGTTATCGGGTTTAGTCAAATGCAGCAGCTGCGGGCGAAGCCTGACCGCTTCCAGGGTTAAAAATTCAAAGTACCTGCATTTTAGCTGCAGCGGTTACCTAAAAGGAAAATGCCCGGTATGTAACAGTATCTCGGAAAATAAACTGATTCCCGCCGTTTTGGAAGTTTTGGAAAAAGTACTTATCTCCGGCCCAACCGGTTATACCGGGCTGAATACGGAAACTGCCTCCCATGTTACTTTGCTGGAGCAGAAGTTACTGAAATTAAGCGAAAAAGAAAACCGAGTAAAAAAAGCATACCAAAACGGTATTGATACCCTGGAAGAATACAGGCAGAATAAGGATGGCCTGTTAAAAGAACGTAACCGGATAAAACAGCAGCTGGGAAAACTTAAAACTTTTAACGAATCAAACAGGAAACCGGGCCTGTCGGGGAATATAAATGAAATATATAAAATCATCGCTTCCGATACCGCAGATAATATAACGAAGAACAAAGCCCTAAATTCAATTATTGAAAAAATCGTCTTTAGCAAAAAAGAAGGGCTTCTTGATATTTATTTTTATACCCTGTTACCATAAGGGCATCCAGCCCGGGCAGGTTACATTTCGCCCGTCGCAGTACTGGGTTAATATCGGCTGCCTGACATTTGGCCTGGATAAATAGTTATTAAAGACCTGGTCCACTGCCAAACCGATATTATCATAAATATTTCTGCCCCTCATCCATTTATGGTCAAAGGCCGTGGAAGACGTAATAGTAAAATTAAAACCCTGGTTCCGGTACCATTCCGTAAAAACCCTGTTTAAGGTAAAAGACATAATGGCCAGTATATTCGCCAAAATGGTTGCTTCCGGCCAGGTTGCGTAGATTTCACTGGAAGCCACGTTTTTGATATAATCCCTGTAACGTATATAGTAATTTGCTGCCGAGGTATCCGTAGGCGGCCCGTCATGGACAATAACGAACTCGGGCACTACTACTTCCCTCAGTACTATTTCACCGGTTTCTGCGGTGGGTTTAATTTCAGACTCCGCTATTTTAGGCGGATAATCCCCATAAAGGGTATGGGGCGGAATTACAAATGCTTCCCCGGCCGGGGTTTCCGGTGCCGGTATCATTTCTACGGGCTGAACTGCCGTTACCGCAGCCAGTAATTGTGTTCCGGAGACTGCTACGGTTTCATAACCGGGTGCGGTTACATTTACATTATATTCGGAATAGGGCTGGTCAAAAACAGCCGGATCCAGGCTCCAATCCAGCGGAGGTGCCGGCAAATCGATTACTTCCGTACGTCCCAGGTTATCCGTAGTCAATTCTTCCACTACGGAAGTAGGATCCCCCGTATAACCGATTCTGACCGTAGCACCCGGGATCGGACGGAATCCTGCCTGGGTTACACAATTTACCTGGAGCCTGCCCAGGGATTGTGTCTCCATTTGTGCCGGATAAACTCTGGTAGCTGTTTCATATCCATAATTGGTAACAGGTTTCTGTTTCATATCAGGAAAGTAGAAAGACTTCGCATTATTCATATAATATTCTTTTATATTCATATATCGCCTCTTTCCTGCGCATGTTTTCTGCGCATTTGAAGTTTGCGCCAAATGTAAAACATAAATATGCATAGCATATTTATGTTTTACATACTTATGCAAGTATAATAATGTTTTGCATACTAATACTTTACATACTAATACTTTACATACTAATGCTTTGCATACTAATACTTTGCATACTAATACTTTACATACTAATGCTTTTACATAACTAATGCTTTTACATACTAATGCTTTGCATACTTTGGTTACGCAGACACAAACTTCCGGGATTGAAAGAAAATTTCTTTCAGCCTTACACCCGCTGCAGATCACAGGCATAGCTGTGATACTGCCAAAATATTATCACTCCCAATATATGCTTCCGCAATTAATAAAGTGCCAGTATTCCGGCCTTAATTACCGAATTGATACGGTACCCTGCGATCCAGGGTATCAAACTCATACCCTTTATCGATAATGGATTCTAAAATATCGGGAAGGGTTTTTGCCGTTAACCGGTTCACGGAGGAATCGTGCATAAGGATAATAGGATTATCATATTTATCCAGGTCTTTTAAGACATTGCGTTTAATCCGGTATTCCGTAGGATTGCCTATAGAATCTTCTGCGCTTACATTCCAGTCATAATAGGTAAACCCCCGCCGCTCCATTTCCGCAACTAATTCATCCCGGATATTTTTATTGTAACTGTTATAACTGCCCCAGGGAAAACGGAAAATATTGACCTTAACACCTGTCGTCTCATAAATCAACAGGTAATCCTGGTAAAAATCATCTAAAAAAGCTTCTACGGATGAATATATGTTTTTATAATTATGGGAATAAGTATGTATACCAATTGTATGGCCCTGTTTTACCATGTCTTTTAAACATTCCTCCCCTTCCCGGGTTATGGTGCAGCCTAATACGAAAAAAGTGGCTTTGATCTCATATTCAGTCAGAGTATCCAATATACCGTTTGTGATATGACTGGGTCCGTCGTCAAAGGACAGGTATGCTGTCTTTTTTTCTCCCAAATGGATAACCGGCTTTATACTTTCCACATACATATCCGGATACAGGTCCATGTAGCCTTTCTTTTGTCCGTCACTCAGCACTTTATCTTTTACCCTGGCATTTTCCATTCTGGCCATTATTCCGATACCGGAATCGAAATTCCATGCCGCAACTGTTTGATTTTCTGATTTATCCATTTTTAAACCGATGCCGGTTTCCGTATTTATAAAACAAAGCCGAAGCGTTAAGGTTAACAATATACCATATAGAATAATTTTAATTTTTTTGCCCTGCATTTTTAGTTCCCGTCCGTCATCCGCCTGTTGTACAATTAAGACGGCCATTTACCGCCGTACATCCGACTGGTGCAGTTACAAAATGGAAAACTTGAATTTTGCAACAGTCACAGCATCAAAAAGGCTGCTTAATATACAAAGGTTGCTTAGTCTGTTTTTATTATAATATGCGGCGGGCCATAAACCAATTCATGGTGACAACCTGTAACTTGGGTCTTAAAAATTGGACAGAGGGCTGTTTCAAAATAGCATACCCTGCTATTTTGAAACAGCCCCCGTCCTGAAAGGTTAATCTATATTATTTTCCGATGCAAGCAAAAATTCGTTACCCTCCCACGGCAAACACATGAAATTTTTACAAAATGTTCTTTCCTGCGTTTGTTATGGTTGCCCTCCCTTAAGGGCAGGTATTTTCCAGGTTAAACCGTTGATAAATCCCATTCCTCATATATTTTGGGAACATCATTGATCAAACGTTTTGTATAGTCTGCCTTCGGATGAAGAATTACTTCGTCTGCCGTACCTTTCTCCACAAAAACTCCATGTTCCATAATATATACGGAATCGGACACATAGTAAGCAAGACCGATATCATGGGTTATAAATATAATGGTCATGTCAATTTCATCCCTGAGCTTTAATAACATATCCAGTATGGTCGCGCGGGAACAGGCATCGATCATGGAGGTCGGTTCATCCGCTATGAGTATCTGGGGTTTCAGCAGAAAGATCCTGGCTATCATCAGACGCTGCATCTGGCCGCCGGATAATTCAAAAGGATATTTTTTGGTTAATTCGGCAAACTTTAAGTTTACGAAACTGCAGGCTTCCGTCATTAACTCTATTTTTTTCTCGTAAGGTAAATTCTTCTCCCCTCTCATATTAATACAGTCCAGCAAAAGGGTATCAATACGGTTAAAAACATTAAAGGAGGAAAACGGATCCTGGAATATGGCCTGAATTCCCTTCCAATATGCTCTTTTTTTACGGGAGGAACGTATATCCCTTAATTTACCGTTGTAGTAAATTTCACCGGATGTGACACTGTGCAGTCCTAAAAGCATTTTTGCCAGAGTTGTTTTCCCGCTTCCGCTTTCACCGACGATGGATATAATTTCACCTTTATGGAAGTCAAAATCTACTTTATTAACAGCTACTGTTTTCTTATCGCCAAAACCATAAATTTTAGTTACTTCTTTGCCGCTAAGAAATATTTCCTTGGATTTTGCCATTACTTCTCAACCTCCTTCAGCTGTTTCTGATCAAGAATGCAGCGGTACATACGGCCGTCATCCATATGAACTTCGTCAATACTCTGTACTTTGCAGGCTGCCTGCACATACTTACAGCGTTCCGCAAACCGGCAGCCGGCCGGCGGCTTTTTCAGATTCGGAGGCGTTCCCGGTATTGCGGTTAATTTCATGTCCCTGGTACCGGCTTCCGGAACGATAATGGAGCCCATAAGGCCTTTGGAATAAGGATGAAGCGGCTCAAACACCATCTCTTTTGCAGTACCTTTTTCCGCAATCTGTCCCGCATACATAACCATAATATCATCTGTTACATTGTATAATAAGGGAAGCTCATGGGTTATAAAGATCATGGATTTGATAAAACCTTTATTCATAAGGTCACGCATCATCTTAATAACCATCTTCTGGGACGAAACGTCCAAAGCGGAAGAAGGTTCGTCTGCGATTAAAACCTTGGGTGACAATATGGTGGAAATTGCAATAACGGTACGCTGCTTCATACCGCCGGATAATTCAACCGCATGTTTTTGAAGTACTTCTTTCGGCAGATTTAAAACTTCAAACCTTTCCCTTGCCAAATCATATATCATATTCTTCGGCATTCTGGGATCATGGGCATGTATAACATCTTCAATAAAATTAATAATTTTCTGCGTGGGATTTAATGCATTCATGGCTGCCTGGGGAATGTAGGAAATCTCGGTGCCCAACACAGTTTTACGGACCTGGTCCGGTGTCAGCTCCGAAATATTCTTCCCGTCAACAATGATACTTCCCTCCATATAATGGAGCGGTGCAAAATAATATCCCATGAGGCTTAAGGCCAGGGTTGACTTACCGCAGCCGGATTCTCCGGCAATGCCAATTGATTTCCCTTCTTCCAGTTTTAAGGATACTCCATCAACGGCATAGACACTTTCATTAAATCTTGTAATATATTTTGTTTTTAAATTATTTACTTCCAGCATAATCTTTCCCATATCCGTCCCCTCCTTAATCTCTCAACTGTGGGTTGAATACTTGATCTAAGCCGGTATTCATCAAGTTAAGTGAAAATGATATCAGTGCTATGGAGAGTACAACCGGTATGAATGCCCACCATGCGCCCGACAGCGGTGCCTGGAACTGCATCGCCCAGTTCATCATAAGTCCTAACGTAGCCACCTTGTTTGTACTGGGTCCCAAGCCTATCATGGATAGCTGGGCTTCGGAAAGAATTCCGGAAGCAATCTGAAGAATATAAGCCATAACAACATAGGAGGCAACATAGGGAAGAATATCCGTTAATATGATTCTTGGCAGGCTGTGTCCGGAAAGTTTGGACAGATTAACATGATCCCTGTTTCGCAGGGAAATCGTCTGTGCCCTTACGGACCGGCAGGTCCACGGCCACGAAGTTAACCCGATGACTGCCGCGACCAGAGTAGCCCCTCTTCCGGCCTGACCTAAACTGGAGGCTATTAATATTAATATAATAAAAGATGGGATTACGGTAAACATATTGGTGATGAAAGTAATGATATTATCTACCATGCCACCCACATAGCCGGCTAATAAGCCAAGGGTCAGACCGATTGCCGTTGCTACGGTACCGGCAAGCAAACCGATCTTTAAGGAAGTCTTGATCGCCGCTACCAGCTCAGTCAGCACATCCCTGCCAAAATTATCGGTACCGAGGGGAAAGGTTACCTGATTGGGAATATCTTTCACATTGACAAATGCCTTTGTGCCAAGTACCGCTACTTCTTCCAGTTCTCCCGATTCAACATTTTTCTGGGATACGACATACCCCTCTGAGTTAAGTATGTTCTCTACTTTGTCATATAATCTCACATATTGGTTCTTTACGGCTTTTGTGGCACCTTCCATTTTAATGGCCGAATCATAATATTTAAGCCACAGTTCAATAATATCATAAGCTCCGTCCGCGGCATTCACTTCTTCCGGCTTAACGGTGGGACAATACTTTAACAGCCAGTCCCTCATAAGCTGCTGTTCTTCCGCCGTTACCGACTTCGTCAGCTTATCTGCCACAACATCCTTATTAATGTTATAAGATTCCGTGTCCACGGCATCCGTCACACTTACATAGGTTCCCGGTTTATAGAACAGGCCGCCGACCATCTCCAGCGGATTTTTTGTAACCAACAGCGGGTAAATAGTGATCAGTAAAAGAATTGCTGCAAAGATGACAAATCCGGCTACAAATTTTTGTGATTTAAATATTAACTGTAATTGATGTTTCATTTCGCACCTCTCATTCTTTTTCTATTTACTCCTGCTGAGCCGCTTTAATTCTGGGGTCAATCAAACCATAGAGAATTTCCACAATAAGATTCGCTAACAAGACACCTACGGTAATAATTAATGTACAGCCTGATATTACCGGGAAATCCTGGCCGGTAACCGCATTTAACATTCTTGTACCCAGACCCGGGTAACTGAAAATCATCTCGGCAACTAACGCGCCGCCTACCATTGTACCAAGGGAAAGTGCAAGACCGGTAATCTGCGGAAGCATTGCATTGCGGAATACGTATCTTACAATTACCTTATCTTTGATGCCTAGAAAACGGCTGTATTTTACATAATCGGCGTTCAATTCATAAATAGACATGGACCGCATGCCGATAGCCTGGCCGCCGATGGTAATCAGTACGATGGACCAGAACGGTAACTGGTAATGTCTTATGACGGACAGGATAAAGGTCAGGTTCATGGATGGAATCAAATCATAGCCGTATCCGCCGTTGGACGGAAACCACTTTAAATAAATACTGAATGTAAACAGCAAAATAATCGCCATACCAAAGGCAGGGACATTGCTTATAAATAAGAATAAGGGAAAAATGGCTTTATCAAAAACACCTCTGATATAGGCAGCAACCGCTCCCAATAAATTACCCAGAAACCAGCCGACTAAAATTGCGGGAAGCTGCAGGGCAACGGTCCAGCCAATGGCGGAACCAATCAGATCGGACACTTCCCTTGGGAAATACATAAAGGAAATCCCCATATCTCCTTTGAATAAATTAGATATATATAATATGAACTGTTCCGGCATGGATTTATCAAGCCCAAACATTCTAGAATAATCTTCATAAACTTTCTGGATCGCATTTGCATCCGTCATTCCGGTAACTGCCCTGCTGGCAATTGTTGCTACCGGGTTCCCCGGCGTCAGACGGGGTAATAAGAAATTAAGAATAACGGCAATTACCAAAGTCAGTAAATACCATACTATTTTATTGGAAAAATATTTAGCATAACCTTTCAAATCTAACACCTCGTTTCATTGGTTGGGGACTCCGAAAAATTCCGGAAGCCATCCATTCTGTCAAAATATTAAAATAGCGGTCATGAATTTACTTTAATTTTCGTTTCAAATCATGACCGCCGGAAGCAATCTACATAATTTTATTAATTATTTTGCTACTAATGTAAGGTTATATAAACCTGCAATACCATAACCGTCGGTAAGAACTGTCGGCGGTACATTGGTGCCGTCATCAGCCTGAGGGAATCCGGTCCATACGGATTCGTTAACGGTATGGAACAGACCCGGACGGTACATCAATGCGAAACAAGGTACATCTGTTAAGTAAATTTTATTTAATTCTGTATATAATTCTTTTAGTTTAGCCTGATCAGTTTCTACCGGAATCTGATTAATGATTTCATCTGCTTTCGAGTTACTGTAACGGCCGAAATTCCAGTCTGCATTTTCACCCTCTTTTGCAGGTGTAGTATACATTGTCTGATAACAACGGGTCCAAGGATTGGAGATACTTGCTCCGGGATAGGAGTTCATGATTACATCAAAATTACCGGTAAGACGGTTCGTCGTCCATTCAGCGGCGGTAGTCCAAAGGGTTGTTACATCCAAACCGATTGCCTGGCCTGCCGCAGCAACCATTTCAAGTGCTGAGTTCCAATCAGTCCAGCCGGACGGGCACTGTACCGTAAATGCAATATTCTTTCCATCGTATTCACGGATTCCGTCACCATCGGTATCTTTAATACCGGCTTTGTCTAGTAAAGCTTTTGCTTCATCAATCTGTTTACCTTTCCACTGTAAGTCTTTTAACTGGGCTTCATCAATCAATGCACGTTCCGGAGCAGTAGGATTCATAAGTGCCGGAGGTACATCACTCATTAAAGGAGTGTATCCGCTCATAGCAGTTGTAGCAATCTGCTCATAATTTGTAGCCATAGCAAGGGCTTTTCTGACTGCTGCCTGGTCAAGGCCCGGTTTCGTCACATTAAAGATAGCGGTAGGAAGTGTAACGCATGCATAATACGGTGCATCATCCAGATAGGTTGAAACCGGTTTTCCGTCTTCCCACATCTTCCAAACTTCAGACATGAACTGCTGGGAAACATCAACTTCACCCTGTTCAAAGGCAATGGCACCTGCATTGTTATCAATAAAGATGTTATGTGCCAGGTATTTTGGTGCAGGAAGTTTCTTCCACATCGTTTCATCCTGACCCCAATAATTGTCATCCCGGATAACAACAACTTTTGCTTCATCATCATAATATGGTTTGTAAGGACCGGAAGCGATCAGATTCTCATTTTTAGCAGTTTTAATTTTATTGGTATCATTTCCGTTATCTGCTTCCAGTTTGGACATCTGAGCTTTGTTAACGATAAACACTTTCGGAAAGACTTCAAGTACTTTTAAAGGATTATAATTCTCACTGCTTGCAGTAAAAACTACAGTCTGAGGATCTACTGCTTTAACGGAATCAATATAAGGTGCAAACTGAGTACCCTGATTTGTTTCCAGTCTCTTATGGGCTTCAAAAGTATAAACAACATCATCGGCAGTAACCGCCGTTCCATCGCTCCATTTAGCGGCCGATTTTAATTTAACGGTGAATTCTTTCTCTTTCTGCTCATAACTGTCCGCCAGCAGGCCGTATAATTTACCGTCATTCTGATTGTACATAAATAAGGTTTCATATACCATTACTCTGGCATCATCATTCTGCTCAATCCACCAGTTGTTGGAGTTACTGGAAAATGGATTGTAGTCATTAATAGCGCCCCATTGCTGCCCGGCAAAATAAAGGGTCTCTTCTCTTGGAAGGGAAGCGGCAACCGTAGCCGCATCCTGAGAAGCTGCTGCTTCTGTTGGTTCAGGAGTTGCTTCCGCGGTCGGTTCAGGGGTTGTAGCCTCTGCCGTCGGAGTCGTTGTTGCTTCACCGGACGTGTTTGCCGCATCATTCTTCTTGCATCCGGCCAGTAATGACGTAACTACCAGGATCATTACTAATAAAACAGCTGTAAGATGTTTACTTCTTTTCATTTTTTACCTCCCGTATTTAAATATGATTTGAAGTTAGATAACTTAACATTTTGTTAAGCTTTCTATTTACATATCTTAATATATATTGTAGAATAAATCCATGCTGATTTATATTTATTTTGTATATATTTTATACATGATTTAGCTATATTTGTAAATAAACTTTATATATCATTTAAAATAACACAAAAATAATACATGATTTTGTTGATATTTAATAAAGATCTTTCTTTTTTAGGCAAAACAATCTTTTACTTAAATGTTTTTCGTTTTTACTTAACAATTTATTTATATTGCATAAAAAAACTTTGATGAGGAGGAAAAAATTATGTACAAACACGAAATCATTGAATACACAAAGGATGTTCCCATTAAAATCAGTATTCAAAAACTGGAAAGCACTACCAGGCACTGGCACGGCAGCATTGAGATCTATCTGGTTTTAAGCGGTGCCCTGACCGTCATCCTGGAATCGGAAACTTATCATCTGACGGAGGATGACATCCTGTTGATCAACAGCAACCAGCTCCATGAAATCCATACCAATGACAATGTGGTTGCCGTACTGCAGATTAAGCACAGTTATTTTAAACAATGGATCAACGAATCCACTTACTTTCAATGTAATTCTTCTGCCTATCATAATAAGTCCAGATTTCTGGAATTAAAGAAATTAATCGCACAATTAATCTATTTAAACTATAATAATACGGACTGTGACGATCTATTGTGTATATCACATTCCTATCATCTGCTTTACGAACTGGTAAAGAATTTTAAATCCACCGACACAATATTAGCAGGCAAAAAATCCAAAAACTTAAAAAGGCTAAAAGGTATCATTGAATTTTTAAATGACAACTATACGGAAAATATTACTTTAAATTCCGTTGCCGAAAGGGAATATTTATCCGCTTCTTATTTATCACATTTTTTCGAAAAAAACATGGGTGTCAGTTTTTTTAATTTTTTAACCGGAATACGTATGAATCATGCTGTTTACGACTTATTAAATACTACTCTTACCATCGAACAGATTGCAGCCAATAACGGTTTTGCCAACAGCCGATATTTTGTCAGCTGTTTTAAAAAAGAATACGGGATGCTGCCAAAACAATACCAGAAAGAACAAAGACAGGAGAATTCGAATAATTTTTCCAAATCACCAAAATTCGGCGATTACTTATTAATCGAACAGCATAATTTTTTAAATAAGCTGGGCGAATATCTGGACAGTGACAATATGGTCAGAAAGTATACGCCGGATCCGGCCACCGTTTTAAATATACTGGATGTGAATGCGGAAAACAGAATCGGCCCCCTTCATCATACCTTCAAGGCTTTTACCGGTGTGGGAAGAGCCAGGGAAATGCTGATGCAGCGCGTACAGACAGAGTTGATTACCCTGCAGAAGGATATCGGCTTTCAATATGTGAAATTCCACGGCATTCTGGATGATTCCATGATGCTGTATAATGAAGATAAGAACGGCAATCCTTATTTGACCTACACTTACGTGGATGAAGTCCTTGATTTTTTGCTTTCCATCGGTTTAAAACCCCTGATACAGCTCTCTTTCATGCCAAAGCTCCTGGCAAAAAATCCGGAATCCACCATATTTTACAACCCGGTTATATTAAGCGAACCGGGTAATTACAACAAATGGGCCTATATTATAACAGAACTGACCAAACACTTTATCATGCGTTACGGCTTAACCGAGGTCAGGACCTGGCTGTTTTCCTTCTGGAATTCTCCCTTTAAGTCCTATGCCTTTGCTTTTGACAGTGATGAAATAGCTTATGAGTTATACCGGATCACCAGGAATTGCGTAAAAGAATGTGATTCCCGCTTACGGTTCGGCAACCCGTCCTACGGTTCTCTCAGTTTTTCCAACTCGGAATTTTATGATTTTCTGGATTACTGCAAGACAAATAACTGTTATCCGGATTTTTATAATCTACACTGTTATCCGGTAAAAACCTCAACTACAAAAGATCTTGCCACTTTAGGCGAATCCGCGAAAGAAAGCGGGGAAAATGACAGGATCATCTTATCGGAGGATCCGGATTATGTTGCCCATACCCTGGAAAGTTTTAAAAAGAATATTGCGAAATACCCTAAACTCCCCGCTTATATTACGGAATGGGCTTCCACCGCTTCCCACAGGGACTGGCTTAACGATACCTGCTACCGTTCTGCTTATATTGTTAAAAATATCCTGGAAAATTACGATACCATGGACAGTTTCGGAAATTGGTGTCTGTCGGATACCATGGAAGAACTGCCTTTATCCAATGAGGAATTTCACGGTGAATTAGGTCTCTTTACCAGCAGCGGAATTAAAAAGCCGGCCTATTATGCTTTTATCTTCCTGAACAAATTAATGGATACCCTGATCGAGAAGGGAAACGGCTATTTTGTCACCACCAACCAGAAAGGGGATTATGCCGTTATTTTATATAATTACTCCCATGTTTCCCCCTTATATGCACAGGGCGTTTTGTTTAACGTTACTTTTATTGACAGGTATAATGTGGTGATCGACGCCAATTCTTCCGCCTTTGATTTTGTCCTGTCCCATGTGGAAAACGGTAATTACATACTAACCGAACAGATCGTGAACCGGGACTACGGCAGTGCTTTTGATGAATGGGTAAGAATGGGTGCCCTTCCCCTTACCACGGAAGAGGAAACCAATACCCTAAAGGGGCGGTCCATGCCGAAGATAAATAAAATCAGCATGCAGGTCACCAATAACAGTTTAAATTATTATGCGGACTTAAAGCCCCACGAGATACGGTTAATTACAATCAATAGACAGCATTGGTGAATAGTTATTATGGCAAACGGATGAATGTTTAAATCTCCGGCAGTACAAACTCGGGGGTGATGTATGCTTACATTGGAAAGGTTCCTTATGTCACTTAAACTCCGGAAAGTGTGCCTTGGATGAAAAGAGTAACTGTTTGAACGCAGTGAGTTTTGTTCTTTTCATCCTGTTATAAACACTTACCGGAGTTTAAGTGACATAAGGGTTCTTTCCCTGTAAGCATACATCACCCCGCCTTTATACTGCCTTAGTCTTTGGAATTGGTTTCTTTCTGCTTTCTGCGTTTGCAGTGTAGAAATCAGAATTCGGATTGACTTTAAAAATGTTCTATATTAAAATGAATTTGCTATAATGATTCATAATTTATAACGATTCAGGAAAGGGAAATTTGCAGAATTATGAGTTAATCATTGCCACACTATCCGCATATCTGGATAATAATACTAATATGCACCTTAAAAAATATTTTTTTAATTTTTTGCGCAAATACGCTGTTCGTTCGAACTGCAGTGACTGAACAGTCACCAGACTTTCAATATGGTATAGGAGTAACTAATATGTATGATGTAAATGGTTTTAAAAACCTGGAAGAGAATATAGAAACCACGATATACGAAGGATTATTAAAATTAGGGTATCAGGATAACGAAAGCTTCAGCATATATTATGACCTGGATCTGCTAAACCACCTGCTTCTGGCTGATTTTGATTCCAATGAAGCATGTCTTGCTTATTTGCAGGAATTTAGAATCTATGTTAAGGACCGGTTTTATGATCTTAGGATCTTAACAGAAAGGAACCGTTTTAAATTTACCGTGCCGGAAGAAGGTATCGCTTATATTTATAAGCATAATGAAAACAATGCTTTCTTAAGGGATTTAATTAATACGGTCAGCACCCACTCCTTTACCCTTGAGGATATCCTTTCCATCTTCCGGCAATATTCAGCGGATTATGTCTGCGAAGAAATCCATAATTCCGAATTCCAGTATGTCATATATTTTAAGGACAGCCGTATGGATAAATTTAAGTATTGTTTCACCTTTGACCAGATGGGAGGTTATTATCACCGGCTCCTGGATTTTAGTTACAACAAAATTATGCAGGAATAAACAGGTCATAGAGCAAAATTGACCCTATATTTCAGAGGCCCGAAAATCAGTCAGAATTTAACCTATCAAGAAAGACTCCCGCCCAGCCGGCGGAAGTTAGATTTAATTTTTCAGTGGAAATAGGGCCTCCATTGAAATAGTTCCCAGAATTATATGTTTAATTCCTGATATACATCCGATGCCCATAATCCGGTTATTCTGGATTACCCGGAAGATTTTTATGATAGACTTCCGTATATACTAATTTTCCGCCTATCCTCTCCGATTTCATAATTTCAATCCCGGTAACCGTCATGGACATATCCGGGATTAATTTTTCAAAATCTTTTATTGTGTAACCCTCTTTCAGTACAATTTCCCTTCCAAGGGTAAGGTGAGGTTTGAACTCCCTGTCTTCCATCTTAAATTCAAACTTCATTAACTCCCTGACCAATGCGTTGTTTAATTCGGATAAAACCGGATTCTTCTCCACTCCTACCCAGAATATATCCCCGTCCCTTCCTTTAAATCTGCCAAAACCCCCGATATTTAAATGAAAGGCCGGAATTTTCCAATTGAATACGGCATTATCAACAGCCCGGGCAACCTGCTCAAAATCTTTTGTTTCCCCAATGAATGCCAGAGTCAGGTGAAAATTTTCCTTACGGGTAAAATGTCCGCGGGAAATGTTTTTCTTTAATTCCCGGGTCAGTCCGTATAAATTTTCTTTTATTTCCTCCGTAAAATTAATTGCAATAAACAGCCTCATAAGTCCTTTCATAACAATAACCTCCGTTTTTATATCGTTTCCGAGAGTACTCTATTATATTTCCTCCACTATGACAACATCCTCCAGGGTACCAAACAAAGTAAGGATTTTCATATGGTCGTGTCTCTCTTTTTGCCTGATTGTCACGAACAATCCCACCGTATCTTCCGCTGTCCTGGTTTTTAAAATCTCCACATTGGTGATCTCCATATTATTATTCCGGATTAAATCAAAAAACTTACTGATACTTTTTACCGAAACCAATTCCACGTATAAATCCACTAATTTGGTTTTGGACATAACATAAGCGTCAAAACGGTGCAGTAAGGTCATGCTTCCTAAAATGAAAATACAGCCCATTAATGCACCCTCATAAAAACCGATGCCGATTGCAAGCCCCATACATGCCGATGCCCATAATCCGGCTGCCGTGGTAAGACCTTTTACCTGCTGCTTGCCGGTTACCAGTATTGTCCCCGCACCAAGAAAGCCGATCCCGCTGATGACCTGGGCTCCCAATCTGGTGGGATCTGCACCGCCGTATTTCATGATATCAATTATGTATTGGTTGGTTACCATGACCAAGGCCGATCCAATACATACTAAAATATGGGTCCGAAACCCTGCCGGCCTTCTTTTCCTGCCCCTGTCATATCCGATTAAGCCGCCGCATATGGCTGCCATGCTTAAACGTATTATAATGGAAAGGGTATTGACTTCCCTCAAGTTGAATTCAAAATCACCTATCATAACTGCTCCTCCTCAAATATTTTCTGGTTTGCTGTTTATGTAACTTATTTTGTTATTATTTCGTCATACTTTTTATTCCTATCAATATAATTTTCTTAAATACATTACCAGCAGCTGGAAATTCATGCAAGCAATTGCTATGGATGTCACTAGTATGCTGTACCGTTCATCTTTAGTCATACTGTGCTGAATATTATGTATCACTCCGTAAGGCGGAGGAATGAGGCGCAGAGGTTCCTATGCCTGCCTACGGCAACACGGCGGATGGCAAAATAGGCAGTGCAGTTTGGCTAATTATGAACGGTACAGTACAACTAGATTCGTTGCTTCATTTTTATTTATACCTGCCTCCGTAATAATTATATCATTTTTTATTTCTTTATTTTAAATTATTTTTAATTTTATCCTTGATTTTTATCTTTAATTTTATTATATGTAAATTTATGATCTGTATCTTGTTTATGACATATAATTTTAACGCAAATTCCGCATACTAATTCTAAAAAGTGAGGTGTTTTAATTGGCAGTTGCACACAAGGATTCCATCCGTATGGGATTTGTATTAATACCAATTGGTTTATCTAAAACCGCCGCAGATAATGATATACATTTTAACCAATCGGACAAGGAAAGTAAAGCTGGAATTCGATATAAAAAATATTACAGCCATTGCAGCAAAGAGATCAGATCTATTTTAACGGAAGCATTGCAGAAAAGTCTGGATTTAAGTAGATCCTGTGTTCTTTCAGGTACGGCGTAATGGATATATTCAACGAGAAAACCATTCGGCCCATGCTGGTTAAGGATATGGCCGATCCGTTTAATTCCCCGGATTATATTTATGAGTTGAAGCTGGACGGCATCCGCTGTCTGGCATACCTGGATGAAACCAGTACGGATATCCGCAATAAAAGGAATGACCTTATGTTACCCGGATTTCCCGAATTATCCGACTTAAATGCCTATGTAAAGGGAAAATGTATTCTGGACGGAGAATTAATTGTGATCAAAAAAGGAGTTCCGGATTTTTTTGAAGTCCAGCGCAGGTCCCTGTTGAGCGACCGGTTTAAGATATGCCTGGCTTCCAGTCAATATCCCGCCAGCTTTGTAGCCTATGATATCTTATATATTAATAATAAACTTATTACCGATCTGCCCCTTATGAGCCGCAAAAAATTACTGGAAGAGACCGTTAATGAGAATATAAAACTGGCCGTATCCAGTTATGTCCCGGAGCGCGGCATTGAATTATTTAACCTTGCAAAGCAGCAAAGCCTGGAGGGTGTAATTGCAAAAGTAAAAGACAGTAAATATTACCCGGAAAAAAAAACGAAGGAATGGGTAAAATTTAAATTCCTGGCGGTTAAGGATTTTGTTGTGTGCGGATATATCAAAAAGGACAAAGTTCTCACCAGCCTGGTATTAGGCAGGTACCGGGGAAATGACCTGTTATATAAAGGCCATGTTTCAATCGGTGCCGGAGCTGATCTTGCCGAAGAATATCATTGTAAGAAAAGGGAGCAGTCCCCCTTTCATTTAACGCCGTCCGGCAATGAAGAAGCCGTCTGGCTGGAACCCACCCTGGTATGTGCCGTACAATTTATGCCCAGTGAAAAGGGAATGTTAAGGCAACCCGTTTTTAAAGGGATCCGGTATAACAAAAACCCGCTGGAATGCCAGGAAAGTTCATGATATAAAGATCGGCTGCCGTAAAACGCGTAATTTTCCCATTAAAAAGGATTGAGTGTACTGGCTTGTGCCAATATATTTATACACTCAATCCTTTAATCAGGACCTATCTCGGTTAAGCCTGAACTACTTGCAGAAATGCTTGTCATCCAGCATGTAATGGAACGGTACTATAACCGTGGAAATATTTTTATGCTTGCTTAAGTGCTGGCTGAAAAAATAGGCTGTCTGGTTATGGAGAATGTTATCATACCAGTGGGCAGTAATAAATTTAATGATAATTACGGAAATATTTTCCCCGTGGTTTAATTCCTTCTCCCTCTGCCACAAGTAGTCATCCAAAGGTTTTATAATATCACGGTAAGGCGTTTCAATTATCTTAAGTTCGATGGGAATTTCAAGCTCCTTCCATTTCCGCCGGAGGATTCCCGCATGTTCAGGATGACGGCATACATGGAGTGCGGTAATATTGTTGGAAATGGAATTGGCATAATTAATTGCTTTTAAAAACGGTTTATTGATGTCATGCACCAGCAAAATACACTGTGTTGACGTTATGGCATCTTTATTGTAATAGGGGTTAAACTTCTCCAGGCGGAGCTGTTTTCCTATCGCTGTATAATGTTTATTGATAAAATACATCACGGTCATAAGTACGGGTATCACTATGGCTAATATCCATGCCCCATCCGTAAATTTCATGGAAAAAACAATAATTGATACAACAAAAGTTACCAAAGCCCCAAAACCGTTAATCCAACACTTATATTGCCAGTTTTTTTCTTTAATGGCTATCCATTTCTTGAACATTCCGAACTGGGCAATGGTAAATGATATAAAAACACCTACCGAATACAATGGAATCAACCTGTGGGTTTCACTTTTAAATCCTAAAATCAATAAGGATGCAGCAATAAATATGAATAAAATACCGTTTGAAAAACTGAGTTTTGTACCTCTGGAAGAAAATTGTCTCGGCACATATCCATCATGAGCCAGAATGTATAAAAGCTGAGGCAATCCGTTATAGGCAGTATTAGCCGCAAGTATTAATATGAGAGATGTAAATACCTGTATGACATAATACATAAAGGTATGTCCAAAAACTGCCGAGGAAATCTGGGACAACACCGTATGTCCTTCCACTGGGGCTACCTGAAGGTGAATGGCAAGGATAGAGGTACCGCCAAATATAAAAACAATTATCCCGCCTAATATAAATAAGATATGTTTTGCATTTCTTCTTGAAGGTTCCGCAAAACTTGGCACGGCATCGCTTACAGCTTCAACTCCGGACATAGCCGAACATCCGGAAGAAAATGCTTTTAGTAAAATAATTAACCCGATTCCCTGAACCGTTTCCTCCGGCAGAATGGGAACCGTATAATCTATAGGGTTTAACGTGCCAGTCATTAATTTAATTAGTCCGCTTATGATCAGTATCGCCATAGAACCTATAAAAATATAAGTGGGTAAACCAAAAACTTTAGAAGCTTCCCGTATTCCCCTCAAATTAATCAGTGTAATAATTGAAACACATAATAATGAAATAATCACTTTATAGTCATGTAATGAAGGAAACGCGGAAACCAGGGCTGCGGTGGAAGATGAAATACTTACTGCAACTGTCAAAATATAATCAATGGTTAAGGTCGCTACAGACAGTAACGATGCAGTTTTTCCGATGTTTTCCTTTGCTACGGCATAAGCGCCGCCGCCTTTTGGATAATGGTCAATAATCTGTGAATAAGATAATACAAGTATTACCAGTAAAAGTAAAATAGGCAGAACTATATATGGGAGTGAATGAAATGCCAGGATTCCCATTGCCGGTATTAAAATTAAAAGTATTTCTTCAATAGCATAAGCTACCGAAGATACTGCATCACTTGCCATAATTGGTAAACCCCAGAGCCTTGTAAGCTTTTCATGGCTGATTTCATTATTTTTCAATGGTTTTCCAAGTATAACATTTTTTAGATTCATTTTTATGTTTTCTCCTTAATAAGTACTATGTTTCATAGCGAACTCCACATAATTCTACTAATTTATATATAAAGCGTCAATATACTTGTTGCACAATTAACATTAAAATTCCTTAAGTTTTTTTGTATGTTATTACATGTTTTTTTGCAAAATCACCCTCCTCTCAAAGTACGTCTGGATTTCCGCTAACCATGCAGTTTTATTATCCTTTTTGTGTGTTCATGAACATCCGCAGGAGAACGTTTTTTGTACAATAGGAAGCAACCTCCTATAGCACAAAAACAGGGCCGAATCTATCAGTGATTCAGCCCTGCTATCTTCTATGCCATATTTATTTTACTTCTATGGTCCAGTTAAACCGGTCTTCGATTTTACCTAATTGAATTCCTGTTATGGTATCATAGAACTTCTGGCTGAACTCTCCGATTCCGCCGTCTTTTACTTTCATGATATGTTCATCCCATCTTAACTGCCCAACCGGTGAAATTACTGCTGCCGTCCCGGTACCAAATACCTCTTCCAGGGTACCGTTTTGATAGGCTTCATAAATTTCATCAATGGATACCCTCCTCTCTTTAACAGGCAGGCCCCAAACTTTACAGAGATTAATTACGGAATCCCTGGTAACACCCGGTAAGATGCTTCCGTTTAATTCAGGTGTAATAACGGTACCTCCGATTTTAAAAAATATATTCATTGCACCGACTTCTTCAATATATTTGCGTTCAACGCCGTCCAGCCATAATACCTGGGAATAGCCTTCCTCATGGGCTTTTACCTGGGATCTTAAGGACGCCACATAATTGCCGCCGGTTTTCGCTTCACCGATGCCCCCTTTTACTGCCCTGACATACTCGTCCTCTATCCAGATCTTAACCGGATTTAATCCTTCCGGATAATATGCCCCAACCGGAGATAATATGATCAAAAATAAATAAGAATCGGATGGCCTTACTCCCAAAAACGGATCCGTAGCAATCACAAAAGGCCTTATATAAAGAGAAGTTCCGGGTTTGCTTGGTATCCATGCTTCATCGATCTTAACCACAGCCTGTAAAGCCTGTAAAAAATCCTCCTCCGGAATTTCAGGAATACAGATTCTTCTGTTGGTCTTGTTGGCTCTTTCGATATTCTTGTCAGGACGGAATAATAAAACTCTGCCATCCTCTGCCTTGTATGCTTTTAAGCCTTCAAACATTTCCTGTCCATAATGAAAAACCATAGCGGAAGGTTCCAGACTAATTGACTGATAGGGTACAATTCTTGCATCATGCCACCCCTTACCGCTTTCATAGTTCATAGCAAACATATGATCCGTGAATATGGTTCCAAATTTTAAGGGATCATCCGCTTTCGGAAGCTCCTTGGGAGTTGTGATTTTTTCGACTCTGATATCTAACATGATACTCATCCTTCTTTCATAATTATTCAAAATTTCAATAAGTTTACTATTCGGTCACTTCAGTTATAATTTCCCCGGGTATGTTTTTATGTTTTCCCGGAGCCTCTGACCGGTACAGCGTTGCATAGTTACTATATTAGACTTACTGAAATTAATTTTCAAGTGTTTTTTATAACATCTTTTGCATTATTATTGAAAAAAAAGATGCCTACTCCGCCAATTCCCAAATGGCTTCCCAGTACACTGCCAATTTTATTTACAATAAATCTGGTACACCCCAGCCTTGATTTAATCAGCTCAGTCAGTTCCTCAGCCGTTTCCAAATCATCCGCGTGGCTGATACCGATTATTTGATCCGTCAGGTTTTTGGCTCTTTCCAGACAATATCCTTTTGTGAATTACCCACCACTTAATCTACGATTTGAAGTGGGTGCTTCTGTGAAGTAGCTGTATATAACATAAAAAGTGGACCGGATTAAAGATTCTACCAGCCCACTTTCCAAATTATTTACCTCATCAATTTATTCTCATCAAGCAATCATCTTTTTTTTACCGGCATCCTAAAATCCCCGGCATACCATGGCTCCTAAAGCTTAACCATTCCTCAAACGCGGTTAGATTAGCAAATCCTCTTAAACTCCTATCTGTGAGCTCTGGCGCACGTATAAATCAGGAGGTTGAAAAACTGATTTTGTTTTTTCAACCTAAACCACACGGAGCATCGGAAGGTCATTAGCCGCTCCTTTCGACGCCAGTATCTGATGAATGTCAATAATGCCGTTATTAAAGGTTGCGGCACAGGAGGACAGATACAACTCCCACATTCTTGTAAATTCTTCGCCCATCATTGTTACGATTTCCTCTTTATGTTCCAAAAACCTGCTTCTCCAGCACAGTAGAGTACGGTTGTAATGCCTGCGGAGGCTTTCCGCATCCAGGGTATAAAAATTATATTCCGGCAGAATCTGTATTAATTCCCTAAAGCTAGGAACGGTACCTCCCGGAAAAATATATTTCTTAATCCATGCATCTCCGGGATGTTCCTTCATTGCAGTTATGGAGTGGAGCAGAAAGACTCCTTTGTCCTTTAATACGTGATTTACATTCTTTATGAATAAATCATAATTATCCCTGCCTACGTGTTCCAGCATACCAACACTGACAACCCGGTCAAATCGTAAATCCGAACCGCCTAAGTCCCTGTAGTCCATAATCTTAACGTCCAGCAGTTCTTCCAGCTTTTCTTCCTGTATCCGTTCCTTAAATTTATTATACTGTTCCTGACTTAAAGTAATACCGGTCCCTTTTACCTGGTATTTTTTAGCCGCTTCTATTAACAGTGCGCCCCATCCGCAGCCGATATCAAGTAAGGACATGCCGGGTTTCAGATACAGCTTATCCAAAGTATGCCGGATCTTGTTCATCTGGGCTTCATAAAGTGTATTATTTTCTTCTTTAAAGTAGGCACAAGAGTAGCTCATGGTTTCATCCAGCCAGAAACTGTAGAAATCATTGCCGATATCATAGTGGGAAGTCACTTCTTTTTTCTGGTTTACTTTACTGGTAGCCGAATATAAAAGGCTGTGGAGTTTGGATTTGTTTGTCGAAAACTTCCCCATTTCCCCCAGAAAAAGGTTTAAAACTTCGTACAAATCCTTATCCACTTCAATATCGCCCTTCATATATGCTTCGCCTAACGCTAAGGAAGTACTGGTAATGAGTTCGCTTTTGCTGATTGGTTTTTTTATGGTTACCGTAAATTTTGCATCTCCGCTGCCAATTTTTTTGGTTTCATCTTCTGATTTGAGATTAAATGCCACAGGTATTATATTTGACATATAATCCGTAAAAAATTTATCAAACATTTTTCTGCACCTTCCTTTTCCCTGGGACGGCTCAAGCCGGATTACCCCTATCTATTATATTCACTTTAATTTTGAAGCTATACAATTGCATAACAAAATAATTGAAATCTTATTATTTTAGATTTTTTTCTATTTTATCTGTTAACGGCATATATATTTCAAAATTAATTACTTATTTTAGTCCTATTTCTATATTTTGTCAATTATAAAAACCACTATTTTAAAGTCCTTATTTTGCCTGATTGAAGTAAAAATTACACAACGCCAGTGTCTGACTTGTCAGACTCAGGTGTGACGTGCTGTCACCTCAGTGACAAGCTTACTCCGACGTGTCATGTTCATCCTGCCGGCCGGGCTTTTTTATTTCACAGGAAATTCACGAAATTTCCCGCAAAATAAAAAAGCTTATGTAAAATTCCAGTTACGGATTTTACATAAGCTTATAATAATTTTTATTGGTTTTACTTTCCTGTCAGCTAAATTTAAACCTGACAGGATCAGAAATTATGCTAAAAATAATTTAATATCATCTTCCACGGTACCGATGCCTGCAATACCAAAATTCTCAACCAGGACTTTAGCCACATTGGGTGATAAAAATGCCGGAAGGGTTGGTCCTAAATGGATGTTCTTAACTCCCAGGTATAAAAGAGACAGTAAAACAATTACCGCTTTCTGTTCATACCATGCAATATTAAAGGCAAGAGGCAGTTCATTGATATCGGATAATTCAAATACTTCTTTCAGTTTCAGTGCAATTAATGCCAGGGAATAGGAATCGTTACATTGTCCGGCATCCAGAACTCTTGGTATACCGCCGATATCCCCTAAAGGCAGCTTGTTGTATTTATATTTGGCACAGCCGGCGGTTAAGATAACGGTATCTTCCGGCAGGGCTTTGGCAAAATCTGTGTAGTAATTCCTGGATTTCGCCCTTCCGTCACAGCCAGCCATAACGAAGAATTTCTTGATCTTTCCGGTTTTCACCGCATCCACTACCTTATCGGCTAAAGCAAATACCTGATTATGGGCAAATCCGCCGATGATTTCACCGGTTTCGATTTCCGTAGGGGCCGCACACTTTTTCGCATGTTCAATAATCTGGGAGAAATCTTTCTTATCTCCGCTTTCACCCGGGATATGGACACATCCTACAAAGCCTGCCGCGCCGGTGGTGTATAACCTGTTTTTGTAGCTGGCCTTAGGCGGTACGATACAGTTGGTAGTCATTAAGATAGGCCCGTTAAAGGATTCAAATTCTTCATTCTGTTTCCACCAGGCATTGCCGTAATTTCCAATGAAATTGGAGTATTTTTTAAATGCGGGATAGTAATGGGCCGGAAGCATTTCCGAATGGGTATACACATCTACTCCGGTGCCTTCTGTCTGCTTTAATAATTCTTCCAGATCCTTAAGATCATGTCCGGAAATTAAGATACCGGGATTTTTGCCTACTCCGATATTTACTTTTGTGATTTCCGGATTGCCATAGGAAGAAGTATTAGCCGTATCCAGTAAAGCCATGCCGTCTACCCCTGTTTTACCGGTTTCAAGAGTAAGGGCAACCAATTCGTCAGCACTTAAATTATCGTCTAAAGTTTTTGCCAGGGCACTCTGCATGAACACATGAATGGATTCATTGTCAAAACCTAAAGCAAGGGCATGTTTTACATAAGCGGAAAGTCCTTTTAATCCATAGGTGATCAATTCCCTTAAGCTTCTTACGTCTTCGTTTTCCGTTGCCAGGACACCCACCGTTACGGATTTTGCATCCAGTTCCTCCTCTGTGGCTGCATCCCAGAGAGCTGCTTCCGACAGGTTATTCTTGTTATTTAATTTATGAATTAAGTCCCTTTTTGCAGCAAGAGTCATTTTAACCCTGTCATAAAATACTTTATCGTCAAAGTTGGCATTGGTAATAGTGGTAAATAAATTAAGGGTAACCAAATGATTGATATCTCCGCCTATTGCCTGGCCTTCTTCCCTTAATCCGGTTGTCACCTCGGAAAGACCTTTTGTTACAAAGATAAGTAAATCCTGCATTCTGGCAAGGTCAGGGGACTTACCGCATACACCGAATTTGGTACAGCCGGAACATCCTGCTGTTTCCTGACATTGATAACAAAACATTGCATTTTCCATTTAAATATCCTCCAAATCAATTTTTTTTAGTTTCGCTGATGGATTAATCATAAAACAAAAACAAATCAATTTCCGTAACATATGTTACAAATAAATAAAAGGATTTTAGGATTGCCGGCGCTACCTCCTGGCTTTTCGCATTTCCCATCTTGGGGAATTCCTGATCATAGTTTCAATTTCTTTAAGGTACCGTAAGCACCATATAGCTTCTTTCCCTTTACTGTTTTATAAGCCCTTATTTTGAGATAATAGATATTGCCTTTCTTCAGCTTATTTATCTTTTTCGTGGTAATTTTATTGCTCTTTACGATAACAGTCTTTTTACCTTTTTTAAATTTTTTGTCGGTAGCATAGATTATTTCATAACCTGTTACACTTTTATCATTTTTCCATACCAGTTTCAATGTATCTGATTCGGATCGGCTGACCTTAAATTCAGCCACTTTCCGGGGTTTTACCGTTATTTTGATCTTTTTTACACCGCTTTTATAATTCCTGGTTTCCGCCGAACTAAGAGTAATAACTGCTTTTCCGCAGCCCTTGATCGATACCGTCCCCTTTTTATTGACCGCGGCAACTTTTGTATTGTCCGACAGGTATGTTATCGTTCCGTTTCCGGCAGCTTTATCTTTCACGGAAAAGGCTTTATCGCCGTAGGTCTTTGTATAGGAAGTTTTTACCGCCGGGTTAAATACAGGCTTTGCTTTATTGACGGTTACCGTTACGTTAATGCCGGTTATGATGTTATATTTGGTTGTGTCCGCCGGTGTATAGAAAACCTTAAAAACATTGGTCCCTGCATCTCCGGCCGATGCGGTTAACCCTTTCTCAAAGGTAAAGCCGGCGGGCAAAATAATATCTGCCAGAGTATCCCCGTAAACAGCCGTTAATCCGGCCGGTATTGTGTATGCGGGATTTGTTTTTTCTATCGCCCGGACGGGTTCCGGAGTTGCCGTTGGTTCTGTCTTTGGGGTCCGCCTCGGTTTTTTTGCAGGTTCCGGTTTTGGTGTTGGTGTAGGTTTCGGTGTGGGTTCCGGTGTTGGTGTCGGTTCCGGTGTCGGTGTCGGTTCCGGTTCTTCCGCCGGCAGAAAAACGAATTCATTCACATCGCTCCGGATCAGTAAACCGGCTGAATTCTTCATAACCGTATACCAACCGTACAACACATCCTTTAACAATCCTGTCCATTCGATTTCCGCTGTTCCGTCTACTATATCCGCAGTGCCTATGGCTTTACCCGTAAACAGGGCTGCTTCCATGGAGGTTGTGGCCAGTGAGCGGGGGCTTCTGCCAAAGTCAACCTTTAATTCATAAATATCCTGGCTTGTTGCAATCACTCCCGGCTCATAGGAACCAAGCTTATCAGAATCAAAATAATTAAAATCCTTTAATTCGTTGGAATAGGAATTCATATAGATCTTTCCATTAGCCAGGTCAAAATAAAGCATTTTTGCATAACCGGTACCGCCCTTTTCTGCAGACTGGTAATCGGTGCAGATCTGGTAAACCGTCCGTTCCTTTATCCCGTCGTAATTATCGTCATATGCCGTAACATTAATCGCTGCCCCGTGATAATGGCCGTTTAAGACCGCAAAAACATTGGGATTCCCCGCAACAACTTCTTTCTGCACCATTTCTCCGGTATAATCCAAAGCACCCTTTTCCGTCAGATAACGGTGGAAGCACAGGATTGCCTTCCTGCCGCTGTACTGTTTCAGCACTTTATTCATCCATTCTATCTCGTCTTTATAAATGTCCCACCCCATATATACAACAATCAGTTCAACCCCGTCAATGGTCAGCAAATCATAATGTCCCAGATTATTTTTATAGGATCCGCCGTAGACCTGACTGTCTTTAAACCGGGATTCGCCAAAATACTTTAAATAATTATCATACACTTCATTTCCGGCCGCCACATCATGATTACCGGCCAGGACACCATAAGGCAGTCCGGCTTCTTCAAATAATTTCATATTCTCATCTACACATTCCCACTGATAATCCTGTTCAAACTCATCCACCAGGTCCCCCGTATGGATTGCATACTTTATCTTTTGTTTTTCCTTTTCACTTACAATCCATTGGTTCATTGTAGTAAAGGTATCCGGCCAGGACTCCGTATAATACTGGGTATCCGTAATCCAGGCGAAAGAAAAATCATACTGTTTCGGAATTCCGGTTCCATCCCACCGGTAATCATTTTTTTCGGTCTTAGTACCTGCCGGTCCGGCGGAGGGAGTGTTTTCGGTTCCCCTGGCCTGTACCAGAACTTTTGCCGCCCCGTTCTGAATATGGTCTTCCAATACAAACTCGGCTTTTTGTATCCCGTCCTCTTCGTTGGTATTGAGGATTTCCCAGCTGTTATTCTTTACATTGAATACATAGAGTTGTACCGGCTTGTTATAGGAAGCCTGGGCTGCTATCTTCACCTGGAGGATGTCCTCCGGATTACCCTCAGCCTGGATTTCATAAATCTGGTAGGGATATTCCCCGTTCTCAGACGTTACGGTCCCAAGTGCTCCGGGTATACTGCTGCCGGTACTGTCCCCGCTGCCTTGCCATACCTTTATTTCCTCCCCGATTTTAAGCCGCCTGCCCTCATTGAAAGTCACTTCCATGTTATCCCTGGCAGAATCCCCCAGCAAAGCCTTCAGCATGATACTGTCTTTTTTCCCTCCGGTCTGAGTCATGCTGTGTACCACAAGCTTACCGTTAAGATAAGTAAAATCGATGTTCTGAATCCCCTGATTTTCATTTAAGTCCATAATCTTAACTGTCAGCTTGTTATTTCCTTCTCTTAACTCTGAACCCTTAAATGTATAGGGTGCTTTTAAAATCCTGCCGTTTAAATACACTTCCAGAGAGTTCTCATTAACACCCGTATCATCGGTAAACTCAAATTCCGTACTGCATAAATTATTTAACTTGATATTCGTCTTAATATCGGTAGTAATACTGGGAGCCCTATTATCCACCCTGACCTGGATTTTCTTAATATCGTCGGCAGATTTAACCGTTACTTCATGAAAGCCGTCCTTTTCCAGGGACGTATCCCAAACATATCCCAATGCGTCAACTTTATCAGCCGGAACCGTAAATTGTATATCCAGCCGTTCAATCATGCCTTTGCTGTCCCCCATCTTGTAAACGGTATCCGGATCAACTCCGTTATCCGGATTTAAGACCGTACCGTCCGTTAACACAAGATGGAAACCCATAGCCTTATAATCGTCGTTATTTTTATCGTTGCCGATCTCAAAAGCACTGCCCTGGGTACCTGCCCATAGGGAAACCGTAATTACACCGCTTCCGTCTTCCCGGTATATAAAATAAGACTGATCCACAAATACTGCTTTTGAGGACATTACATTGGACCATTTTGCCAGATAGGTCAATATGTTATCCCCAATGGATACCGCATTTTTAAAATAGCTGTCATTCCCGGTAAAACTAAAGGTAAAGAATGCTCCTTTTTCCAATAGATTGACCTGTTCCATCTTTGTACCGTCAATTTCGATGGAAACCGAGTTTTTATCGGATTTATCTTTCGCTGTTATCAGTACATTTCCCGCTAAACTCATCCCTTCGGTCAAATTCGTACGGATTCCGGTAAAATCGTCCATTTTATTCACTTTTATCCGTTTAACCGAAGTTTGCGCGCTGCGGTATAAATTAATTCCTTCCAAATAATAATCGACATAATCCTGATTCAGCAACTCATCAGCGGGAATTTTGGCAAAATATCTGCCGGCTATGCGGAAGGAAGTGGTTTCAATAAATTTATAGCCGGAAGCAGAAGAGGTTTTATAATATATGGTTATTTTCTGTATTCCCATATCATCCTCATAGGAATAGGGAATATTAAGCTCCTTGCCTTCATCGACACTTATTATGGATTCATCCAGGCAGGTAAGTACCGGTGCATTTCCCGTATCCTTAATTACTACCGTTACGGTATAACCGGAACCGTCCGCCGGCAGACCGGCCGCATTTCCTGCCAGGTCCCTGGTATTTACCTGAATCCGGTAGTCACCTAATTGATCCGGTGTAAAGCGGCCCTCATAGGTAAAATCTCCATCGACTTCACCCAGAAAAGTCATGGTTACGTCCGTTACGGTCTCATCCGTTACCAATCCATAGGAAAGTCCTGCGCTTGAAAGTATTTCATCGGAGGTAACATGGATGGTCAGCGTATCGCCAAGCTGAATCTGCCGTACCGGCTCCTCCCAGGTGATTTTCGGAGATGCCGTATCCGGTTCCGCCTCCTGCTCACTGAGCAGCTGTTCCTCCTCTACAACACCCGGTGACGGTACGGATTTCTGCTTATAAACCAACATAGTGCTGCCGGTATCCGGTACTTTATAATGTATACTTTTACCTGCCGTAACCTCCTCCTGCGTATAGACGGCGGCCGATATGGTTCTACCATCCTTCTCCAGTATAAATTCTCCGGTTGTATCAAGGCCGTTAAGTCCCTCCAGAAAATACACCGGTACTGCTGTATCAATATCATGTGTCTTCCTGAACTCTTCTTCCGCTGCCTCCCCTGCCTCATTTAAGTATTCCCGGCTGCTTAACCATAAAATTGCAGCACTGTTTTCCGGAATTATTACTTCTTCCCCATACAGCCCGTCCACAGCTAACTCCTGGTAAGAGATTGCCGCCCCGGTTACACAGCTGAGTTTATAGCTGTCATTAAAATAAATATCATCCTCCGTATTGTTATATAATTCGACATATTCCATTGGTTCCTTTGGGGCAGAAGTGTCTCCTTCGTCTGAATGACCAAAATAGATTTCCGTTATATATATCCCCCTTGCCTTTACTGCTATGGCCGACCCTGTAGTGACTGACGGCATGTCCGTATTTGCAGTTTCAAATTCTCCCAATTCAGTTTCAGTATCCATCACTTCCGTTCCAGTGTCAGAATCTGTTATTTCTGCCGCTTCAGACGTAATAACAGAAAATACCGGTTCCCCGCCAAGTATTGAACTTAAGGCAATTATACTGATTATTATTACTGAAAGCATTCTTTTGTAAAAATAACGGAACTTTTTTAACATAAAAATTATCCTCCTTAATTTCTGATATAAAAATGGACAGTCAAGTAAGTTAACTATAAGTTATCTCCCGCTGACTCGTATGTCGGTATATCAGTGTACCGACAAGCTGATTGTTTAAAAAGGAAAAGCTTTTTTCAATCTATACATGTTTATATACTAATTTTGTAAATTAAGGATAACTTTATTGTAATTTATTGTTAAATTTTTCCATCACCTTCCATTCCCGGAATATAAATAAAGGGATACTGCAAACCCTCCTTAAGAAACCACTCAGGCTGTTTTGCAGTATCCCTGCATATGAACGGTATGGATAAACCGGGAATTTTCTTTCCTTTATATGGATTCCGTCAAAATCTGATAAACCGGAGCACCCTCGCACTGATCCGGATAACGGACTCCCAGCAAAGCGGCAGCCGTCGGGGCTACGTCGACCTGCCTGATGGTGCGGCCGGTTATATGGTCATTTTTAATACCACTGCCGGCGGCAATAAATACGGGTACGGTTGAAGTCCCGAAATACCCTTCTGCGGTAGACAGACCGTCCCCGTGAAGACGGTTGAAGCCTTCTTCTATGGTAAAGAATATATCCCCGGCTTCCGGCCCGTTAATACCTAATACCACCGCATCCTTATTCCTGAGAGCAACTCCGACAATCCTTTTTTTCGTTGTATTATCCCGGTAATTATAAAGGTCGGAAATAATCTGCTCTTCCAATTCGTATTGATCGGCCGGTTCCACGATTCCATGGGGATTACGGCCTTTTAGGTTAATATAGATATGGTTGCTCCTGATCTGGACGGCACGGGTTTTTTCCCAGTCCACTTCTTGAAGGTTATTCCCATTTTCATCTTTTTTCATGACCGTATAACCCAATTCCTCCATTACCCCTACATTAAGGCCGCCATATTCGCCAAGTATGGGCGGTACATTTTCCCCTACCAGTAAACCGTGGTCGGATAATATAAAAATGGTCCAGCCCTCGTCTAACAAATGGAGAAATTGTCCCAGATAATTATCCGTCTGCTTGTATACTTCTTCAATCAGATGCTGGTATGTTTTTTCATCCGTATGGCTCCAGGGTTCCAAAGTTTTGGCCAGATGCCACAGCTGATGGCCTGCACAGTCCACATTGTGCAGATGGCTGAAAATGACCTCGTAATCCTGGTCTTTTATCAGGGTATTCAATGCGTCGGCCTGCCACTTATTATACTGGTCCCAGGAAGGAATAAAGACTTTCTCAACCAGTTCGGCATCTTCCCCTCCTATGAGGCTCACCGGCGGGACATGACCTGCTTTTTTCACTATTTCCTCATATAGAGAAACCGGATGCCACAGGGTCTGGTTTGTGGTATCCAATGCATTGCTGATCCATAAGCGCAGTTCCTTGCCCTCCGGATCTGCCTCCAGTATTTTATAGGAACGGCAGGAAAATTTTGTTACACCTTTCTTGGTTACCTCATCAACGGCATTTACAATTTTCCCTTCCGGGATCAGGACAATAGGTTCCTTTTCCTCTTTGTTTTTATATACGGCAACACTGCTGTATCTGCCTTCTTTATCCGTTAAAAGTAAAGCAGGCCGTATATCGGCACCTGCGGAAGTTATAATGGTAAATTCTTTGGCATGCTCCGGGGCATATTTCCAGCCCTTTGCCGGAACCAGGGGTGAAAAAATCACATCATATGCCACTTTGGCACCGATCATCATTTCCGTGTCCTCCAGCCTGTTTACATAGGTGCGGATCTCAGTACCTTTTCTTGCGGCATCTCCCCACCAGAGCTCCATCATCTCATCGTCTTCCTCAGTACCTTCAATTAACTCATCCAGATCCGTAATATTACAGCCTACTCCGGCATTTTTTTTGGTATGGGGTATGTATTTCAGCTTTCTGAAATCGGAGGAAGCGGTAATTACTTTCTCCCAGTCCATCTGGGCAATTCCCATATTCACGGAACCCGGCTGTGTTCCGTCAACTACACTTAACCGGCTGCTTTTTGAGGTGGGAGGCCAGGAAGAGCCGGGCCAGTGCCATACCAGGGTTTTAAGGCCTGCCTGGGCGGTTACGTTCCATAATTGTTCCGCCAGGCAATTCCTGGAATCCATATTATATACCACGGCGTCCAGATTATCGGGGGACTGGCGCCAGTAACAGGTGATACCGTGGGTTCCCGGATACGCACCGGTTGCCAGCGTGGTCCAGCAGGGCGGGGTAATGGTGGGCAGTGCCCCCAATAATTGCAGGTCCTTCCTGGCAGAACCCTTCTCCATGAATTTTTTAATATACGGCAGTTTATTTTCCGACAGCATCCGTCTTGTGGTAGCTGCATCCATACCGTCAATTCCTAAAATAAGCAATTTGTTTGTCAGCGGTTTTCTATCCATGTTTCATATCCTTTCTGAACTTATTAGCTAGTGTGCTGTCCCGTTCATATTTAGTCAAACTGTGCTGAATATTTTGTCACTCCGTAAGGCGGAGGAATGAGGCGTAGTGGTTCCTACGCCGATTGACGACAACGCGGCGGATGGCAAAATAGGC
>JAEWAK010000025.1 GCA_023391695.1 Bacillota bacterium
TCGCTTCCTAACGGAACGTTTCATCCCATCTGAAATACGTTGTATTCAGATGGACTTTTAAAGTTACCCTTTTTTACAAGATCAAAAACATCCAAAAACCTCTTGACTATTTATAGTTTGTCACCTCGATTTAAAGAAATTATTTATCACATAGTCATTGTAGCTCATTTACAAATTAAAATTAATGACTACTTTTACCGTTATAAAAACGGTATTTAATGCTAGATTTTATCCATTGAATAGGTACCTCCGAAAAAAAGTAGTTTTTAGCTATAAACATTATCTCTAAAAATAACCAAGATCGAGGCACTTATTATTTACTTGGACTATGTGGCTTACTGATGATTACCATAGTCGAACCTAATCCAACTAGTGTGTCCTGCTTCTCTGGAAACGCTCCTAACAATAAAAAAGTGTAAGAAAGTCCTCATAAATGGATTACTTACACTCTTTTAAAATTTTATTATTCAACGTCTTCACACAAACCATTCGTTGCCTTGCTTATAACTGTAGCTTTGCTTTTCTTATACCTTAGTGTCTTAAGCAGTACTGTTGATAAGGTTCATTACATAGACTTATTATCTATTAATTTAGGTAATAATAAAAATTGCATTCATTATACGTTTAAACTCTTTTTCATAATCATAATTCCCTTTCTTCCATATCCATGTTAAACATAGACTATTCGATATATTAAAAGCTGCATCATAAAGAATGGAAGCTTCAACAGTACAACTTATCTGCTTAGAATCTTGCGCCTATTAACATAGTGATCTCTCCTTTGCGTATTATTTATGTATTTTATACGTTATAGAAGATCCTTTTTCAACAAAACGAATAGAAAAAACAGAGCAGCTGTTCTTTGACTGCCCGTTTTTTATAATATTTACTTTAGCTGTTCCAACCGAAATAACTAAGATCACCGTTTCTGAATTCTCAAATACCCAATAACTTCAAGGTCGATTCCAGCTGAATGATGCTTGTCCGTTGTGCTTTACTAATCATTAATTTTACAGCCTGACTGATAGGAGTATTTTTAAACACTATGTTCATTATATATAATAGAATTTTCCCCTTGTACCAAATTTTCTTTCTCTCCATTTGGAAGTTTCAATATTCCGCTTAATTCCTTTGGCAGACATAATTCATAAGTAATGCCAAAATCTGTTCTTCTGTAATCAAATGTAACCTGACCGTATGGTGTTACAGCTGTCCCTTTGATATCCTGTAAATACTCCATATGGGGATTTACTTCAACACTTCCCCATGCAATTTCTCCCATTCGTATCCCTGCTATATTCCTTATTAATTCATAAATAGGGAGAGCGCTCCAGGCATGACACTCGCTCCTTCCGTTAACAGGCTCCTCTGGACAGGTAGTACAGTCCAGACTGATTAAATTGATCCAAAGTTTCAACAGTTCATTAGTCTCCTTATAAAGTCCGACTTTTTCTAATGCTCCAAAAAATTCATAACTTGTAGAAAAAGAACACTTTATAATATTGTCATAATCCAAAGATTTTTTTAAAATCTCTCTTCCTTTTTCCTCGGGGATCATTTCATTTAATACAGCCCAAGCCTGTGCATGCTGGGAATACTGCTCCATATTCGGGCCTTCTCTATATAGTCCGACCTCTTCTGACCAGCACAGTCTTTGTATCTGTTTTATTAATTCCTTTTGTCTTAACCTGTACTCCTCACCGGTTTCACGTCTGCCTGTCTGTTCATTTAAGTAAGCACCACATAGAAGGGCATAACCATACATCAAATTGATTATAGTAGACGGGCCGAAAAGCGAGGCCGTTGGTGCCCCCATTTCAATACTCCATTCCGTCTGCCAGTCTACAAATTCCCAATACCCCAAATTTTCCACTAATTGATGCTTTCCAATTTTTCTTTCATAGTAACTGAGAATTGCATCCACATCTGTACGGTATCTCTTTATGGTATCCACATCGCCTGTCTGCATATAGTAATCATAAAGCATATAAATATAATGGAGTGAAAAAGTAGAAATTATTTGTGTAAAAGAACTAGGGTATTTTCCCTGTATTAAACCGTCCGGAATCATGGAATGATGAAAATCCTTCAATGCCTTTTTTATCAGACGGGTATCCCCGCTGACCGTATATGTAAACAAAGCCTGCAGGCGGGTATCCATGGGAAACTGCATCTGTTCATAAAACGGACAATCCATATAGGTTTCTGTCATGCATCTTTTCAATGTCCTGACACAGATTTCCCAAAGGGACTTTACCCAGCCTTCTGAGGAATCAACAGCGGTCTGGATCTCTAAGGGATATCCGGTTTCCATAAAACGAGGTCTGTAAATTCTAAGAGGTACTTCACCGGCAGTTACTTCAATTCTGATAAAGCGAAAAGTCCGGAACCAAAAAGGTTCATAGGTCAAATCATTTCCTGATAACACTATCTCATCCTCCAGCCCTTGGATGAAAGCATCTACATAATCTGTTCTCTTTCTATTACTTTCCTCTCCCATAAATTTTTCAAAATAAGTAAATTTTATTTTACTTAAAGAACCGCCTCCGGAAAAGCGATATTTCATATAGCCATTCTTAATCTCACCGGCATCCAGAATAAAGACTTTATCTTTTCCCTTATCAACTGTGACATATTCCTCTTTGCAAATATCGCTTCCGTATATATCACACAGGAAATCCACTTCCTCTTCATAAAGCAGGGGAATTTCCCTTTCTGTCAACGGATATTTTTCCAGCAGTCCGACAAGTTGGTTAAATCTCGGCGTAGAAGTCGGCTCAATTAAAATAGGGGCTACCCAATTATCATCTATATAATCCTGACATTTCCAAGATTCCGGCAAGCTGTTAAAATCGATATCTTCACAAATAGCTCCAAGATTTATGGTAATCTCTTTTGATTTCAAGTAAAAGCTTCCGTCCAGATACACTTTCCAGGGAGCCGTTCCGCTGGTAAGAGATGCAACCACTTCTTTCTTTTCATTTACAAAACTGCCTTCTACAGCCAGCCGGTGCCCTGAGGGAACAGAAGCTATGGCAATTAAAGGCAGACGCTCATCTTCCTGCTGATTAAAAACGGAATATGCATCACTGGCCAAAACCTGCACTGCAAATACATTCTTCCCCCAATTTAAAAATTCAGAAACATCCAATGTTTCAAAATAATGTCTATATCTATCCCCTTTACAAGGACCGGACAACACCGGCTTATTATTGATCCATAACCGATATCTGGAATTCGCTGTTATGGTAAGATTTAAAGAAGCTGTTTCTTCCAAAATAATTTCACATCGGAAATAAGCAAAACGACCGTTGATATCCCCCTGCAATATATTCCACTTTTCTAGTTCTGAGACGGGTACTCCCATCCATATGGCATCTTTGAACATTTTCACCCTCCGGTTTCACGATTATTAACTTGTTTGATAAATTCTGTAGGCCTAACTCCGGTATACATTTTGAATACTCTGCTGAAATAAAATTGATCACTATAACCCACCATCTGCGCCACATCCCTAATTAATATCTCTTCATCCTCCTGAAGTTTCTGTTTTGCAATTTCCATACGCATAAAGGTTAAATAAGTATTAAAAGACTTATTTTCATATTTTCGGAACATATAACTTAAATGGCTTTGGGAAACACCAAATTCTTTCTCAATGGTATTTAATGTTAGAGGCTCCGAAATATTGCGGATGATAAACCGCCTTATCTTATCAAAGTATTCCGGCGTATCAATTTTTTGATTGGCCTGACTCTCCTCCTGCTGCGGGAATAAGAAAGATATAAGACTTTGGTACAGCATATCAACATCGTCAGCATTATAAAAAATGTCTTCCAGCAGATATTCCGTATTGCTGTCATAATTACCATAGTTATTATTAAGCCAGATAATGTTGCAAATTTGTCGTAATAGATTTTCTACCTGGATCTTCGGTATTTTTTTAGTTTCAAAACTCTTACACAATTTTCGCAGTTCCTGTTTTGCCTTTGAAACCTGCTGTTTATTCAGGTAATACCTTATATTTTCAAATGTATTTTTATCAAAATCATCAAGAGCTGCAGGTCTTTTATTGTCTTCTAGAAAAATAACCTGTTCATATCCACAGACGAGACTTTTATAAAATGTCTGATAGATCTCTTTTATTTTCCCCTGCATTTCAGTAATTATAAAAGGAGTCCTTGTTGCAATAACGGTTACCTTATTTTTATCTATCTTATACTTATTTTTCAGTTCCTGAATAATTCTGTCCAGTTCTTTATTCTTTTCAATAAGCTCCTCCGGCATTAAATATAAAACTTCATTTTCATCCCTGCTATATGCAATAACGGCTTCATATCCATCGGAATAATTGCCGCCGTCTCTTTCATCCACAAATCGATGAGGCAGACAGTTTTTCCTCACAAAAACCGCATAATATCTGCCATCAGTAAAATATTTTTCAATTATGGTATCTTCTACATAATTTCCTTTGCATATATTCCGAAGCATTTGGGTACGAACGGCAAAATACTGCTCCGTCATATTATTATTCAGTCTCTGCATCACTTCAACAAATTCCGCCGGATCTACCGGTTTTAAAACATATTCAAATATCTGCTGATTAATTGCTTTCTTCATATATTCAAAATCCGAATACCCGCTGATAATAATTATCCGCATCTCCGGATAGATTAACTTAACCTTTTCGATCAATTCTATGCCAGTGAGTCCTGTCATTTTAATATCGGTAATAAGAACATCTGGTCTTATGCTTTCCAATATTTTAATACATTCTTCTGCGCCGCCCGCCATTCCGGCAACCTCAAAATTATTGCACATTTTATTTATTATTGTACCGATGTATTCTATGGCTGCAGGTTCATCATCTACAATCAACACCCGAAACATTACATTCACCTATTCTTTATATGCTACTTTAATCGTTACTTTTGCACCCTTTTCCATATTCTTAATCAGAAAATCCATCTGATCCCCATAGATTAAGTAAAACCTCAAATACGTATTAATAATCCCCATACCTCCAATTTCCAATTCAGTACCGTTTCCCAGAAACTCTTCCTTTGCCTGAACAATTTTTCGGTTCAGTTCTGCCAATACAGGCTCCGCAAATCCGGCACCGTCATCTTGAATACTAATGTACCAGAAATCCTTATCTTCCCATCCTTCTATAACAATTTTTATCGAAGCTGCCGGTCCTGTAAATCCATGCTGTATACTGTTTTCAGCAAGCTGCTGCAGTCCCAGTTTGGGAATTTTCCGGTTCTGTATAGTATCAGGTATGGTATATTCATATTCAAACCTGTCCCGAAACCGTTCTTTTATGAGATAAAAATAGTGTTCCAGATATTTTAACTCCTGACTTACCAGAGCGACCCTCTCTTTTGTATTTGTGGAATAACGAAGTATAGAACCCAGACTGCTGCAGATACTGCATATCTTACTGTCATCCAGAAGCATACCGCGATTCGCAATTATATTTAAAACATTAAATATAAAATGGGGATTTACACCGGCCTGCAGCACATCAAACTGGGCCTGCATATTCATTCTTGAGATTTTTTTCTCACATTCTATCGCATGAGATAACCGTTCCAGCAAACGTTGGAATGAATTTCCCAAAAACTGTAATTCTTTAATATTAGAAGAAAAGGTAAAAGGCTGGCCCAGATTTTCCAACTCTGTTTTTTCTATGAACGCAACCAGCTCCAGGATTGGTTTTGTCAGGAAATTCGTCGAGAGTTTTACATATAATAACACGACAAGTAAAATACATAAAATAAATATGGAATAATAAAAGATCATCTTAAGAACTTTATTGTCCAGCTCACCCTTATCTCCCAATACCATTACAGTAATTCCTGACTTTTCCGACCTATTTGTATAAATGAGTTTATCCCCATACCGAAATTCCTGTCCGTTACTTTCCCGTGATATAAACAGTCTATCAAAATAGGAGGATTGTTCATCAATATTTGAAATAAGTATCTTTCCATCCTCATCATAGATAATAAAATTCTTCTCGTTCAAATCTGATATCTCCAACAGATCAACCGGATACTCTACTTCTATATAACTTCCTGAATACCCTCTTATTTCTTTTACAAGAGATATCACATCGGTATTATCTTTTTTACTCCATTGGGAAGTATGCAGTTTTGTTAAGCTAGCTTTTTTACCAGACACATCCTCATATCGGTTGCGGTTTAGAATTTCTTTTGTAAAATCTGTATCCAGTTTACCACTAGCCGTAATAGCAAATCCATACTTGTTAAATACAGCGACTTTGTGAAAATTCCGTGTTAGATACCAAGCCCCAAGGCAGCTCTGGATATCCCTGATCGCACCAGCCATGTCTCTGTCATATCTCCCGATTTCCTGATCCCGTGCCAGTATCTTTATACCGTCCAGCACATCTCCATCGGATATTACAAAACTTGCTGCAAACTCCATTTTTTCCACAGCCGTGTCAAATTTGTTCGTTAATTGCTCTGATTTCGATTGGAGGATTTCATAAACTTCATTTCTTTGCTGCTCAATTTTATATCTGCAGAATATACCAAATCCGATAATAATGATGATTGTGCTTAGTGCGGCAAACGGTAAAAACATCTTCTGTCTATACTTCATATCTAATCCTCCGACCTATTCCCTCTGCTTTCAGTATAGAACGTTTTATCCGCCAAGACAATCTTTAAATATATCCTGATTTAACCTTTGACGGAACCCGCTACCATTCCTTCTACAATTCGTTTATTAAATATCAGAAAAAGAAGAAACATGGGTATGACGATAATAATAATATTAGCAAACAACAGATGAAATGAATTTTGGAAAGTACTCATGTAATTATATAGTGTTAATTGTATCGTTGAGTTATTATATCCCGGCAAAAAGTACAACGGATTTGTAAAATCATTAAAAACCGTAACAGCATTTAGAATAATTACTGTCGCAGTAATTGGTTTTAGCAGCGGAAATATGATTTTAATAAAAATCTGCTTCGGTGTACACCCATCAACATATGCAGCCTCTTCTAATTCTACCGGGACTGTTCCGATGAATCCTCTATAGAGCATGATAGTAAAAGGAATATTCAAAGCTGTTTCTATCATTATCATGGAAAACATGGTTTTATAAATATGAAGAGTTTTTAACAACCAGATGGACGGAAGAACAGCCGGTGGCAGCATGAGCCCTATCATTACCATCAAATTTGCTATTCTTGAAAGCCTGTTCTTTTTCCTCTGAATTACATAACCGGCCATCGCTCCGGTAAATATTAATAAGATAACAGAACCGACTGTTAACACTGCACTGTTCTTAAAAGCTAGTATTATCTGAAAATTATTATTTTTTATTACTTCAATAAAATTTTCAAAATGTAAAGAAGACGGCAGGAAAAAGTTCAGTGAATTGGCTTCTTTCCTATCTTTAAGAGATGTCAGAATCATAAAGAGGAAAGGAACTACAAAAATAAAAAAAGCAATTATACAACCGGTCACATCAGCAATTATTATAGATTTTTTTCGTCTGCTCATAATAATGCCTCCTCTTTACGATAAAGATATTTTTGTAAAGGCACTGCAAGACAAATTATTAATATCAGCATAATAACGTTTCCTGCTGTTGATAAACCATAATACCCTGCTATATACTGCTTATAAATAATTGAGGCCAGAGTATCCGTTGCAAAACCCGGACCTCCGCCGGTCATGGACCATATCATATCAAAGCTTCGGATGCCTCCGATAAAAGAAAGGATAATTACTGAGTTTCTTGCACTTGATGAAAGAGGAACAATAATATATCGTAGTTTTTGCAGCCTGCTTGCACCATCGATTTCAGCCGCTTCATAATAAGATCTGTCGATGGATTGGATTCCAGCTATATAAATTATAGTAGCAATACTTAACCCTTTCCAGATATCCGCCAGAATTACGGAATACAAAGCAACGGACGAATCTCCCAGCCAATTAATTCCAGGCAGCCCGATTAACTCAAGCAGCCTGTTAAATATACCCTTAGTAGGATGCATAAAACTTTTAAAAGTAATACCTACTGCAATCGTGCTGACCAGATTCGGGAAAAATACCGCCGACCGGATGATATTTTTTGATTTTATTTTTCCGGTTAAAAATACAGCGATAAAAAAGGCCAATATCACCTTAGAACCACTCGTAAGTACCGAATATACCAAGGTGTTTTTTATACCAATGGATAACGATTTGTCCGTGAAAAACATGATATAATTATCTAGTCCATTAAATCTGGCTGAATCAAAATTCCATACGGTCATACTATAATAAATAGATATAATAGTCGGTATCATAAAAAAGATTCCGAACACAGCCATAGCGGGAATTAAAAAGCTGTTTGAATATAATTTTTCTTTGTTCATTGCATAATATTCCTTTCCTTGTCGCACACAATACGGATATTTTTAACGAATTGGAGCCATTACAGCATTTGTAAATACTCCAATCCGTTAAGTCCAGTCAGCTTATCGTTTCCAGTCAAACCCTAATTGTATCGCCTGCTTGTAGCAATCATCGTCATATTTCTCGGCTGCTTCTTTTCCAGCAACTTGACCGGTCGCCACCTCAACAAATATAGATTCGGCATTAGCGCCTTTTACTGCTGTTTCATATTCCTGGGCCAACGCAACATTTCCCGAATCGAAATATGCCTGCATATCACCAGACACAGCGGCATAGGATTCTCCTGACGGCTGATAACCGATAACACTATAAGGCCCTGTAGGGAGCTGTGCCTTGCTGTTAATATCCAATGCCTCTGCACTAAGATAAAAATTAAAGAAATCAATAATTTTTTGAATTTGTTCCGAGTCTTTGTTTACATAGATTGCATTGGAAGGCCATAAAGTCATACCGTTTACATCCGCACTGTCACCAGGTACTGCAAAAAATCCAATATTATCTACGCTTTCCTTATCATATAGGGAATAAATATTGGCCAAAGCCTGGCTTTGCATAAAATAATGGGCTCCATTTCCTTCCGCAAGCATAGCGCAGGCATCATCATAAGTTGCGACAGCACTGTCTTCATTATAATAAGGTATCAGATCAGCATATTTTTCAAAACTATTAACTGCAATATCCGTATCCGCATATTTAGCGGTGCCTGCTTCAAAATTCTTTGAAAAATCCGGTTCCACAGCTGTAATATTGTAATAGTCTGCCAGAAAGACAAGCTGACTTGTCCAAGAAGAACCAAAGCTTCCTATTACCGCCGTTTCACCGGCCTGTTTTAGTGCTTCACAATTCTTCAAAAAATTATCCCATGTTTTTGGTACCTTAAGCCCGTATTTTTCATACATTGCTTTGTTATATAAAACACCGCCACCCATGGAAGCACCAATTGGAATCCCGTAGATACTGTCCCCGACAGTAACGGCATCTTTAAAGCTTTTATCAAGATAGTTCATCACATCATAACCTTTTAGATCCAAAAAGTATTCTGACGGATTTATACTGGCAAGAAGGCTTCCTGAATTATAAAACACAATATCCGGTGTTTCGCCACTGGCTAACAGAGATTTAAACGCCGTGTTGTCAGCATTGGATATAGGCTGAATTTCTATTGTTATTCCCAGTTTCTCCTTTGCTGCATCTGCTACCGCTTCAAAACCGTCCGTTACATAATCCGTTGGAATCCCGGCAGTTATTGTTACTTCACCACCTACTGTCTCAGAATTTACACTACCACTTTCACCGGACGTATCCGTCCCTGTCGTTCCGTTAACATCTCCACCCGATTTTGCTCCGCATCCACTGAGCAATCCACCTATAAGTGTCACTGTCAATAATAAAGTAAATAACTTCTTTTTCATACTTTTCCTCCTGGTTCATTTTTAATTAACCTTGTTAATAAGTTACTACAAGTATATTATATAATCTAAAATTTTTTTTCATATAGAAAATCCAAGGTATTAATATGCAGAAATCAAGGTTTCTTATATTCCTGATCATGCAAATTAGTACTCCATACCCTATCTCCATTGTTACTGACCGTATTTTTGACACAGACTTTTCTTCCTAGGTAAAATGTATTGCAGATATTCGTATGTTCATAGATACCCTTGTGCATTTTATTATATTTTCTACCAGCATCTGCACAAACAGTTTTTCTATACAAGTACCTATAAAATTAAAAAGTCACTTTCACTATTCACTCAAGGATTAATTCTTTTATTTATAGTGCCTGATGGTGATACTTCCTAATATTTTATATCTATTTCATCGTTTCACCAAAAGCATTACTATAGGGACCTCAGACTCTGCACATTAGTCATATCAGTACTTTTTTATGATAAATCCAAACTACATCAAATTGATAAATGTAGCCTACAATACGAAATATACACCACAATCCCTGTTTCTATTTCGCATTAGTATCTATCCATACTTTCTTTTTCTTCACATTTAACTCATTGAGATGATATATTCCATTTTGACCTAATCCACTGTTACAGTAAATAGTCCTAATTCTATGATTTTCGAACAAACACAAATATAACGACATAAAAAAGCAGGTGTACTCGTCCTATTAAGAACTGCAGCACACCCGGATTCAAATATACGGTATTATTCGTACCTACCTAACATAAATAAACAGATTGCGTGATACTGAGCTAATCACTGCATTGCAACTTCAGCTCAGTCTTAATAATTTTTATAAAAGCAATTTATTTTATGTTTATTAAATTCTTCAATATTCTCTCTAACAATTTCAAGCTGCATACCGCATAGTCTTTTTGCAGAAAGCGTCAAACCGATAACAGATAATCTGTTTTTATCTTTGCATATGTTCATGTTCTTTCCTTCGTTTCTTTTCCGTTACGTTTGTGTTCGAGTAGGATTCCTATTCTCCTTCCTAAATTAAACATAAGATGCAGCCTGCATTTTCTGCAGCCAATTATCTTATTTTCAATATGATTTCACCTGAACCGGCTGCTCAGCAAGCTCCTTTGTCTTCTTCTTTTGACTAAGGATCTTGCAATATACCTGAATCCTCTTACCAGACAATGTGTTACGTTCGTCAACATCATTCCTATGGATGGCAGCAAATAACGCGCTTTTTTGCCCGATTAATATAACCTTTGTCCTCGCTCTGGTAATTGCCGTATAGAGAAGGTTTCTTTTTAGCATGATATAAAAACTGTTGAGAACCGGCATAATCACAATCGGATACTCTGCCCCCTGTGATTTGTGGATTGTCATAGCATAAGCTGGCTCAATCATATCCATATCCTCTACAGCATACTCAACCACACGCACACCGGAAAACTCAATGGAAACAGTAGAATCACTGTCCTCGTCAATCATCATAGACTTGATAAAGCCAACGTCCCCATTAGAGATATCTCCTTTATTTTTTGTCTGGACTACTTTATCACCCAAACGGTATATGCGGACACCTACTTTTAATTCAAGCACCCCCTGAGAATCAGGGTTCACCAATTCATGGATTACTTCATTCAGCTTCTCCACACTGGCGGCCCCTCGGCTCCGAAATGGTGATAAAATCTGAACGTACTCCGTTCCACTGGCTGCAACTTCATTCCTATAATACTTCTGGATAAGATAAGCAGTTTCACAGTTTATAAAAACAAAATCGTTGCCATAAAGCAGGGAAGTCTTATTCTGCTTTATCGCATGTGCATTCATAGCAATCCGGCTGCCTTTGGACTGGCGAAATACCATATCCAAAACAGTAACCGGAATCAATCCGCAGGCAATGAGCTCACGAAATACATTACCTGCGTCAACCGAAGAAAGCTGATCGGCATCAATAGGATCCCGGTTACTAACATAATCTGAATCTCCATCATAAATGATTGACAATGCACTGTGAAGCGTCTTGGTCTCTGTATACCCTGTGCTTTCAGCCATACGTCTGCTGGCGCGACCGGTTGGAGCACTCAATAGCACTTTTCCATTCGGCTGTATCTTTTTAAATACCTCCAGTAAAATCTTTAAAGTAGTCGTTTTTCCTGTAACAGGTCCACCAGTAATAATGGAAAGCCTGTGTTCATACGCAGTTATAATTGCTTCCGCCTGCTTTTTTGAAAGCTGGATCTTGGTTGTATTCTGAATCTCTGACAATATGGTAGAAATCTCTATCGAATTGCCTGGCTTCATTAAAAGTTTTGCTATACAAACAGCGGTTTTTACTTCTATATCAAAATTACGCGGGGTATAGATATTGCCGTTTTCTGAAAACATCCTTTTACTTTGCACCAATTGATACAAACCCAAAACCACAGACTTTTTATCTGCTACTTCAGCAGGAAAATCTTCATTTAGCAAGACATATGCTTTTTCACAGATCTTTTCTTTCGGAAGAAACAGGTGCCCAGCAGCCTGACTCTCATCCATAGCATACTGCAGAGCTCCCTGAATCCGTTTCGAATCATTTACCGGGCAACCAATCTTACGTGCAATGGAATCAACGGTTTTAAAACCAAAACCAGAAATAGCACAAAGTTCATATGGTCTGGTTCTTAGCACCTCCATCGTTTGACGTCCAAATTTCTTCTGGATTTTCGATGTATTTTTGATACTGATTCCAAACGGTGACAGATACTGCCCCCGCTGCCGCTTACAATGCGGGGTATTGTTCGATTTGGAATGATACTGACATAAGAGGATCCACTTGGTTTAAGCTCTTTCCCTTCACAGTAATCCAGTTTACTTACTTTTCCGAAATGTACAACTGTATATGATTTGTTTCTAAAATCAACTGGTATTGAAGCTGCTGAAGCATTGCTGGAGCGTATAACGGTAATCCGTACACCATCTTCGCCTCCATTCCAATAATCTTCCGAAGTACCGCTGCCCATACCGCCACCGCCGCCGTCCATATTACCATCGCCCTCTGCCAAGGCTGTCTGGTTGCCTATACAAATGAATAAAATAAAGCAAAGAAATACTGCCCATAATTTTTTCATTAAACACCTCCAATAAAAAAACACAGTTTAGAAAACTGCGCCTTTCGTTTTTTCATAATTTTGCTTATAACTTAATTTCTAGTTGGTGTCTTCCTCTCCTTTATAAGCCTGCCCATGGCAGACAAATCAAAAAACGCAGCCACCAAGGACCGCGTTTTTTGTGTACTATTATTTATAACAAATCGTGATATTCACGCGCTCCATACAGAACCCGCATAATAACGACCTGTTTTTGTTTTATATTAATAAGGTAAAATACCAAGTAGTTTTTAACGACCAGCTTTCGGTAGCCTTTAGAGGCTAAATACGGGTCAGCCACTTCTGAGCCCATATATGGGAACTCTTCCAGGCAGCTGATGGATTTTTCCATCTCATACATCAAATCTTCTGCTGCCTTCGGATTGACAAGTGTTTCGGTAATGTAGGTATCAATTTCATCCAGATCTTCATAAGCTAAAGGTGTAAAGCGAATTTCATAAAAATCATTTTCCATGTTTTTCTCTCAGTCTGCCAAATACCTCACTTCCTGTTAGAAGCGGAACATTGTCCTCTAATTGCTTTTCCGCAGCTCCTAGTTTTCTATAAACCTCTAAAAGACCTAACTGCTTTTCATAGGTATCCAAACTCATAACAACCAGATGACCGCTTCCATTCTTGGTAATGAAAACCGGCTCATTCTTTTGATAGCACAACTCAGAAATTTTTCCGGTATCTCTAAGATCAGCCATTGGGCGAATAATAGGCATAAAATCAACTCCTTTCATGCCTATATTATATCACATAATATGTATAATATTCAATCCAAATTATGACCGAATTATATACATTAATCCATACTTCCGATTTGCTTATCCGGATCCCCATCATTATCGGTCGGAATACCCACTCCTTCTTCTATGGTTATCCAGCCAAAGGCGGGATCATAGACCTGTCCCTTTTCGTTTTTACTTCCAGGCGCGGGAGCAGGCGGCTTTAATTCCTTCTTGGTTTCCTGTTTTGTCTCTTGTTTTGTATTCTTCTTTACCTCCTTCATTGTCTCCTGTTTGGATTGCTGTTTCGATGGAGTTGGTATCACAGTAGGATCTTTCTGAACCGGATGGGAAGAACCAGGATCTTCTAACTCAGTTTTACCTTCCGGAGTATCCGGAGCTTCCAGTTTTTCCGGGGAAGGATCGGTGAATTCCACCTTCGTTTCATTATCGTCACTTTCCACCACCTTGGGATATTCCTCTTTTTCAGGGGTGCTTGCAGCCACATTATCCCTGGTTTCAATCGTAGTCCCCGATATAGCAGGTGATGTTTTCTCACTCCAGCTATCCACCGGTGTTATGGACGAAGCCGGGTCAGGAACAAATTCCGTTTTCTCATTTCCCTGAAGAATCAAGCAAACCACCAGGATTCCTACACACAAAACTGCAAGTGAGCCGGCCATAAATGGTTTTGATGTTACAAACTTTTTCAGTTTCATATTGATCATCTCCTTTTAGATACTCTATACAAAATTTCAGTTCTTTTTTCAACATGCTGTACCCATAAGGCGGGTTAGTGCAAAGGTATTCACCTGCTTCTCCCTTGCACTTCATCACCGCACGAATTTTTTTGCTTGTGTCTTTTGCGTACCACTCGTTGATGATATTCAAAAACGGCGTAAAATCGCTGTCCTGCTGATTGTTGCTGTCAATTCCATTGTTGATGGCAATAAAGCGGATTCCTTTCTCCACAAACAGGACTTCGGTATAGAATCCTTCCTTTAAGTAATCACGCCCAAGCCGGGACATATCTTTGACGATAAGCGTTTTCACCTTACTCCTTCAATCTGTTCCAACAAATCGTTCCAACCGGGCCGCTCAAAGTTCGTTCCCGAAAAACCATCGTCCACGAAAAAGGTTGGATTCGGAAAATATGTGTCAAAAAACAAAAGCACTATAGCCATCCTTCGTCCCTTTGGAGAGATTGTTGCCCGACCGTTTGATTAAAACACAGCACCTGATATCAAACATCTAATAGCTCAATTAAAGGCTTTAGATGGAGACACAAAGATTTGTTTAAGAATTAAAAAAAATAAGGTCATATCTTAGATTTACGATATTCAGATGGTGACATACCAACTATTTTTTTAAATAAAAAACCCTTAATTCAGAATTTGCCTGATCTTAAGGGTTCACTGCATATAGAATTCTTATTTATCTTGCTTACTAATCTAATTATAAATCATAAATTTTTGTATTGAACAAAGTCTGGATACAGAAAGTCCTTGAATTTTATCCGGCCAGGCAAGCAAGATTATCCTTGCCTGACCGGAAATCACTAAGTTTACAGTGGCCGATCTATAATCCATTACTGCACTGTAATATTTACATAACTGCCTAATTGCGTATACCCGTCATTCTGGAAAAATCCAATCTTATATGTTCCCGCATTTGCCAGTCCTCCGGTAAAAGTAACACTTCCGTTGGATATCCCGGTAGTTGCAGTTTGTGTATCATTTACGTATAGCCATGCTGTAGAGCCTTGAGACCCAGGGGTATCGGAGCTTTTGTATATGCCAATCCAATCCTTGGCATTTCCCGGTCCGTTATTGAATGTAACTGTTATGTTTTCATCACGGGCATATGTGCTTTTATTACTTGTAATGAAAGGTTTAGAGTTATACAGGAAAGTCCCTTGTCCTATCCACTCCTGGCGGGTGAAGTCCCTCCCTTTTATTACTACTTTATTGGAGTAGACATCGACACACAGTCCCTGACTGCCGCTCCCAGGCTGAGTATAGGTAGGATCATACCAGAGGTAGGCTGTCGAAGGTATATTTGCCATGTTGCAATACTGTTGATTGTAAAATTCTGTAGATTCCGTAAAAACGCTGTGAGTATGCCCTGTAAATAAGACTACCTGAGGAAATTGAGTCAATATACTTTTCAGTTGCTGATCCTGCTGTTGATCCTGCATAGCGTTTGAGCCGGATACGGTATTACTTAGCGGCTGGTGTACAAATACGAAAATTGGCTTATTGGGACTTGCATTTTCATTTAGTTTTTGTTGAAACCAATTCAACTGGGTAGTGGAAAGAACTGCCTTATTCCCTGCAATAGCATCAGATCCAAGAACTATGAAATGATAATCATTTAGCCAGTAATCATAATAATTCCCCGGCATCCCGGTTTTTGTTAAAAACATGTTTTTAGCCGTATTATAATCAGTATAATTGAAGATATCATGGTTTCCCATTACAAAGTATGTTTTTGCATGATTAACCGATCGAAGTACTGAATTGAGTTGATCATATTGCGCACTGCTTCCACTGTCTGTGATATCCCCATCAATTATTAACGCACTGCTGTTCGGACTTATTTGATTCAAATCTTTTAATGCAGCTGTAAGATGTTGATTATAGATATCAGAACTTGAGGTATTTCTGATATGCGTATCAGAAATAACCTGAAAAGACATTACAGGTCCTGACCCTTCGTTGACTGTAACACTTGCCTTTGGAACTGCTCCCGTGGATGCAGCAATGCCTTTTACAGTGAAACTTCCGGCTTGTGAATACAGCGTCGGGTCAATGCGGTTCCATGTTACATTGACTGTCCCATTGGTTCCGTTGCTGTAATTTGCTGTTACTGTTGCAGGCAGAGAAGGTGCTGTTCCTGCACTGGTATTAACGTTTACTGGGCTAATTGATATGATTACAGGATTTTGACTTGCAGCAGCATTAAAACTAATACTTGCAGAAACAGTATAAGAATCATTGTATGCAAGTATAAATTTGTATTTTTTTCCGGCCGTATACCTGCTCTTTTGAGCGGATGGTATATTTGCAGGATCAAACGTGAAAGTGCCGTTACCGTCTGTAACTCCTTGATTGAGTACATAGTCCCACCAAATTGCAGGCTGACTTCCAGGGGTTACACTATCTTCATACAGTCCGACCCAATCTTTCAGGTTGGTCGGACTTTGCGCATTGGTAACAGTAACATCCAAAATTCCGTTCACAGGTACGGAAGAATTAGAGACGGCAAGCGCCGGAGTTTCTGCCGCCTGAACAGCAGATATGTTACTGATAAGCAAAATTGGACAAATTAATAATGCAGCTACCTTTACCATAAATCTCAATTTAGACATAATCGTTCCCCCTCACAAAATTTAATCTTATGAACAAAGAAAAAATAACTACTTTTGGTACCAGTAATATTTTACCATGTAATATATTCCTTTTTCAACTAATATTTTACATTTTGTCAAATTTCACCCTATAGAGGAATATCCCTTTTATAGCTGTTTCTTTCGCCTGCAATGTGGATGTAACTGAAAATCTGCTCTTTCATGACACTTGGAGGTTACTAAAAATATCAGATGTGGTATGGAGTCTGGAACTCTCCGTTCGACAAGTACGGGCCAGTTTCCAGATAGCGCATGGTAACAGCATAGAAGACTTTTTATTTACTGCATAAAGAAAAAGTACCCGCCCAAAATCGGTAGGTACTTAACTAAAAAGTTTAATTTTATTGCCCTCTTGACGGGGAGTACATCAATCCTTGATAACCCTATATTATATTCTCGCTTAAAGTTTACATATTGAGTAACACTATGTTTTGAGTCCTGACCCAAAGCAGCCTATTATTTTCAAATTTAACATCAAGCTCGCCTTTATCTCTTAACCACGATAAATATGACTTCACAGTACTTCCGACTAAAACATATTGCTGAAAATCCATCACTAACCCATAAGTATCGAATATTTGTTTTAATATGGATTCAACACTGCTGGGGGTTTCACAGAATGACAAAATCAGCTCCGTATTTTCGTGAATCTTCTCCTCATTGATTTTGACTAAGTCTGAGAGATCTGTTGTTGCGGATGTATGTGCCGGAACAAATAACTTTCCATTTAAATTCCTGATTTTTTCTAAAGTTGATAAATATGCTGCAACATCGTATATAAACGAAAATCTATATTTCTCCAACGTTTTTTTACTACTTAAACAATCTGCCAAATAGAAAACATCATCTGGAGTACGAATTCCAATCATATCGAAAAAATGACCTGGTAAGTCTATGATTTCCATCCCTCGGGGCAGCTCAGTTTCTGAAATTTTCAAAACTCTGCTTTCTTTTGCCATCAAAAACTTATGCCGTAAATCCTTGCAAGGAAAACCGCCGTAAAGAAATGACGGTTCTAAAATTGGGTTTTCTGTAAAAGCCACCTCAATTCCCTTTCCATAGATTTTACATCCAGTTTGTCCTTGCAAATAATTATTGCCTCCAATATGATCAGCATTCGAATGCGTATTAATAATCGCTTTCAGGTCCCATTCGTTCTGTTCCAGAATTTTTTTTATTTTTCTTCCTGCATCCTTATCACTTCCACTATCGATCAAATATGCTTCATGGCCGACTAAATATAATCCTACTTTTGCGGGAGATTCAATATAATAACTGTTTTTACCCACTTGTACTAATTCATACATATCCTTTCCTCTCTTTTCTAATTAATAATCCAGACGTTTCTTCAAAGTTTCAAGCGTGTTATGTTCCAACTCTAATGGCATAGACCCCACATTATCATATACCGTACAGCAGTCACATACTTTGATATCCGTACCAGTTAAATTTTTCATTTTAACAGCGCATAATGCTCTGCAATTCTCCTGCCTATCATAGTTTTTACTACCAACCCACGTGGTTATCAGTTCCTTTTCGCGTACATCATCTGCTATTTCTGCTCCAACGCATCTTCCTGGACATTCCTGTACAGTCCCCGGAAGTCTAATATACATTCCATTGTGCATCTGCTGACACTTTGCAGCGCCCGCATAGCCAGATATTCCTTCTTTTTGTAATTTGTCTAAATTGGTAATCCCCATCTGAATAGCTTTTTCATATATGTCAGAGTAAAAATCAACCAACCACTCTACATAGCGTTGTTCTCTCGTCATGCGATGCTCCAAATCATATCTATCAATAAGGTCCGTATTTGTGTTAAACTGGTCCAGAAGCCACTCTAATTCATCAGTACCCTTTCCGCTAACCATTGTTGGAATTGTAATAACGGTAATATTTCTATGCATAGCCCATTCATACATAATTACAGTTTCATCGCTGACTTCCGGTGTCACCGGTGCTGCCACCAATGCTAATCTTTTGCCTATTGCTGGATTATTAAAGCCATATTTCACAAGGAGCTGCAATGCCTTATCTCTCTTTTCGGTATAACTGATTACTCCACCATCTTTTCCACAACCAACCATCTTATCCTGTATTTCAGGAATAAAAGAATTTGCTCCTAATAAAATACTGACATTCTCATATTCAGACAACTTATGTACTAAATCCTCGGCACTATTCACACCCACATATCCACATTTTTTAGCTATTTGGTCGTCTCCCAGCGCTGTTCCTTTTGTAAATATTCCGATTTTTATGTGCATGTCCCGTAGATCATCTAATATTTCAAAAAGATGTGAAATCTTAAATATCTCTCCTATCCCCAAAAATTTAATGGATTCCAGGCCAAACCTCTTAGCCTCAGACAAAATTTCTTTCATTTCAGACCATTTTAATAATTTATGGCCTGCTAAAATTTTGCTTACATAAAAATCATCTTCCTGGTTGAAACAATGAGGGCAGCGTTGAGTGCAAGTTTCCCTATACATTGCTGCAAAAGCTCTTTTTAAAGCATCCATATCAACGTCACCATTGTTTTTCTGAAATTCTCCATTATCACATCGCTCTTTTAAGAAATTCATAGTTTCGATTGCTTCATCAGACGCAAGCTCGATATCAAGCGTTCTTAACCGTTTAATTCTATATTTTCCGTCAGACAGCTTCTCTAACTTATTCTGCAATCCATATTTTTCTAACTCTGAAATTTCTTCGGCTGATAATTCAACATTTATGATTCGTTTTTCATCATCATCAATAAATGACCAGCCATTTAAATCCACATGAAAATCTACTGGAAATTTTGAATATATATCTGGTACTTCTAATGCCAACAGTTTCTTTAAAATTTCATTGTCTTTTCCTATCATATTTCTTGCCCCTTTCTTATACAATGTGATATTATATGGTAAATGGTTTCACATGATTTGAGCGTTATAACGCTCAAATCCACATTTCCAGTATATCACATTTTTTATATTATTCAATAGATTAAAAATATTACGGAGGCGGAAAATTTGGAAAATTCAAATGCCATTGGGGATAATTTAAAAAAAATACGTAAGTCTCAAAAATTAAGCAGGGATAAAGTTGCTGAACTTACTGGTGTCAGCAAAGCAATGCTAGGACAAATCGAACGTGGTGAATCTAATCCTACAGTCCTTACACTATGGAAAATTTCAACTGGATTAAAAAAATCATTTTCTTCCTTTATGCAAGAATCCGATTCAAAAAAGAACATTGAATATCGCTTATATCAAAATTCGAAACCCATTATTGAGGAGGATGGATTAATGACTGCATACCCGCTTTTCTATTTTAATAATCAAACCGGTATTGAAGTATTTACCATTATTTTGCAGCCAGGATGCGATCACTCTTCCGAACCCCATGATGACGGAACGGAAGAATATGTGCTTGTAACACAAGGTTCTATGGTAGTTACCGTTGATGATGATATCTATTCATTACCATCGGGTGCGGCCATACATTTTCCTGCAAATCACAGGCACTCTTACAAAAATTCGGGTGACGATATTGCTATTTTTCAAAATATTATTCATTATTCTATATGATTTACAGCAACACATTTTCCGCGATTTTTTGCATATCGAGCAGGAAGCGGTGATCTATCGCCTGATATTGAAATCTTGTCCTAAACCATCTGCTAACTTCATCAAGCCGGCAGATCCATTCACCAGGATAGACCATAGCTGATTCCACCAAGTCTTTTATAAGAGGTTCTAAAATTAGCATAAGAGCAAAGTACGGTAAAATAAAAAAGACCGGAGCAACCACTTACGCGAATGCTCCGTTCTTGCATCAAACTTCTTATAAATTGCCGGTAAATCCGGCATCGTGGATACTCCACAATTTGTTTTATTTCCAATTGATATTCTGGCATATTAACCCTCCCTTAAAAATGTACTCCTTACAATAAAAAATGCCATTGCAAGGCTTGTCCACCTTGTAAATGGCATTTTCCTGTGATTATGGAGTCCAATTAATTATTTTTAATATTATTAAACCCTTTATTTATGCGGGTTTGCGAGAGTGTGTATAAACGGATGCGCCCGTGGCTCCGGCCGGGCCTTGCTGACCCGGAGGACCTGCAGGGCCTGCCGGTCCCCTTGGACCAATCGGACCAATTAAGCCTTGTGGGCCTTGCGGGCCTTGCGGACCGGGCGGTCCGGGCGGGCCAGGAGGTCCCGGCCGATAGGGCGGATCCGGTGGGCATGGCGGCCTGGGTGGATCCGGCGGGCAAGATCTTCCCTGGTTCCACGAATTACCCACGCTTGCAGCTGTAACTATAGATTTATCTTCGTTAGAATTATCAATTGAGGATTTCGAATTCGATGAATTATAATCAGCGTTCATGCAAAAACTCCTTTCTGTTTAGATCAGGATTTATAATCCTTACACAATAATAATATGGTCTTCACAAAAAAAGGTGCAACATAATTCATCATTATTCAATGTTATTTAACATTTCATGTTTTTTGGGTTTAATAAAATGAAATGTAATGTAATTATACTAAAGTGTATTCACGAAGAAACTCTTCCAATTTTCCTGCCTGGACAATAAATTCTTCACTCATGGCGGAACTTTCCTGTGATGCTGCCGAATTTGTTTCAACAATTGTTGTAATCTGCTGCAGGTATGCCATGGATTCCTTTAATTGTTTTGCTTCCGCTTTGGAATTACCGGACATACGTTCCATAACCTGATTGGTTTTCATGGATTCGCTTACGATTGTCTGGAATTTATCCGCCGTTTCATTTGCAACGGCAACCCCTTCCTTAATTGCATTTATTGTACTGTTTATTAATTCTGCACTGGACATAACTGCCTGCCTGCATTCTCCTGCCAATTTACCGATCTCAGTTGCCACGACTCCAAAGCCCTTTCCCGCATTGCCTGCCCTGGCTGCTTCAATGGAGGCATTGAGGGACAGCAGATTGGTCTGGTCTGCAATTGCTTCTATTACACCGATTACTTTTGATATTTTTCCGGAATGTTCGGCAATTGCTTCCATTGCATGAACCAGAGAAATCATCTGGCTGTTACCTGACTGTGCTGCGGTAACCGTATTCTGGGATAATTCCTGGATACTGACAGCATTGCCTACATTCTTGTCAGCCATAATTACAATTTCATTAATCTGTTCTGCCAGCCGGTTAATGGCACTCATCTGATCCGAACCGCCATCTGCAACTGTCTTTGCAGTTTGCGCTATCTGGTCTGCTCCTGCGGTAATCTGCCCGGCGGCTTCATATATTATCTTCATCATATCCCGGAGGGATACTACCGTATTATCCAAAGAAGCCTGTATCGGTTTGAAATCCCCTTCATAATCTATGGAAACCCGGACAGTCATATCCTTTTCTTCCAGCCGTTTGACCGTATCGGTAATGTTAGTAATATAACCTTGTAATTTCCCTACTGTTTCCATAACCGCTTCGCAAAGTATTCCCATTTCATCTTCCGAGGCTATGGATATATTAATTCCCAGATTGCCTTTTGATATCTCAACCATGGCTGCCTTTAATTTTGTAATAGGCTCCGTAATACTCTTTTCTGTTAACTTTAATATGTAAATACAGCTTCCGGCTCCGACTAAAATCAGGAAAATAAAAATAAATATACCCTCATTTACTTTCTGATCGGCCTGTTTCATATAATTTTGTCCATATACTACAAAATCACTTTCAATATCGCTAAGTTCCGTTACAATGTGATCTAAAATAGGTACATAATCATTTTTATAAATACTGTATAGCTTTTCCTGGTCAAATGCTTTGGCACTTTCCAGTATCTGGCTGCGGTACCGGTTTCCTTTTTCAAATTCCAGTTTTAAATTATTCACGGTCTCAATATTGCCGTCTTTCAGCAAATTCATGGCATTGGATAGTTCATTCACACATTGCTCTAACTTTCCGTATTCTTCCTCGGAAGCTTCTATGTATTTCTTGCATAAATCTCCTTTCTTCGTCATATAGGCACGGAATATGTTGTTTTCAATATTTTTCATGGCGACCTGCGCCCTTAGTACATTTTCCTCAATGGTATAGGGCCCGTCATAAAACCGGTTGAGTTTATCATCTATGGTTTTCATGTTAATAATGCCAATTGTTACAATAATAAGGGCTATAAACCCTGTATAGAGAAAAGTAAGATTTAATCTCCTGTCGATGGATAAATTCAAAAACTTGTCCCTGTAATATTTTATCCCATTTCGTTTTAAGGCACCTTTTCCAAATAATTTTTTTTCATTTTTACTTTTTTTAACACGCTTTTTCATAAGCCGCCCCCAACTTTCTTATCTGTTTGTTTTCTTCTTTATTATGCCTTCAGATTATCAATTTTACGTAAAGCAAGTGTTTATTGATTGTTAATCTTATGTAAAGAAACAGGAATAATTACCCATGACAGATAAAACTCAAGAGAATGCACAGGGTTCCTGATATGTTAAATTTATTTAAAGTAAAGGTATTTGCTTATTATTTAAGTAATTTTATCTTTGTAAAAAAAGTGTAAATTATGTCATATTTTAAATAACACACAACAAATAAGTCGTTTTTTGTATTTTTCTCTTTTAAATTTCATTCTTTCTGTTATCATATTGGGTAATTTTGTTATTTGGGTTTTAAAAGTCCGCTTACAGTATATTTTATGAAATAAAAATCAGGGACATGACTGGATTAACCGTTCCAATCTGTCCCTGGTTTTTATTTGTTCCTATTGATTATTCCACTACAGTAATCGAACTGCGGATCATTCCCATCCAGCAGCTGTAACCATATTTTCCTGTCTTTGCCGGTGTAAATTCAATTACATTATCGCCTTCATTCAATTTAACCTTCAGGTTATATTCCGGTATGATCAGTTCATTGTTGCAACCGTTGATCACTCCCTTACCCGCTTTAATAGTCCATTTAACCGGAATTCCTGCCTTCACGGTGATTGCCGGGTATTTTCCGTAATCCAGGGTGGTTCTCACCTCCTGATAATCTCCGTTTATTTCTGCTGCATTCGTGCCTGTTTCCGTCCCTGCCTGTATCTGGGGAACGCTGATTCCGGACAGTGCCAGGCCGTTATTTAACATACCAAAGCCTAATACAACGACAAGCACGGCACAGACAGCCATCATTTTTTCCGTGAATTTTTTATTTAATTTACTGCTTACTGTTCCCAGGATATACATCAGGGGTACCGTTCCCAGACTGAATAAAAACATGGACAGTGCGCCTCCGAAAAAACTTCCGGTGGAAAGGGCATATAACTGCATACTTTGTAGGGGGCCGCAGGGCATTAAGCCATTTAATAATCCGATATAAAAAGAAGAATGTTTTTTGTATTTTTCATTACTTATCTTTTTTCCGATAAACTTTGGCATTTTTATATTGAATCGGCGGAGCCATGGAAATATATTAAGCATATTTAAGCCCATGATTATCATAAATACACCTGCAAATACTGCAACTGCACCCCGAAATCCGCCTCCGAAGCTGACAGCCGAACCTAATAACCCAACAATGCCGCCGATAACCGTATAGGATGTTACCCTGCCAAGATTATATAAAAGATTGGGAAGTAATACGGAATGTCCCTCTTTTACTGAGTTTACGCTTTGTGCCAGATTTATGCCGCCGCACATAGCTACACAATGGAGAGAAGTGAGAAGCCCAATTACAAACAGCATTCCGTATCCCATATTATTTTGTATCTGGGGGAAAAAATTTGTAAAATTCAGTAATCCAAAATGCTTTAAAATGATATAACCGCCAAACAGCATGATTAAAATATAAAGTGCCTGTGAATTTATTTCCGTTTTTGTTTCAAGAAGGTGATCCACCACTTTATAATCCAGACGGTTAATTGCTGATTTTAAAGCATTAAGCTTAACAACATCCTCATCATACGTGACAGTAACTTCACCTTTACCGAAACTTGCCTTGGCACTTATTACGCCTTTCATGCCGGATAACGTATTTTCAATTGTCAGTTCGCAATGTGCGCAGCTCATACCGGAAACTGATAATTTCTTTTTTACCTGCTTCATTAAAACTTCTTCCAGTTCGTAAACCGGTCGGCATTGTCTTCAAAGATTTTAGCCGGAATCACGATTTCGGTATCGCTGACCGTTTTTTCATCCGCTGTGATCGGAACAGGATTACAACCGCCGCGCTCCTGTTCAATCATGTCAAGACTGAATAGATTACCGCAGTTCTGACATTGGAAGGAATCACCCTGCTGTTCGAAAAAAGCCTTGGGGCTGCCATTGCATACCTGGCAGGTATTAAGTGCCGTACGGATTGTTCCGTCACTGGCTTTAACGGCAAATAACCCAATCGTAGTTCCATTGGAATCGTATTCATAAAATGTAGCATTTTCCGTAATATCTGCAATATTAATAACCACATCTCCGTTCTCATTTAAAACTGCTTCTTTTGCAGTGGTATCTTCCGATGCGGAATTGGAAGAATCCTTACCGTTATTGGGGGTGGAATTACCTTTTGGTGCAAATAATACAATCGATGCTGCTATTGCTGCCACAGCAACTGCACCAATCATAAACGGATTTACTTTTTGATTCGCCGGTTTTTTTGTTTTTTTGTTATTAGCCATAATTTAGATTCCTCTCTCTTGATATAGGATGAGTATTAATTATTAATCAGTGGCAGGAAGGGAAAGATCCATTGCTGCCGCCTGCACCGCCCTGGGTACCACCCACAGAGCTACTGTCAGAAGAACCTGCCCCGAATACTACGGCACATTGATCATACATATATAAATAGTATTCTTTATCATCTTCCGTTAATTCTCCGTTTTGAACAGCTTCATCAAGTTCTTTCGAAAAGGTCTCAAGGTCTTTAAGGTTTCCGTTTTCATCCAGCATATCAACGGAACCGCTTCCGCAGCAATTTCCCTGATCAAAACTATCATCTGCCTGTCCGGAAGCAGCCAGTGTCGGATCATTAACTGCTGCGGACCGGTCGGCCTGTGAAGGATCAGGGGTCTCTGATGCCAGTTCAGGTATATTCTCCCGGGCATAAAAATCAGTCTGGGCAACACCACCCTGATAACTGCCTCCATTATTCGTTACTTGATTTTCATTCGTCTGATTATTCGATATTTGTTTTCCATAGAAAGCATAGCCTGTTTTAACAGTAGCAACGGATACGGCTATGACAGCAATTATTATTACTAAGTTTTTCTTCATTCGGAACTTCCTCCTTAACTTGTTGTTCTTTTAGAGTATATTGAATTTATGTGGAGGTTTTATGGAGAAATAATCGGACACATATTTTTCACAAATATGAAAAAGCCTGGCAAGCCAGACTCTGGCGCTGACGCGCTGTCACTTCAGTGATAATAATACTTTAGCACGTCATGTGCATCCTGCCCGGAGGGCTTTTTTATGCAATAGGACGTAATTTTCTAATAGAGTATAAAAAAAGGGCCATCCTGACCCCTTTGCCAGGATAACCCTAAACTAAAACCGGCCGATTATTGTATATCGATCCGTTTTGTTTCCACAACCTCAGCATTTTCTTTCGGAAGTTTTAATTCCAATATTCCGTTATTATAGGCAGCGGAAATATTTTCTTTGGTTATTCCGCTTACATTAAAGCTCCTGGAATAGGAATTATAACGTCTTTCCTGTCTGATATAATTATCTTTTTCCTCTTTGATTTCTTCCTTATGACCGGCTGAAATACGAAGTACATCATTATCTAGATCTATATTAATTTCTTCTTTCTTAAATCCCGGCAATTCAGCCTGTAACAGATAATGATCACCCTTATCGATAACATCCGTGCTGAAATTATCAAAGCTGCCCATCAGATCTCCAAAAAAATCCTTGTACATCTTACTGAAAAATGCTGGCTGTGTCTGTTCAAATAACATTGGTCTTAACATAAAAATCACTCCATTCTTTTAATATGCAATAGAACCATTTCTATTGTAAAGGAATCCAATATTTTTTACATCCTTTGTAATATATGTTATACACCTTATATAACAGATATGCAATAAAATCATTATAAATTATTTATTAAAATTTTATAAACTTCCATAATCATTATAAGGAGCCGCTATAAACAGCAGCCCCTTACAAAATAAAAAAATCAAAGCGGATATTCCAGGTCCGCTACGCTACTTGTTCATAACCTCCGACTGAAACAAGTAAGTCCCTTACCCACCGTTTACACTCACTAAGAAGCGGGGGACTTACTTGTAAGGTTAAGTTTATTTTCCGGATATGGCCTGTATTTCTTCGTAGGTTTCCGAATAATAATAATTTCCATCCTCATCACTATAAAAATACATGTAATTCGTATCGGCAGGATTCAGTGCTGCCTGAATTGCTGCTTTGCCGGGATTACATATCGGTCCGGCAGGCAGTGCAGCACATTTATACGTATTATAAAAGGAATTATAACGGTTTACATCTCCGCTGATATATGGTTTGATATAGCGCTCAACATAAAAAATGGAAGCGTCCAGCTGCAGCATCATATTAGAATTTAACCGGTTGTATATAACGGAAGCTATTAAAGGCTTATCCTCCTGTTTACCCGCTTCTTTTTCAATCAGGGATGCAATGGTCAATATTTCATCCACGGTATAACCAAGGCTTTCTGCTTTACTTCTATCCTCTTCGGTAATTTTAGCTTCGGTGTTACGTAAAAACTTCCCGATAACATCGGCAGGTTTGCTTAAACGGTAAAATTCATAGGTATCCGGAAACAGATATCCTTCCAGCCGAAAACATCTGTTTTCATTATCTTTTAATTCTCCGACTAAAGAATAATAACTGAAATCATAATTATTAAGGGCATCAAAGAGCACATCCGTGGAAGGGCATACCCCTTTTTTAACAAGCAGGTCGAAAGCCTGGGACACGGAATATCCTTCCGGTATCGTAACTTTTACTGTTTTCGATATATTCGTAACACTGGTAGACTTAGGTATGACTGATACAGCCACATATGGATTATAAGCAATTAAACCACTGTATGTATAGGTATCATATCCTGCCAACTGCATTTCTGCAGTTTTAAAGGACTTTACTCCTGCTGTTGCTGCCATAACCCACTTAAGGGCCGACATATGTACCATCATTGCCGAACTGTTTGCAGACACATACGCTTTATAAGACATGGATTTTTTAATCCCCTTTGCCTTGGCACCGGAATAGTAATAGCAATAGGAACTGTCCTTGGTAAATACTACTTTTTTGCTATTCGCGGTATTCGTTACCGTTGCTTTTTTAGTTTTATAGTCATAACGAAAAGACAAAAGCGGCATCAGACTGCTTAATTTCTTTAAAGGAACCATAATATTGCCGCTGTCCGTGATTTCGATCCCGGCTTTTTTCCCTTGACTGTTAATATCATAAAATGAATATTTGCCATTTTGATCGGCTATGGCAATGCCATATTGTTTTGCTGCTGCCTTTGCTTTTGAAGGAACTGCTATTGCTGATACGGTCAGGATTAATACCATGAATAAAACAAACCATTTCCTGTAATTTTTAAACATAATGTTTCTTCCTTTCTTTGCTTTATAACCATCCTTAATTTATTTTGGCCCGACTCTTATTTTACTCTTCCTTTCACAATAAGTCATCCCCAAATTGAAATTTTAATAAACTCGTAAGAAGTTAAGAAATATACCGGCTTTCCCGGCCGTGCCCTCATAAAAGCAGGATAAATCCCCCTCAAAAATAGTTTGCATAAAGACAAGGAGACTGTTCATAAGATTAATAATGATATTAAGAAAGAATTTGGGCTACCATGAATAAAAAGCAAAATATACAAATCATCGTCAGTTGCAGTGACTATGAAAATAATTACAATGAAGTAGCTGCTATGGGCAAGGTAAAATATAAGCTCCCTATGATTGATTCTTATGTCATTGAGGTGGAACAGGACAGATTAAGCCAGCTACAAGAGGAAAACGCATTATGGAGTTATGAACTCGATACCCATATTACTGCCCAAATGAACCGTGCAGCGGAAATCATTGAATTGAAATGGGCGCATGACAGGAATATATATGGTGAAAATATCGGGGTTGCTGTAGTAGATACGGGGGTATGTCTGCATAAGGATTTTACGGAAGGCGGTAACCGTATCCTGGGATTTTATGATCTCATACACGGAAGAACAGAACCTTATGATGATAATGGTCATGGAAGCCATGTGGCCGGCATTATTGGAGGGAATGGTTTTTTATCCAGTCGAAAATATATTGGTATTGCACCGAAATGTAACATGATCGGGATCAAAGTTTTGGACCAAAAAGGCGACGGTAATATTTCTGACGTACTTGCCGGCCTGCAATGGATTATTGATAATAAAGACAAATATAATATCAGGGTTGTCAATATATCTGTTGGTACCACAACAAAAGAAAATGTGGATGAAAACTCCTTGTTGGTAAAAGGGGTAAATGCAGTCTGGGACGAAGGTATTGTGGTTGTTGTGGCGGCCGGCAACAACGGCCCCGGCCCCATGTCCATATCAACTCCTGGAATCAGCAGGAAAGTAATAACCGTCGGCTCCTCCGATGACCGTATTACTGTTGAATTATTCGGCAATAAAACGATGGATTATTCCGGCAGGGGGCCAACTGCTTCCTGCATAAAAAAGCCGGATATTGTAGCCCCTGGTTCCAATATCATATCCTGTGGGACTATGAAGAATTATCAAAGATACCGATATAATTTACTCAACAATCCCCGCAATGACTATTCCAGCCTGATGTATACGATAAAAAGCGGAACCTCCATGGCAACACCCATTATTTCCGGTGCCATTGCCCTGCTGCTTTCCAAATATCCGAAAATGACCAATAAGGAAGTAAAATTAAAATTAAGGGAAAGTGCCGTAGACTTAGGTTTTCCCTGGTCAAAACAGGGCTGGGGATTATTAAATATCCCAAGATTGCTTCAATAAAATGAAATTTGCTATATATTAATTGTTTTTGTACTGCAAAATTTTAGACTAAACAAAGGGCTGTGGCAAAATAGCTTAATTTACTCTATAAAAAGGACTGGGTGTATAATATACCCAATCCTTTCTTCAGGAGTGTTGAAGCTATTTTGCAACAACCCCCTGTTTTTATATAATTTAGATATTATATCAATATCTGCTCCTGGTGAAGCTTAAAATTTTTTATACATATCCTTTTTGGCCCCGCAGACCGGACAGTTATCCGGAGCCCCATTCAGAACCGTATGACCACAGACCGGACAAATATAGACGGATTTAAAATCCATGTCTTTTCCCTCTTTTGCCAGATTCTGTGCCTGGCTGAATAAATCCGCATGGATCTTCTCAGCTTCCAAAGCAAAATGGAAGGAGCGCTGTGCTCCTTTTTCCTCCTGGAACTGGGCCGCATTCAGATAAACGGGATACATCTGCTCAACTTCATGAAGTTCTCCATTAATCGCTCCCTGTAAATTGTCAACCGTCCCTCCGATTCCGAATACTCCTCCTGCTGTTACCGTTGCATCTGTAGTGGTCCCGCCGATTTCCTTATAGTGATTATTGGCATGGACTCTTTCCGCAAAAGCAATGGCTTCAAAAAGCTTTGCAATATTCGGATATCCTTCCTTCTCTGCTATGGCACCCCAGGTTAAATATCTCATGTGGGCCAAGCTCTCACCGCCGTATGCGGAATGTAAAAAATCACTGGTCATTGCATTCGTAACTGCCATAATATACCTCCTGAAATAATTTATTAATTTACTATTCAGAACGCTTTTCTGTGCTGTTCATAAGAACCGGCGCGGCTGAATAGTCACATTAAAAATAAATCTGTTACCAATTTATAGTATTAATATATATTTTCCAATTATACAAATTCATAAACTAATTTTTGAAGTATTTCCGGGTCCGGTTTGCTGTCAATCAGGGGTACTCCTGATTTTAGTATCTGGTTTTTCCCGTGGTAATCCGGTTTCGTTTCACGGTATATAACACCAATGGGTATTTTATCACCAAATTCCAGTGACTTCCCAAAAGCCGCCATTTTGTCCGACGGATCATAATCCTCCCCGATATGATAAACCCGGTCCTTGTAATAGGTAAAGGTATTTATTTTATTAAAACTGATACAGGGCTGCAATATATCCACAAAAGCATAGCCTTTATAACTGATAGCCTCTTTCATGACAGAAATCAGATGTTTCGTATCCCCGCTGAAAGATCTGGCTACAAATCCTGCTCCTGCTGAAATTGCCATCAGGATGGGATTAAAAGGCATATTGCTGTTACCGTTAATCTGGACATCCGTAATATGCCCTTCGCCGGTTGTAGGTGAGGCCTGGCCTTTGGTCAGTCCGTAAATCTGGTTATCATGTACAAAATGGGTAATATCCACATTCCTGCGGATATTATGTATAAAATGGTTCCCGCCTTCCCCGTAAGAATCACCGTCACCGGTATCAACTATTACGGTAAGTTTTTCATTGGCTATTTTTGCCGCAACTGCCGCCGGCAGAGACCTGCCGTGCAATCCGCAAAAACGGTTTGCACTGATATATTGGGGAGTTTTGGCGGCCTGGCCGATTCCTCCTACCATAAGGACTTCATAAGGATCCTTGCCAAGTTCCTCCAGGGCTGTTTTTAAACACCTTAATATGTTGAAATTACCGCAGCCTGGACACCAGGCTGTTTCGTAAGTTTTAAAAGTATCCATATTAATTCAGGCCTCCTTTCCGAATCCTATCCGCGATTTCTTCACCGGAAATCTGCCGGCCGTCATATTTTAATATATTGGAAGTGCAAGTAATTCCGGTTCTTTCACGGATTAAATCAGCTAATTGTCCGGTTGCGTTTTGTTCCACATTGATTATGTATTTTGCGGAAGCTGTTAATTCTTCCAACTTTTTCACCGGCAGCGGATAGACATCGCCAAATACCAATGCACCATACCTTCCTTCCCCACCCTCATTCAGAGTCTTAACGGCTTCGGCTATGGGACCATAGGTTGATCCCCATCCAAGAAGCAGGGTGGTGCAGTTTTCTGCGCCTAAAAATTCCGGCTCCAATAATTCCTCTTCCAATTTCTTAAGCTTTTTCATCCGCTTATCCATCATGGCAGTACGAACTTCTGCTGATTCGGTGATAAAACCGCCTTCGTCATGTTCATCACTGTCAGCTGAAACAAAAGCTCCGGATTTCCCGGGAACCAGCCTGGGTGAAATGCCGTCTTCCGTCAAACGGTACCTTAGGTATTCTCCCTCTATGTCTTCCGGTTTGGCAGGTTCGGCGACCTGTATATTGCTTAAATCATAAGGTTCTACGGTAGCCGTTGAATCACCGAGGTATTGATCACTTAATAAAATAACCGGGATCTGGTATTTTTCTGCCAGATGAAATGCCCGGATCGTCTGATAAAATGCATCCTTTTGATCCCTTAAGGCAATTACCATTCTGGGGAATTCCCCCTGGGCCGCGGAAATAACAAATTTCAAATCGCTTTGTTCTGTCCTTGTGGGCAATCCGGTTGCCGGTCCAGGCCTCTGTACATCTACTGCAACTAAAGGTATTTCGGCAATGCCGGAAAAACCAAGGGCTTCCACTTTAAGGCAGAATCCGCCGCCTGAGGTACCTGTCATGGCACGGGCACCGGCATAGGAAGCACCTAAAGCCATATTAATGGCAGCGATCTCATCTTCTGCCTGTTCCACAACAATTCCGGTCTCATTACTTTTGGCAGCCAGAAATTCCATAACGGCGGTTGAGGGTGACATAGGATAAGCCGAATAGAACTTTAAACCGGCAGCAATGGCTCCCATTGCCAGGGCTTTGCTTCCCGATATAAGCATCCAGCCGCTGAAATTACCGTCCATATGGTTAAACCTTGCCTCAACCCTTTCATAACCTTCCTCTATTGCCTTTAAATTCACTTCCAGATACTGTTCTTTTACGGAAGCTTTCATAATGTCATGGGCATACTCCAAGGATTCCCCGAATAATTTCAGTACCGCACCTACGGCAATACTTCCGGATGCCCTGATATTCCCTAAATCTTTTGCTATTTTGTCCATATCCAGCTTAATTACCTGGGGGCCTTCGGCGGATAAACTGCTGTCACATAAGATAAAGCCATTCTCCTTTAATTTCTCTTTATGCAGCCAGGCGGTTTCATCATTCAATGCGATAATCCCATCCAATTTATCAATATGGGAAGTAATTACCTCAGTACCAAAACGGATCATTGAAAAATTATGGCCTCCGCGGACACGGGACATAAAATCCCTTATGGTAAACACATAATAACCGGATTTCTTTAAAAACTTTTCCAAAATAGCTACTGTCGTATCGATACCCTGACCGGCAGCGCCTCCAATTAAAATATTGTACATAGCCTTCCTCCTTTTCAAAAACTTACAATAATTATACTTTAATCCTAAAATTATTTCAATAACAAAACCTTTATATTTCAGGCAAAAAACCTGTCCAAACTTATCCCTGGAAGGATTAAATTGTCATTATTTGCGATAAAAACCATCCCATTAACAGGAAATGAGGCAAGCATAAATTCATATGATACAGTGTAATAACAAATAGGAGGCTCTTACATGAGTGATTTAGCAGCAACGAATTGCGGTATTGGTTGCGACAGAGGTTTTGGCGGCAGCAGTTGTATTCTTATAATCCTTTTACTTTTCTGCTGTGGCGGCCGTGACGGTTTTTTGGGAGGCGGTTTTGGTGGTGACGGATGCAGAGACGGCGGATGTGGTTCTATCATCTGGATTATCTTAATCCTTTGCTTATGCGGCGGTAACGGCTTCGGCTTCTAATTATTTCTGTCTACTATCTTTGCAAAGTCTTCGGCTCTATAGGAATCAAGAAAAAAAGCTGCATAAGCAGCTTTTTTTCTTTCTATGAATATTCTATTTCTTATTCCATTCCTGCCTTTGGTTAAGCCTTAATTGTTTTACCCGCTCAAAGCAATCAGGATCTATTTCATATACGGAATTGTCATCAATAATTAAATCATCAGAATATTTCTCACTTCGTTCCCTTCTGACATCACCGGCTGCATACATATTGTCACTTTGTGAGTTTCTTGGCATTGGATATTCATTACTCTTATTATAGTCATAATAATTTGGCATAGTAACCTCCTTGTATATTAAATCTATTGTAAATTGATAAATTACTATTGATACCCTGATAAATCCCTAAAAATAATTTACCAATCATAACAATATATGATATTAATTATCGAAATGTCCATGATACATATTGATTCCCCGAATCTTTTCTTATATACTATGTCTATTAATGTATAAATGTACACAAGAAAGAAAACGAGGTGAACATTATGTCAGGTTCTATGTATGGAAATTTATTCAAAATGGCAACTTTCGGCGAATCCCACGGTAAAGGGATCGGCGTTATAGTGGATGGGTGTCCTGCAGGGCTTACCCTGACGGAGGATATGATACAAACCTATCTCAACCGGAGGAGGCCCGGTCAGAGTAAGTATGCGACTCCCAGAAAAGAAAGCGATACCGCCCAGATTTTATCCGGAGTTTTTGAACAGAAAACTACCGGTACCCCCATAACTATCCTGGTTATGAACACCAACCAGCAGTCTGCCGACTATTCCGAAATTGCAAACTATTACCGCCCGGGCCATGCCGATTATACCTATGATGAAAAATACGGATTCCGTGACTATAGGGGCGGCGGACGTTCCTCCGGACGGGAAACTATCGGCCGGGTTGCGGCCGGTGCTGTTGCCATGGCCATATTAAACCAGTTGGGAATCAGTGTTTGTGCCTATACCAAATCCATTGGCGACATAACCATTGACTACAAGAATTGCAGCAAAGAAAATATCCTGCTCAGTCCCTTAGCCATGCCGGATTTAAAGGCTTCGGAAACTGCCCAGGCATTTTTGGACGGTAAAATGAAGGAACTTGATTCCGCCGGCGGCATTATTGAATGTATCGTAAGCGGCATGCAGGCGGGTGTCGGTGAACCCGTATTTGACAAACTGGATGCAAATTTGGCAAAAGCCATCCTGTCCATCGGTGCCGTTAAGGGAATTGAATTCGGTTCCGGTTTTCAGACAGCAAAAATGACAGGTTTACAAAACAACGATAATTTCCGATACACGAAGGACGGAAAAGTAAATAAATTAACCAATCATGCCGGCGGTATCTTGGGCGGCATCAGTGACGGCAGCGAAATTATATTCCGTACCTGCATAAAACCAACACCGTCCATTGCCCAGACCCAGAACACCATAGATAAATCCGGTGAAAATATCAAGGTAAATATTAAAGGCCGCCATGACCCTATTATTGTGCCCCGTGCCGTGGTAGTTGTGGAAGCTATGACAGCGGTTACCATCGTGGACATGTTATTCATGAGCATGACTTCCAAAATGGATCAGGTGGTAAAATATTTCCGGAAATAAGAAAGCTGAACTGTAACAGGAAGGGAAATCCAACCGGATAATATGCAAAAATATTTACAATATGCCGTTACAGCAATAAAATCCGCACTTTTTTCATAAAAATTCATTTTAAAGATAAAGAACGGTAAAAGAGGTGTTTGTCCCGCCCCTTTCCGTTCTTTATTTTGCGGTATTTTCCCTATGGGACTAAATCACATGACTTTCCTTTCCTATTATAAAAGGCCTTTTTATTTATTCAGAAATTTTAATAGTTTTTACAAAAGAATTTATTGACATAGGTAATATTCCGTGTATAATAAAATATGTTGTTTGTTTAGCAAGACTAAACTGAAAGTTTATTATTATTAAGGAGGCATATTGTGAAGATCGGAGAAAAGATAAAAGAGCTGCGGGTTCAAAAAAGTCTGACCCAGGAAGAACTGGCTGACCGTGCGGAACTGTCCAAAGGTTTTATCTCCCAGTTAGAAAGGGACTTAACCTCCCCTTCCATTGCTACCCTGGTAGATATCCTGCAATGCCTGGGAACGAATTTAGAAGAATTCTTTTCCGATACCTCTTCGGAACAGGTAGTTTTTAAAAAATCGGATTATTTTGAGAAGTATGACAGTGAATTAAAGAATGAAATTAAATGGATTATACCCAATGCCCAAAAGAATATGCTGGAACCAATTCTCCTGACCCTGGATCCCGGCGGCTCCACCTATCCGGATAACCCCCATGAAGGTGAGGAATTCGGCTATGTTTTAAACGGCAGTATTACCCTACATATCGGAACCAAAACTTTCAAGGCCAAAAAAGGTGAATCTTTTTATTATAAAGCCGGTAAAAAGCACTATATTACCGCCTCGGAAAAACAAGGTGCTTCCCTGTTGTGGATTTCCACACCGCCTAATTTCTAGAAAGTTATTCCTAAAATATAAAATACCAAGGAGGATATAACATGGCTGGTAATAAGTTGATTAATCTAATTGATATTACAAAGACCTATGACGGCAATACCGTACTGGATGCATTGAATCTCTATATCAGGGAGAATGAGTTCCTGACTTTATTAGGCCCCAGCGGATGCGGCAAAACTACTACCCTCCGTATTATCGGCGGTTTTGAAAATCCGGATGCCGGAAGAGTGATTTTTGATGATAAGGATATCACGAAGCTGCCTCCCAATGAAAGGCAGTTGAATACCGTATTCCAGAAATATGCCCTGTTCACTCATATGACCATTGCGGAAAACATAGCCTTTGGTTTAAAAATAAAGAAGAAAAGCAAATCTTATATAAATGATAAAATAAAATATGCACTGAAACTGGTTAACCTGGAGGATTTTGAAAACCGTACCCCGGATTCCCTGAGCGGCGGCCAGCAGCAGCGTATCGCCATTGCCCGGGCAATTGTCAACGAACCGAAGGTACTTCTTCTTGATGAACCCTTAGGAGCACTGGACTTAAAACTCAGACAGGATATGCAGTATGAGTTGATCCGGCTTAAGAATGAACTTGGTATTACCTTTATCTATGTAACCCATGACCAGGAAGAAGCCTTAACCATGTCCGATACCATCGTTGTCATGAACCAGGGTTATATCCAGCAGGTCGGCACGCCCGAAATGATTTACAATGAACCGAAAAATGCCTTTGTAGCTGATTTTATAGGAGAAAGTAACATTCTCCATGCCATTATGATTGAAGATAAACTGGTTAATATACTTGGGACCAACTTTCCCTGCGTAGATATCGGTTTCGGAAAAAACAAACCCGTAGACGTGGTAATCCGGCCGGAGGATATTGATCTGGTAAAACCGGAGGAAGGATCAATTACCGGCAGGGTCACTTCCTTGATCTTTAAAGGTGTTCATTATGAGATGGAAGTTATGGCAGGCGGACATGAATGGCTGGTCCACAGTACGGATCTTTTCCCGGTGGGCAGCGAGGTAGGAATCTCCGTGAATCCCTTTGACATCCAGATTATGAATAAACCGGAATCGGAAGATGAAGAGGCGGTGATCATGGATGAACAGTAAAAAATGGCTGTCTTTCCCTTATATATTATGGATGGCAGCATTTATCATCATTCCGCTGCTGATGATTATATATTATGGTTTTACCTCCCAGGACAACAGCTTTACTTTGGATAACCTGTCCTTAATTGCCGATCCCATTAACCTTAAAGCCCTGTGGCTTTCCTTAAAACTATCGGTAATCAGTACTTTATTATGTTTAATATTGGCCTATCCCGTGGCATTAATCTTACATAATATGAAGTTAAAAAGTAACTCTTTTATTGTAATGATATTTATATTGCCCATGTGGATGAATTTTTTATTAAGGACTCTGGCCTGGCAGAATATATTGGAAAAAACAGGTGTTATTAATACCGTGCTTGATTTGCTGCACCTGCCTAACGTAGATATTATAAATACACCGGGTGCCATTATATTCGGTATGGTTTATAACTTTCTGCCATTTATGATTCTTCCCCTTTATAACGTATTGATTAAAATCAGTGATGATATTACCAATGCGGCAAGGGATTTAGGCGCCAACAGTATCCAGACCTTTATAAAAATAATATTACCCTTAAGCCTTCCAGGAGTCATAAGCGGTATTACCATGGTCTTCGTACCTTCCTTAACTACCTTCGTTATTTCTGAAATTCTTGGAGGCAGCAAGGTGGTATTAATCGGTAATGTAATCGAACAGCAGTTTAAAACCATTAACAACTGGCATACCGGTTCCGGCCTGTCCCTGGTATTAATGATCTTTATTTTGATCAGTATGGCAGTACTTGCCAAATACGATAAAGAGGAGGGAAAAAGCGTATGGTAAAAAAATTAATCCAAAGATTTTATTTAGCCCTGATTTTACTGTTCCTCTACGCTCCCATCCTTATTTTGATCATATTATCCTTTAATAAGTCAAAATCACGGTCCAAATGGGGCGGATTTACCTTTAACTGGTACAGCAGGCTGTTCCAGGATGACGATATTATGAGTGCCCTGTACAGTACCCTGCTCATAGCCCTGTTATCGGCTTTCATAGCTACCGTTATCGGAACGGCAGCTGCCCTTGCCATGAATAATATGAAACGGATACCAAGGGCTGTTTTGATGGGTATTACCAATATCCCCATGTTAAATGCGGATATTGTAACAGGTATTTCCCTTATGCTGCTGTTTGTAGCCTTGAATTATTCCTTAGGTTTTTCCAGTGTCCTTATGGCACATATAACTTTTAATATACCCTATGTTATTCTGAGTGTCATGCCGAAATTAAAGCAGCTGAATATCAGCACCTATGAAGCGGCCTTGGATTTAGGGGCATCCCGCAGTTATGCCTTTTATAAGGTAGTGTTCCCGGATATATTCCCGGGTGTTTTATCCGGATTTTTACTGGCTTTTACCATGTCTTTGGATGATTTTGTCATTACCTATTTTACAAAAGGTGCTTCCATTGATACTCTGTCAACCAAAATATATACGGAAGTACGTAAGGGAATTAAACCGGAAATGTATGCCTTATCCACTCTTCTCTTCGTGTCTGTCTTAATATTGCTGGTATTAATAAACCGCAGAAACGACAAAATGAAAAATCCGGTAAATGCAAAAGCACTGCCGGTAAAAAGATAAAAGCTGTAACTGCGGCGGGGTTGTTAACCTTAAGGCAGCTGTGTTTACAGGCAAAAAATATAATAAGAACTGCTGAAAGAAAATATATAATAAGAAAGGTTGCCACATTGTGATTCTTTCAGCCTGTGAAATTTGTTTCACAGTAACATGTTGTGGCGGTACCGCAAACCAATTTGCGGTATGCAAAGGATACTGAAATGAAAAAATTTACAGCCGTTTTACTGCTTGCTTTCGCTGGTGTCATTGGCCTGACCGGCTGCCAGAAAAGCGATAAACCAACTGTCTATGTTTATAACTGGGGTGAATACATTGATCCTGAGGTCAAAGATTTATTTGAAGCTGAGACAGGAATTAAAGTTGAATACAAGGAATTCGAACAAAATGAAGATATGTATCCGGTTATCCAGACAGGATCCGTGAAATATGATGTTGTTTGTCCGTCTGATTATATGATACAGAAAATGATTGATGAAGATATGCTGGCCGAAATCAATTATTACAACGTACCTAACGTAAAAAATATCGATCCCACTTATTTAAAGAGTGCCGAAGGATTTGATCCGGGCAATAAATACAGTGTTCCCTATTGCTGGGGAACTGTCGGGATTTTATATAACAAATCCATGATTAAAGAGCCCATTGACAGCTGGGGCGCCCTGTTTGATACTGATTTTATTAACGCTAACGGTTATTCCGGCGATATCCTTATGATCAACAGTGTCCGGGATGCTTTTGGTATCGCTTTGTCTTATTTAGGATATTCCATCAATACCACCAATGAATCTGAATTAGAAGAGGCAAAACAGCTTTTACAGAAACAGTTTCCAATGGTAGACGCTTATGTGGTAGACCAGGTAAGGGATAAGATGATCGGCGGTGAAAATCCCATCGGTGTTATTTATTCCGGTGAAGCCATCTATACCCAGAGAGAAAATCCGGATTTAGAGTACGTAGTACCAAAAGAAGGCTCCAATGTATGGATTGACGGCTGGGTTATTCCCAAAAATGCTCCTAATAAGGAATATGCGGAAAAATGGATTAATTTTATGTGTGATCCCCAGATTGCCTTGAAAAATTTTGAATATATTACTTATTCCACTCCAAACAAAGCGGCCAGGGATTTAATTGAGGATGAAGATATTAAAAACAGCAAGGTTGCTTTCCCGGATGCTTCTGTTCTAGAGAAGTGTTCAACCTACCAATATCTTGGAGCAGATATGGAAAACCTGTATTTAAAAAAATGGAATGAAGTGAAGTCGAATTAATTAGCTTCAGGAACAGCTCCCAAACTTTTAGCTGTCGGCCCAGGATTACATGTGCCGGAGTCTACCTTAAACCAGCACTGGTCCAATGTGCCCATACTGCCGCAAAATCCACTGCCAGAGTAACTTCTTGTGCCTGGAATAGGGCAGGGAGTGGTCTCCTTAAAATAAAATAAAGCCTGTCCTGTTAACCAGGATAGGCTTTATTTTATAATACGGATTTAATTCTAAAAGTTATTTATGTTATTTTTATTCTATTGCTATTAACTTTCCTTAATCCGTTTTACTGATTCTATCTTACTATATTTCTTTCTTCCCCACGTAAATAAGCCTTGATATTTTCATATACTTCCTTTACGCAGCGCTCTCTGGCTTCTACGGTTGCCCAGGCAATATGGGGGGTTATGATTAATTTTTTGCTGTCCTTAATACGCAGTAAGGGGTTATCCGGGGACATGGGCTCTACTTTTATGACATCCAGGCCGGCTGCTGCTATCCGGTTGTTTTCCAAAGCCTCGGCCAATGCTTCTTCATTTACAATAGGTCCTCTCCCCAGGTTTAAAAGTACAGCTGTATTTTTCATCTTCCCCAAGGCGCTTTTATCAATCAGGTTTTCTGTCGCACTGTTTAGCGGTGCATGAATGGATATGATATCGGAAGCTTCCAGCAAAGTATCCAGGTCTGCCTGTTCATAGTATGGATTGGAGTTTTTGCCTGAAGTAGAATAATAGATAATACGGCATCCAAAGGCTTCGGCTATACATGCTACTCCCCTGCCGATTTCACCCAGGCCGATTATTCCCCAGGTCTTGCCATGAAGTTCATTGAATTTTACGTTAAAACAGCTGAATATATCACTTTTTACATAATCACCGCTTTTTACAAACTTATCATAGTAACTCAATTTTTCATACACATAGAAAAGAAGTGCAAAAGTATGCTGTACGACGGAATGGGTGGAATATCCCCTGACGTTGGCCACTGCTATATTTCTCTGGTTAGTATAGGAAAAATCTACGATATTGGTTCCGGTCCCTGTAATACAGATCAGTTTCAAGTTATGGGCGTTATTTAGTACAGTTTCGTTCATGGGAACTTTATTTACAATTATAATATCTGCTTCTGCTGCCCTTTTCGCATCCTGTTCCGGATCCGATTTAGTATATTTAATTACTTCGCCAAATTCATCAAATATGGATAAATCCACATCCCCGCCCAGTGTATCGGTTTCTAAAAAAACTACCTTCATACCATCCTCCAAGTATGCTTAGTACAGCGTTCTGTAAATACCTGTACCCAGTCCTGCCCGTATATTATCTGTGTTATCTCATCGGATTTTTTCCGGGAAACCTACCTTTTTCTGGACCTTGCGCAATGTTTTAGCGGCGAAATAATTTGCTTTCTCCGCATTGTCCTTAATGATTCCATCAATATATGCTTTATCCCTGTTCAGCTCATCCACCCTGGCCTGGATTGGCTTTAATTTGGAAGCAACCGCCTCTCCTGCCGCCAGTTTAAATTCACCGTATCCTTTACCGTCAAATTCCTTAACAACTTCTTCTACTGTCTTGTTGGTCGCCGAGCTGTATATATCAATCAGATTTTTAATACCCGGTTTTTCCGAACTGTATAAAATCTGGTTATCGGAATCGGTAACTGCCCTCTTGAACTTACGGATAACGGTATCCGGATCATCCGTTAAAAAGATGCTTGCATTTATATTTTCATCCGATTTGGACATCTTTTTGGACGGATCCTGAAGACTCATAATCTTTGCTCCGATTTTACCTATATACGGCTCCGGAACAGTAAATACATCTCCGTAAATCCAGTTAAAACGCTCCGCTATATCCCTTGTTATCTCCAAATGCTGTTTTTGGTCCGCTCCCACCGGTACCACATCGGACTGGAATAAAAGGATATCTGCCGCCATTAAAACGGGATAGGTATATAATCCGGCATTAATATTGTCGGAGTGTTTTGCTGCTTTGTCTTTAAACTGTGTCATCCGGTTTAGTTCCCCCATATAGGTAAAACAATTCAGGATCCAGCTTAATTCCGCATGTCCCGATACATGGGACTGGTAGTAAATACAATTTTTAACCGGATCCAGACCTGCCGCTATATAAAGGGTCAGTAAAGCCCTTGCCCTTTTACGCAGTTCCGCCGGATCCTGCCGGATCGTAATGGAATGAAGGTCTACCACACAATAAAAACATTGGTACTCTTCGTTTAGAGTCACCCAGTTGTTTAATGCCCCGAAATAATTTCCCAAAGTCAGGTTTCCGGTTGCCTGCATACCGCTGAATAATGTCTTTTTTCCATCTAGCATAATAATATCTCCTTTAAAATTCATTCTCATCTGATTTTATAATCTATATTCTCCAGCGTCAGGAATCTAAAAGTCAGTCCCCAAATTGAAGTTTTAACAGTTCCCCAAAGGAATCTATGACATAGTCATACTTTTCCACCTGTCCGAAACCATATCTGGCATATACAAACGGAATCCCAGCTTTCCTTGTAGCAGCTGCATCCCCCCCGGTATCCCCGACATACACCGGTGCCTTTAAATGATTGCGTTCTATTATTAACCTTATATTATCTGCTTTTAATACTCCGGATCTTCCCGGATACTCAAAATCTTCAAAATACTCCGAAAGCCGGTGGGCTTTTAAAAAACACTGGATATATCCTTCTTCACAATTACTTACGATAAATAATCTGTAATTATCCTTCAGCTTCTGCAAGGTTTCTTCCAGTCCGGGAAATAATATCCCGCCTGTTTTTTCTAAATAAGGACATTGCTTTTTTGTACTTTCCCGCATAATTCCAATTGCAGTTTCCCTGGAGACACTTGGTAATAACTGAATTGCTATCTCTTCAAGAGGCAAACCGTATAATGCTTTTAATCTGTCAGCCGAAATGGGGTCTTTTACTTCGGGATACTTTCCTGCCACTTCCTTCCAGATTACTGCCGCCGCATCGGTAGAATCCCATAAGGTTCCGTCTAAATCGAAAATTATGCTGTCAATCATATTGATATCCTTTCTTCTTTGCAGTATGTTAATCTTATCTTCTTGCATTATATACGAAAAAAAACAAAAAATCCAGTTTATTAATAAAGATTTATAAATTCAAAGTCACAGTTCAGCCTTACGCCTAAGTTGTAACAAATTATGTACAGAAATTATATATTCTACAATTTCGCGCGCGTTAAACCCGGGTATTCTGTGACTGGAGCGGAGCGAGGTCACAGAAAAAATGTTTCATAAATTATTTCTTCTATGAATAAGAAATATATGTTATAATATTACTAAATAATTTGTAATGTACAATGGCTGCAGTTCTTACGAACTTGGTATATATGCGTTTATGCACCTCAAAATATGATTAAAGGGTGCATGCTCTGCCGCAGCCGATTCAAAATTGAATACCATTTTTTTACGACAGCTATGGCTGTTAAAAGCCGACATTTTTTATTTAAAGTAAAGGAGGGATTATATGAAACAGATAGCAAGCTTTACGATTGACCATATGAAATTATTAAGGGGTGTATACGTTTCCAGAAAAGACACTGCAGGTTCGGAAGTACTTACAACCTTTGATATCCGTATGACCAGACCTAATTTTGAACCGGTGATGAATACCGCCGAAATTCATACCATTGAACACCTGGCTGCAACTTACCTCAGAAACCATCCTGATTACGGCTCCAAAATTATCTATTTTGGACCTATGGGCTGCCGGACGGGTTTTTATTTAATTCTTGCCGGTGATTACGAATCAAGGGATATTATTCCATTATTAACCGGAATGTTTGAATTTATCAGGGATTTTGAAGGTGAGGTACCTGGGGCGGCGGCCGAGAACTGCGGTAATTACCTGGATATGAACTTAAATATGGCAAAATATCTGGCCAAACACTTTTTAGATGAAATCCTGACAGACATCGACGATACTCATCTGGTTTATCCGGATTAACAGGCTGCGCATACCGTTTATAAAGCTGGAAATCAAAAGATTTCCGGCTTTTTTTATTTTATAGGAAGTTTCATCCTACGAGATAAAAACGCTCCGATTTGGATTATCGTCCGTTGGGTATACCGCATGATGCATTTGGCCGATTCACGCTGAGCTGCCAACGGGCGGCATGGGCCGGGCCAGAAACGAAAAGGGACTTTTTTGGCAGCCTCCCTACCGATGTAGGGGACTTCCTTTATGGGTTAAATAGTAATATTTTCGATTCCCATGAATATAGTATATTGATAAAAGAGAATTGGAGAAGCCATGGATAATGACGATAGTATCAAAAACTCAGCATCAAATACTGCCAGTCGTAACCAATTGAATCACATCATGGAAATCATCAAAGCAGCTTTTCCTTATCTTGACAGTGATTCCCAGCAGTCAGTGGATTTACTCATAAAAACCGGAGAATTAATGGATGCATTTCAATCCTTAAAAACCCGGGGTTCCGTAACAGCCTTCAGCCTCAGAAAAGAAAGTATTGATGTAGAAGCTTTACTGACTGGTATAAGAAATGTATGTTATGACCGGGAGCGGGAATTAATTGATACGGTTTTAAATATTTTCAAGGCCAAAAGTCTTTATGAAACCTATTCTGCCTTTGCCTCAATGGCCTCCCAATCTGTAAATACGGAAAATTCTGACGGCACATCCGACGGTGGAGGAAGTCCCGATATGATGGAGATTTTAGAGGCTATGTTAACACCGGAGCAGAAAAGTACATTTGATAATTTAAATATGATGTTCAATGCTATGCAGTGACCAAAAAACACTTAAAGCCATATTATAATTATTAGCGGTATGAAACGCAGAAGGAGTCAAATATGAAGGATTTAGAATGGATTAATCATCCTGCAATGAAAAATATTGATGCCAGGAAATTAGCTGTTTTAGTAGATTTGGCTAACGAGGCAGAAGGAAAATCTGCAGATAAAGCCTTACCCGTACTGATAAAAGCGAATGCAAAAATGAAAGCATTAGGGCTTTCCTTTACCCAGGACGAAACGAATTTATTAATAGAAATATTGACAAAAGACATGTCACCCGCAGATAAACAAAAATTAGAGATGATTAAAAAAATGATAGCAAAAAAGAAGTAATTTAAATAGTTTTTATCAGTCAAAGCCAAAACAGGACCAGCCTCCCATTTTAAGAGGACTGGTCCTGTTTATTTCTGTTTTTTATTCACCATTTCCCGATAATCTTCTGAAACAGTTGTTGAAAAGAGCATTATCACCTATGTATAAGTAATAATGCTCTCTCGTATTTACATTTTCATTATTTTATTACAATATTGACAATCTTACCGGGAACATAAATTTCTTTAACAAGCGTACCGGTTAATTTATCTGCTACCGCATCTTTTGCTTTAGCAATAACAGTATCTTTTGCATCCTCGGCTCCAATCATTACTACGGCTTTTGTCTTACCGTTGACCTGAACCGCAATTTCAATTTCATTGTCCTTCATTTTTTCTTCATCATACTCAGGCCATTTTTCAGTAAATACACTTTCCTTATGCCCTAACTGTAACCATAATTCTTCTGCCACATGGGGTACAAACGGAGCTAACAGAATGATTGCCGTTTCAAGGGTTTCCTTATCCACTCCGCCCTCTTTTTTAACCAGATCGATTAATTTATTATTATATTCCATGAACCCGCTGACAACCGTATTTAAACTGAAAGTTTCGAGACGTGTAGTAATGTCATAAATCATCTTATGTCTGATTTTAACCATTTCATCCGTAGCTTTTACCGAACTGTCTTTGCTGTCCGTAACAAGATTCCAGAAGCGGTTGATAAAGCGGAAAACTCCGTCCATTCCCCTGTCGTCCCACTCGGAATCCAGATCCGGAGGTCCCACAAATAATTCGTACAGCCTTAAGGAATCACATCCGTAATCCCTGACCAGATCATCCGGAGATACTACGTTGCCCTTGGACTTACTCATTTTTGCACCATTTTTGCCGATCATACCCTGGTTAAATAATCTGGTGAATGGTTCGTCAAAATCTACTGCCCCGATATCATGCAGGAATTTTGTATAAAACCTGGAATACAGTAAATGAAGCACCGCATGTTCCACACCGCCGATATACATATCAACCGGTAAATATTTTTCCGCTTTTTCTTTTGACACCAGTTCCTCTTTATTCTTACTGTCCACGTACCTTAAGAAATACCAGGAAGAACCGGCCCATTGAGGCATGGTATTGGTTTCCCTTTTCGCCGGTTTACCGCATACGGGACAGGTTGTATTAACCCATTCATGAATATCGGCCAACGGAGATTCTCCGGTACCGGTAGGCTGATAACGCTCTACTTCAGGCAACAATAAAGGAAGCTGGTCTTCCGGTACGGGTACCGCACCGCAATGGTCACAATGGATGATCGGTATGGGTTCTCCCCAGTAACGCTGCCTTGAAAATACCCAGTCCCTTAATTTATAATTAGTGGTTTTCTTTCCGATTCCCCTTGCCTCCAATACCCCCGGAACATCCCGTTTTGCATCTGCGGAATTCATCCCGTTGAATTCACCGGAATTAATCATAATGCCGGTTTCGGTATAGGCTTCGTTAAGATCCGGATTCTCCACACCGTCTTTTGCGATGACCTGAATAATGGGAATATTAAATTTCTTGGCAAAGTCAAAATCTCTGTCATCATGGGCCGGTACACACATGATGGCACCGGTTCCATAATCCGCCAGTACATAGTCGGATATCCAGACCGGCACTAATTGTTTATTCAAAGGATTTACAGCATAACTTCCGGTAAACACACCGGTCTTTTCTTTATCCTGCAAACGGTCTACGGAAGATTTCATGGATGCTTTAAAAATATACTCTTCCACTGCTGCCTTTTGTTCTTTTGCAGCGAGTTCCCTGGCCAATGCATGTTCCGGTGCAAGCACCATGAAAGTTGCTCCATACAAGGTATCGGGTCTGGTCGTATATACCTTGACCGTTTTATCCGAACCATCAATGGCAAAGTCAATTTCCGCACCATAGCTCTTGCCGATCCAGTCGGACTGCATCTTCTTAACTTTCTCCGGCCAGTCCAGTTTATCCAGATCCTCCAGTAAACGGTCCGCATATTGGGTGATCTTTAGCATCCACTGTTTTAAGTTTTTCTTGGTTACCGGTTCACCGCAGCGTTCGCAGCAGCCATTGACAACTTCTTCGTTAGCCAGGCCGGTTTTACAGGAAGGACACCAGTTGATGGGCATTTCCTTTTCATAGGCAAGGCCGGCTTTAAACATCTTAATAAATATCCACTGGGTCCATTTATAAAATTCCGGATCGGTCGTATTTACTTCCATATCCCAATCATATACGGCGGAAATCTCATTGATCTGTTTCTTAATATTGGCAACATTCTCAGCGGTTGATTTACTTGGGTGTACTCCCATTTTGATGGCATAATTTTCTGCCGGGAGTCCGAAAGCATCCCAGCCCATGGGATGTATGATATAATAGCCTTTCAATATCTTATATCTGCTCCAGACATCGCTGATAACGTAGCCTCTCCAATGTCCTACATGAAGGCCGCTGCCGGACGGATAGGGAAACATATCCAGACAGTAATATTTCGGTTTTGAACCGTCATTCACATTAACCGGTTTCTTCTCCCAGTTACTGCGCCACTTTTTTTCAATTTCTCTGTGATTATAAGGTGTAGCCATAATTAATTCCTCCTAATAATGATAAGAAAGTATCCTGCTTGCGGGATATTCCGCCTGCGGCGGGCTGCGTCAGCAGCCTAATTCCAGTCCGCCGCAGTACGATCGGCAAAGCCGGCATATTCTTTTCGCCGAGTATGCCACCTTCCCTGAGGGCTTTTTTTATTACATAGGAAATTTACGAAAATTCCTATGTAATAAGAGTCTGTCTTGCCAGACTCTGGCGCTGACGCGCTGTCACTTCAGTGACAATATACCTTAGCGCGTCATGTGCATCCTGCCCGGAGGGCTTTTTACTTTATAGGACGCACTTTCCTATAAAGTAAAAAACCTTTCCGTCTCTCACAATAGAGACGGAAAGGTCATATTCCGTGGTACCACTCTAATTCGTTCCTGATTCATTCCGTATGGTACTTCAGAACAAATAAAAGAAACGCACTTCATTTTCTATAACGGGAATCCCCGCCTCAATCTACTAATCAAGGAAAACTTGATCCATTAAAATTCAACTGAGGAACTCCAAGGCGAGTTGGGAGATATTCACGGCTGCCTTGCACCGGATGGCAGCTCTCTGTACGTGCATTTTCTCTTAATACTCCTTATCACTGTTTTTAATAATATAATTATTACAACATATTCTATATCACATTACTTATATTTGTCAAGTTATTTCACCGGATAAATAGTTACAGTCCAGCCTTGCAGCTGAACTGTAACCATAAATACCGGTTTCTTTTAATAACTTTAAGTAATTTAATGCATTTTTCTTACTTCTGATTGGTATCATCCGTTGTTTCTGTTTGTCCTGTGCTGCCTGTGCCTGTATCCGCAGCTTTCCCATCATTATCCGTTCCGGCTTTTACAGTGTCTGCTTCCCCTTCTGCCTCATTGGTTGTGTTAACGGACTGCCCCGGCTCATCCTTAACGGTAAAAGCAGAAGTTATGGAGATCACTTTGCCGTCTTTATCCGTAAGGGAGTATGTTACCTTATATACCAGATCATCCGCGCTGTTTATGGCAACCGTCATCTGATCGGTACACTCCTCATTATCGCTATTGATGGCGGTAATTCCCTTTTTCACATACTCTTCCGTAACAGCGGTTCCGCCCGGCAGGTTAAAGTAATTTGCGACACCATCAATCCTTCCGCCTTTAAAGTAGGTAAACTGTACGGTTTCACTGGTTGCATTACCCGCATTATCCACTGCTTCATAGGTTACCAGATAAGCATAATCTTCTTTTGCCTTTACGGTAACTTTTATTTTATCCTGACTGATCTTGGAATAATCATCCGTAACTTTAATGCCTTTTAAGGCAAGCTTGGCAATTTCTTTGCTGCCGGCTTCAAACTGCTTTTGTGTTATTTCCTTAAAGTAAATGCCTTCCATAACCGGCGGAGTCCTGTCAATATTAACGGTTGCTTTCGCCTTACCCGTTAATTTATTCTCTGCTTTAATGGAATAGTCAATATTATACGTATCTTCGGATTCTTTGGTAATATTAACTTTTATATCTTTATTGGACAATTTCTTCGTTGACAGATAAGCGGTCACACCCTTAAGCGCATATGCTCTGTCAACTACCGTATCACTGCCGATACTGCTGTCCGCTACACCTTCAATTCTGGGTTTTTCCTTACATTCGTTTACCGTGTAGGTTACCGTCTTTTTAACCGATCGGCCTATTGCATCGGTAACCGAATATTTCACCTTATACTTTCCTGCCTTGTAAATATCAACCTTTCCTTCCACCTTAATATCGGAAGTAATATCCGTTCCGGTTGTGGAAGCAGCCTTTATACCTTTTAATAAATCTACTTTTGCTCCCCATTTAACGGCTTTATTATCTATTCCTTTCAAAGCAGGTTTTTTATTCTTAAAGGGGTTGTCTTTACTCGGATCAGTGGGATCCCAGCCTGTCCCTGCAGGAAGCTTGATCGTCACCGGTTTTCCCAACGGCCCCGGATCTTTGCCATTATAGATTTCAACGGTTGTGCCGATCGGACAGTTGTCATAAATCCACTTTGAATCTTCAACGGTAAGTCTGATACATCCATGGGATGCGGAAGACCCAAGCTTATTGTACTGGGTTGCCGACAAAGTAGTTTCATCCATTTTATAGTACCAGACCGAATGAAACAGAATACCGTCTACGATACGCGTTGAATACTGCCCCCACACATCTCCCATTAATAACTTCCACCTATATTTTATTAGAGTATTATATGTACCTAACGGCGTGTCCGGGCCAGTGGAACAAGCCATCGCTTTCACCGGTATCGTATATTTACCAGCTTTATCTTTTTCATAGATAGTAACACAATTCTGCTGTTTATTCACCTTGATATAATACGGGGAACCGGCTTTGGCTAAAGCAGGTAACTTTACTGTGAAAAAACTAAGGAACAGGCAGCCAATACATAGGAAAATCATCTTTCGTAACTTGCTTTTGGTCATAATTCGGGTCATTCTTTACTCCTCATACATAAAATTTTTATTTCTGAATTGTCATATAGGGTCAAACAAGCCACATAAATTTAACATAAGTAATGATTGTGTTATTCTTATGTCAAAACTGTTTCAAAACTATTAAACTGCAAATTGACTGTGATAAAGTGTATAATAGAATCCTTTTTTACTCAGCAATTCTTCATGGCTGCCCTGTTCCACGATATCTCCATGCTGTAAAACAAGAATCGTATCTGCCTCCTTTATGGTAGACAGGCGGTGGGCTATAACAAAACTTGTCCTGCCTTCCATCATTTTTGTAAACGCCTTCTGTATATTAATCTCTGTTCTGGTATCGATGCTGCTGGTGGCTTCGTCCAGAATCAGCATTGGCGGATCTATAAGCATTACCCTGGCTATGGTCAGAAGCTGTTTCTGCCCCTGGGACAAATTTCCTCCGTCTTCGTCGATCATGGTATCATAGCCCTCCGGAAGCCGTTTGATAAAGCTATGGGCTTTGGCAGCTTTCGACGCCTCCACAATTTCTTCCCTGGCAGCCTCCGGTTTTCCATAGGCAATATTATCTGCCACCGTGCCGGAAAATAACCAGCTTTCCTGTAATACCATACCTATGGTTCTCCTGAGCTTATCCCGGTTTATATGATAAATATCTTTTCCGTCAATCCGGATTTCACCGGAGTTTACATCATAAAAACGCATTAACAGGTTTACCAGTGTAGTTTTCCCGGAACCGGTAGGACCCACAATGGCAATCATATTTCCTTTGTTAACCTTCAGATTCAGATTCCGGATAAGGGGTACTTCTTTACGGTAAGAAAAGCTTACATCCTTAAAGTTTACTATCCCTTCACAATTTTCTAAATCCTCCTCCGGTTTAAGAACCGGCTCTTCTCCCTGAATATCCAATAAGGCAAATATTCTTTCCGACGAGGCAAAGGCAGCCTGTATCTGGGAAGTAATGGAGGTAATTTCGTTAATGGGCTTGGCAAACTGGTTGGAATATGTTAAAAAGCTGGCGATATTACCAACGGATAATCTGCCGGCAACAGCCATAAAACCGCCGATAACCGTAACGGATACATAGGCAATGTTATTCACTAACCTGGTAGTAGGATTGGTCAAAGAGGAATACCATTGGGCTTTTTGACCGGCTTTATACAGCCTGCAGTTAATCTCCTCAAACTTTTTAAGGGATCTCCCTTCATAACCAAAAGCTTTTACTATCTTCTGGTTTTCAATGATTTCCTCCACATACCCGTTTAATTCCCCTACGGTTTTTGACTGCTCTGCAAACATTCTCCTGGAATGCTTCGCTATAAAGGAAGCTATAAAAAAGCATAAGGGCGTTATAAAAACTACGGCCAGGGTAATGACAGGACTGATAGTAAGCATGAAAATAAAACATCCCACAATAATTACCACTGCCGACATCACCTGGGTTATTCCCTGAAACAGACCGTCTGAAATCGCATCGATATCATTGGTTAACCGGCTGATCACGTCCCCATGGGATGTACCGTCAAAATATTTTAACGGCAGGGTATTTAACTTATCAAAAGCTTCCTTACGGATATCATGGATGGTGTTATTGGCAGCAACACTGCTTACCACGGACATAAGCCATTGGAATAAACTGCTGATGATATAAAGGATCAAGAGCTTTATGATAATTTTAATTAAACCGTTAAAATCTACCTGATCCACCCCTACTATTTTATCAATTGCCTGTCCGGTGAGGAGGGGTGTAAATATGGATAAGGTATTTCCAAGGATGGCAAATATAAAGACAACGACTAACAGGGCCTTATATCGGCCTATATAATTCCACAGCCGTTTTAACAGTGATTTTTTCATTATGCATTCCTCCTTAACTCCCATGGCATAATATACGGATTCCCGGTTATTAACCCGCTGTTTCCTGCATTTGTTGCGACTGGCAGATTTCCCGGTATACTTCACAGTTCATAAGCAGCTCATCATGCTTTCCGATCCCTGCAATTACACCTTCGTTTAAAACAATAATCTGGTCTGCATTGCGGATGGTACTGGCCCTCTGGGACACGATTAAAGTAGTCATATCCCTTGTATTAAGCTGTATTGCCTTCCGTAATGCCGCATCGGTTATAAAATCCAGAGCATTAAAGCTGTCATCTAAAATCAGGATCTCCGGTTTTCTCACCAGTGCCCTGGCAATGGTAAGGCGCTGTCTTTGCCCACCGGATACGTTCACACCGCCCCGGTAGATCATAGTATCATAACCATCCGGCATCTGTTCAATAAATTCTGCAGCCTGGGCGATTTCTGCCGCTTTGTGTACTTCTTCTTCGGTGGCGTCCTCTTTTCCCCACCGGATATTATCCGCTATGGTACCGGTAAATAATACGGTCTTCTGGGGAACAATACCGATTTTATCCCTTAAAGTATCTAAATTATAATTTCTTACATCCATCCCGTCTACAAGAACAGAGCCCCGGCTTACATCATAAAATCTTGGTATCAGATTGACTACCGTAGATTTGCCTGAACCGGTTCCGCCGATAATCCCTATGGTTTCACCGCGTTTCACACAAAAAGAGATATTCTCGATATTCGGATTTCCTTTCTCAGAATCGGAAGAACCGGAGCTTTTGCCGGTGTCTATATTATAAGACATGGACACATCCTTAAATTCTACAATAACATGTCCTCCGGCTTTTTTGTCATCTTCCATGTAATTATTTTGATTTTTCAGATCTGCATTCTTTTCCGCATTCAATTGCGCTGTATTTACGATGCTTGCTTTTGTATCAAATACTTCAATCACCCTGCCGGCGGATGCATATGCTTTTGTAAAAATAACAACCAGATTGGAGATAACGATAAGGGCAGCCAGAATCTGTGTTACGTAACCGATAAAGGCAATCACTTCACCCGTAGCCATACTTCCAAGATTAACCCGGATTCCGCCAAACCATATTATGGCACCGATGGCAAAATTCATGATTAAGCTGGTCAGCGGATTTAAAAGGGCGGAAACCTTTCCGACCCTGACCGCATTATCCGAATATTCCTTATTGTGTACCTCAAACCGTTCCCTTTCATAATCCGTCCTGGCAAAGGCACGAATGACGCGGACACCGCTTAGATTTTCCCGGAGCACCAAAGCGATCTGGTCTAATTTTTTCTGTACGGCACGGTACAGGGGCACCGTTTTCATCATGGTTATAAAAAGTATCAGCACAAAAACCGGCAGTACAATAATCATAATGACCGACAGCTTAACATCCAGGAAAAATGCCATAACTAACCCGCCGATACACAAAAACGGCGCACGGATAACCAGCCTTATTAACATGGCCACCGCAAGCTGTACCTGGTTTATATCGTTGGTAATACGGTTAATTAAGGAAGCCGTTCCGAACTTATCCAGTTCTACATTGGATAACGTGCCGATATGTTCAAACATGGCATTCCGGATGTCCGTACCGACTCCCTGGGATACCAAAGATGCACTGTACTGGCAGATCAGAGCAAAACAAACTCCGACAACGGCCGTAAGAAGCATAATACCACCCATAAAGAGAATATACTGCCTGTCCCCGCCGGCTACACCGATGTCAATGACCTTAGACATAAAAAAAGGAAGAAATAATTCCAGAATGGCTTCAAAAAGTTTAAACATAGGTCCTATAATCAGAAGTTTGGTATAGGGTTTCAGAAATTTAGTTAATTGCTTCATGCTTATACCTCAAATTTAAGTTAAAATAGAATGTGTATGTTTCCCTGCTCGGTTAAAAACCCAATCGCCCTAAATTATAACATTATTTCAAGGATTTGTTAATACCAAAGTTATTCATGTTTATAGTTTATTATTAATATATTGTATAAATATTCTTAGGAGCGCCAATGAGTTATTTTACCAACCTGATATACGAATACGGATTATTAGCAATGTTTCTCATAATACTAATAGAATATGCATGTTTTCCCATATCCAGCGAAATAGTGCTCCCTTTCTCGGGAGCAGTAGCTTCCCTGCAGCATATTCCTTATTTAACCATACTCTTCTTAAGTATTTTGGCAGGTTTGACCGGAACCAGCTTTTGTTACACCATAGGCCGTCTTGGAGGCGGTGCAATATTAAACCGGCTGGTAAAAAAGTTTCCAAAGACCGAAAAAGGAATCAATGCCTCCCAGGTTAAGTTTAAAAGATACGGAAACCTTGCCGTCTGCTTCGGGAGGTTAATACCCATATGCAGAACCTATATTGCGTTTATTGCCGGTGCCGCAGGCCAAAGCTTGATTACCTACCTGATTTCTTCTTTTATCGGCATAACCATCTGGAATGCCATACTAATCGGTTTGGGATATCTCCTTCGTGAAAACTGGGATGCCGTCGGAGCTTATTATTCCCGCTATAAAGATATTATATTACCCCTTGTGGTATTTATCGGCCTGAGCATACTGGTGCATGCAAGAAAAGACAGGTCTTCCGAAACTTAAAAACCGCTCATCCGCACAAGAGATTTGGTTTTCCATTTACCGGAAGCATACCTTACACACCCTACTATGGAGGTCACAAACCAGGTCAGGCCCGTTGCCCACCAGATACCTTTATACCCGAAATACATGGATAATACATTGGCAAATAAAACCCTGCAGACAACTTCCGTAAATCCCATAAACATAGGTATTTTTACATCCCCTGCACCGCTTAACAGATTTCTGCTTACAAATATCATTCCGACAAAGGAATAAAAAAAGCAGGGGACACGTAAAGCTTCCATGCCGATTCTCATAACCTCCAGTTCCTCTTTCGAGGTAAATAAATTCATAATCATTCCGCCCCCAAAATAGATAACAGGCAGCATGACAATGCTGAAAGCAATTATAATTTTTGAGGAAGCGGCAAAGCCCTTCTTAACCCGTTCTATGTTACCGGCTCCTATATTTTGACCCGTAAAGGATGCTACTGCTACCCCAACTGACATACCGGGCTGAAGAATTAACTGTTCTATCCGGTTTGCAGCCGTAGCGGCTGCCATAACCGTATCTCCATAGCCGTTGATTACACTCCATAAAGCCATGGTGGAGAAGGATACGAAAGAATTCTGTAAGGCAACCGGAATACCCAGGGAAATACATTTCTTAAACATTTGTTTGTCGGGGACGAAATCCTTAACCGGTATACGGAGAATTTTTACTTTGCATAATGCGTAGATAATACAGCCAGCTGCCGCCATCAATTGTGCAATGGTGGTAGCCGTTGCTACTCCCGCAACACCCCAGCCAAAACCGGCAACAAATACAAAATCCAGAATTATATTTACAATGCTTGCAGCAATCAGGAAAATCAAAGGAGTTACCGAATCACCTAACGCCCTTAATACGGAAGCAATTCCGTTATATGCACCGACACCGATCACACCAATACTGGAGATTTTCATAAAGATTACGGACTGTTCGATTATATTAGCCGGAGTATTCAGTAACCGTAATAACGGCCGGCACAGCCAAAAGCCCAGAGCCCCCATAATAATGGACGCCCCTATGACCGTATATGCGGAAGTGGCAAATCCTTTTTTGACATTTTCTTCGTCTTTCGCTCCAAAATATTGGGATATTATAATGGATATACCAACGGATAAACCTAATGCCAGGGAAAAGATTAAATAATTGAGGGGACCTGTCGTTCCTACGGCAGCCAGGGCATCTTTTCCGTTATATTTTCCCACTACTATGGCATCCACAATATTATATAACTGCTGAAACAGGTTTCCAATCAGCATTGGGGCAGAAAATTTAAGTATAAGACTGCCCGGATTACCCTCAGTCATATCATTGGTGAAATTCTTCTTCATACCAGGCTCCCATCTGCCCAACCGGGCTGTTTAAAAATTTAGATAGCTATTTCAGTATTATAATGTTTATTTTTTATTTGTAAATGGTTTATGTTAACATTTAAATGTAATTTATCTGTTCTCTTATAGGTGAATTGTTTTCCAACCTCTCTCATATAATTAGCTAAGACAACTTGAAAAAGAATGACTTAACACGGGGGTTTATATGATGAACTGGCATAACATTACGAAAGAAGAGACAATAAAAATGCTGGAAAGCTCACAGGATCTTGGATTATCAAAAAAAGAAGTATCAAAAAGGCAAAAAAAGTATGGCTTAAACATATTGGAAAGCAAAAAGAAAAAAAGCATAATCGTAAAATTTTTCAGTCAATTCAGCGATTTTATGATAATCACGTTGATCTGTGCCGCTATCATATCATTTCTGGTTTCCCTGCTTCACGGTAAATTAGATTTTGTTGATCCAATTATCATATTATTGATTATAAACCTAAACGCAATACTTGGTGTTTTGCAGGAGACAAAAGCGGAAAAATCACTGGAAGCTTTGCAGAAAATGTCAGCTCCTACCGCCCAGGTTTTAAGGGATAAGGTAATCACCTCCGTAGATGCCAAGGAACTGGTGCCCGGTGATATCATATACCTGGAAACCGGACATTTTGTTCCGGCTGATGCCAGGCTTTTATCTGCTATTAACCTGCGAATTGACGAAGCTTCCTTAACCGGTGAATCCCATCCGGTAGAAAAGGACGCGGATATCGTATTAACTGAGGATACTCTTCTGGCCGACCGCCATAATATGGTCATGGCCACCGGAATCGTAACCTATGGCAGGGGGATTGCAACCGTTACGGCAACCGGCATGAATACGGAAGTAGGACATATTGCCAAACTGATAATGGAGGATGAAACTCCTATGACACCCCTGCAAAAAAGACTCGCAAGTACGGGAAAAGCACTGGGAATTGCAGCCTTATTAATCTGTATTGTAATCTTTTTGTTAGGCATCCTGAAAAACATGCCGGTTTTTGATATGTTTATGACCTCTGTCAGTTTGGCCGTTGCCGCCATACCGGAAGGGCTTCCCGCAATTGTAACCATAATGCTTTCTTTAGGTGTCCAGCGTATGGCTAAAAAAAATGCCGTTATCCGGAAACTTCCTGCTGTTGAAACCCTTGGCAGTGCCACCGTAATTTGCTCAGATAAAACAGGTACCCTGACCCAGAATAAAATGACGGTTACCGAACTGGCGTCCGTTCAGGGCAAAGAACTGCCGGAAAGTCTTTTTTGTAAGTTTTTATTATCCCTTGCCGCATTATGTAATGATTCCCTCCTTCAGACAACCGGCAAAGGAAAACATTCCAATGTTACCGCAACCGGTGAGCCAACGGAAAAAGCACTGATTATGGCAGCCTATCATATTGATCTTTTGAAACCCAAATTAGATTCTACGAATCCAAGAATATTTGAAATCCCCTTCGATTCCACCAGAAAGCTTATGACCACCGTGCATAAGTACCCTTCCGGGAACATACGAAGTATCACAAAAGGAGCCTTTGATGTTTTAATAAATAAGTGTACCCATATCTATCAAAACGGAAAACAACTCCCCATGACAAAAGTTCATCTCCAGTCCTTTCATAGACTCAATCAAAGTATGGCGGAACGTGCATTACGGGTAATCGCGGTTGCTTATCAGGATCTGGCTTCGGAAAATGTTTTACAGAAAAATACTTCCCCCTCCGGGAATACCACCGGAGAAATATCCGGCTTTTTGGAATCCGGCCTGACATTGGTAGGATTAATCGGAATGATTGACCCTCCCAGGGAGGAAGTGGCCGATGCCGTATTAACCTGTCAGATGGCGGGAATTAAACCGGTTATGATTACCGGAGACCATATTTCTACCGCCTGTGCCATCGCAAAAGAATTAGGTATCATGAACAAGGATGATTTGGCAATGACCGGGCAGGAATTAAGCCAGCTCGACCAGGATACCCTGATTGAGCAAATTCCCCGCTACCGGGTATTTGCCAGGGTTTCCCCCGAACATAAGGTAAGGATTGTAAAGGCTTTTCAGGCCCGGGGCGAGGTAGTTGCCATGACCGGTGACGGGGTAAATGATGCACCCGCCCTGAAAGCTGCGGATATTGGCTGTGCCATGGGAATTACGGGCACGGATGTGGCCAAAAATGCGGCCGACATGATACTGACGGACGATAATTTTGCTACCATCGTATCGGCAGTAAAGGAAGGCCGCGGGATTTATGACAATATTAAAAAAGCGATCCATTTCCTGTTATCCTGCAATATCGGTGAAATAATCACTATTTTTACTGCTATCCTTCTGGGCCTGCCCTCCCCTCTTTTAGCCGTCCAGCTCCTGTGGGTCAATCTGGTGACAGATTCTCTTCCTGCCATTTCCCTGGGTGTGGAACCGGCTGCAAAAGATATTATGAAAAAAAAACCCGTTCCGCCGGGTAAAGGCATGTTTGCAGACGGATTGGTATTTAAAATTATTATAGAAGGCATATTAATCGGTTTCCTGTCTTTATTGGCATTTATCATAGGGATACGGGTTTATGACAGCCAGACCATTAATGATACCCTCCTGCGTCACGGCAGCACCGTGGAAATAGCAGGCAATATAACTCCTTACATAGGCCGTACCATGGCTTTTGCCGTATTGAGTTTATCCCAGCTTTTCCATTCCTTTAATATGAGAAGTGAGCACTCATTAACAAAGATAGGATTATTCTCCAATATAAAACTGCTTCTGTCCTTTATTATCTGTTCTTTTTTACAGATTATTGTCATATCCTTTGCACCATTGGCAGCCATTTTTAAAGTAGTCCCTCTGAATGCGGCACAATGGTCCGTGGTACTTGTATTATCCTTTATGCCCCTTGTTGTGGTGGAATTGCAGAAAGGGAAGAAATAAAAAGAAAATACTGCCAGATTAAAATCACCAGAGTGTGTTTGAAAAATACTTGTACCGGACTGAATGTTCCACTTTGTGGGAGGCAAGAAACGAATTTGGATGCATAGAGGGGCTATGTTCCTAAAATTGTGATGCAGCATGCCGCAAAGTGGAGTGTTCAGAACGGTGCAAAGATTATTCAAACACGCTCTAGTAGCTTAATCTAGCAGTAACCAATTAAATATATTGTTCTGTAAAATATTTTCTTACATTGTCAAGATAGGATAAAATTCTCGCTCTATCAATACAGTAATATACTTTGTTTGTATTTATATCGGCTTTTAAAAATCCATTCCTTAAGAGTGCGTTTACATGATAAGAAACCGTAGCGGTAGACAAATTAAGTTTATCTGCTATTTCTTTACCATATGCCGTATTTGTACTAAGATATTCTAAAATATCAACTTTGCTCTTATCACATAAAAGCTTTCCAAGATTTATAACATCCTCCTTTTCAGCCTTTTTGCTGCCAAGATTAAAATTTTTATCCAATATGATACTAATTTGTATCACATCCCTGCTCCTGTTTTCAACTCCATCATAGGATATGGTTACACTAAAAGGACCGAAAATCAATGGCATTATCACTGTCCCTTTAAGACTATGTCTCCAGGATATTTTTACCTTTTCTTCAACTGCATCCAGCAAATTATTGTCCTTTTGATATTCATTCCAATATTCATAAAATTCCTGTCCCATTTCTTCAAACTGACTTTTATACTTATTATTAAGAAGTTCTGTTACTTCCGCCAGAATATCATATATTTCATTATAATATTTTTCCTGATTATTAAATATTTTAATTGCTTCCCATTTTGCTTCCTTTACATAGGGAGATGCTTCAATAAAATCAATTAAATCAGCCGAAGTTTTCAATTCTCCATCGGGAGTATTTTCAGCTTCTTCGAAATCAATGATTGCTGCATACTTCCTTATCCTCTCTTCTTCTGTTATATTCTTAAAGCGTTCTTCATATGGCTGAAGCTCTTTCTCATATTCAAGTTGATCCCTAAGGGCAGCTAATGCGCCATAGTTAGACATATTGGTATTACGTTCTTTAAAGTAATATTCAATTCGTTCTTTACTTACCTTAAGATTTGCTTTGACGTAGTTATACATTTCCATAATTAAATCAATTTTTCTTTTGTAATTTTCCTGGTCCTCTAAATAATTATCCGCATATTCCTCTCTTATTTTTTCCAGATTATCAAAATTAGCCCAATAATTTAGAAGCGTATAAGCTTCATTCAGCATATTAACATGCTGCATTAACTCCAAGTTTGTTTGCATTTTTACACCCTCCATCTTATATTCCTGAATAACTTCCATATTTGTTCCAACCATAGCACGAAATCTCTTTTTATTAAATAAACACATGCAGATGATAACACTTAACCCACCCGTTATAATAAATAATACTGCAATTGATACAATTTCTGCAAGCGCACTTACTATAAAAGAAGTAACCGGAATCGCCGCCATACTGGCTGCGCCCATTATTGCTGAAACCCTTGTCAAATATTTCTCTTCGGTATGTTTAATAATTTCTACATTAAAGAAGCTATTTCCTAATGACATTGCTAAACCTGACGCAAACGAAACCACTGATATTATAAGATACATGATAATTGCAGAATCAATACATTTACCAACCAATACCGCTATAAAATAAAATGCTCCAAATGAATAACTTCCCACGCTTGCAAGAGCACGAATGCTTAATTTATTTCTAACATATGGATAAACAGAAGCACCAACGATTATACCGATTGTTAAAGTTATTCCAAGAACGGAAAGCATTATTTCATTTGCTTTTAACACCTCACTGACAAGTGGTGCTAAAAGACTGTTATAAGGAACGAGTATTATATTTGATAACACAAATACTATTGCAAAGTACCTTAGTACCGGCTTTCCAATAAGGTAAGAAAAACCCTCTTTTAAAGTGTCTGTATATTCCTTAACTTTAATTTTATCTTTTATCCCATTTTCTTCCTTAACCTTTAATGTAAATATTATGATTGCCGATACGAAAAAGGTTGCCATATCAATATAGATAGCTGTTGATACTGAAAATACTGCTATAATAATTCCTGCAGCACCAAGACCGATAAGTTCTGCCGCACTGCAGGCACTGGTATTTAATGGCATACCAAACTCATAATGTTTCTTGTCCAAAAGTTTTGGAATCAACGCTGTCGAAGCTGGTAGCCTGAAGGCTTCAGCACAGGAAATAATAAAAGTGGATACTAATAAAATCCATTGATTCAGAAATCCCGTTATTAAAGCTGTCGCAACAAATCCAACGCAAATTCCCCTGACTATATCAGTAATAACCATAATATGTTTCTTGCTCTTTCTTTCTATGGCCGCCCCGGCCAATGGCATTAAGAAAACTGTCGGGATTCGATTTACTCCGAATATAATTGCTGACCATGCTGCACTTTGTGTAACCTGATATACAAGCCAAACAAATGCAATACTGTCAATGGAATCTCCAAATCTATTGATGACTCCTGCAAATACCGTCTTCATATACTCTTTCTGCTTAAAGATATCTATGTATCCAATCTTTTGTTCTTCCATTTTCATTGCTCTCCTGCTTTAATTGCTTTAACTTTTTCACTCATTAGAAATTATTTTAACAAGTTATACAATATATGTCAATGGTTATTAGAAATATTTTTTATATATTATTAGATATAAATCGAACGTTTGAATATATAAAAGCTCCAATTTTTCTCTGAATGAATTATCCAGGCGATAATGGTTCATGTGTAAATTTACGTTTTTAGCGAATTGCTGTCGGTTTATAAAAACTTAAACAACAGGTTGTTTTACTAAACCAGACCCTTATGATATATTTTAGATGTACTAAAAAGTGTTATTTATTATATGTATTTTGGAAAGGAGGATTCCGCAGTAAGAAGAGTAAAAGAAGGATTCAGGAAGAACCGGCTGCATGTTACGAAGAAAAAGGAGCTGTTGCAGGATTGAGTAAAATATCACTCTGCAACAGCCCCATAATATATTATTTTACAAGATGACAGGAAGCAAAATGTCCTTTTGTTATCTCTCTTAAAACAGGTTTTTCTTTTTTACAAATGTCACAAGCTAACGGACATCTGCCGGCGAAGTTACAGCCTTCCGGTATATTAATGGGACTTGGAACATCCCCGCTTAATATCTGACGTTCTTTCTGAGCCTCTTTATCCGGATCCGGAATCGGCACCGCGGATAACAAGGCTTTGGAATAAGGATGCAGGGTATTCGTATAAAGTTCCTCACTGGTAGCAAGTTCCACAATGTTGCCTAAATACATAACCGCAATACGATCACTGATATATTTTACAATATTTAAATCGTGGGCGATAAAAAGGTAAGTTAACTTAAACTGCTTCTGTAAATCATGCAGAAGGTTTATAATCTGGGATTGAATGGATACATCCAAAGCAGAAATCGGTTCATCACATACAATAAACTCAGGTTCAATGGCAAGGGCTCTGGCAATACCGATACGCTGACGCTGCCCCCCCGAAAATTCATGCGGGAAACGGTTTGCATGTTCTCTGTTAAGGCCGACCAGTTCCAGTAATTCATAAACTCTTTCCTGTCTTCTCTTTTTATCGTACATTTTATGAATAATCATTCCCTCTTCAATAATGGAACCGACTGTCATACGGGGATCCAGAGAAGAATATGGATCCTGGAATATAATTTGCGCCATTTTTGAGTAAGCGAACAGTGTTTTCTTATTTAAATGAATGGATTCTTTACCGTGATAGGTCAGCTGTCCATGGGTCGGCTGATAAATACCCATAACAGTTTTGCCAAGGGTAGACTTACCGCATCCGGATTCACCAACCAGTCCCAGGGTTTCGCCTTTCATAATATCAAGGGATACATGGTCAACGGCTTTGAGAGTTCCATCCGCAACTTTAAAGTATTTGCAAACATCTTCAAGAACTACCAATTTTTTATCTTCCATTTAGCTATTCACCTCCTTTAAATCAGCCGGACAATCCTCATGCTGCAGCCAACAGGCAGCATAGTGGTTATTATCAATCGCGAATTCCTGTGGTAAATCTGTCTGACATAGCTTCATACACTGTGAACATCTGCTGGCAAAGCCACAGCCAACCGGAGGATTTAACAAATCCGGAGGTGTTCCCGGGATGGATACCAGCCTGTTGCTGCGTTCCATATCCGTATCCGGTAAACTTTTCAGTAAAGCTCTGGTATATGGATGGGAAGGATTATAAAATATATTTTTAGCTGTTCCTAATTCGACTATTTTTCCTGCATACATTACAGCCACACGGTCCGCCACACTGGCAACAACGCCAAGATCATGGGTTATTAATATAATTGCAGTATTGGTTTTCTTTTTAATATCCAGCAGTAAATCCATGATCTGAGCCTGAATGGTAACATCCAGAGCCGTTGTCGGTTCATCCGCAATTAATAATTTGGGTGAACTGGACAATGCCATAGCAATCATAACCCTTTGTCTCATACCGCCCGAAAACTCATGGGGGTACTGTCTGGCACGCTGCTTAGCATTTGGTATATTTACTGTCTCCAAAAGCCGGATCGCTTCTTTATTGGCTTCTTCCGCGGATACTTTCTGGTGGTGGCGGATGGCTTCCGTCAGCTGTTTTCCTACCTGCATGGTTGGATTTAAACAAGTCATCGGATCCTGGAAAATCATACTGACTTCTTTTCCCCTGATCCTCATCATTTCTTTTTCTGATGCTTTAACAATATCATGTTCGCCTAATATAATATCCCCATGTGCAATTCTTGCCGGCGGCATGGGATTTAATTTCATTATGGTCTGGGCTGTTACACTTTTGCCGCAGCCGCTTTCCCCAACGATAGCCAGTACTTCTCCTTCATGGACATCAAAGGAAACACCACGTACTGCTTTAACTTCTCCTGCATAGGTATCAAAAGAAACATTTAAATCCTTTATCTGTAATACTTTATTCATCCCATTACCTCCTTAATTTTGGATCAAATGCATCACGCAAACCATCCCCTAATAAGTTAAAGGACAACATAGTAACACTTATAAAAAGGGCAGGAATAATTAACTGGGACGGATACATTTGAAATACCCGGACACCATCGTTGGCCAAGGTTCCCCAGCTTGCATGGGGTACCGGAACACCAAGTCCAATAAAACTCAAAAATGCTTCCGTAAAAATTGCATTAGGGACAGCCAGAGTTACATTTACAATAATAACGCTTAGGGTATTGGGAATTAGATGTTTAAAAATAATACGATTGGCGTCAGCTCCCATAACCTTTGCCGCAGTAACATAGTCCTGCTGTTTTAAGGTCATGATCTGTCCCCTCACAAGACGGGCCATTCCGGTCCAACCGACTGCGGCATAAGCGATAACCATGGTCATAACACCGCTGGGTAAAACCATCATTAACAGGATTACAATAATAAGGTATGGAATACCGTTAATAATTTCTATAATTCTCATCAGTATATTATCTACCATACCGCCCACATAACCGGATATACCGCCATAGATAATACCAACGATAACATTAATAAAAACGGCTGTAAAGGAAATTAAAAGTGAGGTTCTGGCACCTCCCCATATACGTGTAAAAATATCACGTCCCAGTGTATCCGTACCAAATAAATGATAGTGACCGTCTGTCTGGTCTTTAAAGCCTATCCCAACATTAGTATGCAATAAATGCTGTTCACTGATGGTATAAGGTGAAAGAATGGGAATCATAACAGCCAAAATACATAACAGTACAATAAAAAATAAACAGAACACAGCTACCTTATTTTTAAAGAGACGCTTCATGGCATCTTTCCAATAACTGGTGCTTGGTCTTGTAATCCCTTCGCTTTCCGCTGCATTAGGTCCGACCCATTCAAAACGAACTTTTTCAATTCTATCCATCTATTTACTCCTTCCCTTCTACCAGTTTTACACGTGGATCGATAAATCCATACAATAAGTCCACGATTAAATTGGCAATAACAAGGAAAGCACCATAAAATAATGTAACCCCTGAAATCATGGTATAATCCCTGTTCTGTATACCTATAACAAAAAACTTACCCATGCCGGGCACAGAAAATATATTCTCCACAACAAATGCCCCGGTTAAGACGGATGCCGCAATGGGACCTAATACGGTTATAACAGGCATAATTGCGTTACGCACCCCATGCTTCCAGATAATCTTTTTCTGTGACAGTCCTTTGGATTTTGCCGTTTTTATATAGTCCTGTCCCAAAGTATCCAACATGCTGGTCCGCATAAGTCTGGATACGGTTGCCAGTGAACTGAAACTTAAGGCAAAGGATGGAAGTAATTTACTTACGGCCGTATTCCAGCCCGTAATCGGGAAAATCTTCATTCCTGTTAATTCGAATAATTTTAATCCAAGGAAATATTGCAGAAGTGCACCAATAATAAAACTGGGAACAGATACTCCAATAACCGCAAATAACATAGCAAGAGTATCCCATTTCGTTCCCCTTTTAACCGCTGCCACAACCCCCAGCAAGATACCCATTATAGTTGCAAAAATTAATGAACGCATTCCCAAATCAAAGGAATAAGGAAAAGCCTGTATTATAATTTGATTAATTGGCCTGTTATAATACATGGACAAGCCTAAATCACCTTTACATATATTCTTAACATACATACCAAACTGAACAAGCATGGGTTTATCAAGACCGTATTTTTCATTTAAGGCTTTTAATGTTGTCTCCGATATGGTTTTTTCACCGATAAAAGGATCACCCGGCAGTAAACGCATCATAAAAAATGTCAGTGCAATCAGCACCAATAAAGTTAAAAAAGCATATAATAATCTTTTGCCGACATACTTAATCATATGCAGTCCCCCTTTCACTTTCAATGTTTTACTTTCATTGTATGGAATAATATTTATTATCTATTTAAAGAATTGATATCCTATGTTACTTTTATAAAAGTAATATAGGATGGCAATTCTTTTATTTTCTTACTTTATGCCACACTGCACTGCCGGAACAGCCACTGCAATACGGTATCTATTTCACACTTTACTATATGAAAATCTCTTTTTACACAAGGGAAGTGCGGGTTGTATACAACAAGCCCGCACTATCTCTTTTTATAAATGATACTATTTGGGTTCTTAATATTATTTTAACTTAACATTACGGTAATTCATATCCTGGAATGCTGTTCTTAACACACCGGATTCAATCTTTCCGCTTATGATATAATCTATGCTCCTCCAATATATAGGAGCAATAGGAATATCCGTCATTAAGGTTTTTTCCAATTCTGTCAGGTAACCAAAACGGGTAGCCGGATCCAACTCCTTACGTACCTTGTCAAGCAATTCATCATAAGCCTTATTGGAATAGCTTGTGTGGTTGTTGCCGTTACCGGTTTCATACATATCTAAGAACGTCATAGGATCATTATAATCCGGTCCCCATCCCGCAAATACGATGGAGAAGTCTTTGTTGGACATTCTTTCAATTCTGCTCTTAAAGGGCATGGATTCAATGGCTAATTCTATGCCAAGGGTGGTTTTTAACTGTTCCTGAACAAATGCGGCATATAAAACAGCCGAATCCGTATCATCGCTGATCATGGTAAGATCAACCTTATCCACTCCAAGCTCTGCTAATGCCTTATCATAATATTCCTTTGCCTTAGCAGGATCATAAGTAGGTGCAATGGGACCAACCTCATTTGCAAACTTATCATTTAATCCGTTAAGTGCAGGTGCGGTAAAGGATACGGCCGGCTTGGAATCATTCTTAACAATACTGTCAATAAATGCCTGCCTGTCAATGGCATAAGCTAATGCTAGACGCAAATTCTTATTAGATAAATATTTATCTGTAGTGTTAAATTCCAGATACCAGGTAGAACCATCATCGTAATTTAATACAGGATAATTCTCTCCTTTCATTAATGCCGCCTGATCCCCTGTCACACTCTTCATTACATCAATTTCTCCTGCTTTAAAGGCATTCAGGGCTGCATTGGAATCATTTATCATTACAAAAGTAATCTTCTCAAGACTGATCTTATCAGCATCATAAAAATCGGGATTCTTCTCAAGCACCAGATTGTTCTCATGTTCCCATGACGCAATCTTAAATGGCCCGTTCGTTACGATCTTATCAGCATCCGTACCGTATGCATCGCCATATTCATTATAAGCTTTCTCATTTAACGGTGCAAATACACCAAATGACAACTGGGAGAGGAAGTATGCCGTAGGATTTTCCAAAGTAACCTCAAGCTGGTAATCCGATAAAGCTTTAAATCCTAACTCTTCTTCTCCAACCTGACCTTCATTGTAAGCCTGACCATTCTTAAACACAAAGCCAAAATAGGAGTAATCGGCAGCAAAAGAAGGAGTTAACAAAGATTTCCAGGCAAAGACGAAGTCATGTGCCGTAACAGGCTCACCATTGGACCACTTCATATCATCCCTTAAGTTAAAGGTATAAGTCAACTGGTCATCACTTACTTTCCAGTCCTTCGCTACACCAGGGATAACCTGGTCATTCTCATCTAACATAACCAGATTCTCCATTACATGGCGGATAACGGAAAAGGATGTGGTATCCGTAGTTGTTACGGTAAATAACTGTGGTGGTTCGGAAGTAATATTAACGGTAATCGCATTCTCCTCAGGAGTTCCAGGATAAGCTCCTGTATCAGCAGGTGCTGCTTCGGTTGGTTCAGCAGACTCCTGGGTACCTGTCGTATTATTTTCTACAGTTGTCGGATCGGTTGTATTATCCGTATTTTTCTTGTTACCGCATCCGGCTAACATGGTTACTGATAGTGCTGCAACAAGTACGGCAGCCAACAGTTTTTTCTTTCTCATCTTATTCTCCTCCTTTAAATTAAAAAGGAAGTATCTCACTTAATGTATACTTCCTTGTACAAACAATATAATATTATAAAAATACTGATTTGTCAATAATCAAATTTTAAATTTTGTAGTGTTTTAAAGGGTTTACTGTGCCTTATCAGCATATTTTCTAATTACTGTGAATATATATTCATTGAATTAAATGTCTTTCTCGGAAAGACATTTGTTGTTCTGTATTAGTGTATACAATTCGCTGCTTTGACAAATTTTTATCTTTTAATATTTATACACAAAATTTGTATTTGACTAATTTACAATACTTTTAACCCATATTAAAACTTTCTTTCAATTCGGGCAGTATAATAGTCAGTTACAAAAATATCTTCTTCGGAAGTTAAGTCAAAGCGGATATTTCGATTCCTTTTTTAATCCGTCCTGAAATACCGAATACGCCCATCCGAATATATTCTTTGCTTATTTCTCGTTCATAAAACCTGTAAGGCAGGATATAAGAATTGTATTACAAATAAATAATTGAGATTGAATATTTTGTCATAATATATTATAATTACTAAATGTAAAACAAATCCCCATTTATCCGAAAGCGAAAGGTGAAATTATGGACTACAAAGAATTACGCAGACGAAAAGATATAGGTCCTTATGACCGAAGCTACGAAAACAGTTTCTATTTATTATATGATAATTTTACATATACCATGGATACGGATTTATGCGGTGCTGATTCCCATGTACTGATCAGCGGACATTTAATAAAATATAACCGTTACAAAATATCCGACACGGTTTTAAACATAAATTCCGATCATATTAAGCCGCCTGTAAAGTAAATTACTTTCGTGGGTTTGATAATATTTCCACATCAGGCGGCTTAATTTATACTTTTAATTGATTAATATGCTGTCATATCATTTATTATCCGGCAAAATATCAGTTATTTATATAAGGAATGAATGCCATGAGAAAATTATTTCTTGATTACTTTAAATACGTTCTTCCCCTGATAACCGGCGATTTCCCCTAACTGATATTCAATTCTTAATAAACGGTTATACTTGGCAACACGGTCACTCCTGCTGGGAGCTCCTGTTTTAATCTGTCCGGCATTGGTGGCAACTGCAATATCCGCCAGAGTTACATCTTCCGTTTCGCCGGACCTGTGGGATACAATTGCCGTCCAGCCGTTATTCTTGGCCATCTCAATCGCTTCTAGGGTCTCCGTAAGGGTTCCTATCTGATTAAATTTGATTAAAACGGAATTGGAGATTCCCTGTTCCATCCCTTCTTTAATCCGTTTGGTATTGGTTACGAATAAATCATCTCCGACTAACTGGATCCTTCCTCCCAGGCGGTTGGTAAGCTTTTTCCAGCCTTCGAAATCTTCTTCTGCCAGGCCGTCTTCAATAGATATAATCGGATATCGGTTACACAGATCCTCCAGATAGTCAATCATGGTGTCCACCGTCTTATATTCTCCTGCTTTCCAGAATAAGTACTCTCCTTCCCTGCCTGCCTTTTTGGCTTCGTCATACATTTCGGTCGAAGCTACGTCCATTGCTATATAAAAATCGGTTCCCGGTTCATAACCGGCTTCTTTTATGGCTTTTACGATATAATCAAGAGCTTCGTCATCACTGGTAAATTTCGGTGCAAAGCCGCCTTCGTCACCGACGGCAGTAACATATCCGTCCGCTTTTAACAGCTTCTTTAATGTATGGAATACGGTTGTACTCCATTCCAGACCTTCCGAAAAAGACTTGGCCCCAACCGGCATGATCATGAATTCCTGGATATTTAAACTGGAATCCGCATGTTTTCCTCCATTGATAATATTCATCATGGGTACCGGCAATACCTTGGCATTCACACCGCCGATGTACTGGTACAAAGGTAAATCAAGGGACTCTGCGGCTGCCTTGGCGACTGCCAGGGAGGCACCTAATATGGCATTGGCACCCAAACGGCCTTTATTATCCGTACCGTCCAAATCAATCATTTTTTTGTCAATCTCAATCTGGTTTAAGGCATTCATGCCGATGATGGCACCCGCGATCTCCGTATTGACATTCTTAACGGCATTTAATACTCCGTTGCCAAGGTATCTTTTTTTATCATTATCTCTGAGTTCAACCGCTTCAAAAGCTCCGGTGGATGCGCCGGAAGGCACTGCCGCCCTGCCAAGGCTTCCGTCTGCAAGAACTACTTCTACTTCTACAGTCGGATTTCCTCTGGAATCCAAAATTTCCCTTCCAACTACTTTTTCGATTGCTAAATTCTTTCTCATAGTAACTCCTTCTTTCTGATTTTTTGTCTGTCCGATAAATCTCCTATTTGTTTATTACCGGTACTTTATGCCGGATTATAATATGCACAACGCCCAAAATATCAGTTATAGTATAAACAGTCGCGGTAAATATATGCATATTACAAAAATATGGTAAGTTATCTTCTTTCGTTATATCATTCATACATTTCAGATTTAGAAGTAAGGACATCTTCCATACCTAATTATACCATATGCAATAAAAAAAAGTGAATATATTTTGGATGTTTTTTCTTCTTTTTTTGGAATTCTTTAAGCATGTGTCAAACACGACAAATGGAACTATATACTGGCAGGAGATACCAGAAAGGGAAGTGTTCATAAAATGTTCATTCCTGCGTTTGTCGTGATGAGTCAAAGACTGTTCATTGATATTTTAAGAAATAATATGATATACTATATGGTAAATACACGGAAAGGAAAATTTAATTTATGAATAAAAATTATGAACAGCTGATGAAGCGGATTGACAAGGTCATGGCTTTTCAGGCCGCACTTACTTTATTCCAATGGGATGAAGAAACCTTGGCTCCCGAAGAAGCCATGGAATATACTTCTAAAACCATAGGGATTCTCTCCAATGAATATTTTACTAACCTGATTCATGATGACGTCAAAAAACTGATCCATAAGCTCAGCGAGGATAAGGAACAGGAATATCTTGATTTTAACCAGAAGGCAATCGTAAAAGAGATAAAAAAATCCTTTGAAGAATTAGAGCCTATTCCTCCCGAGGAATATCAGGCCTACAGCGAATTAACCGCAAAGGCTTCCGGAATCTGGGCAAAAGCCAGACAAAAGAAAGCCTTTGAAGATTTCTCCCCCACTCTCAGTGAAATAATCAACTATCAGAAAAAATTTGCCGGCTACCGGAATATGATTTTTAATCAAAAAGATGTAAAGCCCTATGATATTCTGTTAAATGATTATGAAGAGGGGTTTAACATGGAAAAATTGGATGTATTCTTCAATAAAATAAAAGAAGCCGTTGTACCTTTATTAAAAGAAGTAAATAAGAAAAATGATACCATTGACAAAACTTACAACCACCGCAGGTTTGATATCGGTAAACAGAAAGAATTCTGCAATTATATCAGCGGTTACGTAGGTTTTGATTTTAACCGCGGTGTCATTGCGGAAAGCGCACACCCCTTTACCACCAACCTTCACAACCACGACGTGCGGATCACGACCCATTTCCATGAAGATAATCTGGAAAGCGCCATATTCTCCACGATTCATGAAAGCGGCCATGGCATTTATGAAATGCATATTGACGACGCCATTACCCAGACTCCCGTAGGAACCGGAACTTCCATGGGCATGCACGAATCCCAGTCCCGCTTTTTTGAAAATGTAATCGGCAGAAGCGAAGCTTTCTGGACCCCCCTGTTTCCCAAGCTTAAGGAAACCTTCCCGGAACAGTTAAAAGATGTGACTTTAGAGCATTACATTAAAGGCATCAACAAGGCAAGTTCCGGTTTAATCCGTACGGAAGCAGATGAACTTTCTTATTCTCTCCATATAATCATACGCTATGAAATTGAAAAAATGATTTTTGCTGATGAAATCCAGGTAGAGGACCTGCCGAGAGTATGGAAGGAAAAATATAAAGAATACCTGGGGGTTGAACCAACGGATGACGGCGAAGGCGTACTTCAGGATATTCATTGGTCCGGCGGAAGTTTCGGTTATTTCCCTTCCTATGCAATCGGCAGTGCCATTGCAGCCCAGATTTATTACCATATGAGCTCTGTTATGCCATTGGAAAAATACTTAACGGAAGGTAACCTCACACCAATACGTGAATATTTAAACAATCATATCCATAAATACGGTAAGACCAAAAATACCAATGAACTCCTTATTAGTATGATGGATGAAGAACTGAACGCGGATTATTATGTAAAATATCTTACGGATAAATATAACAGATTATATGAACTGGTTTAAGTTTTCTATTAACGCAGTAAACCCGAGTTTATCAAGCGTGCCTTTATACAGAATGCATAATTTCTATAACTATAAATTTTTACCCGTCCCATATTGATAAATTACATTACACATTGTATAATTAATCCAAAATACGTATAATTAAACATTATAAGAAATGAGGTAATCTTATGAAACTGTGGGGCGGACGCTTTACAAAAGAGACCAATCAGTTAGTGCACAATTTTAATGCATCCATATCCTTTGACCAGAAGTTTTTCAGTCAGGATATCGAAGGCAGTATAGCCCACGTTACGATGCTGGCAAAACAGGGAATTTTAAGTGAGGATGAGAAAGAAACCATTATATCCGGCTTAAACGGGATAAAGGAAGATATTTTAAACGGTACCCTGCTTATCGATGGTACCCATGAAGATATACACAGCTTCGTCGAAGCCAATTTAATCCACCGTGTGGGAGAAGCCGGTAAAAAACTTCATACGGGAAGAAGCCGGAATGACCAGGTGGCCCTGGATATGAAATTATATACCCGGGATGAACTGCTTCAGATGAAAGAACTCTTAAAAGAATTATTGGCGGCTTTACAAAAGATCATGCAAGAAAACCTGGAAACCTATATGCCCGGATTTACCCATTTACAGAAAGCCCAGCCAATTACCCTGGCTCACCATATGGGAGCGTATTTTGAGATGTTTAAGAGGGATTACGGGCGGCTTACGGATATTTATAAACGACTCAACTACTCCCCGATCGGCTCCGGTGCCCTGGCAGGCACCACCTACCCCCTTGACCGTGCTTATACCGCAGAACTTTTAGGTTTTGATGGCCCTACCTTAAACAGCATGGATTCCGTGGCGGACCGGGATTATCTTCTTGAATTTTTAAGTGCCCTGTCCATCATTATGATGCATTTAAGCCGTTTTTGTGAAGAAATTATAATATGGAATTCCAATGAATACCAATTCGTGGAACTGGATGATGCCTATTCTACCGGAAGCAGTATCATGCCCCAGAAAAAAAATCCGGATATTGCCGAGCTGGTAAGAGGTAAGACCGGCCGTGTATACGGTTCTTTGATTTCCCTTCTGACGACCATGAAAGGACTGCCCTTAGCTTATAATAAGGACATGCAGGAGGATAAAGAACTTACCTTTGATGCCATGGATACCGTTAAGGGCTGTTTGGGGCTCTTTACCGGTATGATCTCTACCATGAAGTTCAACAAACCTGCCATGGCCTCCAGTGCCAAAAACGGATTCACCAATGCTACGGATGCCGCCGATTATCTCGTAAACCACGGAGTACCCTTCCGGGATGCCCATGGGATTGTCGGACAGCTGGTTTTATACTGTATCGGTAAAGGAATTTCCCTGGAAGATATGTCCTTGGAAGAATTCAAGGCAGTAAGTCCTGTCTTTGAACAGGATATTTATGAAGCCATCAGCCTGAAAACCTGTGTGGAGAAGCGTAATACCATAGGCGCTCCCGGCAAGGCGGCCATGGAGCAGGTAATTGCTTTAAATGACGAATATCTCAAGAGCCTGTCTTAAATAATTAACCAAAAAAGGCATGGGTGTTAAAAGTCCGATTTCGTATTCTAAATTTATTCAATCCAGATTATTTTGTCTGAATATAGTCAAAGCAGATATTCCAGGTCCGCTACGCTACTTGCTCATAACCTTATACCTGCTACGCAGGTATTTTAGTCGGAGCTTGAACTTAGAACGAACTCCGACTGAAAAGTTAAGTCCCTAACCCACCGCTTACACTCCACTTAAGAAGCAGGGGACTTGCTTGTAAGGTTAAAATTACATTTTGGACTTTTAACACTCAAAACCATTCATGCCTTATTTATGACTGCATACCGGCCCTGCCGGCCATCAGGTTCTGTTATTCATATTTCCATTAATTTTACGGTAAAATATATAGGAATAAACATTTAACCCCACGATTCCAATAATCAGTAAATCAAATATAATCAGATTCACCGCATCGGACTGGAGGAACCCCATAATCATCATTAAGAACCCAATTACAATAAACAGATACCCTCCTATCTTATGGACCCTGCGCCATACAGTATCGTTTGACATGGTCCACCGGTTCCGGATACCCATAAAATAATTTCCCTTTAATACCGGCATATAATTGCCGAGTAATATGAACAGAATCCCCATAACAGCCGGAAACAGGGCTTTCATCCTGATGTCATAACCAAAAGCAGTCGCTATGGTAATCCAGTCCAGTATAATAAAAAATATTGCCAAAACAACTTTTAATAAATTATAAACTTTGGCAAGCTTTGTGTTATTTTCAAATTTATTTTTAGATTTAAAAAAATGTGCATAACTGAAAAGGATGATCAAAGGCAGCAAGCCTAAAATTAATATTATTTTCTTATCACTCCAGCCGTCAATTTCCCACCTGAAATTCCAATGAGTCGGTATCTTTTCAGGCAATCTGGGATAGCACAGGATAATACCGATATAGGAAAGCACCGACAGCATCCACAAAACTATTTTAATTATTTTATTCATCCATTCCGCCTCCGCTGCTGTTCTTTTTTGTAAAATCAAAAAACCACTTAACCACATCTTCAAATACGGTCGTATTTAAGGAGTACATTATATTCTGCCCCTGTCTTTCGTCATTAATCAGTCCGGCATTCTTTAATATACTTAAATGATGGCTGATTGAAGGTTTGCTGATATTAAAATAATCTGCTATCTCTCCGGCATTCCGGTCATTTTCCGCCAGTAATTCCAGTATCTTTCTTCTGGTGGGATCCGCCAGTGCCTTAAAAGCATCGTTCACCGTACTCCTCCTTTCCTGGAGCATATTTGAAAAATGTTTGTGCCGGACCGGATGCTTTACTTTGCAGAAGGCAAGAAACGATTTTGGATACGTAGCGGAGCTACGTTCCCAAAATGACGCAGCATGCTGCAAAGTAGAGTATTCAGTCCGGTGTAATGATATTTCAAACACGCTCTGGTGTACTGCTCCAATTGCCTGCCTGAATTTCCATCCGCTTCATTGTCAAAAGAACCGCAGCATACTTGCTGCCGCCGCTACCTCTCTCTCCCATGGCTTGCAGACTGAAAATTCCTTCTGTGCATTTGGTGCAGGCATTAACTTGTCGGTACACTATTCCTGAGTATTCTCTTTTATAACGCCCGGAACATCTTTTCCCCTTTTGTATTCAGATAATGATACATTATTACCGTTACAGCAAGAATAACCAGGGTGGTTACGGCATTAATATAAACAGCTTCCATATCTGGCAATAGAAACAGAAGTACCATGGGCAGCGCAACCGCTGCAAGACCTCCAAAGGTTGCCACCATGGATGCCGCACTCTGTTTTATTACGGTAACCTCTGCGGACCAGTTTAAATTAGGCAGCGCCAGATTAATGAATAATCCGGATACTGCGGTAAAAACTGCATATGCCAAAGGCATGATCAGAAGCATCAAAGATTCGGCCAGGGATAATTTTAGCCCAATGGCAATCAGAATTCCATCAAAGAGTACGGCAGGTAAAGTAATGGTCAAATTGACTGCAATTTTGCTTAAGAATATGGTTCTGGTCAAAACCGGAGACGCTTTTAAAATCCATAAATTTTTGCCTTCCAGTGAGATGGAACAGGCGGTAATAAAGGTCATTGCCACACACATGGATACGATAACCGGAACCAGAGACCCGATTAACCCGGCAGCCTGAGGTATTTCCAGTATCTGTGCCAAAGACTCCGTGTTCATAAACAAGGCTGCAACCGCCCCAATGGTCATCATAACAATGCCAAAAGCCGTATTCAGTACATACAGACTTGACGAAAAATATCTTCGCAATTCTTTTCGGTAAAGGGCAGTAAAAGGGCTTGCCTGTTCCATATTCCCGACCTCATAGTCGGCTCTTGTCCTGTTGGCAGCCAGATTGGTATTTATAGCTTTAAATTTATACCCGGCCAGGATAGAGAATACCGCAAATGCCAATATGGAGATAAGCAGAAATAAAAGGACGGAAGGCAGATTAAAGTCACACACAGCCCTCCGGTACATACCTGCCAGGGGATATATGCCGTCCACCTGTTTTATAAGAACCGCACCCATCTGCCCCAGGGCCTGTTCCGAGTCATCTGCATTAAAGGAAAAAACCATCACACTGCTTAATAGACCAAAGGTAATAAGTAAGTTAATTAAATTACTGTGGCGGAATTTTGATGCTATCACGGTAATTACCGTTCCAATAACTGCGGCAATAACCATGGGAAGAACGGGTATAAAGAATACCGTCAGAAGGCTCGCTGCATAAAAATATGGGGATGCCGCCCCCAGTATTCCATAAGCAATTGCCGCCGGAACCATTATCATTAATGTAAATATAATATTAATTGCATATAAAAGCAGTAACCGGCTCATTACAACCGTGCTGGTTTTCACCGGAAGGGACATGATCAAATCATAATCCCTGAATCCAAATAAAGTACCCTTTACTTTATATATGGTAGTCATAATTGTGACGACACAGGTAACTGCCATCATTAATTCCGGCAGCAAATAAAGCATACCCAGCATCTTCAGGGAAGTACCGATTGCCAGACTGTAAACGAAAGACGCACCGGCCAGCAGTATGACCAGAAACAGGGATACGGCTATAAATGCATAGCTTTTTTTCTTTGCGGTCCTGCTTCTATTTCTTAAAATCTGATTAAAGTCAAAAGCGGTCCTTAACTGTATCTTAGTCAGTAACCAAATTTGTTTCATAATAAACTCCTATCTGTGCGCCCTGGCGCACGTACAAATCAGGATGTTGAAAAAACTGCTTTTGTTTTTCAACTTAACTCCCATCTGTGCGCTTTGGCGCACGTACAAATGCCTCCTATTCTTCAATTAATTCCATGAAGACATCCTCCAAACTCTGATTTCCTTTCACGGAGGCCGTATTACCGCAGGCAACCAGGCTGCCTGCCTTGATGATCGCAATCTTGTTACAGAGCTTTTCCGCCACCTCCAAAACATGGGTTGAAAAAAATATGGCACTTCCCTCAACGCATAACTCAGCCATAATGGTTTTTAAAGTATGGGCTGCTTTCGGGTCCAGTCCCACAAAAGGCTCATCCAAAATCAGAAGTTTCGGTTTATGAATCAATGCCGAAATAATGGCAAGCTTCTGTTTCATTCCATGGGAATAAAAGGATATTAAGTCACCTAAATTCCGGGTCAATTCAAAGGCATCTCCATATTTTTTCGTCAGGCTTTCCCGCTCCGTTTTTGGAAGGGAATAGATATCCCCAATGAAATTTAAATATTGTATCCCGGTCAAATGTTCGTAAATATCCGGATTATCCGGTATATAAGCTGTTATCTTTTTACAGGCAACTGGATCTTTCTTAATGGAAATACCATTGATGGCAATATCCCCTTCTTCAAAATCAAGTACCCCCGCCGCCGCCCGAAGTGTCGTGGTCTTGCCCGCCCCGTTATGGCCGATAAATCCATATATATCCCCTGCCTCAACCTCAAGGGACAGATTGTCTACGGCTTTTTTGCCGCCTTTGTAGCTTTTGCTGAAACTTTTAATAATAAGCATATATTGACCCTCCCAAAGTTATAATTTGGCTGCTTTCCTATCATGTAAATATTTGATTCATAATCTTTTCGGTATCATAACCTGCTATATTATGTTTCTTAGACATTTAGACAATTATCTAAATATCTATATATAACTATATTACTCCCCTGCCAAAAAGTCAATATAAAAAGAAACATTAATAATATAGGTATTATTAATGCTTCTTTCTGATCATTCCGTCTCTCCGTTTTTGCAAACCACGCATTTATGTGTTTTTAAAGTGGCTGAAAGTCACGTTATTTTATTTACGAAATTTTTAATCACAGTTAATATGGGTTAATTTTAATCTAACACGGCTAAAGTAAAGCCGACGGCCAGTTACTATTCCTGAGCTGACGTTGTATCCGCTGTATTACCTGTGCTATCTTCCGTAATACCATAGATAAACTGACGGATCTCGGCACGCATATCATTCCAGTCTGTCGGCAGGAGAACATCCTGATTGTATTTACCAATCTGTACTCTCTCCGTTTTATAATTACCGTCGGAAGGTATTCTCTTATCCTCTAATTTCTTAACATTTAAGCTGGCTGCTTCCTCCAGGTATTCATTAAATTCCGTATTGGTAATATCTGTTTTAATATTCACCTTGGACAAAACATCATTCATAAACAGCCCTAACTGTAATATATTCTTGGATTTTAACTTTTCAAAGATGGAATTTAAAACGGCCCTCTGCCTCTGGGTTCTTCCGAAATCATTATTTTCTGTACCGGTCGATACTTTACGCACCCTGCAGTATCCCAATGCCTGATTACCGTTCATGGTCTGTGTCCCTTCCACTACATAGCGATTGGCAGGATTAGAAATATAGTTGGTCGTATTCAAATAATTCGCTTCCGTTCTCGTTAAGGTAACCTCAACACCCCCTACAAGATCTACAATCTTTTCAAAAGCACTGAAATTAACAAGGACATATCCATCCAGATGTACCCCGAAATTATTCTGGATGGTCTGATATAACAGGTCGATTCCGCCCTTGGCATAAGTCGAATTCAGCTTATTATCATTGTAACCCGGTATTTCAACATACAAATCCCTCATTAAGGACGTAAGCTTCATTGTATTGTTTTTCGTGTCCATGGTAGCAATTATCATTAAATCGGTATTGGACGCCCCACCGATTTCTTCTACTCCAAGCAGAAGAATATTCACAACATGTTCAACAGGTTTTTCCGGTTTATTATTATCCTCAATTGTATTCTTTTCATTATCAACAACATCCGTGGTGTTGGTACCTTCATACTCTAATTTACCGTAAATATAATTGCCGGCTATATTAAAAATAATTTTTCTGCCGCCCGGAGTAAACGCCAATAAACAACCTAATAACATAATAACGGAAAAAACAACTGCAAAAACTTTGACACCTTTAGGAACCCTGCCTTTTTTCTTCGGTTTCATATCATTTGTACTCGTATTCTTATCCTCCAGTTCCATACTGATCTGCTTTGCCAAAGAGGAATTAACCTCATCCAGGAATGCGTCTTCATCCTCATAACCGGCAATCTTATTGCCTATATTATTGGAATCCCAACTGCTGCCCTTATTGCCGGCCAAGCCTTCATTTTCCTCATTCGTATTATGATTATTATCTTTATCCATCCCATTCACTCCTACGGTTGCTAGTATATAATTCCAGATAAGTGTCGAATTATATTATAATTGGAAATACTTTAAATCCCGAACAATTATAACACATGTCGATTAAAAAATAAAATAGATTTTATAAAATTAAGAAATATTAAAAATTCATAAGAATATCTTTATAATATTCCCAATTTTAAGTATTCATCAGTAAAAATAAGTTATTCGAAATCCGGTAAATAAAAGCCGGAAATTAGTTCAACCTGGTGCATCGGCAACCTGATTCCACTCCGCCGCAATGAGGTCCTCAGAGCATTTTTATCTCAGGACGTAATCTCCTATTGCAGAAACCAAAGATAAGCCCTCATTTCGAGAGCTTATCCAGCAGTTTTACTATTTCTTCAATTTTTTCGTCTTCATTTCCCTGTTCAAACCCTTCTTTTACACATGCTCCCAAATGGGCATGAATGACATCATTATTTACCTTCCTTAAGATCGCCTGGGTAGCCATCAACTGGTTTGAAATATCAATACAATAGCGGTCTTCCTCAACCATTTTCAACAAGCCGTCTATCTGACCTCTGGCAGTTTTTAACAGACGGGTAATTTTAGTCTTATCCGCTCGCATTCCGGCCTCCTGTCTTACAAATTATTGTGATGATTCAATCACTGCGTTTCTGATAAACACCCCATATATGCGCTTATCCGCTGCTAAAATATTATTTACCAAAGAGACCTTTTTTTTCTTCGATTGATACTACTTCATAGCCTGCTTCCGTAACGGCATCCTTAAAGACAGAATCATTGACATCGGAATCAAAACTCACTACGGCAGCTTTTTTCTTAAGATCCACTTTAGCATTAACGCCTGCTATTGCATTTAAAGCTTTTTCTACTCTGGCCTGGCAATGACTGCAAGTCATACCTTCAATTTTAATTATTTTCTTCATGATCGTTCTCTCCTTCATTTAATAATATTCAGATATTTTCATATCTACTTTTATAATTTAAATATATTCAGGCGAAATAATCCGGCGTGCCGACAAGTTAATGTCTGTCTTTCGTAATTGCGCAGAATGAATTTCCTGATTACCGTAAGTTATTGAAATTGCCTGCTACCGGTTTTGTATAAATTCGGTCAGACAATCTGTTTGGGCTTAAAAAACTTTAACCTTAAGGCATTGGAAACCACGCAAACCGAACTTAAGCTCATGGCTGCAGCCGCAAACATAGGATTTAATTTCCATTCAAGCAATGCATAGAATACGCCTGCCGCTAAAGGAATGCCTATTGTGTTGTAAAAGAATGCCCAGAATAAATTCTCTTTGATATTCTTTATGGTGGCTTTACTTAACTGTATTGCCGTAACGGCATCCAGTAAATCGCTTTTCATAAGGACAATATCCGCCGATTCAATTGCAATATCCGTACCTGCACCGATTGCAATACCCACGTCCGCCCTTACCAAAGCAGGCGCATCATTAATACCATCTCCTATCATGGCAACCTTTCTGCCGGTTTCCTGAATTCTTCTGATTTCACTTTCCTTATCCTGCGGAAGAACTTCCGCAACAACCCTGTCGATATTCAGCTGTCCCCTGATTGCCTCCGCCGTCTTCTTATTATCACCGGTCAACATGACTACATCAATTCCCAGTGCCTTAAACTGCTCTATGGCTTTCCGGCTGGTAGGCTTTACCACATCTGCTGCCGCTATTAAACCAAGTATTTCCTTTTCTTCTGCAAAATACAAAGGTGTTTTTCCTTCTTTCGCAAACTCATCCGAATTCTTTAGAAGTTTTTCCACGGAGATTCCGTTTTCCTCCATCAGGGCAAGATTGCCTGCATAATATACTTTTCCATTAATACGGGCAATTATTCCTCTTCCTGAAACCGACTGAAATTCTTTGACTTCTTTCAAAGTTACTCCGTCCTCTTCCGCTTTTTTTACAATGGCGTCAGCCAGCGGATGTTCGGAAGGTTTTTCAATTGATGCTGCGATTTCCAGCAGCTGTTTACTGCTTAAACTTCCGGCGGTAATAATATCCGTTACCGTTGGTTTTCCTTCCGTCACGGTACCGGTTTTATCCAGTATGACCGTATTGACCTTGTGAGCAATTTCCAGTGCCTCTGCCGATTTAATCAGGATACCGTTCATGGCGCCTTTACCTGTGCTTACCATAATGGCAACCGGAGTGGCGAGACCCAGGGCACAGGGGCAGGAAATAACCAGTACGGCAATCCCTATGGAAAGGGCAAATTCAAAGGAAGCTCCGGAAATAAGCCATATGATAACAGCAAGAACGGCAATGCTTATGACGACCGGTACAAATACCCCGCTGATTTTATCAGCCAGTTTTGCGATGGGTGCCTTGGAAGCGCCGGCATCCTCAACCAGTTTTACGATTTGGGCCAGAGTAGTATCCTCGCCTACTTTTTGGGCTTTAAATTTAAAATAACCCGTTTTATTAATCGTGGCGCCGATCACCGTATCACCGGCATGTTTTTCTACCGGAATGCTTTCACCGGTCAATGCGGACTGGTCAACGGAAGAACTGCCCTCAATAACAATACCGTCCACCGGTATACCCTGCCCGGGTCTGACTACGATTATATCGTCTTTGACAACTTCTTCCACAGGTATTATTGTCTCTTCCCCATTACGGATGACTGCGGCTGTCTTGGGAGCCAGATCCAGTAATTTGGTTATTGCTTCCGAAGTCTTGCCTTTTGACCTGGCTTCCAGGTATTTACCTAAGGTAATCAAGGTCAGTATGGTAGCGGCAGATTCAAAATACAAATCCATGGAATAACGCATTACCAAATCCATATCCTCATGGCCAAGCCCGTACCCGATTATAAAAATTGCAAAAATTCCATAAATTATGGCGGCACCGGAACCAATTGCAATCAGGGAATCCATATTGGGCGAACGGTGAAACAGTGTCTTAAAACCTACCTGAAAATATTTACGGTTCACGTAGATAATGGGAAGTATCAGTAAAAACTGTAAAAATGCAAATGTTACCGCGTTCTCTGTCCCATGAATAATATCCGGCAGCGGCAGCTCAAACATGTGCCCCATTGCTATATACAACTCAGGAATTAAAAACAGAAAAGAAATAATTATCCTTGTTCTCATCTCTTTCAATTCCATCTCCGCTTTATTGACAGTCGTATCCTTCCCAGTGGTATCCTTCACGCTGTGTGTAAAAACAGAAGCGTTATAGCCTGCGTCGATTACCGATTTAATAATCCGGTTATTGTCTGTAACCGCACCGTCAAATTCAACCGTCATGCTGTTTGATAAGAGATTAACTGCCACCGATATTACCCCCGGTACCTTTTTAACGCTCTTTTCCACAGCAGCCGAACACGCTGAACAGGTCATCCCGATCACGTTAAATTTTTGATTCATATTTGCCTCCTATCTGCATAAAGCAAATGACTATACCCCCGTGGGGTGTTGTTACAATAAAACAATAGTACCAAATCACAAATTTGTCAAGTATATTTTTTATTCCTAACTTTCTAAAATCGCCTGCCAGTCAATATCATCCTGTAAATTAACCGCCTCAAAATCCGCCCTGAGCTGTTTGTATTCCGGTCCCACTCCCAAAGCTCTCATATGTGCTGCCTTCGCCGCAATGATACCTACCCCGGAATCCTCCACCACAAGGCATTCTTCTTTTAACAGCCCCAATTTTACGGCTGCTACTTCGAACACCTCCGGATCCGGCTTGGATCTGGTAATGTCAAGGCCGCAGCTGACCTGGTCAATGTAGGGTGTAAGGCCGGTTCTTTCCAATATAAGCGGCGTATTTTTACTTACGGAACCAATCCCGATCAATATTCCCTTCTCTTTTAACATGTTAAGAGTATCAATTACTCCGGGAAGTATGGCATCCTCATTTAAACTTTGAAGAAGTTCGATATAGCACTGATTTTTCTGTTTTGCAAAGCCCAGTTTTTCTTCCCCGGAATATATTTTATTCCCCTTGCTTAAAACTACCTCCAGGGATTCCATCCGGCTTACACCTTTTTGTCTCTTGTTATCTTCTTTCGTAAAATTAGTAATTCCAAGTTCCCAGGCAAGCAGCTGCCACGCCCTGAAATGCATCTCGTCCGTTGAAACCAAAACCCCGTCAAGATCAAATATAACACCTTTAATCATTATTTTTTTCACTCCTTATGTTTTTTTAATAATTGGTACTGTTCATCTGCCGGGAAAGGTACATAAAACACCCCAGATAATTCTGTACTTTTTTTTTAATATGTGATAGACTAGAATAAAATTAAGTTTAACCTTAAACCTATTGAAGAAAGGATCATTTCGATGACTACAATAAAGGATATTGCACAAGCTGTTGGCGTAAGCTGTACTACGGTTTCTAATGTAATTCATGGTAAAACCGGCCGTGTCTCGGCAGAAACCATAGCAAGAATCAATGAAACCATTGAAAAACTAGGTTATGTACCCAATATGTCCGCACGTTCCCTGGTATCCAGTTCCTCAAAAGTAATTGGTATGATCAGCCACCTGACCCAGAATAAAAATGAAAGCATTGTGGAAGACCCTTTTCATTCTGCTTTTATCGGCTCCATTGAAAAAACCCTGCGTGAAAACGGTTATTACCTCATGCTGCGTACGGTCGAAACAACGGCGGATTTGTTAACCTTTCTGCGCAATTGGAATGTGGACGGCCTTTTCTGCACCGGTGTATTCCAGGATGAATTTTTCGATGCATTAGCCGGTTTAAATATTCCGGTTGTTTTAATAGACAGTTATGTTACCCATCCCAATATGTGCAACGTGGGCCTGGAAGATTATAACGGCGGTTATACCGCTACCCGTTATCTGATTGACAAAGGCCATAGGGATATTGCCTTTGCTTCCCCTACCATCAAAAAGCGGGGTGTTGTATACGAACGTTTCCTGGGTTACCAGAAAGCTCTTGCGGAAGCTTCCGTTACTTTTCGTCCGGAACTGGTATTTGAACAGGAACTGGACGTGAATACTACCGTAGCCCTGGGGATGAATCTGGCAAAACGCAAGGATATAACAGCGGTCTTTGCCACTGCGGATATCCTTGCGGCCGGAATTATGTCCGGTCTTAGCCAGGCCGGTAAAAAAGTTCCGGATGACATTTCCGTCATCGGATTCGATGATATTAACCTTTGTCATCTTACATCACCAAGATTGACTACCATTCACCAGGATGCTCCTTTAAAAGGTAAATTAGCTGTGTATTTTTTAATTGACCAGCTGGAGAATAAGCCTATTCCAAACCGTGAAATCATCCTTCCCATCCACCTTGTGGAGAGAAACAGTGTAAAAGCACTGCTTTCTTAACTTCAGCCTGTTCCTTTGTAACCTTAACTTCATATTAAATCCCCACGGAAGATTATTTTAAAGGCTAAAAGTTCCCAGTTCCCAGGCAGTGCGGCAGCTGCTTTTAAGACTCCAGCTTCTTCATGAATACCGGCAAATCCCTCAATAGCGGTCATATATGCGCCGCCGGAAGCTGCCGGGTGGGTCCCGCCAATATATATTAGCCCGGCCCATTCCTTGCTTCCGCCGCTTAAATCAGCTGTAGCCGACTTCATAAATAACAGATAAGCCCGGTCCGGCATACCGCATTTGCAGGCCCAGCATGGAATACATGCAGGCACTTATCCCCTCCAATCAGCCGGAATTTCTATCACCTTTTCTTCCTTAGTCAATATGGCCGTTTTTCCATATACGGCAACTTTGATTTCCCTGCCTCCTGCCGTACTTAAGAAAACTTTATCCTTTTCCACTTTTACCCGGATTACATCCTGCTGATAGCGGATCCGGAAGGAATAACCCTCCCACTGTCCGGGTATGGAAGGAGAAAACCTTAATATATCCCGGTCGGAACGCATCCCTGCAAATCCGTATACAATATTCATCCAGGCGGCTGCAATGGAAGTGGTGTGTAAACCTTCCAAAGTGTTCCGGTTATAATTATCCAAATCCATTCTGGTTGCAAATCCAAAGAAATTATAAGCTTCCTCATGTTTCTTAAGCTGGGCTGCCAGGATGGAATGAACGGAAGGTGACAAGGAACTCTCATGAATACATCTGGGTTCATAATATTCATAATTATTTTTCAGTTGCTCATCCGTAAAATTACCGTTATACATTAACATCATCATAAGTACGTCCGGCTGCTTAATCATATCATTGCGGTAAATCCGGTCATAAGTCCAGTGATGATACAGCGGGAAGTCCTCAACCGGAATCTGGTCCACATCAATATGGGGTAAATTAAAATATCCTTCATGCTGTTCAAACAACCCGTTTGTTTCATCGTAAGGAATGTACATGTGTTCTGCAATAACCGACCAGTTATCCGGTTCCTTGTTCTTTAAATTGTATTTCTTTAAAAACTCCCGGTAAGAAGCTCCCTTTTTGGCCTTGAACCGCCCTAACACATCCAGGGTATATTCCAGGGTAACTTTTCCTAAATAGTTGGTATAGCAGTTGTTATTCACCATCATCTGGAATTCATCCGGTCCCATAACACCGTAATAACCGTAACGGCTCTTATCACCGCTCCAATCCCCTCTGGTTGCAAGCATTCTGCTTACTTCCACCAGAACCGGAAGGCCGGTTTGGAATACAAACTCTTCATCCCCGGTGATTTTCTCATAATGCCATATACCGTAGGCTACGGCCGTAGAAGCCTGTAACTGTAAGCTTGCATGCTGCCATAAGCTGCAGCATTCCCTGCCGGTGATGGTGGCAATTGGATAAAAGGCTCCTTCACAGTCCAGTGCTCTTGCACGCTTTCTTGCTTCCTCCAGGGTCAGGTAACGGAATTCGATTAAATGCCTTGCCGCTTCCGCATTATTGAAAATATAAAAGGGAAGACAATAGGTTTCCGTATCCCAGAAGGTATTGCCGCTGTAAGCTTCACCGGTTAAACCCTTCGCCCCGATAATGGTTCCCTTTTCCGCACCATGATAAGTCTGATGCATTTGGAAGATACAAAAACGGATTCCCTGCTGGTTTAGCTCATCCCCGTCAATTACAATATCGGAGTCCTTCCAGACCTCTTCCCACCACAAGGTACTGTCTGCCTTTAAGATATCATATTTAACTTCCCGGAGTGTATCGGCGGCTTCTCTGCATTTAACGTTAAACGTATCGGAATCCACCGCTGAGGTATCCTTCCTTGTCACATTTCTTACAACTCTGGTGAAAGTGGCTGGTTTATTCTGTGTTACGGCCAGGGTAAATTGCTTTAATACCCTTTTTTCTTCTATGATTTCTGATTCTTCCTTCGCATCGCATTCAAAATAACAACCGGAAAAAACGGACAGGCCGGTATTAACCGTATCCGCCAGAATACTGCACCACTTCCTGCCGGTTTTGATATCCTTGCAATTCCATAAATTTTTACCGGCCATATGATGAATTCCGGCAAAATCAAGTCCTGCCGTAATAGTTACCTCTCCGGTAAAATTAAGGGGGGTCAGGGTTATCCTCTGACCCGCCAGCTGCGCCTCTCTCATGGACAAAAACCGCTCAAATTCCAGTTTGAGCTCCTTACCGTCCTCTAATATCCAGATATAAGACCGGTTTAAAATACCGTTTTTTAAATTCAGTACTCTTTTAAAATCTTTAAATTTTGATTTATATAAATCAACTGCTCCGTTATTTACATAAATTCTGGCATAAAGCCAATTAACGGAATTAACGATAAACTCGCTTTTATCAATCATGCCCTTGTAGGCAGAGCGGTCTGCCTCCTGGGATTCATAAATTCCGTTAAAATAACTGCCTATCAGGCTGTCACCTGAGTATCCTTCTTCAAAATACCCCCTGACACCCATGTATTCGTTGCCTAAAGAAAATATGGATTCCGATACCTGGGAATAGGCTTGGCTAAAACCCTCCTCCATAACGTTCCATGGGTCCGTAGTATAATATTTGTCTGCTATTTTTGCCATATTTTTCCTCATTCCTGTGATCATTTTTGAGTATATGAAGTTTTTGCCGGGGTAACACGGCAAAAACTTTTACCCTTTTAATGCACCTGCCGCCGCACCTTCTGTGATTTGTTTCTGGAATATGGTAAATAAAATAATCGGAGGGATAATAGAGAAAGCCACTGCCCTGAGTACCTCGACATCCGTTGCATTGGAAGTCCGGAACATAAACAAACGTACCATAACCGTTTCTTTGCCGGAACCGTTTAACACCAGATACGGAAGCAGGAAATCCGACCATGCGGCATTGATTGCGAAAATTACAACTACCATGACAATTGATTTGGAAAGGGGTAAAATAATTTTCAAAAATGTCTGCAGGTAACCACATCCGTCAAGTTTCGCGGCTTCCACAATTTCCTTAGGAAGACCTTCAAAAAACTGCTTGAATAATACCACATAAAAAGCATTGGCACCTAATGCCAGCCACAACGGCACAAAGGATTGGTTAAGTCCAATCTTGTTAATATTTACAAATAAAGCAACAATACTGGTTGTTGCAGGTATCAATAAACTCCACATTACCAGCCCGAAAATGATTTTATGTCCCCTGGGCTTTAAAATCGCCAGGCCGTAAGCCAGCAAACCGTTAAATACAACCGCACTTATAACGCTGCCGGCAACGGATATAAATGAATTGATATAATATTTCACAAATTTTAAATCATTCCAGGTTTTTATAAAAACTTGCAAATCAAAATTCTCCGGCAGGATGGTAGGATTGCGGCGAAATTCCTTAATCTCCTTAAAGCTCGCCAAAAACACCCATATCGGCGGGAATAATGATACAATAATGATTCCGATACAAATAATAAAAATTATAACACATAATATTTTGGTTCTGGTAGAGTGGAGATCATAAAAACGAATGGTTCCGTCTTCTTTTTTTCTATACTTTTCAAAAAACATGTCAAACTCCCATCTGCGTGCTTTTAGCACGTATTCTTCTTAATTTTCTTTTGATGCGGTAAGTTTAAAGTATAATCCGCTTAAAACTACCAGAATAATACATATTATAACAGATAATGCAGCTGCCATGGGATAGTTGAAATCACGGAAGGCATAATTATATACCAGCTGCATAATAGATATACTTGCATTATTCGGTCCGCCATTGGTCATAACAAGAGGTTCATAAAGTATCTGGAATACGGCTATAATCTGTAAAATCAAAAGTGTTTTTCCAAGGGAAAAAATACTTGGCGTTGTAATATAACGGATTCTCTGTACTATTCCCGCACCATCTATGGTGGCTGCTTCATATAATTCCGGGTTAATATTACTGATACCTGCCATATAGATTAAAGCCGTAGAGCCGGCACCCCTCCAGGTCATGGTTAATACAATGAGCGGAACGGTTAATTTTGGATCCGTCAGCCAGACTAACGGTTCAATCCCGATCTTGTTTAATAAAATATTAAGTACTCCCGTATTGCCGGGACGGAAAAAATACCCCCACATAAGAACAGTAGCCAATCCCGGCATAATATTGGGGAAATAAATTCCTATACGGAAAAAGCTTTTCAGATGTACTGTTTCAGAAATTAAAACTGCCATAATAATAGGCACCAGAAAACCGATAGCCAAAGACCAAAGTATGTATTTAAACGTATTTGCAAATGCCGCAGCAAAATCCGGATGCTTAAATACTTTAATGTAATTATCAAATCCAACAAATTCTTCAAGGCGAATTCCTTTTGCCGTATACAGGGAGAGTCGAACACTTTCCAATAATGGCTCCCACACAAAAAATGCAAATAATATGATGGAAGGAAGCATAATCACCCACCCTGCCAGATCCCTTTTCTTAAAGCCCGTTTTTGTTTTCAGTTGGAGATTTTCATTTTTTGCTCTGACCACTTTATCCACCCTCCTTTTTTATTCTTTAAAGATGATGGGGCCATCTTATTCAGAAAACCCCATCATCGACCGGTACTATATTGAACGTTATCATAATTTTACTATTTATTTACATTTTCATCAAGCAATTTTTGGTAGTTTCCATCCGCCGTCTTCATAAGTGCAGCAACATCTGCATTTTTATCCGTAATAACTGCCTGAAGCACCTTGGTCAATTCCGCATATAGATCCTGTGCGGAACCCGGTTCTTCCAGACGAAGATTCCCCTGTGTCTTAATTGCGTTAAAATAGGTATCGTAAAGCTTCATATCAACATTACCGAATTCTTTGGTAACCGCATCTTCCGCTGCCAGTACTTCTTCATCGATCCAGCAAGGAAAACGGGGAATAACGGGAACATTATTTGCAACTTTATTCTGGGCATCCGCTCTCATGCCTTCAATTGCATCATCCGTCGCAACCGGTGCTTTCCCCATAATTTCAAGATAATCCAGTGCGGCATTGATCTGTTCCGCTGTTGCATCTTTAGAAAACATATAAGGGGTACCGCCGGATAAGGAATACTGCTCTCCGTCAGGACCAGCAGGCAGGGCAACTAAAGATAATTTATCCGCCGGCAGCCCGTTTACCTGAGTTGGCTGGTTAACTGCATCGTTTGCCGCAATATACATGGCAGCCGTGCCGGTCCCTAAATTAACGAAACCGGAAGACCAATCTTCGTTGGTGGGATCAGGAGTAAGAACATCATAATCCCATTTTAAGGACTTTACATACTCCATAGCTGCGATTGCTTCGGGGCTGTCTACGTTAGCAACAAATTTACCGTTTTCTTCCGTTGTCAGAGTAGCGCCAAATGCCCAGGCTATATTACTGAAATGCCATCCGCCTGCATTGTCTTTTGCTAACAGGCATAAACCTGCCTGACCGGTGGCGTCTTTGATTTTCCTGGCTGTTTCGGCAAGTTCCTGCCAGGTCTTTGGATAAATCGGATATCCGTCAGCATCTACCAGACCTGTTTCTTCAAATAATTCTACATTAAGCATTAAGCCCAAGGCATAACCGTCACGAGGGATACCATAGATCCTTCCGTCTTTGGATAACAGATCCTTGATTGACGGATTGATTGCCTCCACCCAGCCTCTTGCTTCCAGTTCATCGGTGATATCTGCCACAAATCCTCCGTCAATTAATTTCTGCGGTTCTGTATACCAGGTTTCAAAGATGGCAGGAAGATTTCCCGATTCTGCCAGGGATACAAAAGTATCTGTAGCATATTTGTAATAGGCAGGAACTACTTCAACATTAGGATGCGATTCATTAAATGTCTTAACATAACCTTCATGCAGTTCAATATCTGCAGTTAAGGTATCTTCCGGCCAGATTCCAAGTTTCAGCTGGATATTTTCGGCTGATGCAGGCTCAGCTGTATCGGCCGATTCATCACTTGCGGTACCCTCCGTAGTTTGGTTTTTGTCTGCCGTGGCATCCGCAGGCGTATCCTTCTTTGTGCCGCATGCTGATATCATACTTACGATAAGCATCAGGCAGGCCAAAAGACTAACCAGTTTTTTCACTTTCTTCATAAATTATCCCCTTCCTTTTTAATAGGTTTCATTATAGTTTAACGTTAAACTATTGAAATCTATTAATTAAAATAAAGTTTTTTAAATTATCGTTTAACGTTAAACCAATTATAACAGTTGTATAATTTGTTGTCAATAGGTTTCTTATATATTTTTTTATTGTACATATTTACATATAAAAACGGTGATAATGCATTTTTGAATCTATAAAACATACCAATTACATGGAACCTTTCATACCTATCACCGTTCTGTCCTATTCCGTAATTACCTTCCGATAGTCAGGAAATACAATACCACCAGTACCCCTAATATTATTCTGTAATAACCAAAAACTTTAAAATCATGCCTTTTCACATATCCCATTAAAAACTTAATTGCAAAGACAGATACTACAAAAGCAGTTAACATACCTAATATTAAAGTCAGGATTTCATTGGAGTTAAAGTCAAACCCAAATTTAATAAGCTTTAACAAGCTGTAGCCAAACATGGCGGGTATGGCCAGGAAAAAGGAAAATTCGGCTGCCACATACCTGGAGGTACCGATTATAATGGCACCCAGTATGGTAGCTCCGGATCTGGAAGTTCCCGGAATCATGGATAAAAGCTGGAATAATCCGATTATGAATGCGGTTTTATAAGAAATGTCAGACAATGTCCTGATCTGGGGACTTCTATGTTTATTTCTGTTTTCAATTATGATAAATAAAACACCGTATACAACCAGGGTAATTGCAACCGTAATATAGTTATAGAAATACTTATCAATTAAATCATCAAACAGTAAAACCATAACCGTCGCAGGCAGACAGGCAACAATTATCTTAAACCATAAGGTCATAATATCCATATTTATAATAGGGCGGCCTTTTTTTAAATTAAAGGGAAAAATCTTATTCCAGAATAATAGAAAAACTGCCAGAATAGCCCCAAGCTGTATTACGATAAAAAACATTTCTTTAAATTCGTCTCTTGCATTAATCGTAATAATTTCATCCACCAATATCATATGTCCCGTACTGCTGATGGGCAGCCATTCCGTAATTCCCTCAACGATCCCTAAGAAAATTACTTTTAAAATTTCTAAAAAATCCATATTTTAGTACCTTTCCTTTAATGTATTTTACGGTTCATCAGCCGCTTTTTCTTATTATAACACAGATAGTCCCCCTCTAGTATCCTATTTTGAAAAAAATATAGTCCGGAACTTAAAACTTCCCTTATAGCTTTGCACCTGGGGCAGTTTCATTGGAGCCCCCGTCCTCCACTGAAATAAGAGGCTGTTGCAAAATGATAAATTTACTGTGCTTGGGTCTCTCCCAAGTAAGAAAGATTTTGAATTTTACATCAGCCCCTTGACAGGTTAAATAATTCAATAATAGAATCTGCCATTTTCAATAATATACTGTATCACTGCCAGGCCCATGGCAAAAAAAGTTAATACGATAATTAGAAATATGGCAGCCCCGTCATATATGATATTACCTTCTTTTTCCTTATGATGTCCCACAAGTATCTCACCTCCCAGCAAGACAAATAAAACGGGCCATAATTTAAATACCATCTGATAAGTAATAATATTGGTAAATACCCGTATGATAAACAGTATGCCAAATAATATCAAACCGCTTCCCAGGGTAAATGTTCCGACTCTACGCGTTCTCATCCGGATTCTCCTTAACATCTGTTATTAATATAGGGTTATCGGTTGTGTTTGCAGGTACTGCAGGGAAGTCTTGGGTAAATTCATTCCTGTTAAGCAGGATTTCTGAATTAACCGCTTTTTCTGACTCGCATTTTCTACCTGCAGGGTGATTTTCCTCCTGGTCCAGTTCTTTCTTTTTGCCGATAATCATTTTTACTCCGATTACAATAATTACGATAGAAAACAGGATTCTGGACCCTTTCCAGCGCAGGAAATCCGCAAACTGCTCCAAAGCCATATTACCTGCCAATGACGCCTGTTCTGCAATAAAATCCAGAATATTTTCCCCTAATACCGAACCTCCGATAAGAATGAGGAAAATTGCAATTGCCTTTTCATACTTTGCCGCCAGATATTTTAACTGTACATTATCATTGGAAGACAGGAATATATATTGGTCTTCCAGGGTCTGAAAGATTCTGTCCGGCATAGTCATTTTATTTATGGCGTCAAAAAAGCTATAAAACCATAATACCGGAAGGACAAAGAATAATGTTCCGATCCCAGTCCAGCTACCGGCTGCCATTATAACCGCCGCTGCAATCATAATGGATATTCCCTGCTTCATAAAGCCCATGTACATCTGTCCGGCACCAAATAATGCCGCAAATATAAAAGTAAAAAATTTATTCTTTTTTCTTGTCATAATTTATATCCTCCTTATTTTCTTTATTACCGTTTAAAACCAAATGGTCCGTATATTCCAATATATTATTTGAAAATTCCTTTAATTCACTGTTCATCCTGTATATGAAATCAGACATGCCGGAAGGTTTCTCTCTGGGTGTACTGCCTGCGGGAGCAAAATTAATCAAGATCAGCGCCCCGCACATAGCCAGGCCGATTTTCATGCTATAGCCAAACAGCTGAAGTTTTTTCCAGGGCAGGTGTAATCTGTTATTAGTCTTCTCTTTCCGTACTTTGGTAAAAGCCCTGTATTCCTGCAAAATATTATCTTTCAGATAATGAGGTGCTTTTATCATAGTGTACTGTTCTATGGCATTGGCATACTTATCTGCACAGATATCACAGGAAGCTATGTGCTCCAGTTCCTCCAGAGTAATATTATTAAAATCCGTAATCCTGTGACTGCATACTGGCAGGCTTAATTGTTTCTCTTCTGTTCCCATAGCATTACTCCCTTCTCCATAATTTTCTTAACATGATTTTTGTACGGTAGACCTGTGTCTGTATCGTTTTCCTGTTTTTTCCGCTCTGCTTTACTATTTCTGCTATATTTTTCTCATAATAGAAATAATCCAGGGCTATTTCCTGATAAGGCGGTTTTAACCGGCTGCATAATTCATATAATTCCTGTTTAACATCTGTTTCCAATACATATTCCTCCGGTGATGGCCTGTTACTTTGTACTTCATTCAAATATGTATCGTCCGTAGGAATAACATTCCTGCCGGCCCGTTTCAAAAAGTCCAGGCACTTATTGGTGGCAATTCTGCATACCCACGCTTTTTCATTTTTACCGTCAAATGTATGCAGATTTTTATAGGCGGCCAGGAAGGTATCCTGTGCCAAATCTTCCGCATCAAAATAACTGCCGACCAGTTTAAAGCATATGGAAAAAACCAGATTCCCATATGCATCGATTAAATGTTCCAAATACTTATCGCAATTGATTTTTTCCACCTCCCCATCCCTTAGGCCTGTTAAAACGGTATGTTAATATTCCATCCAAATAATAAAACGAGATAAAATATATAAATACTTCAAATTTTTTTATTTTTAAAATTTTTTTCATTGTTTCAACTAAAATAATATGAAATAAAAAATATCAATTTACCAGAATTATTTTTATACTGCTAAATTGATATTCTTGACTTATCTTTTGTAAAATTTCGCCACCCTTTCATCCACCCTTGAAAATACTTGAGAATCAAACCATTATGTTATTTAATATCTTATACCAGTTTATTCAATACCACAACCTCAGTTTTATAATTTCCGATCCGAAGAGAAGATAACAAAGTCAAGGCGGTTATTTCTCCAGATACTCACTTATCTCCAGCTTTTCGCCATCCGTTTTAATTGTAACCGCACCGCTTTCATAAGTAATCTTTACATCACTTCCGGCCTCCTTAAGCCTGTCCAGCAGTTCCGGGTCAGGATGTCCGTAGCTGTTGTCTTTTCCGCAGGATATAATGGAGAATTCCGGTTTTACCAGATCCAAAAATTCTTCATAAGTAGAATACTTGGAACCATGGTGGGCTACTTTTAACACGTCATAATCCGGCTGGGCTTTTAGCTCCTTTAATACCATATCTTCTCCTTCCGCTTCCAGATCGCCGGTTAAAAGCAAATCAAATTGTTTAAAGCTGACACCCAAAACAGTAGAATAGGCATTCCTGGATGTAAAATTATAATTTGTATCCGGGTGGAGGCAGGTAATTTTTACTTCACCGTCTTCAATGGTATCGCCTTTCTTGATATACCAAACTTTAATTCCCCTGGATAACGCCAAGGTAACGAATTCCTTGTAAGCCTCATCTTTCTGGGAGATGTCCGGAAGGATCAGGTTGCGGATAATGATATTACCCTTGTAAATACCGGTTTTTTTATCGCCTTTTGTTTCTTCCATGGCATCCATTAATTCTTTCAGTCCGGAAATATGATCCGAATCCATATGGGTAACTATGGCATAATCCAGTGTCCCGATGCCGCTTACTTTTAAATACGGCTCTATACGGTACTGTCCAACCTTTGATATGTCCGAACTTCCGCCGTCTACCAGATAAGTGGTCCCCTTGGGAGTCATCATGAAAATCCCATCACCCTGTCCTACGTCTAAAAATGTCACATTTAAAGTGATATTCTTTGATTTAATAAATATAACTACTAAAAACGACAGCAGTAATACACATATTTTTCGTTTTACCTTTAAACGAAAACAGACCACCAGCAGGATAATGGAATAATAGGCAATGACAGCCCACAGATCCGGCCGCCCGAGCAATATGTTTTTCCCTGGCAGCTTTGCGCCAACCCGGCATACCCATTCATAAAAATTAAGAAGATAGTGGACTGCCCCTATTGCAAACATGCCAAACGGCAGATATATACCTCCTAAAATAACGGCCAGAACCGATAACAAGATAATAATGGTGGAGGTGGGAAGTATTATCATATTTATGATTACGGAATAAGTAGGAACTTCATAGAAGTAATAGAGAATAATCGGAAGTGTAATGATCTGTATCCCCAGGCTTGATATCAGCCCATCCAATATTTTATTTTTAAAAGGAATTAGAAAGGATAGAATGGGATTCATCAGAGCAATTCCAAGAATGGCACCAAAAGAAAGTAAAAAACCGGCATTCTGCACCTGCAGCGGTGACTGTATTAAAATAACCAACGCACTGAAAGCCGTTGCAGACAATAAATCATAAGTTCTGCCGATTAAACCTGCCGCCATAAGGATAATCATCATAACTACGGCACGGTTGGTAGAAACACTGAAATTAGTAAGGATTCCGTAGGAGAATATAATAAAAACGGATATTCCTGCCGCCGGGAATAAGGGAATTCTGATCCGCCTTAAAAGCCGGTACAGCGTCAGCCCCAATAAGGAGATATGAAGGCCTGAAATTGCAAGTATATGTGAGATGCCGCTCTGTTGGTACAGTTCTTTCATTTCCGGATCCAAAAGGGTCATTTCTCCCAGCATCATAGCCGACAGGATACCGGCATTCTTAGCCGGGAGTATTTTCCGGTAAACTTCCGTAAATTTTTTCTTTAAATTATATAAGAACTGATGAAATACGGAATAATCCACATTTATGATTTCAACCGAATCGGCATTCATTTTATAATCAATATTCAGCATTTTATTATACTGGTATTCATTGAATTGCCCCGGATTAGAGGCTTTTTGAAATTTTTTGATATCACCTGAAACAAATAAGAGATTGCCGATTTTGTATCCGGCTTTATTAGAAGTATAGATTGTCATTTTACTGCTGGAATATTTTTTTGTCTTATTAATCGTGATCGTATTATCCTTTAATGTTAATGCTAAATAATCGCCTTTATCCTGAAGCATCTCCAATCGTCCGGTAACCGTTCCGCTTATTTTACTTTCAAAAGCTGAATCCATACTGCCCGGAGCTGTTTGATGATTCATCCGGATATATCCTAAAGTTAATAATATGGGCAGTCCCAGCAAAAAATAATAATTAATCAGTTTGGCTTTCTTTTTAACACCTGGAAGTAACAGCCATAATAATATTCCAAGCAGGCTGATACCTCCGATTAGGATAATCACTGGAATTTCCAGGGTATAGAATGCCAGGCCCGCCAAATAAGCGGCCAGAAGCCAAACGAGAGGCCTTTTGATATTCATTATTTACTCCCTTCCACCAAATCCAGATTTCTTTCAAAAAGACCGTCAAAAGAAATTCCTTCCCTGTAATTTTTCTTGACCTCACCGTCAATGGTAAACTGGATTTTGTTAATGGTAGAAAGCTCATCCAGGGAATTTACAATGGAATAAATTACGACCTCGTCTTTGATTCCCTGTACTTTATTAAGAAAATTATCATTAAAATCTACATAACATATGCCGTCTTTCGTTGATACATTAAGCAGTTCCGTTCCGTCCGGTATGGTCTTTTGTATACTTTCATCTATATTTTTAATTTTTTTCGGACCGGCTATTAAACTTTCCAGTATTAATTTTTCTATGGATATATTCCCATAATACATCGGAATTTTTAAGTTGGTACCCACTAAGCCATTTCCCTGTTCATTGGCAAAATAGACGGTAACATATACATTTTCCGCACTGGTACCATCAATAAAATCATCTTCTTTCATAAAACTGACAGGCTGGTCGTTCAGCCCTTTTAAAGGCTGGCCGCCTATATAGAACTCAACATCATCCACGCCTTCGATCTGGCACAGGGTTTTTACGATGCTGGCACGGCACAGAACTTCCGAGATGCCCGTTAAGCTATTGTAAGCTGAGTTAAAATTAATGCTCAGGCTGTTATCCTCATTAAAGGTAAATTCTTCTATCTTTAAATATTCCGGTCTCGCCTTTTTTAAGGAAATATCCTTCGGATCGGTACCCAGAGCTTCAAAGTATTCCTTTACTAAATCTTCTTTTGCAGTAGCTGCCGGTTCATAAGGCTCTCCCACAAGTTTAGTCTCATTTTTATCCGTGTAATAAATAAAAAATTCCGATTCCTCTGACTTTATTTCGTCGGGTTCCTCCACCTTCTCACTGCAGGCTCCCAACAGGATTGCTATGATAAGAACAACAACTATGGATACTATATTCTGTTTGTTCTTTTTCTGTTTCATATCATAGTCCTTCATGTTTTTCTCCATTCCTGCGCAGTCTGCTGCGCATCTGAGATTTATGGAAGCTTTCGCAGACACAGTCTTTGTAAAGACGCTTTTCTTCACTTTGATATGACTGGAGCCTGCAGCCGCAAATGGCAAAAGCCTTTCACTAAGCAATATAATTGATTGGTATCCGGACGGTAAAAGTTGTTCCTTCGTTTTCCTTACTGTACACCTTAATGGCACCTTTATGCATATGGATCGCATTTTTGGTTATGGATAAACCAAGTCCTGTGCCGCCAGTACCTCTTGAACGGGCTTTATCCACACGGTAAAAACGGTCAAAAATAAAATCCTGGGCTTCTTCCGGGATACCGATTCCGGAATCTGCCACCTTGACATAAAAATATTTGTGGTCTGCATTCAGGGACACCCTGACCCATCCGTCTTCCACGTTATATTTAATTGCATTTTCAATTAAATTAGAAATTGCCAGGGAAAATTTAACCTCATCCACTTCCGCAATAACCGGACGGAAGCTTTCATAAATTAATTCAATATTATTTTTCTTGGCAATGGGACGCAGCCGCTTTAAGACCAGCTCCACCAGGTCATTGATCTTAATGGACGTAATATTCATTTCGCTGGCGGTTTTATCTAATTTAACAAGGGATAATAAATCGGTAATAATTTTATTTTCCCTCTCGATTTCATCCGTAATATCGACTAAAAATTCCCGGTACAGTTCCGGAGGTACATTTTCCTGCATGATCAGGGAATCCGCCAGCACTTTAATGGAAGTAATGGGCGTTTTCAGTTCGTGGGATACGTTGGAAACAAATTCCTGCCTGGATCTCTCCAGGTTTTTAATACGTAAAAGCATCTGGTTTAGGGAATTCGATATTTGTCTTACTTCATAAAATCCATCCACTTTAACCTGTTCATCCATGTACCCTTCTGTCAAATGGCCGATGGCTTTCTTTAAATTATTAAAGGGCTTGGTAAACACACCGGAATAAAAAAATGCATAAACAAATATCAGTATAGCCGTGGTCAGAAACAGGACGGATGCTTTCTGGGACATTAAAGACGATATGGCATGGATATTTCTGGTAGAAAAGTTCAATAAAAGAACACCCACTATCTCTTTGGTGGTATTATGAGTGATCGGTACGGTCATCTCGATATAATTATCTTGCTTATCCTGATAAACACTGTTTTCTCCCCGAAGGCATTTTATTACATCTTCTGAAATAATTGTGTTACCATCTTCAATTCCGTAAGTATCTTTTAAAATATTTAATTTACTGTCAATGACTAAAATCCTGCCGTCGTAAATACTTGAAACCCTGGTTACCTCCGTATTGACCTCTTCAATGGTAGGGTCGCTGAAATAACCGGAGGTAAGCAGAAGGTTTGCCAAAGAATTACCCTGGCTCTGCAATTCGTTCTTCCTCTGGTCCAAAGCTGTTGTATTATAGGTATTGACCAATTCCCAGGTAAAAAACAGAATCGGTAAAATACCAATTAAGAAGAGTGCAAATAAGGCATGCACTCTCATACTCGTCAAAAACCATAATTTTGATTTAATCTTGGAAAAAATAGCCAACACCCCATTTTGTATGTATATATTTTGGCTCACTTGGATTATCTTCAATCTTTTCACGTAATCTGCGAATGTGTACGTCAACAGTCCTTACATCACCAGGATAATCATATCCCCATACAATATTGAGTAAATTTTCACGGCTATATACTTTATTGGGATTGAATATTAGTAACTCAAGTAAATCAAATTCCTTCGCTGTTAAATTAACTTCTTTATTATTCACATAAACACGCCTGCTTTCGCAGTCGATTTTAAGATCCTCGAACTTTATGACTTTCGCCTGGCTGTCGGAAGACTTCTTGGCACTTCTGCGTATAATAGCCTTAATGCGCGCTTTTACTTCCAGAATATTAAAGGGTTTTGTGATATAATCATCGGCACCGTATTCCAGGCCTAAAATTTTATCCATGTCATCGCCTTTGGCAGTTAACATAATTATCGGCATATTTGAGAATTCACGGATCTGCTGGCATACTTCAAAACCGGTAATCTTCGGAAGCATTACGTCCAATAATACTACGTCATATTCTTTTTTTCTGGCTGCTTCCAATGCTTCTTCCCCATCATATGCACAGTCAACTTCCATACCATCCTGTTCCAGACTGAAACGGATCCCCTTTACAATTAATTTTTCATCGTCAACAACGAGTACTTTTTTTCCCACATTCATCACCCATCCTAATTTTCCTAAGTCGATTCCCTGATAACGGAACCACTTAATTTACTGTAATCTTGTCACTAATCTTATTAAAAACAGAATCTTTAATTCCGTTAATATTCATAATTTCTTCTACGGTTTTAAAACCGCCGTGTTCTTCTCTGTAAGCTAGGATACTTTCCGCCTTAGCTTCCCCAATGCCGGTTAAAGTCATCAGTTCTTCCGCCGATGCTTTGTTAATATTGATTTTTCCCGGGTTTTGAGTATTCCCTGCAGAATCTGCATTATCCCCGGCAGTACTTAAGGAACTGCTTTTGTCCTCAGTAAAGCTGTCAGGAAGAATACCTTCCACTTCATCCTTAGTGGGAATATAAACCTGTTCTCCATCCACAACCACAGCAGCTTGATTGACATAATCACCGGCTGCAGCTTTCGTCAGTCCGCCGGCCAGCTTAAGTACCTCCACCAGCCTGGTGTCCTTCAGTACTTTATAAACATCAGGATTTTTAACTGCACCGCAAAGGTGTACATAGATGTATTGCGGTGAATCTGCGGAATCCATGTCTGTACTCTGAACTGCCGTATCTTTCTTTAACTCATTTCCTTTGTCCGAATCACCTGGCATATTCGTTTCTTCCGTAACGCCTGCACCATCCTGCTTTGTCTGTAAAGGACCACTTCCCTGGTCTCTGACCGCATCATCGGTTTCCTGATTTGCTGTCCCATCCTGCAAAGTTATGGAAGTATCCGGTTCTTTAATACCTCTGCAGCTGTAGAAAACACCGGCTAAGAGTATAAATGCAAGTATTAGACCGGCTTTTAGCAGATTTCTTTTTTCCATAAATTTTTCCTTTCTTATTCACCCGCATGTTTTTAAAGACAGCTTATCACGCTGCCCGGCTGCATACGGTTTTATAAAAAAGGCCTTATCGATATCGTATCCTCAATACTTTATTGCATAATAACATTCTACCTAATAAATTGTATGATTACAATAGGTATTTCGAAAGATTTTAAAATGTAAGAAAATCTTAAAAAAGCTAGTGTGCTGAGTTCATCAAAATTTATGCAATGCAGAACTAATCCCATTTAAAGGTAATTATACCGCCGATTACCAGTGCAACACCAATTAATTTACGCCACTCGAATTTCACCTGTTCCACTCCGAATATCCCCAGAAGTTCGATTACATATGCCACGATTAACTGGGCGGTCACAATTAACATAATGGCCCTTGCAGGTCCCAAGGAATCAACACTTTTTATAACCGTATAAGTAATAAATGCACCGATAGCCCCTCCCAGCAGCATATATTTATTGTCGACCTTTAATACTGCACCAAAACTGCTTTCCCGTCCGGTAATAAACCAGGCGCCCAGGCATACCAAAAATGCCGTAAATTGTACAAAGCCAGCGGATACCCATATACTGGTTTCTTTTGTCACTCCTGTATTAAATACCCCTTGGATACTCATTAATGCACCTGATATGATTGCAATAATCCATCCCGTCATAATAATCACCTTCCTTTAAATAGTACGGCTGCTCATAATATCCAAATCCGCCTATTATATTTTTGCCAAATCCATGGAAGGATATTCATTCTGAAGTAATAACAAGTTATCTTTATTTATCTGGAAATAAAAGTCCGGCTTCCCAAACTCTGGCCCTAAACCCGGCCAAGCCGGCAATTTCATCGTGTGTGGTACCTCTGGTCTTCTTTTTATCTCACAGTAAATCATTTCTATAAAATAAAAAGACTGGATGCAGCAAAAGAAGACTCAAAAGTTACATCTTTTTTACACCCAATCCTTTCATCAATATTTCATCAGCCCATTTCATGCATTTTAGGGTGTGTCTGAAATAAACTTTCCAGAATACCAGTCATCTCATCCACGTGCTCCTTTGATATAACCAAAGGCGGTACAAACCGGATGACATTGGCTCCCGCTGTTATAAGGATCAGTCCCTTATCCATGGCTTTTAAGATGTAATCTTTTACCGGTCCCTTAAATTCCAGTGCCTGCATCAAGCCTTTGCCTCTACGTTCAAGGATAAAATCATACTTTTCTGCCAGTTCATCCAGCTTCTTTTCAAGATAGACAGCTATTTCATTTACATGGGCCAGCACCTGTTCCGATTCAAATAAATCAAATACTTTACTGACAGCGGCCGTTGCAAAGGGATTTCCGCCATAAGTGGTACCGTGGTCACCCGGTTCAAAGGCAGCCGCCACTTTTTCCGTTGCGGCAAAGGCACCGACGGGTACTCCGCAGCCCAGAGCCTTTGCACAGGTAATTATGTCCGGTTTTACGCCGTATCCCTGATAAGCAAACATGGTTCCGGTTCTTCCCATGCCGCACTGGATCTCATCAAATATTAACAGAATGTCCTTTTCATCACACAATTTTCTCAAAGCTTCCAGGAATTTATTTTCCGCCGGATATAAACCGCCTTCTCCCTGTATCGGTTCCACTATGATGGCACAGGTTTTATCATTCATTTTTGCCTTTACACTTTCCAGATCATTAAAATCGGCAAATACGGCTCCTCCGATCAAAGGTTCAAAGGCTTCGCGGTATTTCGGCTGCCCGGTAATGGACAATGCCCCCATGCTTCTTCCATGGAACGAATGGTTCATGGATATGATCTCACTTCCTGCCTGGTGCTTTTTATTAAAATAATATTTCCTTGCAAGCTTTACTGCCCCTTCAATTGCTTCCGTACCACTGTTGGTAAAAAATACACGGTCCATTCCGGAGGCCTTGATCAGCTTCCCGGCCGCTTCGGTAGTGGGTACATTGTAGTAATAATTTGAAGTATGTAAGATCTTGTCGATCTGGTTCTTTAATGCGTCGTTATATTCCCTGTTGCCGTAGCCTAAGGCAAATACTGCAATACCCGCTGCAAAATCCAGGTATTTTCTGCCGTTGATGTCGTACAGATAGACGCCTTCCCCTCTGTCCAGTACGAGTTGATACCTGCTGTAAGTGTGCATCAGAACCTGTTCCGCTTTTTCAATAAATTCCTGGGTTTCCATGTGTATTCCTCCTTACTTCCCCGAGGGGAGCTTTTCATGTTCAAATAAAATACTTTCATTATTGAGTATTGCCGTTCCGATGCCGCGATTGGTAAAAAACTCAAGAAGCAGACAGTGCTCCATTCTGCCGTCCAGAATATGAACTCTCGACACCCCGTTCCGGACTGCGTCAATGCAGTTCTTTAATTTAGGAAGCATTCCGCCGCCGATAAATCCGTTGCCAATTAACTCATCTGCCTTATCCAGAGTGAGCACGGATATTAACGTATCCTTATCCTCCGGGTCCGTATATACCCCTTCAATATCCGTTAAAAAAGCCAGCTTCTCGGCACCTATGGCCGTTGCCACCGCACAGGCGGCATCGTCCGCATTGATATTATAAGCACGGAAATTTTCATCCAGGCCAATGGGTGCAATAATGGGAATAAAATTATTATCAATCAGGGTGTTAATCAAGTCTGCATTTACCTCTGTTACACTTCCTACATAACCGATGTCCTGGCCATTTACCAATTTCTTCTCAACCTTAAGGGTGGCACCGTCCTTGCCGCTGATCCCGACTGCCTTAACACCTAATTTCTCAATCATCTGGACCAGTCCTTTATTTACCTTGCCTAATACCATTTCAGCAACTTCCATGGTCTGTTCGTCGGTTACCCTTAAACCTTCTACAAATTTGGATTCATGGCCTAACAGGCTGACCCATTTACTGATTTCCTTGCCGCCGCCATGTACTATGATCGGCTGCATGCCTACCAGTTTTAACAGTGCCACATCCTTAATTACATTTAACTGGAGATTTTCATCCAACATGGCGCTTCCGCCGTATTTTACAACTACTTTTTTATTATTGAATTTCTGTATATAGGGCAAAGCTTCAATCAGCGTCTGCGCTTTAATTAAAATCTGTTCCATCTGTTCCATTCTGATGTCCTCCGGGTAATTTTTCAAATTCATAAGGCTGTATTTATCTTTATTTTTATGAACGGTAATCTGCATTTATTTTTATATAATCAAAGGTCAAATCACAGCCCCAGGCCGTTGCCGTCCCGTCTCCCATTTTTATGTCGGCAATTGCTTTTATTTCCTTCGCCGATAAAATCTTTGTTGCGGTTTCTTCGCTGTAATTTGTTCCCATTCCATTTTCGACCAGTTTTAATCTGCCGTCTGCACTTTCAATATATAAATCCACCTGGTCCGGGTCAAAATCCACTCCGGAATAACCCATGGCACACAGAATTCTTCCCCAGTTGGCATCATTACCGTATACGGCTGTTTTTACCAGGCTTGAGGTAATAACGGACTTGCTTAATATAACAGCTTCCTCCTTATTTTTTGCTCCCACCACAACGGTTTCAAATAATTTGGTTGCTCCCTCCCCATCTGCTGCCATTTTCTTAGCCAGGTCAGTGGTTACCATATTTAAAGCTTTGCAGAAATTATGGTAATCTTCATTTTTCTCCGTTATCTCTGCATTGCCGGCCAGGCCGTTTGCCAATATAATCAGGGAATCATTGGTAGAGGTGTCACGGTCTACGGATATCATATTAAAGGTATCTTTTACATCCCTGCTGATTGCTTCCTGCAATAAACCCTTGCTGATGGCAACGTCTGTCGTTATAACGCCCAACATGGTTGCCATATTGGGATGTATCATGCCGGAGCCCTTTGCCATTCCGCCGACCGTAACCGTCTTGCCGTCTGCCAGGAAAGAAACGGCAAATTCCTTTGAATAAGTATCGGTAGTCATAATTGCTTCTGCTGCCATTAGACCGGCATTGATGCTATCCTCCAGGGCTTCTGCCAAAAGTCCGGCACCTTCCTTTATTACGTCAATGGGAAGCTGCTTACCGATTACTCCGGTTGAGGCTGTCAGCACCGCATTGGTTGGAATCCCAAGGCTTCCCGCCACAGCTTCTGCCATCTTATAATTATTCTCATCACCGAGTGCACCGGTACAGGCATTGGCTACCCCGCTGTTTAATACCACCGCCTGGGCGGTTTCATATTCATTTATAATTTTTATATCCCACTTAACCGGAGCCGCCTTTACTACATTTGTAGTAAAAGTACCTGCTGCTTTTGCAGGAAGAGTGCTGTATACCAAAGCCATATCTTTTCTATTCTTCTTTATGCCGGCATATAATCCGGCTGCTTTATATCCTTTTGCTGCGGTTACCCCGCCCTTCATGATTTCCATGCTGTATCCTCCTGTCTCCGGGCAATCAGGTCCATCCCTTCCGATTGTTTCGGAGTTTCTGAATAGAATTTATATTTGGGCGTTATTAACTGAGAAAAAATAACGCATATTTATTACTTTTTTAAGTATTTCATTTAAAGAATATTACTTCTTATACTTATTATCACTTCAACTTATTACTTAAGGAAACATGGGAACCGACTGAAGTCCGCTTGCTTCCTTAAGGCCAAACATCAAATTCATATTCTGGACCGCCTGGCCTGCGGCTCCTTTTACCAGATTGTCCATGGCACCCATCATAATAATACGGTTGGTCCTGGGATCGATAACAAAATTAACATCTACAAAATTACTGCCTTCCACCCATCTGGTTTCCGGGCAGACACCTTTCTCCAGGACACGTACAAAGTATTCATCCTTATAATATTTATCATAGACGGCCTTTACTTCATCATAAGTTACGGCTCTGGTCAGGTTTCCGTAAGCGGTAACCAGGATTCCCCGGTTCATGGGCACCAAATGGGGTGTAAAATTAATTTTTATGCTTTCATCCGCCGCATAGGATAACTGTTCTTCGATTTCCGGCGTATGCCTGTGGCTTGCTACTCCGTAAACCTTGATATTTTCATTGACTTCACAGTAAAGATAACCAAGCTTAGCCGACCTGCCGGCTCCGGAGGTTCCTGATTTGGCATCCACGATAAGGGAATCAGGTTCTATCAGTCCTTCCTTTAAAAGGGGATAAACGGATAAGGTGGTACAGGTGGGATAACAGCCGGGATTTGCCACCAATCTGGCTTTTTTAACCTGTTCTCTGTTTAATTCGCATAACCCGTACACGGCCTCTTGTATAAAATTCGGACTTACATGTTTTATTCCATACCATTCTTCATAAACAGTTACATCCTTGATCCTGAAATCCGCACTTAAATCGATGATTTTAACCTTGGATAATATTTCATCATTCACCAGGGAAGCACACAGCCCCTGAGGCGTTGCGGTAAATATAACATCCACCTTTTCCGCCAGTTCCTCCATATTATCATCCATACAGGTTGCATCCACTAACTGAAACATATTCTGAAAGACTTCATGGTACTTTTTATCAATAAAACTCTTGGAACCGTACCATACAATCTCAACATCCCTGTGCTGCAAAAGTAATCTGACTAATTCCTGTCCGGCATAGCCGGTTGAACCAATGATACCTGCTTTTATCATCTGCCTGCCTCCGTTCTTTTCTTTCTTCCTGAAATAATTGTTTATAATTATACATCTAGATTGATTATTATGCAATAGCCGTTTTTTGATTTTTGAATATTTTTTAATTGATTTTGTAAATGTATTCATTTAGGTTTCCTATTTTGTAACTATACAGACGCCATGGTTTTTATTCCCATGTTTTTATTAAACATTGAAACTTCAAAGTTTTGAATCTTTGTTTACATGAATGTAATATTTTGTTTTTCGACTGCGAAGTTCCTGTTAACTATATAGAAATGATGCTGCCTTAATTTCATATTTTATACTATTTACCGCCGTTATCCAGTATATCTATGCCTTCTTCCAGCAGTTTGGTATATAGCTTGGCAATGGGAAATCCCACTACATTATAATAATCCCCTTCAATTTTTTCGATATGGACGGCGAATTTACCCTGTATTCCGTATCCTCCGGCTTTATCAAAAGGTTCACCGGTGGCTATATAGCTGTCTATCTGGCTTCTCTTCATGGGATAGACCCAGACCTCCGTTTTTTCCGCAAAGTTAATTCTCTTCTCTTCTGCCGCCATTGCCTGAGTCCCGGGCAAAACCCCGGGTTTAATGATAACGGATACACCCGTATAAACCTGGTGCCGGTTTCCCTGGAGCATTTGGAGCATCGCTTTCGCCTCCGTACCGTTCTTAGGTTTTCCTAAAACCTGTTCGTCAATTGCAACCATGGTATCCGCACCTATTATAATTGTATTCCCGCCTGCCCTGCCTGCCACGTCCTGTACCTTTACACCGGCCAGTTCCACAACGATTTCTTCCGGCCTTTCTTTTGTAATAAGCTCTTCTTTTTCACTGATTTGAACCGTAAAATCAATTCCTGCCTGTTGCAATATCTCTTTTCTTCTGGGTGATCCAGATGCCAATATAATTTTATACATAATAACCTCCGGGTAATAAACTGATCAATTTAATTGGTAACCGTATTAAAAACAAAGCAATTGTACCATTATTATACATTTATGTCCATAATTTAACCGTAAAAAACAGGTAACTAAAAACTGTATATTTTCTCATCCAGAAAGACATAAAATGAATATTTTTAAATTTACTATTGCATAAATTAACAAAATGTTGTATATTTATAATAATTTAACCTATCAAGGAATAAGGAAGCCTCCCGTCAGTTGGCGGAAGTCTGACTTAACTTTCCGGCGGAGGTCCTGGCCTCCACTGAAACAGCAGCATAGCCGGGTAATAGGTTATCATAAATTAAGGAGGAATTTAATATGAAAGAAAAAGTTATACTTGCTTATTCCGGCGGTCTCGATACTACCATGATTATTCCGTGGTTAAAAGAAAATTACGATTATGAGGTAGTCTGCGTATGTATTAACGTAGGCCAGGGAAATGAACTGGACGGTTTAGAAGAAAGGGCCAAGTTATCCGGAGCAACTAAATTATACATTGAAGATGTAGTGGACGAATTCGTAGATGACTTTGTTTTGCCCTGTGTTAAGGCTGGTGCAATCTATGAAAATAAATACCTGCTCGGAACTTCCATGGCAAGACCGGTTATCGCAAAACGCCTGGTTGAAATCGCCAGAAAAGAAAATGCTACGGCCATCTGCCACGGTGCCACCGGCAAAGGTAACGACCAGGTACGTTTTGAATTAGGAATTAAAGCATTGGCTCCCGACTTAAAAATTATTGCCCCCTGGAGAATCTGGGACGTATCTTCCCGTGAAGAAGAAATCGAATATTGCAAAAACCATGGTATTAATCTTCCTTTTTCCGCTGATAACAGCTACAGCCGTGACAGAAACTTATGGCATATCAGCCATGAAGGTCTGGAACTGGAGGATCCTGCCAATGCACCAAATTATGACCATTTGCTGGTACTTAGTGTGTCCCCCCAAAAGGCTCCGGAGGAAGGTGATACCCTTACTTTAAATTTTGAAAAAGGAATTCCCACTTCTTTAAACGGAAAAACCCTGAAGCCTTCCGAAATTATAGCTGAATTAAATAAACTTGGCGGCAAACACGGTATCGGTATCGTCGACATTGTTGAAAATCGTGTTGTCGGCATGAAATCCCGCGGTGTATATGAAACTCCCGGCGGAACCATTTTAATGGAAGCCCATACCCAGCTTGAGGAATTGATACTTGACCGTGCGACCCTTACCTGCAAGAAAGAAATCGGTAATAAATTTGCAGACGTGGTGTATGAAGGCAAATGGTTTACTCCCCTGCGCGAAGCACTCCAGGCCTTTGTGGATGTGACCCAGGAGTACGTAACCGGTGAAGTAAAGTTAAAACTATACAAGGGCAATATTATTAAGCAGGGAACCACCTCCCCTTATTCTTTATATAACGAAAGCATTGCTTCCTTTACAACTGGCGATCTCTATAACCACCAGGATGCGGAAGGATTCATTAACCTCTTCGGTCTGTCCTTAAAGGTGCGTGCCATGAAGATGGCTGCCGTGGAAGCTGAAAAAAATAATTAACCGGCAGTTTCCTGTTAAAATGACTTTGAAAAATTTCTAATAAATAATTAATGATTCTTTTATTTTGTTGTAAACTATAAGATATATAGTAGAATAAATACAGGAACACAATCTTCCTAAAAAATTTTAGTTCATTGCTTGTATCTTGAAAGGAGAATCCTATGATTATTACAACTACACCTTCCGTTGAAGGAAAAACCATTACAGAATATAAAGGCATCGTATTTGGAGAAGTTATCTCCGGTGTAAATTTTATTAAAGACTTTACGGCAGGTTTATCTAATTTCTTCGGCGGCCGTTCCGGGACATATGAAGAGGAATTAATTCAGGCCAGAGAAAATGCCTTGAGGGAAATGGAAAACCGCGCCAGACAGTTAGGTGCCGATGCCATTGTGGGGGTGGATATTGATTATGAAGTACTTGGTGCGGATAACGGAATGCTGATGGTTACCGCTTCCGGTACGGCAGTCAATTTGAGATAACCGGCCCGACCGTAGAAACTAAATCTTTCATAAACTGCCGCAAAATTAATCTGATACAGATTAATTTTGCGGCAGTTTTTTTCATTCTTACAGCCTGCATCCGCTGTTCCTGGTATCTGCCCAAATCGGTGACATTTTAAGAAAAACGTAAGGAAAAAGTAAAGATATCCTGCCATAACTGTTATAAGATAAAGAAAAATACCATAATTATCCTATTCTAACGGAGGTTTTAATATGTTTTATAAAAGGTTATGGACTGTAACTGTTCTTACTGCTTTCCTGTTCAGTTTTACGGCATGTGACAAGAAAAATCCAATAAAAGAAGTTAGTAAAATTCCGGTTACCGATACCGCATCCCCCATATTAAATAATTCCGCAGATAATGAGGCTACAACGGAGGCACCCACTTCGGCCCCCGTTATGGATGACATACCTTCCATTGCAGGTACCATGACCAAAGAAACCTATCCGTCCGTGGATGGTTCCACTGCCACAATTCCTTTATCTGCTGCCATATACCGGTTTGCCACCGGTGCATCAAAGGAGGAAGCCGATGCAAAAATTGTCCATACGAAAACTACCAATGCATATCTCTCTCTGATATCAGGGGATTCTGACCTTTTAATAGCCTATGAACCTTCCGGTGACGTATATGATGCCTTAGGAGAAACCAATGTCAAATTGAATATGAAACCGGTCGGCAGGGATGCCCTTGTCTTTCTGGCCAATAAAACCAATCCCGTTAAGTCTCTGACAAAGGAGCAGCTGATACGGATTTATGAGGGAAAAATTACAAACTGGTCTTCTGCCGGCGGACCCGATCAGAAAATAATTGCCTTTCAGCGTCCGGAGACTTCCGGAAGCCAGACCTTAATGCGGAAACTGGTTATGAAAGATACTCCTATGATGGAAGCTCCCGGTATTATGAAGCCATCGGAAATGGCAGATCTTATAAACGCCCTGGCCGATTACGCCAACGAAAGCAATGCCCTCGGATATTCCGTATATTATTATACCCAGAACATGTATAACCTTCCTGATATCCGTTATATGGCTGTTGATGGTATTGAACCCGATATTAATACCATTAAAAATAATTCATATCCCTATATAAATGAATTTTATACGGTAATCAGGGAAGACGAACCGGCTGATTCGAATGCCCATAAAATTTTTGACTGGCTGACCGGTGCAGAGGGACAGAACTTAATTGAAGAACTCGGCTATGTACCCGTCAAATAATCAGAACCGGCACTTTTCCAGCCCTGGCCTGCAGTTAAAGCGGATATTCGCACTCCGCTAAGAAGCGGGAGACTTACTTGTAAGGTTAAAATTAAACCAACTGCTGTACAGCTATAAAATTTTATAAGAAAGGAAAGCCATAAATGATTTTATAACCAGGTTATTTGTGGCAGTACCGCAGGCCTTTTGCGGTAAGCAATGGAAAAATATATGAAAATATTCTTATGTATTACTTTGACATTTGCCATAATTTTATCCGGCTGCAGTTCCAAGGATAACATTAATGTAACAAATCCCCGGAACAGTACTCAGTCTCCAACCAGCCGGGACAAATCGCAAACCGGAATTATCCCGGTTCCGGAGAGTTCTCCCCTGCCCCAGGATAACAAGGGCCGGAATTCAGATATAATCAACCGTATTGCGGCTGACCTGGGCGTGAATAATACTGCAAAACCTCTGCAGCTTGACATGGATTCCTGCTATGTTATCCCAACCGGACTATGGTCGGGCGTTAATAACACGATTACCATTCTGGATCATAAAGGTAAGGTCGTCCGCAGTTTTTACAATGCAGCCGGTAATATTTTAAATTATGGAAAAGCAGATAAAAACACACCTATCATCATAGGGCTGTCAACTTATGAAAAACCCGATCCCGAAAAATGGAAGGGCAATATTAAATATGGCCTGTACCTGCCGGCAGCGGACCGTTTTATTATCGAACCCAAATATGATTCGATCCGGGAATATGGGGATAATCTATATGGCGGAACCGTAGATAATCTGGTAACCGTATTCGACCGGGACGGCAAGGTATGCTTCACACAGAAACCGGAGGAGAATTATTATCTGGAGGCTGTAGGTAATTACCTGTGGTATTTACCTTATTCCGGAGGCAATGCCTACATTTATGACAGGGATTTTACTAAAGTGGCTGAAATTGACCAGACTTTGGGTATGTGTTATCCCTACGGCAATTATGTCCTGTTGGAATACTACTTTTATGAATCCGATAACACGGAAGGAATCCGGTCCGTAGAATTGTTAACGGATGAGGGGAACGTTTATATCTCAAAGGATATCTTAATCAGCCGCGGTTCCCTGCCAGACGTGGAAGGAACGATTTCATCCATTGACTGTTTTGATGACACCGATTTATACCGCATCACTTACGGCCAATATGAGCTCCTGCTGGATAAAGATTTTAACCGGATTGACACGATCAACGCGGCGGAAGAGCCAAATTCCTTTTTCGCATTGGAATATGGCACTTATTATAAGTATACCGATAATATGCAGAATTCCGATGCCGTAATTTTCAACTCAAAGGGCAGGGCAATTAAAGATGACAAAGGCAAAACCTTCACCAATACCTTGGGGACGGATGAAGTTTACCGGATTGAGGATTCTAAAATAACCATATACAATTACCTTACAGGCTCCCGGTGTGAATTTACCTTACAGGGTTATACCGCTCCAACGGTCTTCTCTCCCTTCCGTGATCTTTACCTTATCCGGAACGATAAAGAGCCCTTTCAGCTTAATGCATTTTATAAAGATAAATTAATCTTTTCCGGTGATAATTATCTTTGGTCCTATCCGTATTACGGAACAGCCAATAATGAATTCCAGATAATATATCCGGACAAAAGTTCGGGTTCTTATGAAATATCAGCAATTAATACCATTATAAACAAAGAAGGCGAGATTGTTTACACCTCGCCTTACGAAGAAACTATCTATTCCGTTGATGAAAATTATGTCTTGGTAAAAAGGGGGAATTACATCGGCCTGGTTGATTTTAACGGAAATTTTGTTTATAAAATGATTGACCCTTCTCTGGGCAATGATTAATAATACATCTCCAGAAAATGATTCAGTACTTTTTCATATTCCTCCCTGTTTTTCTCACAGGATTGGGCATGTTTTGCATGAGGCGCCAGGTAAATTTCCTTTTTATCGGGTTTTGCATCATACATGGCCTGGGACATATAATAGGGTACGTAATCATCTTCTAATCCGTGTATAAACAGGATCGGAGCATTCGACTGTGCCGCTGCCTTAAGGGGAACTACATCATTTAACCAAAAACCTGCCCTTAATCTGACAATAACTTTTGCCAGGAGTAAAAATGGAAAAACGGGCAAATGATAGTATTTCTTTAATTGATGCCGAATTAATTCTTCCAAACTGGAATAGGAACAGTCTGCTATTGTACAGCGTACCCTTCCGTCAATGGCATGATGGGAAAGTACCGTTGCCCCTCCCATGGATTCACCATGGGTTACAATAGCCAGATTGGTTCCATATTCCGTATAACACCAATCCAATACGGTCTGTAAATCAAACTTTTCACAATATCCCATGGTTGTAAAGGCTTTTCCGCTTAGTCCATGATTTCTATGATCATATGTAAGCACCGTTATGCCTTTTTTTAAAAACATTTCCGCATACATCATGCTGCTGTACTTTCCGCAGGTATAGCCATGGCAGATGACTGCTATCTTTAACTTATTATCCGGATTTAAAAACTGTTCTTTACTGATCTCATTATTAATTAACTGGCAGGATAAATCATAGCCATATCTGGATCTAATTTTAAAATCTTCCTTTTGCCAGCTTTGGTAAGTTTCATCCGTTAATCTTCCTTCTTCTATTTCTCTTTGGTAAAGTTTATCATTAGCTATTACCCTGGGTTTTAATACTATATTGGATAAAATCCAGGAGGCAGCAATTAATAATATAACCAAAACCAGAAAAATGCATAGAACTATATAACCTATCATATTTTACACCCATTGCATATCGCAAGCCTGCCTGCGATACTGCCACAAATAAAAATGGTTGAAAAAATCCATATGCGGCAATCCTTTCTATTTGTATATTTTCTTTCAACCTTACCGACATAATGCCCTTATGCGGCATCACAAACTTTGAATCACAAATAGTGAGTCATAAATAGTGAGTCAATATTTGGAACGGAAGAAGTTTGGAACGAGCACCCTCCCTGCTCATTTCGAAGTCCTTCCTGGGGTATATCTGAAAACTCATTGCACTGTTGAACGCCCCATTTTACGGAATACTGCTTTTCCCACAAAGCGGAACATTCAGCCCGGCACAAGCAGTTTTCAGATACACCCTAAGTAAATTAAGTTTTTATAATTCACTTTGTGAAGACGCTACTCTTCACTTAAATCTCCCTGTTAAACGAAAAAAATCTTTTATGTATCATTTTACCATAGGTTTATTAAAAAAAAAATGCTATTTTATTAAGATTTTCTTTCTAAATATCAGATTAGAATATGATTAGGTTTTCCTTTCTCATATTTACTATGTTTTTTCAGGATGTTATAATTTATGGCAGTGAGAGCCCGCAAAAAAACCATAAGATTGAAAAGGTTTCAGGACTCCCTGCTGGAAAGGTGGAAATACAAAATAATGGATGAAAACTTAAAGAAAAAAATCAAATTACCGAAATTAAGATACCTTGGACTGGTTCTTGGTATTGTCTTGGTAATGATCCTGCTGTCCGGTTCTTTCTACACGATTACCGAACAGGAACAGGCTGTACTTACAACCTTCGGGGTTGCAAAACCGGTAACCGAACCGGGACTGCATTTTAAGATACCCTTAATACAGAAGGTACAAAAGGTTAATACAACAATTAACGGTTTTTCCATCGGTTATGACATGGAAACCAACGAACCCATTGAAGACGAAGCCGTTATGATTACTTCAGATTATAATTTTGTCAATGTTGATTTCTTCGTCGAATATAAGGTTGCCGATCCCGTTAAAGCAGTCTATGCATCCAGGGAACCCGTTGTCATATTGAAGAATATTGCCCAGAGCAGTATCCGCTCCGTCATCGGCAGCTATGATGTGGACAATGTTTTAACAACGGGAAAGAACGAAATCCAGGCTGCCATTAAGGAAACGATACTGGAAAAGCTGGCAAACCATGACATCGGTATCCAGTTAATCAATATAACCATCCAGGATTCCGAACCCCCGACCCAGGACGTCATGGAAGCCTTTAAAGCGGTTGAAACCGCTAAACAGGGAAAAGAAACAGCCATTAATAATGCCAATAAGTACCGGAATGAAAAACTGCCGGAGGCGAAAGCAGAGGCGGATAAAATTATTAAGGATGCCCAGGCCCAGAAAGAGGAACGTATCAATGAAGCAACCGGACAGGTGGCACGTTTCAATTCCATGTATGAGGAATATGTGAAAAATCCTGTTGTAACGAAGGAACGGATGTTTTACGAAGCAATGGAGGATGTATTGCCCTCTTTAAAAGTAATTATAGACGGCACGGACGGGGTACAAAAAATCCTGCCTCTTGATTCTTTCCTAAATACAACGGATTCACCCTCTGTTTCCGTTCCCGAAACTGATAAAAAGGAGGAGGAATAATTATCATGATTAAAAAATTTACAATCAGTATCTTCGGAGTTCTTGCTGCTGTTCTGCTTCTGTTCTCCGTGGTTATTACCGGTGAAAACGAATTTAAATTAGTCCGTCAGTTCGGCAAAGTAAATAAAGTAATCAGCCAGCCGGGTATCAGTTTTATCATGCCTTTTCTTCAAAGTGTCACCACCCTGCCAAATGAAATAATGCTTTATGATCTGGCTTCTTCCGATGTCATTACCATGGATAAGAAAACCATGATAAGTGACAGTTACGTGTTATGGCAAATAACGGATCCCCTTAAATTTGCCCAGAGCTTAAATTCTTCCATCACAAACGCAGAAAGCAGAATCGATACCGTTGTTTATAATGCTATCAAAAATGTAATCAGCAGTCTTACCCAAAATGAAGTCATAAGCGGCAGGGACAGTACATTATCCACTTCTATTACAAAGAATATCGGCAGTTCCATGGACCAGTACGGTATCACTTTAATTGCAGTGGAAACCAAACAGCTGGATTTACCGGCCGATAATAAAACGGCCGTATATGAAAGAATGATATCCGAACGCGATAAAATCGCTGCTACTTTCATAGCGGAAGGTAATTCCGAAGCGCAGGTCATAAGAAATACAACCGATAAGGAAATTGCAATCAGCCTCTCTGAGGCCAAGGCGGAAGCCGAGCGTATTAAAGCGGAGGGGGAAGCTGAATATATGCGGATACTTTCTGAAACCTACAAAGATAAATCCCGAACGGAATTTTATTCTTTTGTGCGTTCCCTTGATGCCGCGAAAACCTCTTTAACCGGGGACAATAAAACTATCCTATTACCAGCCAATTCTCCCATTGCACAAATATTTATACAGAAATAATTTATATTCCCATACAGTATGGTTACGGTATATTGTAAATTTAACCTTTTTGACATAACAAAGTTTGCCAAAATGCTTTATAATTTAACAATATACCGTATTGAATTTTTAACCAAAATGCTTTACTATTAGGTTAGTAATTGAAACCAGGCTGATAACTGTTTTGATGTTGATTTTATGCAAGGAGAAATACCATGGAAAAAGACACCATATTAGTAGTGGATGACAGTGATATCATATGCAGTATCATAAAAGGTATATTGGAAACGCCTACACTTCATATTGATATCGCCCATTCCGGCGAAGAGGGAATTATTCTTGCAAAGAAATTATGCCCTACGCTTATACTGCTTGACATAATAATGAACGGTATTGACGGCTATGAGACCTGCCGGATCTTAAAAGACAGTGATATAACGAAGGATATCCCGGTGATTTTCATAACAGGCAACAATGATTCGGAATCGGTATTAAAAGGGTTTGAAGTCGGTGCGGCTGATTATGTATCAAAGCCATTTATTCCTGAGGAATTAAAAGCCCGTGTTAAAGTGCATATGCAAAATATCAAAATACAGCGTGAGCTGCAATTTTTAATGCAGGAATTAAAAGAAATGGCTGTTACGGATTATCTGACTAAGCTGTATAACCGGCGTTATTTTATGGACCAGTTACAGCTTTTTGTAACCCAGTACAATTTAAATATATTCCTCATCCTGTTTGATATAGATAATTTCAAGAAAATTAATGATACTTACGGCCATAATGCCGGCGACATGGTATTGGTCGGCATATCCAACATACTGAAACTGCTGCTGCGGGAAGAGGATATTTTAAGCCGGTGGGGCGGGGAAGAATTTATGATCTGCCTTCCGGAAGTCACGGAGGATATTGCAATCGATCATGCCAATAAACTCCGGCGGGAAGTAAGCAAATACAATTTCAGCTGTGAAAATTACAACTTCCGGTGTACGATTACAGGAGGTATTATACAATATGACAGATCCATTTCCCCGGAAAAGAATTTTACCAATGTTGACCAGGCATTATATCTGGGGAAATCCTCGGGGAAAAACCGGTGTATCTATAACTATCCCATAATGAAAGGGAAAGAATAGAAAAAGGGTAAGTGGGTTATAAACATGCGGCATAGCGGAATGCGAATATCCGCTTTGAATCCTATGGAAACTTTATATATAAGGAGATAAAAATGGCATACGAGATACTTGTTTTAGATATAGACGGAACCTTGACCAATTCCCAAAAAGAAGTTTCCGATAAAACCCTGGAATCCATATTAAGAATACAGGAACGGGGCCATAAGGTAGTATTAGCTTCCGGCCGCCCTACTCCGGGCGTCCTGCCTTTGGCAGATAAACTAAAACTTTCCGAATATAACGGTTATATCCTGTCTTTTAACGGTGCTAAAATCATGAATTGCAAAACCGGTGAAACCATCTATCAGGAAATTCTTCCTAATAACATTATACCAAAGCTGCACGCCGCAGCCTGTGAGTATGGGGTGGGAATACTTTCTTATGAAGGCAATTTTATTATAACGGATATGGAAACAGATGAATTTATGGATAGGGAAGCAAAAATAAACGGTATTACCATCAAGAAAGTGAGTAACTTCCCCGAATATATTAATTTTGATGTAAATAAATGTTTGATGACCGGTCCCGGTCCGAAACTTGAGAAAGTAGAAGTTATTATGAAAGAAAGATTCGGGAACCGGATAAATATATACCGTTCGGAACCGTTTTTCTTAGAATTAATGCCGCAGAATATTGATAAAGCTTATTCTCTCAGCAAATTACTGGATTACCTTGGTTTATCCAAGGAGCAGATGATTAGCTGCGGGGATGGTTATAATGATTTATCCATGATACAATACGCAGGTATGGGCGTAGCCATGGCAAATGCCCAGGAGGTCGTGAAAAAAGCAGCGGATTATATCACTTTATCCAACGACGAGGACGGCATTGCCCATGTGATCCGGGAATTTATGTTATAATCCGGCTCCCCGGAATGTGCTTGCCGTTTGAATTACCGGTCTTTTAGATTTACTTAGGGTGTGTCTGAAAACTGCTTGTGCCGGGCTGAATGTTCCACTTTGTGGGAGACAAGGAGCGATTTTGGGGGCGTAGCGGGTCTACGTTCCCAAAATTGCGACGCAGGATTCCACAAAGTGGGGCGTTCAGAACGGTGC
>JAEWAK010000032.1 GCA_023391695.1 Bacillota bacterium
GTGGAGCTGACCAATACTAATAGGTCGAGGGCTTGACCAAAGAAGGAAACTTCCTGGGTGATTTCAGAATCATTCAGTCAGGTCGGAAGATTTAAATATAGATGATGGAATTCATGTGTGGTTTTGAAGATATGAGGAGCTGTTGCACTAAGTGCGCAGCTCTTTTTCAATGCATTTTTTTATTCTCAAGATAGACAGAGGGCAACTTAAAATATATCCAAATTGTTAAGTAAGATAACTGACAATCCGGATATACTCTAAGCAGCTCTTTTTGTTGTGCAACAAGAAAAGAAGTCTGTTTAGAAACTGAAATTAATCAGTAAATATCATAATGTTAAATCAATAGTTATTTTATTAGGTATCTTATACGGAATTCAGATTCAACAAAACCATGAAATAATTCTTATCTGTCATATTCTAAAATTCCTTAATAGGTTTCATTTGAGGAATAACTACATCTGATAATCATCCGTCAAACCAGGAAGCTTTCGATCCCGGAGGAATTTTGGTAATCATAAACAAATACCCTGTTTTCAATAAAAACCCAGAATAAAAACTGAACAATGAATTCACAAAAAATGATTTATACAAAATGTATTATAAAATTTTACATTTTAATAAAATATACAACAAAAGGACGATGAAAAAGCAAAAAATGCAATAAAGTTTGATTGAAAACGCAATTATAGCGTAGTTTATGTATGGCAAAATTGGTACAATTGCCTTATCTGATGAGTTATATGTTTAAAGACTCATGTATTTTGTTGAGATTTAAATAGTCTATGCTTATCACAAAATAAAACGGGAGGCAAAATCATGAGAAGAAAAAAAGCGGGGAAATCAGATAATCGTACCCATAAAACTTCGAAAAGGACCTACATAAAAATTCATTATCAATTATATCTGATGTTAGTGTTTCCGTTAATCTATCTGCTGCTCTTTAAATATAAGCCAATGCTTGGCATGGCAGTAGCATTTAAACAATTTAATATTTTTGAAGGCATCTGGGGCAGTGAGTGGATCGGGTTGGAGCATTTTAAAGAAGCCTTTTCTTCCTCTGATTTCTGGCTCGCACTGAAAAATACATTGATATTAAATATCGGGGATATCATACTTGGTTTTCCCATACCAATCCTATTGGCACTGTTTCTTTATGAATTAAACAGCAAATTCATAAAGAAATCTACCCAGCTGGTTTTGTATCTGCCGAACTTTTTTTCCTGGGTAATTATAGCCGGAATTGTTAATCAGATATGTTCGAACAGCGGACTGCTAAACAGCTTAATAACAGCATTCGGGGGACAAAGCGTGGATTTCCTTACCAATCCGGTTATATGGAGGAGTGTTTATTGGATAACCGGTATCTGGCAGGGAGCAGGCTATGGGTTAATTATTTATCTTGCCGCCCTCACGGGTACGGATCCAAGCTTGAGCGAGGCGGCCTATATTGACGGGGCAGGAAGGCTGAAGAGAATCTGGTTTGTAACCATACCCCAGATAAAGGGTACGATCACCGTCATGCTGATCATGAACCTGGGACAAGTGGTTTCCATTGGGTTTGACCGTCCTTATATGATGGGTAACACACTGGTGAAAGATGTTTCAGAAGTTATCAGTACCTATGTATACAGTGTCGGTTTACAATCGGCGCGGTTTGATTTTGCAACGGCAGTGGGCTTGTTCCAGTCCGTAATCGGCGTCATACTTATTTTGATGGTAAATGCCATGGCTAAAAAATTCGGAGAGGAAGGGGTTATATAATGAGTGAAATAAAAAGCAGATCATCCATGATTTTTCAAATTGTAGTAGGAACGTTCTTCGTTATTATAACTTTACTGACAATTACCCCGATTTTGCGTGTAATATCGGTATCCTTAAGTTCAAAAACGGCGATTCTTTCCGGAAATGTGTGGGTATTCCCGGTGCAATTTACACTGGAGGCATATCAAAGGTCTTTTGGCAACAGCAATTTTGTAGGCTCCTTTTTATATACGATACTATTAACCGGTGCTTATACGGGAATCTGCATGGTAATGACTATCCTTGCGGCCTATCCACTCTCCAAGGAAGGGTTGAAAGGCAGGAGAGTGATCATGACATTATTTGTCCTCACCATGTACTTTGATCCGGGAACTGTCCCAAACTATTTAAATGTTAAGAGCTTCGGCCTGATCGATACGGTTTGGGCTTTGATTATACCGGGTGCGTTAAGTGCCTACAATCTGATTATTATGAGGTCCTTTTTTATCGGTATAGATAAATCCCTTTATGAATCGGCTTATATAGACGGCTGTTCTGAATTCAAGGCGTTGTTAAAGATTGCAATCCCTTTAGCGGTACCCGCCATTGCCACTTTAAGCCTGTTCTATGCGGTAAGCCGGTGGAACGGGATCAGTGACGTATTGTATTACATTAATAAATCAGGCATGTATACGGTACAGATGATGTTAAAGCAGATGATTGATTCGGTAAAAATCTCACTGCAGGAAGGTACCAACACCCAATTGGTAGCAGATAACATCAAAGCTGCCAGCATTGTTATCTCAATGACACCCATGCTCATTGCATATCCGTTTATACAGAGGTACTTTACCAAAGGTATTATGTTGGGAGCCGTAAAGGGCTGATTTCGATACGAGGTCGTGCAGATAAATGTTCGAAAGGCTTGAAATAGCTATACTAAAGCATATAACGAACCTCTTGTTCCGTCAAGAGTAACCTGGCAACAGGTATGGATACGTAACGGTCCCGACTAAGATGTTGCTTAACTTACAAAGGAAGTTTCCACCAGGCAGGCGGAAATTAGACTTAACTTTTCCGTGAAGGCTGGGGCTTTTACTGAAAGAACGGCATAACTGCGTAATCGGTTAGCCGCAGCAAAGCGGGATGTGAATGTCCGATTTAACTCATATGTTCTTGTGCAGTATGCGGGAACCATATGATTTGAAACTATAAAATAGTAATAAAAGCAAGGAGGATATGAGTGAAAGACTCTGTTAATTCTTTCACTCGGCAAGTTTGTGTCTGCGCTGCATCCACAAACTTGTGATGCACAAAGCAGCGCAGAAAAGAGGATAATTATGAAAAAAAGATTAACGGTAACATGGGCTATACTGTTGATTATTGCCATGACATTTACTGCATGTGCATCGAAGGCATCCGATACTTCCGGTAATCCGGAAGCGGCTGATACCGCCGGTACAAAAAGCGGGTCAACAAAGGACAGAACAGATACAGCCCCTCCTGCAGCTAACGGAAAGACACAGGAAATCTCTGTTATGGTCTGGGACCGGGGGAATGCCGCACCTAACACCACAAATGAAGAAAATACCCTGACAAAATGGATTCAGGACCAGGTTTTAAAGGCATGTAACATAAAGGTTAATTATGTGGCTGTTCCCAGGTCGGGCTCGGATGATAAGTTAAACATTATGATGGCCGGCGGCACAGCACCTGATATTGTATTTACCTATGACCAGAATATTTACGGCAACTATGCATCCAAGAATGGCCTGGCAGATTTAACTTCTGCTTATGCCGATTATGGGGCTGCCATAAACAGTACCATCGGCAATATACAATATATGGGGCAGATGGACGGAAAGCAGTATGCCATTATGAAGAGAAGAGGCGTGCAGGTTCCGCGCCATATCTCCTATATCAGAAAAGACTGGCTGGATAAGCTGGGTATTGGGATTCCGGTTACAAAAGAAGAATTATTTACCTCTTTACGTGCCTTTAAAGAGAAGAATCCCGGTAACGTTAAGAATGTAATACCCTGGGCTATGGGTGGTACAACCGATACAGAAAAATTTTATCTTAATTTTATCGGTTCCTATGTACCGGAATTATCGGAAAGAGATGCTTACATCTATTCCGAAGCCTTTAAGATATTTGCGGACGGTGCGGTGGATGGGTTAAAGCAAATGAACCGGCTGTATAATGAAGGCTTGATCACAAAGGATTTCGCTACGGATACCACCAATGATATTTATATTCAGGATGTAAGTGCAGGCAATGTCGGTTTCTTATTGGATGACAGTACAAATATATTTGCCTATATTCCGGTATTGCAGTCCAATGTTCCCGGAGCCGAATTCATTCCTTTAAACTGTTTTGACACACCCCAGGGCGATTATGTTAATCCTACCGAACCGTTATACGGCATGTACATCATGGTACCTTCCACCAGTGCCGGTAAGGTTGATGCCTGCATGAAATACCTCAATTGGCTTGCAGATCCGAAAAATGCGGAAAATGTGGCATATACGCCGGACCATAAAGTTAGTGATGAGGGCGTGCCCATAGCCTTGACGGAAGATGAGCTGTATGCGAAGGGATATCCCGGAACCTGTGCGGACTTAAATATTGTCAATGACCACTTTGCGTTTACGGACAGTAAAGAAGCTGTCGTATCCCAATGGGCTTCCTCTGGTACCTGGGAAACAAGAGATTGGTTTGGCAGTCTGTATGATGTAATGTACACGGGCCAATATCTGTATCCGACTTTTCCTGCAATTCTGGAATCGGAAAATACTTACCTGGCTAATGTGACGGATCTGACAATTGAGTATGTCTATAAGTTAATCAGCTGCAATCCCGGTGAATTCGATTCTTTACAGAAGTCGGAATATGACAAGATAGTTAAAGCAGGACTTAATAAGATTCTGGAAGAAAGAGCAGCTTATTATGATGCCAATGTGGCAAAATAATTCAGTTATATCCTGACGGATGGAAAAGCTGGTATATTACTATTTATGAACAGGGTTGCTGCAAAATTCGCAGGATATACCGTTTGCGGGATATTCACATTCCGAATGAAAATCAGGTAAACTTAGATTATGCAGCAGCCTGGATTAAGTGCAATTTCACAAGTGCGGGTGTATAAAGGGAGGAAGATATATAATGGACAGATATATAGGGACACTGGTCCGTTCCGCTGAAAAACGGGTAACGGATTTTTTACATAACCAGGTGAAAGATACCGGGAGAAGGGACTATGGCAGTCTGAAAAATCCCATTTATGATGTAAAGCCCACGGTTTATGTTTTGACTACCGCGGCGGCGGTATATCTGAATAAGGAGAGCCGCTATTATCACGATCCAAAGCTTTATGAAGCAATGAACCGTGCCCTGGATTTTGTTGCCGCCTTCCAGCGGGAAGATGGGAACTTTGATTATCCTGTCTGCAATTTTAAGTCGGCACCGGATACTGCCTTTTGCTTTAAACGGCTGATTGCCGCTTACCGCCTTTTACTAAAATATGATCCGGAAGATAAAACTGAGGAATTAAAGGAGAAGTACCATACCCTTTTGTGCAGGGCATTAGAGGGAATAAAATCCGGAGGCTTCCATACGCCGAACCACCGCTGGGCAATCTGCGCCGCTTTGCTGCAGGGTGCCAGGCTTCTGGCCGGTAAGCCCGCCGCAGAGGAGTATCTTGCCAAAGCCAGGGAATATCTTGCGGAAGGAATTGACGGCGATGGGGACGGACAATATGCGGAACGTTCTACCGGGGGTTATAACGCGGTTGTAAACAGTGCAATGATTTCCATGTATGAGGAAAGCGGGGATGAAAAGTATCTTGGCTATGCCAATCGGAATCTTCATATGATGCTTAACTATATTGATCCGGATGATACCATATTTACACAAAACTCCACCAGGCAGGATCAGGGCAGGACAGAATACATGGACAGGTATTTTTACCAGTATCTTTACATGACGAGTTTAAAATTTGATCCGGAATTCGATGGGGCGGCACATAAAATCATAAAAGACTGTACGGAACGGGGAAGCGAAGCACCGGACTGCCTCCATATCCTTATGTTACAGGAAGCCATGCTCAAGTATTCGTTTACCGGCTGCGGCTTTTTGGACAGCTATCGGAAATACTATCGCAAGCCCGGCGTTATGCGGGTGAAAACGGAAAAGTTCGGTTACACCCTTTTAAAGGACAGCAGTAATTTTCTGTTTTTGAAGGTATGTGAAACCCCTATCTATGTAAAAATCGGTGAAAGCAACTGTGCCGTACGTAATTTCATCCCCCGGACCCTGGAGGTGAAAGAGAAAGAGTATACCATGACCTCAAGGGTACAGGGCTGGTATTACCTGCCGTTTCATAATTATGACGGCACCGGTGACTGGTGGGAAATGGATCATTCCAAAAGGGAACTGTTACATAACAGTGAGATAACAATAACAGTCACGGTTACGGAACAGGAGGATGGATTACAATTGCATATGAAAGCGGAAGGCCTTGATCTCCTTCCTTTGCGGCTGCAAATCTGTATTCCTTCCGGCTGTATATTGGAAAATGAGCATTTTTATCTCCAGGCAGAGAAAGGTTATTCCATGATCTTGCGGGACGGATATGTTAACCTTACCCATAACCGGAATCATATCCTCATTGGGCCGGGCTTCGGCACCCATGAATTTCCCGGACATTATTCCGGCGAAGAAATGAACGATAAGGGATATACAATTTATATGAATGATTACACACCCTGTGAAAAAACAATCTGTTTTAAAGTACTGGATTAAGTGTAATGGGCGGAATAGGCTGCTTTTGAACTTTTCTGGACCGATATTTTGAAGGGGAAGTGCTGCAGTGTTTATTAAAAGTACGGTTGAACTGGGAGAAACTGGCGAACCCGCAGGCTTCTGCAATGCGCGTAACATTCATATCCGTTGTCAGCAGCAGCTGCTGGGCATTTCGGATCCGGGTCATCTGAATATAATTATTCAGGGTGAAGCCGGTTATATTCTTAAACTGATGGGAGAGGTAATAACTGCTGATATAAAAATTCCTGGCCAGAAATTCCAGTGACAGCTCCTCCTTATAGTGCTCATGAATATAGGAGGTGATGGAATACACCTTGTTGGTCAGGTTATCAACGGAAGAATGGACAACATAAGTGTTCTGGTCCTGGTATAAATAAATCTTGGTCAGGAATTCGATAAATTTATTATGTATAAGAAGGTCGCTTATGCCGGTATTACCGGATTTCGTCAACCGGAAAATATCATTCAGAACTGAAAAAATCTGTTCTTTGTATTTGCCTGCAAAGCGATAGACCGGTATGGGCCTGTCAAAAATGGTAAAAAGGTTATTCAGGTCATTCTTTAACCCTGTGATGTCCAAGGAAAATAAAAAATTAATGATCAGGCGTTTTTTCGGTCCTCCGCGGGGATACTGGGTTTTGTGCAATACGGAGGGCTTTATGGCCACAATGTCCAGAAACTGAAGGTCATAGATGTCCCCTTCGATCAGATGGTCGGCCGATTGGTCTAAGAGTATACAGAATTCATAAAATTGATGGAAATGCTGAAATTCCATATTGATAGTGTAGGAACGTTCATCATAGTCAAAGAAATAAAAAAATGGGTCTTCCTGTGTATTAATTACCGTAAGATGATGTTTTTCATAAAGGACGATATTCTCAAGCAGCATAGGGAAACCTTCTTTCCTGAAATTTATGGAACCTTCATGTCATGAACTTAATTTTGGTATATCTATAAAAAATTATAAAATAATAAAGTAAGGTATGCAATAAAAATTACAATAATTGTTAAAAAAGCAATAGATTTTAAAATAGTCAAAGTGGATATGCCAGGTTCCCCAGGCTGCTTGTAAGGTTAAAAGTAACCTGGAATAATGGTAAGCAAAAGAAAAGTGGAGAATGTCATATAGTACAATAGAAAAGTTTCGTTTTGACCATATGCTGAAAGGAGATGAACAGATGCCAAGGAACAGAGAAAATATTATAAATGATAAACTTAACAGATTAATCCTGAGTTTTCAAAAAGTACTGTATGAGGAAGATGCCACCTTTGTATCCAATATGAAAACCAATAATCTGGCTGGTGACGATATCAGTAAATATCAATACTGGGAGTGGACGCAGGGGATTGGTTTATTTGGTCTGTGGAAACTGTTTGAGAAAACCGGTGAGAAGAATTATCTTAATATGCTGGAGAAATATTATAATGAGCGGCTTAAAACAGGGCTTCCTTCAAAAAATATCAATACCTGTACCCCAATGCTGGCTTTATCCTATATTACGGAATATACGAAAAATCCTCTTTACCTGGAGCTGTGCAAGGAATGGGCAGAATGGATTATTAAAGAACTTCCAAGGACCAGGGAAGGCGGATTTCAGCATATTACTTCCGATGCCGTGAATGAACAGGAATTATGGGATGATACCTTAGTAATGACGGTCCTTTTTCTGGCTAATTTCGGCCGTATCAGTAATAATCAGGAATGTATGGAAGAAGCGAAATATCAGTTCCTCTTACATATAAAATACCTTACGGACAGAAAAACCGGGCTCTGGTTTCACGGCTGGACCTTCTGCGGAAATCATAATTTCTCGGAAGCTTTATGGGGACGGGGCAACTGCTGGGTAACCATAGCGATTCCGGAGCTGCTGAATATGATATCCTGTGAGGGAAGTGTAAAAAGATTTCTGTTGGAAGCTTTACAGTTACAGGTATCCGCCCTGAAAAAATACCAGACTCCGTCCGGAATGTGGCATACTCTGATTGACGACCCGGATTCTTATTTGGAAACCAGCGCATCCTGTGGATTCTCTTATGGCATTCTCAGAGCAGTCCATCTGGGATATATCGAAGAAAGTTATAAAGAATGTGCCTGTAAGGCACTGGATACCATACTAAATAACATCAGGCCGGACGGCATAGTGGAGCAGGTTTCTTACGGTACCCCCATGGGCAGGAAATCAAAACAGTTTTATAGAAATATTGAAATGAAACCCATGCCCTACGGCCAGGCACTGGCAATCCTTTACTTATTGGAAATTATGGACGATTCCCTGCCTGAATTGTGTAAGGATAGATGCCTGGAAAATATAAATGGTAATGGTATCAATTAATCCAGCTGAACAGACAAATTTTCGATTGCAAGACAAGGAAAAAGTTACCTCAAGCGAGGTAACTTTATTTGTAAGCGGAACTTTGACTGGTTCTTTTGGTCATAGGAAAATCGCAACGGTCTACACAAACAAACGGTTTTAGACACTTAATAAATAATTTCATATTCAGCCCGACACGAGCAGCTTTCGGATACACCCTAAGTAATAATTAAGAAATCTTCTAGGAAAGGCAGAGGGCAATTAAATCTTCGACGTTAGCAATTGCCAGGCATTCTACCGTATCGGATGCGCCGTAATAAATTTTGACCTCCCCGTTATCTTCTAAGATCATACCTCCCGGAAATATGACATTTGTCCGGTAACCTTCCTCGGTTTCATAGCGGGTTTCCGGAGCAATTAACGGTTTTTTATACAAACCGATTACTTTCGTGGGGTCATTAAGATCCAACAGCATGATTCCTGCACAATACCGTTTCTGCCATTTCTCTTCCCAGCCGTTTTTTCCTCTTGTCCGGTCGATATCTACGGCATGGAATAAGGTGAGCCATCCGGCTTTTGTCTTGACTGGCGGTGCACCCGGACCGATTTTATCATTGGAATAGGGGACATCTTCGACCGCTAATAAGAGTTTCGTATCGCCCCAATAACGAAGATCCGGCGAGAATGAAATCCAGGTATCAAAGCGGTCGGTTCCGCCCCTTGAATAAACAGGAAAGGGACGTTCCAAGCGCACATATTTACCGTTTATTTTTTCCGGAAAAAGAACCATATTCCGGTTATCCGGAGCGGTTAAGGACAGCACTTCTATGTTTTTAAAGTCTTTCGTAACAGCAATTCCGCCCCGGACACCATGTCTGGTATCTACGGCAAAGCAAAGGCAACACGTATCTTCAATCACCGTTAACCTGGGATCATAAACCCTGGTTACATCAGGATCCTGTATATCTGCGGTTGTTAAGAAGGGTTCCTTGTTTACTTCCCATTTTATGCCGTCCTCACTGAAAGCCAATCCGATAAAACATTTATGAAACCCGCCTTTCCCGTTATAATCATAATCGTTGCGGAAAGCCATAACATAATTATTTTTGTATTTTACGACTCCCGCATTAAAGATACATTCGGCTTCATATGGCATATCTTTGGCACTTAAAACAGGTTCACCGGCGTTTACTCGTTTTATTGCGGAGCTTGACTTTAGTTCCGGTAACAATTTACTCATTTTAATTCACCTGACGGGCGGCTGCCCGCATCGCCATAAATAGAAATCCGGAAGGATTCCTCTCTGGCGATCCTTTCTTTTTTATTTTATAAAATATTTTTAACTTGCAAGTAAGTCCCCAGCTTCTTAACGGAGTGCAGTGTCCCCAGCTTAACGGAGTGTAGGCGATGGGTTGGGGATTTAACTTTTCAGTCGGAGTTCATTCTAAGTTCGTGCTCCGACTGAAATGCCTGCGTGCAGTATAAGGATAGATGTGTATGTACTGAAATGCCTGCGTAGTAGGTATAAGGATAGAGCAAAGTAGCGTAGCGGACCTAAGAATATCCGCTTTGACTTTTTAGTATTTGCATTTCAAAAGGTGCTCATCCTTTTACGGAGCCGACTAATAATCCCTTGGTAAAGTAACGCTGCATAAAAGGGTAGATACATAATATGGGCAAAACACAAACAATGATGGTAGCCATTTTTAAGGTATATGTATTAATTAAGGAATCCGCTGCGGTGGACTGGTTGGCCAGTGCCATACCGTCATCCACCACCATTTCACGTAATACCAGCATTAACGGCCATAAGCTTCGTTTTGTTGTGTATATGATTGCATTAAAGTAAGAATTCCACTGGCTTACTACATGAAAGATTACAAAAGTTGCGATTGCCGGTTTGGACAGGGGAACAATGATCTTCCATAATACCTGAAACTCGTTTGCTCCGTCTATATAAGCGGATTCTTCCAGACTGGCAGGAATACTGGAAATAAAGTTTTTCATTAAGATCAGATTGTAAGCCCCAAGGCATCCCGGCAGAATTAAAGCCCATATGGTATCATATAAATGCAGGCTGCGGATGATATAAAAATTTGGTATTAACCCGCCGTTAAAAAACATGGTAAAGGTAATAAGGGCTAATATAATATTTCTGCCTTTTAAATCTTTTTTGGACAGGGGATATGCCGTTATACATAACAATATAATGTTTAACAGGGTTCCTGTTATGGTAATGAATAAGGTTACACGGTAACCGGAATAGATTAGCGGCAAATGCAGTAATTTATTATAAGCTGATAAATCAAGGGTGCTTGGTATTAATTTAAGTGGATTTTCCAGATATTCCGTATAAGGGGTAACGGAAATGGCTAATACATATAATAACGGATAGAAGCAGATAACTGCAAAAGCGGTTACGATAATATAAACAAAGATCTGATAAAATATATCGGCCGGTGTCATATTCTTTAACCGGATTATAAGTTTTTGTCTGGTTTTCGTATATGTCTTTTCTTTTTTCATAAATAAAAGCCTTCCTTTTCTTTTTGATATGACAGGTGCATCGGCCGTCATTACCAGATTCCTTCTTCTCCCATTTTGTTGGCAATTTTATTGCTTGCTAACAGGAAGATAATACCTATAACAGAGGTAAATAAACCTACCGTCGTTGCAAAGGAATATCTTCCGCCAAGGAGGCCAAGACGGTATGTATAGGTTTCAAATACTTCGGACACACCAAGATTTTTGGAATTCTGCAGAATGAAAATCTGTTCAAATCCATTATTCATAATACTTCCCAGCCTTAAGATCAACATAATTACGACGGTGGATTTAATGCAGGGCAGTGTAATATATCTCAGGCATTTTAATTTATTTGCCCCGTCAATTCGGGCTGCTTCATATAAATCATTGGAAATTCCCGTAATAGCCGCAAGATAAATAATAGTGCCCCATCCGGAATCTTTCCATATGCTCGTTAAAATAACAATCGGTTTAAAATATTTATCTTCTGCCAGGAAGAAAATCGGTTTTCCGCCTAAAGATTCTATTAAAACATTGATTACTCCGTTCACCGGTGACAAAAAATTGATCAGAATACCGCCGATAACCACCCAGGAAACAAAATGAGGGAGGTAGAACAGAGTCTGAATTACTTTCTGGTACTTTGAATTCTTTATGTCGTTAAGTAATAGTGCTAAAATGATCGGTATGGGAAAGGTAAACAGAATTCTTAAAAAACTTAATAGAATGGAATTCTTAAATACCGTATAGAAATTATCCAATTGAAACATATATCTGAAATTTTCCAATCCGATCCAATCACTGCCCCAAATACCCTTTTTGAAACTGAAATCCTTAAAGGCAATCAGGATTCCGTACATTGGTGCATAATTAAATATTATGAAATAAAGTATTGCCGGTATTAACATAAGATACAAATATCGCTTTCTCTTAACATAACTCCATAAATTCGTTTTTTGGGGGGTTTTGAAGTTTTGCTTCCTTACATCAAACGAGCTTGCTGTTTTATTTAACATACTCATTTCGTCATCCTTTCTGAATTACAATTTTGTCATCATTATAGGTGAGTAAAAAAGCTGGGTAAATAGAAATAATGCCTGCATATAACATAATCATATGGCACAAAAAGCAGTGTTATAAAAATAAAAACCGTGTTACTTGATATTTAACGGTTATGCAAAAGTGTTATGGATTTTATTAATGTTATTGAATTATAATTTGTCCCCTTTTATACTGATTGTAATCTAACTTATGGGAAGTTGCTTTTCAAACTTCCCATAAAAGGCGCTGCTTTTGCGCCGTGCATCTGACGATAGGAACACGGTTTTGTTCCTGTAATATCATTTACCGGAAGAGTCCGGTATTTTTTATTTCGTATATTTGGAGGAGATGTTTATGGAAAAAAGAATACGGAAGTATTTTATTATTTTAATTACGGGTATATTACTGATCATATTGATATCAGGAATTCTCCTGTTTAACAGTACGATGCAAAAAGTTTATATAAAGCAGATGGAACAGACCAATAAAAATCTGGCCGGGCAGATCAGTTCCTCTTTTGAACTGGTAATACAGCAGATTTCGGAACAGGTGAATAAGCTTGCGATTTATGAAAGTGATTTTGAGGAGTTGGTCAGGGAACGAAAACTGAAAATCGCTAATTATATTAATTTATACGGAGAATTAAATCAAATCGTAATGGGAAATCAATACATACACTCCGTTTATTTATATTCGGAAGAGGAGGGGATATTTTTTGATTCAAAGCGGGGAAATTGTTTCAGGAAAGAAAGATTCTTTGACCGGGAGGTTTTAGATGCGGTTGCGTCCAAATATCTGACTTCGGTTCCGCCCCATATAATTAATGATGATGTATTAATTTACTCCCTGATCGTACCGTTAAAATCCAATCATGGGAATTCCAGATATGTATTAAGTGTCAATATTGACGTGGGTATGTTATATAAAGATGTCATGAGATGGAATACCGGGGATAAGGAGGTAGAGCTTTACGTATATGATGAGAATAATGCCATATTAATTGCCAAAAACTTTCAGGAGCTAAACACGAATATATCGGAAAAGCAAAAAGAGATCAGTAAAGCATTTCCAAATAGGAATTTCTGGTCTGTTTTGAACAAAAAAGTTGGGACTATGGATGCGGTTACTTATTCCCCGTCACTAAAAAGTTATTTCTATGTGCAGGTGCCCTTTTCCTTTAATTTTAACAAAATGTTTAATAACTACTTTTTATTGGTCATAATACTCCTGTTATTTGCTGCCGCAATAATTATCGCATATATTATACTGTGTTATACAACAAAACCGATTAAAGAAGTCCTGAGCGATTATAACGATAAACTGTTGAGGGATATGTTAACCGGTTCCTGTCATGGAAAGGATAAGTCGCTTCAAATCGTATCGATTATGGATAAATACTTTAAATACAATGATTACAGCCTTTTATTAATTGATGTCAATGAGAATCAGCTGGAGATATATAAAACGGTATCCGTAATTATGGAAGAATTACCGATACCGGCAGGAAATTTGGTGTTAAAACCCATTTCCATTTTTAGCAGCCGGGCTGCAGTTATTGTTAATTATAATAATATTTCCGCAATGGAACAGCTTACGAATACCTATCTGCGTCAGCTTTACCAAAAACTGAATGAAAAATATTATCAGCAGGTATACATAGCGGTCAGTTCCCGGAAAACAGATCCTGCGCTTCTATCCATTGCCTATATGGAGTGTGATGAAATACAGCAGTACAAGCTGTCCATGACAGATCATATTATTAATTACCAGGAGCTTCAGGGAAAGAAAAATCCGATCATTTACCCTGGTGAATTAGAGAAACAGTTAATTAATAATCTTCTGGTGAAGAATACGGAAGGGTGTATCTTCTATACCAGGAAGTTTTTAAAACATATCTTGGAGGATGACGGTTTACTGACGGATATCCAGATAAAAAACTATATCTACCAATTGCAGAATGAAATACTGACCCGTATTTCCTCCCTTCCGATCTCCATTAAAACTTCCGGTTCTTCCGATATGAAAAATATTCATAACAGGAGCCAGATACATGATGTATTGCTGAATTTTATACAATCCATATGTTCTGAGATCGCGAAGAAAAATCCAAATAATGAAAGTATTATAAATGAAGCCATAATTGAATATATCGATGCTAACTTAACCGAAAATGATTTTAATCTGAATTCCATATCCTATCAGTTTAATCTGAACCGAAACTACCTTGCAAAATTGATTAAAGAAGAAACCTCTTATAGTTTTAATGACTATGTAAATATGAAGAAGATTTCCCAGGCCAAAGATTTATTATCTACCACCATGTTAACCGTGGAAGAAATTGCACACCGCACCGGATTCACTTATGCCCACTATTTTATTAAGGTATTTAAGAACTTGGAAGGTATCACACCCGGTCAATTTAGAGAAATGCATATAAATAACAATAATGCATAAAAAACGGTATGCTGATCGTATTGTTATGCTGAATCATCTTTGTCATTTACTTTAAGTACCGGGGAAAATATAATTTGGGCTGTGAAAGAAAACGGGGTAAACGTTAAAATAAGGCGGGTGTATTTTAACTACGCTGTAACAAAACGAAATGGAGGTATTAACTGTGAAAAAAGTTATGTTTAAAAAACTGACAGCAGCTTGTATTATGGCGATGGCATTAGGAATGATTACAGCTTGCCAGAAATCGGATACTGCGAAAGAAACGGATGTAGTATCAGGGGAGGGAAATAAGGGAAATGAAAGTAACGGCGAACAGAAGGAAGGCGAACGTGTAAAGATTCATATCCTCAACAGGGTAAATGCAGAGGTAATCGTGGAAGACAATCCAATTATAAAAGAATTGGAAGATAAACTGAATGCAGAAATTGAATATGAGGCGCCTCCCATCAATAATTATAATGAAAAACTCCAGATTTCAATGGCAGCCGGTAATATTCCGGATATCATATATAACTGGGGCGGTGCGGATACGAATTATGAACAGTGGGCAGGAGACGGGTTGTTAGCTGATCTGGATGATAAAATCCAAAATTATCCTAATATTATGGCTACTGTACCGGAAGATTACTGGCCGGCTATACGTTCTACGAAAACAGGTAAACTCAATGCGATCCCCAAATGTAATGTTGACAATTACTGGGGGTTGATTATAAATCAGCAATGGCTTGATAATTTAGGCTTGAAAGCTCCGGCTAACTTACAGGAATTAAAAGAGGTCGCACATCAATTTACTTATAATGATCCTGATAAAAATGGGAAAGATGATACCTACGGATTAACTTATGCTATGGGTACATTTGTTGATATGATTCCGATTAAGGCAGCTTTTGGAGTGGTTGACGCTGTAAAAGATACTGACGGAAAGTATAAAATCCAGCAGAAGAAGAGCGGATATATCCCTTATTTGACCTATTTGCGGGAACTTTATGCAGATGGAGCCATGGATCCTGAATTTTTCACCAATGCATATGCTGTGGATGAAGAAAAATTGGTTGCAGGTACAGCCGGCATCAAAGTCGGACATCAGGTTGATGTTTTAGGCCTGCTGGGTAATACACCGGATGCAATAGAAAAGTTTACCTATATAGGGGCTCCGGCAAATGATAATAGTGAAAGAAATTGTTACATAACTCCATCCATGTGGGGTGCATGGATGATATCAGCGGATGCAGATGTGGATAAGTGTCTGGAATTAATTGATTACGGTATGTCAGAAGAAGGATTTATACTTATGTCTTTAGGAATAGAAGGTGAAAACTATAATTCCTATGACTATAACACCAGATCCGTGGACAGGACAGCGGAACAGGAAACTGCCTTAAAAGGAATAGCAAGCTCCTATTTTACTTTTAGTTATGCAAAAGAAGGCGCAGCGGCTGTTGTTGAAAATGCGACTACGAAAGAACGTCTGGATAAATATTATAATGATTATAATGCCATGAAATCTGTTATAACGGAAATCAGGGTTCCATCTGTTAAAGCTCCTTTATATACAACCTTTTCGGCTGATAATCCGGATTTGATAACAAAACTATCGGAACTCGAAGTTCAATATATTGTCGGTGAAACGGATCTTGCAACTTTAGAAGAATTTTTAAACAATACCTATTTTCCGGCAGCGGAAGCAATGAATGCAGAATATGCTCAGTGGATGGAAGATTACGATACGGCTAATTAAATGATGCAGCAATAATATGCTATGTTTACCTCTCTTTTACTGTTCACAGGTGCTTTTATAAAAAGAAATAAGGATAAAAGCACCGTATTTTATTTAAAAAGTTTCTGATTGTTATTTAACTTTATAAAGTTTTAGGATGAGAGAAGTGTGAGATAAAAGGCAATTTCACACTAATTATTTGTGATACCGCAGAAGCGGCATCGTGACAAGAAGGTTGGTGATGTGCAATTGATACGAACATGGTAAAACTAATGAAAACAGGAATTATAATGAGGCCTCTTAAAGATCAGTTAGGGTGTTTTGCCCGGTTTAATCCTGGTGTTTGTTTTAAGGACGGGATAATACATATGTTATACCGGGCAACCAACAGTGACATAAAAGACGGTGAAAACTATATATCTTCTATTGGCTATGCAATGCTGGATCCGGATAATAAAATTTTATTTGATTCAAACCAAAAAGTAATTTTTCCTACACTGCCGGAAGAGGTAAAAGGCTGTGAAGATCCAAGAATAATTGAATTTGAAGGTGATTTTTATATTTTTTATACCGCCTATGATGGAGCTAAGGCAAGAGTTGCCGTAGCAAAAACGAAAGATTTTAATCAGTATAGTAAACTTGGTGTTATAAATCATTTCGGCTATGACAAAGATGCTTTTATTTTTCCTGAAAGAATAAACGGAAAAATTGCTTATATTCACAGAATTTCACCAAATATTCAATTGGATTATTTTGACAGCTTCGACGAACTGTTATCAAAAGCCGCATGGACCGGTTATGAAGATAAAATAAATAAATCGATTATTATGAGAAGTGATTATATTTGGGAAAAGAATAAGATTGGCGGAAGCGCACCTCCCCTAAAAACAGATAAGGGATGGCTGCTGTTATATCATGGGGTAGATGACAAGAGTGTATACCGGTGTGGCGCGGCTCTCCTTGATTTGACGAATCCGTCGATTGTTACCGCACGGTTACCTTACCCGATTCTTGAACCTGCGGAAGAATATGAATTATTTGGTGATGTAAATAATGTTGTATTTCCGGAGGGTGCTTTTATTTATAACGGCCGGTTAAATGTGTATTACGGTGCTGCGGATAAATATATAGCCGGAGCCCAAATTAACATGGATGAATTACTTACAGAACTTATCAAATATCCTGTGCCGAAGATGCCACAGGTAAACATTTCGGATGGACAGCGGTAAAGAACACCGCCTATTATCAGCAAAAAGTTATTAAAAAATTAAATCAGTTTATGGTTTCACGTCAGGGCCTTTTATTGTATTCGTCCTGTGACAGAACCTGCTATTTTGGAAAGGATATGGATCGGTTTTACCGGTTTATATCCTTGATTTATATGGTAAAAAATGTTAACATGTGTTAAAGACTTTGAAGAATTCTAAAAGGAAACCGTAATAGTTTCCTTTTGAATTCCTTCCTCCCTTATTGTGATAAGAAGGTTAAGGAGAATTTTATATGGAAGAAAAGAAAATGGCAGGGATAAAGGCAGCCGAATATATTGAAAATAATATGATACTTGGTTTAGGCACCGGTTCTTTAGAATTAACGGCAAAAAAACGGATATAAAAAAGCCAAACAAAAAGGGGATTACATATGGAGAAAGCGGACAATATTAAAAAAGTAAAATTAGCATTGCTTGCCATGCAGAGATATTCCTGGGAACAGGGAGTTGCTATGCAGGCTTTCCTGGAACAGGGAGATATGGATGTGGTAACCGCTATGGCGAAAGAGGCGGCTTACCGCCAGGTATTTGACGGAAGGGCAGCGGTAATCGGTAATGGGGATGCCGTAACAGATCCCTGTTCCGTAGGGGAAGCCCTTCTTGCAGCTTATAAGTATACACAGAGTGAAGACCTTATAGAGGCACATAAAAAATTACTGAACTGGGCGTTATACGGGGCACCAAGAAATGAAAAAGGCATCGTATATCATTTAGAGAATAAAAACCAGTTCTGGGTAGATTCCATGTACATGCTGCCGCCTTATCTTGCAGCAGCCGGTTATTACGAAGAAGCCCTTAAGCAGATTAACGGCTATTGGGATGCGCTGTTTGATGCCCAGGAATCTTTAATGAGCCATATGTGGGATGACAGGAAGAAAGTCTTTGCAAGAAAAGCTTTCTGGGGAGTCGGAAACGGATGGGCCCTGGCAGGCCTTGCCAGAGTAATCGACCATTTGCCGGTAAATTGGAATTCCGAAAAAGAGGAACTCATAGCCAAAGCACACCGCCTGACCCGTTCCATATTAAAATATATGCGGCAGGACGGCCTGTTCCATGATGTGATTGATGACGATAAGACCTTTGTTGAAACAAACCTCTCCCAAATGCTTGCTTTTACAATATACCGTGGTATGAAAAGCGGGTGGCTGCCGAAAGAATATGAACCAACAGCAGAAAAACTGCGCAAAGCAGCAAATAAAAAGGTAGATGAATATGGACTTGTTCGTGGCGTATGTGGAGCACCTGATTTTGATAAACCCGGTGTGGCACCGGAAGGGCAGGCATTTTATCTTCTGATGGAAGCCGCTGCCGCGAACTCTGAATAAACTTCTGTGAGAAGTAAATTCAGCCCGCAGACATAAATATTCTTTCAAGCCCCCTGTTATTGACAGAACCTTAAGTGTATGCTACTATATGTATGCTTATTATAAAAAAAGTATAATTATACAATAAAATATGCAGGATTACGGAGGGTTAATGAAATGAAGAAAATGATTAAACTGCTGGTCATAACTATGTTAATTGCAGTACTTGCTGCCGGCTGTTCTAAAAAGAATGAAGGAACAGGAGCGGCTGCCGGGGCAGATACCTCATTGGAGGATATCAAAGAAAAGGGTGAACTGATTCTAGGGTTGGACGATGCATTCCCTCCAATGGGCTTTAAAGACGAAAGCCAGGAAACCGTAGGTTTTGATATTGATGTGGCCAGAGAAGTCTGCGAGCGTATGGGCGTTAAGCTTGTAATCCAGCCAATCAGCTGGGATGCCAAAGAACTGGAACTGTCCACCAAAAATATTGACTGTATCTGGAACGGGATGACTTACAACAAAGAACGGGCCGAATCCATGACCTTGAGCATCCCCTATATGAAAAACACGCAGGTTGCGGTTGTGTTGGCTTCCAGCAGTGTTAACACGTTAGCTGACCTGGCCGGTATGACAGTTGCCATCCAAAACGGTTCTACGGCTTCCGATGCAATCGATGCCAATGAAGCTTTTAAGAATTCCTTAAAAGATTTAGTGAAAGTAGAAGACAATGTGCAGGCCCTCTTAGACCTTAAAGTATCCGGATCCGACGCAGTTGTTATGGATGAGGTAGTTGCCCGTTATTATACGGAAAAAGAACCCGGAACTTATAAAATCCTGGATGAAACCTTAGCCGATGAAGACTATGTGGTAGGTTTTAGAAAAGGTGATGAAAGCTTGTGCGGGGAAGTTGAAAAGCACTTGAAAGAAATGGCCGGTGACGGTACTTTGGCTAAAATCAGTGAAACCTGGTTCGGCAAAGACTTAACTACCGTAAAATAATAGATAAATTTGTGGGTGTCGGCTATGGCCGGCACTCTATTTTTATTTTTGGGGAAGCTCGTCCTATGAGATAAAAACGCTCCGCTTTAGATCGTACTGCGGCGGATTGGATTATGTTGCTGACGTAACCCGACGAAGGGAGTCCCGCAAGCGGGATACTAAAATTCATATAGAGTATTTATTATTTTAATAAATTACTTCTCTAATGCGGTAAAGTGTGATATAATACATAAGTATTTGTAATTATCGGAGGAGGAAATCATGACCCAGGAAACACTTTTAAATCTTTTAAAAATAATGTGTGAAGCTTCACTGGTCACAATTAAGATATTTTTCTTAACATTGCTGTTTGGACTGCCGTTAGGGCTTATCGTATCTTTCGGAAGAATGTCCAGGCTTATCATAATTCAGGCACCGGTACGTTTTTATCTGCTGATCATGAGAGGAACACCGCTGATATTGCAGCTGTTTTTCTTTTTTTATTTTCCCCATTATGTATTCGGGGATACCCTGCCGAGATTCTGGGCGGCAATTCTGGCTATGTCAATCAACTACGCTGCCTATTTTGCGGAAATATACCGCTCCGGTATTGAATCCATGCCAAAGGGCCAGTATGAAGCGGCTACCGTATTGGGGTTCAGTAAAAACCAGACCTTTTTTAAGATCATATTACCCCAGGTCATAAAAAGAATACTTCCCCCCATGGGAAATGAATTTATGACTTTGATAAAGGATACGGCACTGGTCAGTGTAATCGGGGTCAGTGAAATATATGAACTTGCAACCGATACCATGTCAAGAGCCGGTTCCCTGATGCCTTTAATCATGGCGGGAGTATTTTATCTGATTATGAACAGTGTTGTATCCAAAGGCTGTTCCATAGCGGAAAACAAGATGAGTTACTATCGATAATGGAGGAAACAGATGAGTATATTGGAAGTAAAAAATTTGGAAAAGAGTTTTGACAGCCTCCAGGTTTTAAAAGATATATCCTTAAGTGTTGAGAATGGTGAAATCATATCCATAATTGGTTCCTCCGGTTCGGGCAAATCCACACTTTTACGTTGCTTAAACCGTCTGGAGACCGTGGACTCCGGTGAAATCATCGTAGACGGCGATACTATGGTATCGACCGTAAACGGAAAAAGTGTTTATGCCAATGAGGCTGCCCTAAAGAAAATACGTATGAAAACGGGCCTGGTATTTCAAAGCTTTAACCTTTTTCCCCATTACAATGTATTAAGGAATATAACGGAAGCCCCAATCTATGTTGCCGGGATACCCAAAGAAGAGGCGGAAAAAACTGCTTACGAACTGTTAGATAAACTAGGGCTTAAGGAAAAAGCGGAGGCTTACCCTTACCAGTTATCCGGCGGCCAGTCCCAGCGTGTATCCATAGCCCGTGCTCTTGCGCTAAAGCCCAAAATACTGTTTTTTGACGAACCGACATCCGCCCTGGACCCGGAACTTACCGGAGAAGTATTAAAGGTGATCCGTTCCCTCACAAGCCTTAATATGACCATGATTATCGTGACCCATGAAATGGACTTTGCAAGGGATATTTCCAACCGCATGATATTTATGGACCAGGGAGTAATAGTGGAAGATACCACCCCGGCGGAATTATTTAACTCAAACAACGAAAGGACCAAGGCATTTCTTGGAAAATTCCATGAGGCTATGTAAATGAATCTTTCTCTGCCAAAAAAGGATTGTACATCATAAGCGCATGATTCTCCGTTACGTATTCATCCGCAGCTAAGTTTCCTGCCATATCGTATATTTTACGGTAAAGGATATTATGCCTGCTGAAGCCGCCCCAGTACTCCGAATCCATCCGGTGTTCCTTTTCATATACCTCGTATGTATAGGAAGGGGAAACAGAGGATTTTATGGATCCTGTCAAATGGGTTTCCGTTATGGTAAGGCATAATTGAAAAGTCATGGCAGTTTCATTTTTAATCATCAGGTCCCGGTAATTGTATACACAGGTTGCCCCGCTCCCGAAGGGCTGGGTCCTGTCCGAATCCGGAAATACGTCATAGCTGTGCCGGTAGCGTTCCACTATGGTCAAGGGTGTATGGACGGCCATCCAATAGATCAGGTTTGACAATTGGCATAACCCGCCGCCGATACCGGACTTAACGGAACCGCAGAACAAGATCATCCCTTCCGTATAACCCTTTTTTCCGGTTGGTTTTCCGATCAGTTTCCAGTAGGAAAAAGTTTCTCCCGGCCTTATCAGTATATGATTTAATTTATTTACCGCAATTTTTAAGTTTCTGATCTTGTTGTACTGCAGGTACATATCTACATCTTTCAGCTGCCTTAAAAGCAGGCTTTTATGACAAAAGCAGGTATAAGAAAATTCCGTATCCTGCTTAGTTTTTGTAAATTTCGTATTCCCAAGATACCACCACAGATATCTTTTTAAGGTAAAATAATTTCTTCCTGCGAAAATCCTTAATTTACTTCTTTTTTTGGGTTTTAAAAGAATTGAGTTTATGATGTAAGTCCTCCTATTCCTGCGGAATGAAGTGATCAAAAATAAAGAAATCAAAACTGTTCCGGCTTTCATTTAAACTTTCCTGGGACTTAATTGTCCAGGCAAAGGCAGGTATTCTGTATAAACGGCGGCATAACATAAAAGATAACATTTTGCGGTGGATATAATTATAGGAGATGAAATCCGGTTTGGTGATAAAATTCAGAAGCAGGTTTTGCAGTATAAAGTAGGCAGAGGCACTGCCCACTTCCTTATCTTTAATTAAATTGCTGGATAACTGGCCTCTCATAATCTTAGGCCGGTTATTCTTATACCACAATAAGACCAGGGGATTAAAGGATTCAATGCAATAAAGTCCTTTATACTGTTCCAGCATGGGTGCCGTAATGCGGCAGACGGAGGTATCATGAAGTTCCACCTTGAATTCCACAATAAGGGGTACCTGGCCGTCTACCATATCCAGAACGGACTGAAAGGACGGAATCCGTTCCCTGGACTGATAAAGGGTAAGTTCCTGTAATTCGGCAAAGGTAAGGTCACGGACTTTTTTATTTAGCCCGCATACCCTTTTCAAATTAAAATCATGAAAGACGACAGGAACATTATCTTTTGAGAGCTGTACATCCATTTCGATACCATAATTATGGCTGATGGCCAGGCGGAAGGCAGCCATGGAGTTCTCCGGCGTTTCCATTGGATTCTGATGAAGGCCCCTGTGGGCATAATACCTTCCCTGCCAGGGAGTTAAATCATGCCGGCCAGTTAATTTCGGCATAATAGCAAGCAAATACAGAATTAAAATAAGTACAATAGTTGTTAAAATAATATAAAACCACATAGTATCCTCCAAGTAGTCAGGTCACTGCCGTTATGGGTAACAGAAGGAGTACAAAATGCCATAGCAATTCGTTTCTGTTCATAATAGTATCCAGTTATATGGCAGTATATTCATTATGTATAATTAAGGTAACTATTCAGCTGCCTTGAGAAATTTGCCAGGATTTCGAGCCAGTGTAAGCATTTAATCATCCAGGTCAAAATGCTCTAAAGTACTTCCTTTTTTCAACGGTTTTGAATCCCCGTGCCTCACGCAAAGCATGGTACAGAAAGATAATATTGAAAAAGTGAAAGAATAAGGGAAAAGTGTCCGGTAAGAGATATTATAGCATGTCAAAGATAAGGTTACAACGAGGAAGGATATAATTTACAAAATATTATTACAGTTCAGCCTTATGGCTAAATTGTAACAAATTATGTACAGATATTATGCATTTTGCATAATTTCGCACATGTTAAATTTTGGTTTTCGGCGCGAGGGTTACAGAAAACACCTCATGGTATCCGTTGCTGAGCGGTAAAATATATTAACTTTGTGCCAATCGGTTACAGGGCATCCGGTAAATACGGAGTAAGGACCGTAATGAGAAAGGATGTCATTTGCGTATCAGGCTCCGGAAGAGATTATATTATTTAAATTAACTGCCCGAATATAGAATATTAGTTATTACCCGTCATATATATAAAATAAATTAAATGAAAAGGATGAAAGATCTTGGATCAGGATTGTGGCGAATTGATTTATAGTGAAGATTATGTGGACTTACTGATTGAATATCGCAGATTTCCACAGGAACTGACTGATATTCCTGAAAGTTGTTTCAATATAATTAATGATACCCATGCCGTGGTATATGTCCCGATTAATCGTTTACCTGCCAATGTAGTTCAGACATTAGGCTACAGTGTTTTCCCGACTTTATTCGGATTAGCCGATACCGGCAGCCTGGAAGCATCCGGAATAACCAGACTGCTTAACATACCGAGTTTTGACATGAGAGGGCAGGGAATCTTAATTGGACTTGTTGACACAGGTATTGATTATACACATCCTGCATTTGTTAACGCAGACGGAACGACGAAAATTATATCAATTTGGGATCAGACAATACAAACAGGACCGGCTCCGCCATCTTATTATTATGGTACAGAATATACCAGGGAAGATATTAATGCAGCATTGGCAAGCGAAGATCCACGATCGATTGTACCGAGTGTTGACGATATTGGGCATGGAACATACCTGGCAGGTATTGCAGCAGGCAATCCAAGTATTGAAAATAATTTTTCCGGAGTAGTTCCCTTAGCTGAGCTTGTCGTAGTAAAGCTTAAGCAGGCAAAGCGTTTTATCAGGGATTTTTTTCTGGTTCCGGAAGATGCGGTGGCCTTTCAGGAAAATGATATTATGTTCGGTGTCCGTTATTTAATAGAAGCAGCAAGGCAATTAGGCAGACCCATAGCCATCTGTATAGGGCTTGAGACTTCACAGGGTTCCCATGACGGCCGCGGGGCATTAAGCAGTTATCTTTCCCTGATAGGAGACCAGGCAGGCAATGCAGTTGTGATAGCAGCAGGTAACGAAGGGAATGCGGGGCATCATTTCCGCGGTATCATACAAGGCGGCGGGCAGCAGTCCCAGACGATCGAAGTACGGGTTGGTCCGGATAATCCCGGGTTTAGCATGGAATTATGGGGGGATTCACCGGGTACTTTTTCCGTAGATATTCTGTCGCCTACAGGGGAATATATCCCAAGGATACCTGCAAGGATAGGCGAAACCAGGGTAATCCGGTTTATATTTGAAGAAACGGTTATTAATATTGATTATGTTTTGCTGGAACAACAAACCGGAGACGAACTGATTCTGATGCGATTTGTGAACCCGACGGAGGGAATCTGGCGGTTCCGGGTTTATGCTACCGGTGACCTGACAGCCAACTATAACGTGTGGCTGCCAATTACCAGCTTTTTAAGCAGCGAAGTATATTTTACGGAGCCGGATCCGGATTACACCCTGACTTCTCCCGGCAATGCGGTTGTCCCCATAATCGTGACAGCCTATGATCATACTAATAACAGCCTGTATTTAAGTGCAAGCAGGGGATATACCAGGATTGATACCATCAATCCCAACCTGGCCGCCCCCGGTGTCAATTTAGTTGTACCGGGGCCTAACGGCACCTATACTACCGCTTCCGGCACCAGTCTCGCAGCCGCACATACGGCGGGAGTGGCAGCAATGATCCTCCAATGGGGAATATCCACGGGTTATTATTCCATGTTAGACAGTGTTGAAATAAAAAACTTATTAATCCGGGGTGCCAGAAGAGATCCAAATAATACCTACCCCAACAAGGAATGGGGATACGGGATATTGGATGTGTATAATACTTTTAACAGTTTAAGAGGGGATCAGTGAGGTTTTATTTTGGGCAGGATGAAATGCGGACAAACAGAATATCATTTTGTCCGGATTATCCTGCCTCCGTTAACAGAGGCAGGATAATCCGGATGCGGGACATGTCATAAGGTAAAGTTTCCACCATAAATACCGGAGTTAATTCAGCCAGGAGAGAAATACATCATACATGTCCTTAAAATTCTTTTTCATATTAATCGGTTTAAAATCCTTATTTACAAAGCAGTGTCTGGATTCTCCCGTTGCCCTTACGGCAAAGGTTTCGGCATCCAGGACCTGATATTCGAGTGTCATTTTGATCCCGTTAAATAATTTGATTTTAGGCAGAATCAGGACTCTATCGTTAAATCTTACAGAAGACCGGTATTCACAGGAAACTCCAAGCACTGGGATTAGCATGCCGCCTGCCTCCAGTTTATCATAACCCAGTCCGATCTGTTCCAGATAATATAACCTGGATTCCTCAAACCACCGGATATAGTTGGAGTGATGGATAATAGCCATCTGGTCGGTCTCATAGTACATGGCCTGTCTGAGATAAGGGGTAATGGTTTCACCGGTTAAAATATTGTGTGCCAGGGCTTCGTTGAGGGTATGATTTTGGGATGGCGGATTAACTGAGACAGAGGAATTGTCATTGGCAGCAGGACTGTCATTGGTTGCGGGACCGTTTACCGGTAATGTGGGACTATTTATTGCAGTATGATTGAATGCTGTATAGCTGCCTGCTGTTGCATTATTATTAATACTATCCGCGTTATCTGTTTTATGATTCATATTAACTCCCATCTGTGCGCTCTGGCGCACGTACAAATCAGGATGTTGAAAAACCGGTTTTTGTTTTTTCAACTTAACTCCTATCCATGCGTCTTGGCGCACGTACAAATCGGGATGTTGAAAAACCAGCTTTTGTTTTTTCAACTTAACTCCCATCTGTGCGTCTTGGCGTACGTACAAATCAGGATGTTGAAAAACCTGTCTTTATTTTTTTCAACTTATATCCCTTTATAGCTGATATTTTCTAAGGAATATAGTAGCATTTACCTTTTCTGAATTCAACTTAAATTTCGATTAGAGTATCTTATAATTGAATGGATTATCTTATAAACGGCACGACAAACGGCCGAACCAATTGAAACGGCTTATTACATATGCTAATATAAAATTATGTACAAAAAGGTTAAGCGGGCAGGCAAAGCGGATATTTGCAAACCTGCTACACTGCGGGCCTGACCTTATACCTGCTGCACAGACATTTCAGCCGGAACTCTGCCTAAGCACTACCTCCGGCTGAAATGGATTGGGTGTCAGGTTATTCGGAACCAGCTCCGTAATACGTATAGAATAGGAGAGGTAGCTATGAATGTATTGACAGCGGGATATCGGGAAATTGGCAGGAGAAGTGTAATCAGTATTTTAGAAACCGTAGATGCCAAGACCGGAGAAAGAACAGTTCTCCATGAGTTTGATACTCTGATTGAGGCTCCCAACTGGAAAAGTAACGGGAAAGAATTAATCTATAATTCGGAAGGAAGGATTTTTACCTATGAAATAGCTTCCGGTATCAGTACACTGATTGAGTCCGGCCTGTGTAACCATTGCAATAATGATCATGTCCTGTCATCGGATAATTCCAAATTAGCCGTAAGCCACCATACCTATGAGGATGGCATGTCACGGGTATACATATTTCCGGCTGATGGCGGTACTCCGGTTTTAATTACGCCAATCGCACCAAGTTATCTCCACGGTTGGTCACCGGACGGCAAAACCCTGGCTTACTGTGCTGAGCGTAATGGGGAATATGATATCTATACCATTCCGGCGGAGGGCGGCATTGAAACCAGACTAACGGATTCCCACGGGTTAAATGACGGCCCGGAATATTCCCCCTGCGGCAGCTACATCTGGTTTAACTCCGTAAGAAGCGGACTGATGCAGGTATGGCGCATGAAAGCCGACGGCAGCGAACAGACCCAGATCACTTTCGATGAAAATAACAGCTGGTTCCCCCATGTATCACCGGACGGTAAGAAGGTTGCTTATATAACCTATAAAAAAGGCGATGTGGAGCCCGGAGCCCACCCGGCCAACAAGAACGTAGAGATTCGTCTTATATCTGTTGAAGGCGGGGCATTTAGGACATTGGTCAAATTATTCGGCGGGCAGGGGACGCTGAATGTAAATTCCTGGTCACCGGACAGTAAGAAGCTGGCATTTGTGAGCTACCGGCTGAAATAGGGATAGATGGAAAAGGCATAGGTTATATTAGGGATAAGTTAAAGAGCAAGGTAACAGGAAATGCAATCATGCAGTGCTGCAGGTTACTTAGTATATAAGCCGGCCGGTGTTAAAATTGGTTATGGCTTATGTACTAAGTAATTTTAAAGTATTTGTACGTATTGGCGTTAAAAATTAGTTTCTATGTTGATATAAAAAATGATTTAGAGTTAAAAAATACGGTTAAGATAAGACACCCATCCCGGAAGGGACTTGATATTACAAAAAAATTTTATAATTTAAAAAGTTTTACTTGAAAAATGTTTATCCATGAGTTATAATATCATTCGTGGCTGACGAACTACAAGTCCAGAAAACCACAATATATAATATAATGGGCTATCGCCAAACGGTAAGGCACTGGACTCTGACTCCAGCATCTCAAGGTTCGAATCCTTGTAGCCCAGTTAGCAAGTCCCTGTAATCAATATGATTACAGGGATTTTTTTACTTGGAGATAAGCAAATGTTGAATCTTGGATCAGAGAATGGAATATTTAATGATGGCTGGAAAATATTTCTGACAGGTGTTATAATTTTATTAAATTATAAAGAATTGGTAATATCCTGAAAGGAGCATTGTTTGGATTACAGTTCGGAATTGAAGGTAAAAAAGATTATATGGGTATCCATGGTTTTAGCAAGTATGCTTATTATGCTCCTTCATATTTACAAACCGTGGCTTTTGGGTTTTATATCGGGACTGCTATTGTTATCCGTTACCTTGGGGGGATTCAATATCCTCTGGGGAAGTATTTCCTTTTAAATAAACTGATTACGTATTATGGAGGTAATCTTAGTTTTATTTTTACAAATGAATGACCGAAGCGGATATTCCGCTGCAGGAATAAAAAAGTATAAGGAGAGGATAAATTTATTATGTGTGAGAATAGTGAAGCCATTGATAAAGAAAAACTGGAGAAAATAAAGCAATATAAAATATTAAACCAATATATAAAGACTGGTCAAATCCTGTTTACAGGGTCTTCCCTGATGGAACAATTCCCGATTTATGAATTCATTCAGGATTATGATATCGGAGAAACCATATACAACCGTGGCGTGGGAGGGTTCACGACGGCACAAATGCTGCAATACATGGATACAATGATCTTTGATTTAAAGCCGTCCAAAGTATTTCTTAACATAGGAACGAATGATCTGAATGTACCGGATTATTCACCGGAAGCTTTCATGGGGCGGTGTGAAACGATTGTGAAGGAGATAAAAGAGCATTTACCGGAATGTAAGATTTATTATATGGCCTATTACCCGGTTAACGGTGATGATGATTTTGGAGATGAAAATATGAAGCAGGTGCTCAAAATCAGGACAAACAGCAGAATCAATGAAGCAAATTATGCTCTGGAGCAGATGGCAGTAAAAAACAATATTAAGTTCATCAATATAAATGGAAATCTTTATGATGGAAATGGAAACTTAAGGCAGGAATACTCCATTGAAGGAATGCACATGTATCCAAACGGATATCATGCCATATTAGAGGATATCATGAAATATGTCAGGGAGTAAAAATGGATAAAATAATACGAAAAGCAGGTAAACGCAAAGTTTTAATCTATACCCAGGATGACTGTACGGGTTATCCCGTTGTTTATCTTCATGCATCCGCTGAAGCAGTAGAAGGCGTGGCTTCTCTGCTAAGTGATATAAAAGTAATACTTGCTGCCGTGGACGATGTAGACTGGGAGTGTGACCTGTCACCATGGCCTGCAACAAGGGCCTTCCGCGGAGGAACGGATTTTATGGGAGGAGCGGACGCCTATTTGGCAGAACTCACAGAACAGATAGTGCCGGCGGTGGAAGGGACAATTGGATTTACTCCGTGCTGCCGTGGCATAGCAGGATATTCCATGGCGGGATTATTTGCAGTGTATGCCCTGTATCGCACGGATATTTTTAGCCGCGCGGCTTCCGTATCCGGTTCCTTGTGGTATGACGGATTTCTGGATTTCATGAATGAAAACCGTCCGGTGAGGCTGCCGGAGACTGTGTATTTTTCATTGGGTGACCGTGAGGAAGTAACAAAAAACCGCCGGCTGGCCACTGTGCAAAATTGTACCGCGGCTGCCGAGAAACGGATGAGGGACCTGGGAGTAAAGGCGGTATTCGAGATAAACGAAGGAAATCATTTTGCAGATGTGAGCGAACGTATTGCAAAGGGCTTAAGGTGGATACTAAATAGGAAAATATAATAGTGTAAGATTTCCTATTATTATGAAAGCTGAGAATGTCAAATATTTCATAACAGGCGGTTATAAATACTAATATGGAGGGGATAATTTGAAATTTGTAGATTTGATGAATTTAGAAAAAATATTTTTAAAGAAAATAGAAGAACCCGAAGAGAATTATCTCAGGCTCACTTTTATAAGGAGTAAACCCAATCATATACCTGGAGAGTTAAATATTAATGATAAAGTTATTGAAGATATTTATTCTATTAACTATGATTATTCAGTACCACTAATACAAATAGATTTTGAAACATATATTGGATATTCTATTAGAAATGAAAGTTTTACAACCTTAGATGATTATGAAGATTTTACTGGTAAAGCATTTAGGATTTATAAGAAGTCAAGATATTTAGATTATATTAATGTTGGGACTTTTGCAACGGAAGATTTTCCTGGTCCGTATATACATTATGAGATTGCTTGTCTTAATCATATCATTGATATTGTAACAACAACAGAGCCAATTATAAAAGAAAGAGAAGAAGTATGACTTAATATTAAGATTAGCGAGATTATCGCATATTTCTAAAAGGTTTAGATTAAGAAAAGGTTTATCTTTACAGCTAAAGACTTATGTGTTATAGTCAATAAGCAAGAAATATTTACTAGTAAATAATAAAGAAAGGAGACATTGCCATGAAATCATACACTATAATAACAGCTATAAAACTTATAAATATCAGGCTACAACATAATCAAAATGAACAGAATAATAAAATATGCTATGGTTACAATCATACCCGGATTTCATGCAATGGATTCTGACATAAAGTATAGATTAATTAACGGTAGCATGTTTTCAATGCTATCGGCAGCCATTACAAAGGGAAAAGATTCTTGGAGCCGATTATTTGTGGTATTACGATTGCCACATCATAATAGGCTCCTTTTTTCATACGAAATTGCATGAATTTTCAATAAAGCCCTTCGGGCAGAAGGTGTACGTAACGCGAAACGTATTTATGCATAAAAATTATAGCGGCATTACCGGCCGCGTTCGTATGTATATTTACCCAGGTATTAAGACAGTAGAAAGGAAAATAGTATGGCTAAATACAGAGAAGCGGTTTGTATACATTATGTCTCCTTAGGTGAATGTAAAAAGGGCAGAGAAGCCTGCCACGAACATTATTGCCAGAAATGCGACAAATATTACCCAAGAGCAAAAGTAAAACAAACCAACCGAAAAAAACAGGAAAATAAAAAGAATTATAAATTAGCGGATTTAAGAGAATTTAAGAAGCACGCTGATGATTAACGGAGGAAATAATGCAGATTATAACAGGAAAATATAATAGCGCCAAGGTCTATACGGAAGCAGTGGAGGAAACCGCATATAAGCAGATTAAGACCTTGTGCGATCAGGAATATGTAAAGGAATCAAAAATCAGGATTATGCCGGATGTCCATGCCGGGGCGGGCTGCACCATCGGAACAACCATGACGATACAGGATTGTATTGTCCCTAACCTGGTAGGTGTTGACATCGGCTGCGGTATGGAAACCATCCTGGTCCGGAATTCACATATCGAATTGCAGAAGCTGGATAAACTTATCTATGACAAGATTCCATCCAGCTATAACATCAGGGAGTCGGCACACCGGTATAACGATGAAATTGATCTGACGGAACTCAGGTGTAAAACAGAAGGCAAGATTAACCTTGACAGGGCAGTCCGGTCACTGGGTACCCTTGGTGGAGGAAATCATTTTATTGAAGCAAATAAGGATGAAGAGGGGAATATCTATCTTGTAATACATTCCGGTTCCAGGCATCTTGGGCTGGAAGTTGCAAACTTTTACCAGGAGCAGGCTTATAAGGCACTCAATGGAAATACGGCGGCGGATATTAGCCGGCTGATTACAGATTATAGGGCAGCAGGAAGAGAAAAGGAGATACAGACAGCAATTGAAGCCCTGAAAGCCCAGGTACATACGGAGATTCCGAAACCATTGGCTTATGTATCCGGGCAAATGATGGAAGACTACCTTCACGATATGAAGCTTATCCAGAGATTTGCCATGTTGAACAGAAAGGCAATGATGGATGAGTTAATCAGAGGGCTGAAGCTTAAGCCGGTGGAGGAATTTACCACCATACATAACTATATTGATACGGACCGGATGATACTGAGGAAGGGCGCGGTTTCTGCCAAGAAAGGAGAAAAGCTGCTGATTCCTATCAATATGAGAGATGGTTCCTTAATTTGTACGGGCAAGGGGAATGAGGACTGGAACTATTCGGCACCCCACGGGGCGGGAAGGCTTATGTCCCGTTCAAAAGCTAAAAACACCTTTACAGTCTCCGAATTTAAGAAACAGATGAAAGGGATTTATACCACTTCAGTAAATACTGATACTTTGGATGAATGCCCAATGGCATACAAGGATATGGAAGATATTGTGAATAATATCGGAGATACGGCAGAAATCGTTCATATCATCAAACCGATCTATAATTTTAAGGCCGGGGAAGAATGAAAAACGCACTTGATACAGGGAGGGATAAAACAGATGGATTATAAGGAAATATTAAACAAAGCAGAATACAACTTCATACATTCAAATCCCCGTCTGGGACGAAATATTATTTTACTTGGACTTGGCGGCAGTTATTCCTATGGAACGAATAATGATAAAAGTGATTTGGATATCAGAGGAATAACCATGAACCTCAAATCTGATCTTCTGGGCTTGTCCGAATTCGAACAGTATGTGGATGATAAAACAGATACCGTAATCTATTCCTTCAACAAGATATTAAAAATAAGAGGAAGGCTCTATATGTGCCTTCCTCTTATTTTAACCGAAAACATGTACTGATCACATAAAACATAAATCTTGATATTACATACCGATCTTGCTAAATCAGGCAGAGTCAAATTTGTTCAGGAATTATATATAATTTTTTCAATGTCTTAATATGGATTTTAATTTATAATTCTTATATATTAAGCTGCACAGGAGGTTTTGGATGAGCATTGCAGGAAATTCTTTCGCTTATTTGAATAATAAAAAGAAACGATATGGCATTAAGCTGGCACTACTTGTAATACCCTTTATGTTAGTTCCGTTAATTTTTAGTTATTATCCGCTTTATGGCTGGATCTATGCCTTTTTCGATTACAGGCCGCCAAGACCTCTGAAAAATTGTGAATTTGTATCTTTAAAATGGTTTATCACTTTGTTTGAAACCCGGACGAAAAGACAAATCATTTTAGAAGTTATGAAAAATACATTTGCCATGAGCGGTTTGGGTATTTTATTTTCCTGGCTTCCCATGGCCTTCGCCATATTTTTATCAGAGCTTAAGAGCAAATGGTTTAAAAAGACCGTGCAGACCCTGACTACCCTTCCGAACTTTATAAGCTGGATTTTGGTATATTCCCTGGCATTTTCCTTATTTTCCAGTACGGGTATGGTGAATAACCTTTTATTATCTTTAGGACTGATTGAAAAACCGGTTCTATTTCTTCAGGATAATTCACATACCTGGCTTTCCATGTGGTTATGGGGAACCTGGAAGGGGCTGGGCTGGGGCGCAATTTTATATCTTGCGGCCATAGCCGGTATTGACCAGGAGTTGTATGAAGCGGCCAGAGTAGACGGCGCAGGAAGAATGCGTCTCATATGGCACATAACCGTCCCCTGTCTTCTGCCTACCTTTTTTGTTCTCCTGCTGCTCAGTGTGGCGAATTTCTTAAATAACGGCATGGAACAGTATTATGTCTTCCAGAATGCTTTTAACCAGGAGCATATACAGGTGCTGGATTTGTATGTATATAATCTTGGAATGGGCTCCGGCAGCTATTCCCTAGCTACGGCAATCAGTATTATGAAAAGTATCGTTAGTGTCACTTTGCTATTCGCAGTAAATTCCATGTCCAGAGCTTTTCGCGGCGAAACTATAATATAGTGCCAAAGTTAGAATAAATTTAAATGATCCGGTTATTCATTACAAAATTTATGTCTTCGTAATTCCTGACAAAAACGAATAAGGCGCATCGCAGGTCTGCCTGCGAAATGCAATGGGGGTAATCTATGAATAAATTAAAACAGAGCCGTAAACTTAAGAAAGTTCCGGTATTGGATATATTCTTATATCTTTTCTTTGCTACCGTAACTTTTTTATGTATCTATCCCTTTTATTATTTAATTATCAATACAATAAGTGCCAATAATCTGAGTTCCAACGGTGACATATTATTTTATCCAAGGCAGATACACCTTGAGAATTATAAACAGGTATTTAAAATTCCCGGGCTGGGAAATGCCGCATTTGTTTCTTTGGCAAGAACGTTATTAGGGACTGTCCTATCCGTAATAACCTCGGGATTCCTGGGATTTATGTTTACCCAGGAAAAGATGGCGGGCAGGAAGTTTTTTTACCGGTTTACCATTGTCACCATGTATTTCAGCGCAGGACTGATCCCCTGGTATATAACAATGAATAACCTGAATCTGACCAACAATTTTTTGGCCTATATTATTCCGGGTATGGTGTCTCCCTTTAATATCATCCTTGTAAAAACCTATGTGGAGTCCACACCAAAATCACTGCAGGAAGCGGCGGAAATTGACGGAGCCGGAATTGTTACGGTTTTCCGGAAAGTAATGATACCCTTATGCAAGCCCATACTGGCGACGGCTGCCATATTTTCAGCCGTCGGTAATTGGAACTCTTTCCAGGATACGTTGATTCTGGTAACCGATGAAAAGCTTTATACGTTACAGTATATTCTTTATAAATATATTAATCAGGCCAGTTCCCTGGCCAATTTAATTAAAAGCAATTCCAGTGCAATGAACAGTTTAATTGGAACAGCCACAGAACAAACCGGTACATCGGTGCGTATGACCGTATCGGTAATTGTCGTTCTTCCGATTATGCTGGTATATCCGGTTTTTCAAAAGTTTTTCGTAAAAGGCATTATGATAGGGTCGGTTAAGGGATGAAGAATGGAATAATTTTGTGAACACACAATTTTATTAATAAAAATGGGAGGTAACTTATGGAAAAGAGCAGGAAAAGACTTTTAGCCGCAGCATTGGTATTCGTATTATTGTTTTCGGTGGCAGGATGCGCAAAGAAAGACAAGGAAACGGCTGTATCAGGGGGGGCCGCAAATTCACAGACACAAAATAGTAACGGCATCCAGGAAGCGGGAGGTGAAATTGACCATTTAAAGACCATTACACTGGATGTATTCTCCACACAGACAAACTATCAGGGAATTCAAAGCGGCTGGTTTGGAAAGATTGTGAAAGATAAATTCAATATCGAGCTTAATATTATAGCTCCCAACGTTGCAGGCAACGGAGACACTCTGTACCAGACCCGTTCGGCAGAAGGAAATCTGGGTGATATTGTAATCATTGACCGGGCAAGAATGAAGGACTGTGTGGAATCCGGAATTATCCTGGATATTACGGACTATTATAACAACAGCAACTATGTTAAGACCTTTGAACAGTCTACCCAGGCAACCAGGGAATTCATCGGTTCCGACAGCATATATGCCCTGTCCGGCAGTGCTACCTGTAAAGCCACGGAACCGGTATTTGAAAACCAGTCTCCCTATGTAGGGACTTTCATGAGACTGGATTATTATAACGAATTGGGAAATCCGGAAATGAAAACGACCACCGATATGTTAAGTGTATTGAAGCAAATGCAGGATGTCCACCCAACCACGGAGGATGGTAAGAAAGTATATGCCTTCTCCTTGTTTGATGACTGGGACGGGGATTATATGGCCTTAGCTTCAAAATATGCCTTTCTGTACGGTTATGATGAAGGAAAGGCCGGTTTCTTATTTCCAAGTCCCGATGCCACCTCCTATTCTGAGATCACCGACGATAACGGTGTATACTATAATGCTTTAAAAATGTTCTTTGACGCGAATCAGATGGGGCTCGTGGATCCGGATTCAAGTTCCCAGGACTGGAGTACCGTATATACGAAAATGCAGAACGGACAGACCTTATTTTCCTTCTGGCCCTGGCTCGCAACCGCCTACAACAATTTAGACAATAAAAATGCCGGAAAAGGTATGGCATTCATTCCCGTCGAAGACCAGAAGCTGGTAAACGACGGCTATAACAGGTATGGAAACACCGGTTTGGTAATTGGGATCGGAAGTAAAACCGCGTATCCGGACCGGGTATTTGAATTTGTGGATTGGATGGCCTCCAGCGAGTATGTTTATTATACCCCGGGCTCGGCAGGCATTAAGGGACTTAATTGGGAGGTTGCGGACGGAAGGCCTGTACTGACCGAATTTGGCTATCAATGTATGGATGACGGAAAGACAATGATGCCGGATGAATATGGCGGCGGTACTTTCGAGGACGGCAGATCCCAGGTAGGATTTAATTTCCTTGCAACTACCTCTGTGGATCCTGAAACAGGAGAAAAATTTTCAATTGCAGACTGGGCATCCGTACTGGAAGATACAAAAACCTTATTTGAGAAAAAATATGAAGAAACCTTTGGTGCAAAAAATGCGGCGGAATACTTACTTAAAAATAATCTGGTCCAGGTTTCTCCGGGAAGTGCTTATTTTGCACCTGCAGAAGATACGGAATTAGCGACGAAGAGGTCCCAGTGCGGTGATTTAATTACTCAGACCTCCTGGCAAATGGTCTTTGCAGAAAATGAAGATGAGTTTAATTCCTTATGGGCGGACATGAAAGCCCAGCTAGATGGCTTAGGCTATGCTGATGTCATTGCGGCAGACCAGACAAAGGTGGAAGGTCTGCGTAAGGCCCGCGCAATAGCGGTGGCAGCGGAAAGTAATCAGTAAGTAATAAGTAAGGTCCAACCCTGGCTGGAGTTACCGGAAATCCAAATCCATGTAATAATAAAAAATGCTGATCAGGCGTTTGCCGTAAAGAGGCTTTCTTCTGGTATTGCCAATATAAGGAAAATAGTATATAATCCATAAGAGAAGTATCTGGCAGCTTAGGGCTGGCCTTTACAAAACATTCGTGTATTCCATTGTTAAAATATCAGTGGTTTGTAAAACTGTACATAATTCATATAATGATATGGAATGGAGAAATTCATGAAGAAAGTATTTTCCAACCTCTTCTGCCGGATATCAGGTCTGAAAATAATGTATAAATTGTTGCTGGCATATATTATTATCGGGCTGATACCGCTGACTCTTCTAAGTACATATATGGCCTATACCTCAAAAAAAAATATTATGGACCAGCACGAAAACCAGGTACAAGCTGAAAACAAAAGAGTCCGTAATATTCTTTTTAATATTATCTATCTGGCAACGAATATCTCGGATACCATTCTATATGACAGCAGCTTAACCAGCCTGCTGAAAGAATCCTATTCCTCAGAAGATGAAGTCTATAAAGCATACCGGAACTATAAAACCATAGCTTCCATAACCAAAAGCTATACGGAGCTTTCCAGTATTAAGATCTTTGTAACGAATAACACGCTGATTACCAGCGGTCCTTTCGTAAAGGTGGATGACCGGACCTCGTCCTATGATTGGTACAAAACGGTGAAAGACAGCTCCGGAAAATTAATGTGGATCTATGATAATACCATAGAAACCGGCAGCTCCTTACGTCTAATCCGGCGGCTTCCGGTGCAGGGTACAAAAGATTATGCAATTATCGTAATTAATATAAGTACAAATTACCTAAGGTTCATAATAAACAGCGATACGGTCAATTCCATATTAAGCATTGAAAACGGCATTTCCTTTTTTTCCAATAAACACAATGAAATCGGATACCCGCCGGATGCGCTTTTTCAGGCGGATACCGTAAAAATAAACGAACCGTTTCAGGCAAAATACCTGGGAAAGGATGCGCTGACCTATTCCAGTATCCTGAATGCACCAAAAAGCAAATCCAGGTTTCAGATTACAACTTTTGATCCTCTTACCTACAGCCATATTGCGGGATCCAATATAAATAATTTAAGAATCATTATTATTAACCTGATGGTTCCCCTTCTTATGATTATCATATTTTCAACCGCATTTAACAGGCGTATCCTGATATTACGCAGAGAAATGCATAAAATTGCAAACGGTGATTTCAATATTATTGACCGCTTTAAAAGCAAGGATGAACTGGGCGAGCTGTATAAGGATATGCAGAAAACCATTCTCAGTATACAGCAATTGTCTGCCATGGTATATGAGGAAAAGCTTTTGAGCCAGAAACTTTTAAATTACCAGCAGCAGATAGAATTTAACCTCCTTGCCAGCCAGATCAATCCTCATTTCCTGTATAACACCCTGGAAACCATAAGAATGCAGTTGTCGATAAAAAAAGATTATGACGCTGCCAATATTGTAATGCTGCTGGGAAAATACCTCCGGCATAATATTGAGGCCGACAGTTCCCTTGTTTTATTAACCTCGGAGCTGGAGTATATAAACATTTATATGATTATCCAGCACTTTCGTTTTGGCGACCGGATTAATTATAAGATAAACCTGGAGGATAACCTTGATATTTCCAATTATCCTATATTACCGCTGCTGCTTCAGCCCATTGTTGAAAACGCCTTTGTCCATGGCCTGGAAGGCAAGAAAACCGGAGGTACCATAACAATAAATATTTCCCGAAGGGAAGACGATCTGATCATCTCGGTTGCCGATGACGGATTGGGTATGAGTGAAGATACATTAAAAAACTTATCGGTCAGTATGAATGAGGTAAATAATAAATCTAAAAGCCATATTGGACTGCATAATGTCCAGCAGCGCATCAAACTTTACTATGGAGAACCTTATGGATTGCGTATTAATAGTGTTGAAAAACAATACACCGTTATAACATACCAGCTTCCGCTTAAAATGGAGGGCAGCGTATTAAACCTGCGGAAGTCTCCCGCCTGGCAGACGGAAATCAGACCTGAATTTTCAGCGGAGTCCGGGGCTTTAACTGAAATAGCACCATAGCAGCATAACCGGTTAGAGCTTCGCAGGGTGGAATGCGGATATCCGCTTTGACTGGAAACGGAGGATTTTATCATGAAATTTTTGATTGTAGATGATGAACCGATTGTAAGGGAGGGTTTAAAAACATTAATTGACTGGAAGGAGATGGGTTTCACTTTATGTGATGAAGCCTCTGACGGAATGGAAGCAGTTTCAAAAATAATGGAAGAAAAACCGGACCTGGTCATATTGGACATCCGGATTCCCGAGTTATCCGGTGTTGAAGTGGCAGAAACTGTGCGAAAGAAAGGTTATAGCGGCAAAATAATAATTTTGAGCGGTTTTTCCGACTTCAAATATGCCCAGAATGCCATAAACCATGATGTGGAAGCCTATTTATTAAAACCCGTGGATCAAAATGAACTGGCTGCCGCTCTAAAGAAGGTAAGGGAAAAAATCCAACAGGAAAATATACTGGAATTATATAATAACCAGAAGCAGGTCAATGCGAAAAATATGCTGTTAACGCATATTCTTTCCGGTTCCATTCAGTGGACCTGTGAGGATTTCGACAATTATGGATTATCACTGAATATCCGTCCCTTTCAATTGGTTCTGATCGATTATTCTCATAATAAGGACATTGATATCCAAAGTTTGTGCAGTTATTGGAGCAAAATATATCAGGATTTAAAGTCAGAAGATATAATTATAGAGAATTCCATTATCCTTTTGCTAAAGGGATTACCCTCCATACAGTATTTTGCGGATCATATTTTGTCCCATTTAAATAAAACGGAAGAGGATAAGCTTTTGGAGCCCTATGTCATTGTCAGCGGTATCTTCCGGGAAGTAAACCGTTTCCCTGAAAATTATCAGGAATTAAAAAGTATTGCAGCAAGGAAATTTTTTTATTATGAAGGAAATAAACCTGTTTTCTGCAAGGATCTTCAAGACGCAAAAAATATTTTAAGCACTGAAAAGCTAAGCCCAATCGAATTTATCGAAAGAATTTATAAAGCCATACTTGACAGAGATACGATACTTATTGATTCGACTTTTAAAAAATTATACCGGGTATTACAGAATCGAAACTTTACGGTTGAACAAACCTTTCAGGTTTTGATAAATTGTGTTCTTGAATTAAAAGAACAATTGAAAGAAACCTATATAAAGGAATTCCTTGATTTTAATGAAACCGAATTAATCAATGAGATCTGTAACTGTAAGAGCCTGTTTGAAATAATATCTCTGTTAAGCGAAAAATTTACCGTGCTAAGCAGATATGTGAAAAAACCTTCCGACGTAAATATTATAGAAAGGGTTATGAATTATATTGATATCCATTACAACGAGGAAATAAAACTTGAAAAAATCGCCGGGCTGTTCGGCTATAACCCGGCCTACCTGGGCAGGCTGCTGTCACACCGGGTCGGCTCCAACTTTAATTTCTACATCGAAAAAAAGAGACTGGATAAAGCCATTGACCTGCTGATCAACACTGATGTAAAAATACCTGATATTTCAGTTCTGATCGGGTATCAGAATGTGGAATATTTCTACCGGAAATTTAAAAAGTATACGAAACTTACACCGGGTAATTTCAGAGCACAGCATTGTAAAAATGCATTTGCAGAGTAAGAGCTGTGCCGGGGATTAAAAGTGAAGTAGAAATAAACTTTTAATGTAAATGATTTTATTATTATCTGTAATAAAAAGAAACATTTCTTACATACCATACAAAGAAACAGCTTTGTATTTATAAAAAAGGGAACGGTTACCACACCGTTCTCTTTTTTCAGAGGGTGTGTTCCAGCTTGGCTACAATCTTGTGGGGGTTCTGAAAGCTGCCATCAGCTTGTCAGTGAATATCAAAGTACCCGGATGGATAGTGATAGATTTCTCTTGAAGTTGGAGCGTCCATATTTTGCTGCTTGATAAGTTGACATGAAATGACATAAATGGTATTATATGTAATATAAAAACAAAATATGGGAGGTATTGTTGTATGAAGGCGAAAAATGGATGTTGTCAAGAAGAATCCAGTTGTGCTCGGATTAAGATTTCAAAGTGGATCAATAAGTTAATCGTTCTGGTACTCATCTCAGTTTTGATTGCGGAAACGACGGCATATACCGGTTTAACTTCATCCGGTAATAAGAAAGCTTATGCAGAAACAGTAGGCAGGGACGAAGGACAGACAGACCCTTCCCTTACGGACACCGGTTTCCGGGGTATCTGTAAAGGAAGGGCTGCCGGAGTCGGAGAGCGTTGAAAACACAGAACCCTTCGATATAGCAGATTTACCTGAAATAACTCCAGAACCGGATACGGCGGAGGATACCGAGGCACCGCAAGTACCGGGGAATGTAACGGCTGTGGTTACGGGTTCTGCTATTTTCCTAAGCTGGGAGGCATCGGATGATAATGTCGGAGTGGCAGGATACCGCATATACCGGGATGAGGAAGAGATCGGGACATCCGAAGAGACAAATTATACGGATACTTCCTGTACGGAAGGAACTACCTATACTTATTCGGTAAAGGCTTACGACGCCGCAGGTAATCTGTCGGAGGCCGGTATCGGTATGCCCGTGACCCTGACAGCAGCGGGGCAGAAGCAGGCTGTGAACGTGGTTAAGCCTTCGGGTCTGACCGCCAAAGTCAAAGAAGCAGTTATTTTGGTGAGTTGGGGGGAAGTAAACAATGCGGACTACTATGAGTTAAGTATTGACGGAGATATGATTAATACGGGGTATGATACATCGCATACTCAGACACAGGTGATTCCATACCATACATATGAGTATAAGGTAAGAGTAATAAGCTGGGAGGGAGAGGTAAGTGAGTGGAGTGATCCCGTATATTTAACCACGGGACCGGATAAGGTATTAAATTTGACCGCTGTGACGGTGGATGAGCGGACGGTGGAACTATCCTGGGATCCGGCCGAAGGAGCCGCCTCTTATGAAATAGAGTGCAATGGGAATATCCTGGATGCAGTGACAGGCACCGGCTATACCCATAACCTGACTGTGCCTGCATCCGGCCTGTTTTACCGAGTAAGGGCGGTCAGCGGAGAATTCAAAGGGATATGGAGTGATTCGGTTTCCCTGTCTACGGAGATAATCATACCGGGAGGAATCATTGACGAGGATACGGTTTGGGACGGTACGTCCGGAATTTATGTGGTGCAGGGGGATATCACCATAGCCCAGGGGGCAGCCCTGCGGCTCATGCCGGGAACCATTGTTAAATTCGAACCAGATTTCGGTATGACGGTAAATGGGAATTTAACCGCAGAAGGAACAATGGAGCAGCCGGTTGTCATCACTTCGGAGAAAAATACAGCATATGGCGGCAGCGGAATCGGCGGGCGGGATGACAGCTTTACCGGAATTAACATAAGAAGTCAGGGGGGATTTACCGGGGACTATGTTAAGATCAGCTATGGCGGTAGTTATGGGACGGATTATTCTAATAACAGTACATTAAATGTAGAAGGAAAGCTGGAATTGAATCATTCGGAGATTTCCGCATCCTTTCAGAACGGTATATCAATTAATTCCGGTTATGATTTAACGGTTCAAAATTCCGTGTTTGACAGTTCGGAAGGTTACAATATTTATATTAATAAATGGTCGGATCCTGCCGGAACGGTAACGTTAAGAAACAATATCGTACAAAATGGCTTATATGATGGGATTTATGTCTATGAAGAGGAAGAAAGCGGCCTTATCATCGAAAACAATACGATCGAAGGCAATGAGGAATCTGGAATCTATATCTCCAGGCATGATAACAGGACCTTTCAAATAAGCGGGAATAATATCCTTAACAATGGGGGTTCCCCTATCTATGTTTATCTGGACAGTATAAAATCCGAATCACAACTGGAGGATTTGCAAAATAATTACTTTTATGGAAACGAACTGGACATCATCCGGCTGGGCGGAGAACTATATAAGGACCTCACGCTGAAACATGATTATGTATTCGAAAATATTATTGTACCGGAGGAAATAACCTTGACGGTCAAACCCGGTACCGTACTATTCGGTGCTCGGGAGAGAGGAACATTTAATATATATGGGAAATTGATTGCACAGGGAACAGCGGAGGAACCCATTGTATTCACATCGGTGCAGGACACAGAATATGGCGGGAATGGAATAACGGAGCCAGAGGATTACTGGACAGGAATTCATGTATCAGGAGGAGGAGAATTTACAGGTAATAACATAAAGGTGAAATATGGAGGATATTATGGAAGCGGTAACCTGTATGTAGAAGGTAAGTTAGATTTAAACCATTCGGAAATATCCGGTTCCTTTGCGGACGGCATTACAATCGACTCGGTATATGATGTTACAATTCAGAATTCAGTCATTGAAACCTCACAAAAAGCCAATATAGGAATAGGAGATTATATAATTATAATTGGCTTTGCTCCCGGAGCCGATTCGAAAGAAAACAATGTACAGCCGGACGCTGCGGAAGAAAGCAGGGGAAAAATCACAATTAGAAATAATATACTGCGTGATGGTTCCTATTCCGGTGTTTTTATCTGCCAACCGGGAAACGGCAAGGTCATTGTTGAAAATAATACGATAGAGAACAATGAGGATTATCCGGTTCGGATCAATTTGAGAGGCACCTGGTCATCGGATGCGGTATCGAATATATCAGGCAATCTATTTAACGGAAATCTGGCTTCCGACCGTATCTGCCTGTATGGCGATCTGTATACAGACTTGACCTTGCCCAAAAATGAATCTGATTATGAAGTAACGGGACAGATCCGTATCCCCGGGGAAACAGCCTTAACGATCCAGCCGGGGGCAGTCCTGCGGATGAACAGCCAAAGCGAAGCAGGCATAGAGGTAGAGGGAGAGTTGATTACCGGGGGAACAACAGAGGAACCGGTTGTATTTACGTCATTGGATGACACGGCCTATGGGGAAAATACGGTTACCAGCCTGCAAGAGACCGGTTCGTTAAAAATTGTCCCAAGACAGGGAAAAGACACGGGGAAGGCAGCCGGGACAGGCGGCAAATGGGAAGGAATTTATATAAAAGACACCGGTGAGCTTACCGGAAGTAATGTTGTAATCAGAAACGGCGGTTATTGGAAAAACGAGGATTATAACGGCGCATTATTTGTAGAGGGAAAGTTAAACCTGTGTTATTCCGAAATAACCGGCTCCTACGGTTACGGTATCTATTTTAATACCACAGACCAGTCCGTATTGACATACAATTCATTTGCGGACAATCCTTATGCAGTCTACAACGCAAACGACGATGCGGTGATCAATGCATCACAGAATTACTGGAATTCCATTTACGGACCCAGTGTATACAGGCAGGCTTATGATCCGGTGAAAGATACCTGGACTCCGGAATGGAGCGGCAATGGGGAAAAGATATACGGTAAAGTGGATTACAGTCCTTATCTGGGCTTTGACATGACAGGGGCGGTTCATTTCGGACAATCGGAAGGCGCCTATGCCCCGACTGGAAATTATTCCAAACAATTCACGGATTTCAGTGTGGACTCTCCGGAAGGCGCCGTATCATTTACAAGGCTTTATAATTCCCAAAACACGGACGAAACCGGTGTTTTCGGGAAAGGCTGGGCTTTTCACTACGAATCCGCCATCCGGGATAGTACGCTGTTTGATTCTATCAAGACAGTGACCCTTCCAGGCGGCAACCAGGAGTCCTATACGCAGAACGAAGACGGTTCCTATACGGCCAACAGCTCCAGAAATACTTTGGTAAAGCAGTTGGACGGTACTTATATCCTGACTACCAATGAGCAGGTAAAATACGGCTTTAACTCGGATGGGCTCCTGACCTGGACGGAAAGTAAGGAAGGCAACCGGCTGAGTATACAGCTTAACCTGGCAGGTAACCCGGAGAGTATTACAGACTATGCGGGCAGGGAATACCGGTTTACGTATCAGGACGGCCTCCTTGCAGCCATAACCGATCCGGAAGGGAGAACCGTAAATTACGCATATGAAAACGGCAGGCTTACTGCGGTTACGGATCCGGGTGGAGTTGCCACTTATTATGGGTATGATGCCGACGGCTACCTGATCGAAATCAGGGACGGCAACCATGACTTAACGGAGTCTGTTACCTACCGGACAGCAGACGGAATCCCACAGGTGGATCAGGTGACGGATGTGTACGGCAACGTAAAAACCTACACCTATGACGATGTCAGCGGCAAAACTATCCTGACGGACAGTAACGGAAATACTACGACCCAGTGGTATGATATTACCTATAATATAACTTACACTACCGATGCCCAGGGGAGAACCAGAGCGGAAGCCTATACCACGGAAGACGGAGTAAATAAATATGGGGAAATAAAATCCTTCACGGACCGCAACGGCAATACCACCGCTTATGAATGGGATGGCAGGGGGAATGTAATAAAGTTAACCAACCCGGATTCCAGCTTCCGGCTCTACACCTACGATGAGAAGAATAATGTTACCAGTGAGCGGGAGGAAGAAGGCCGGTATACCTATTACATTTATGATACGACCGGTACCTATCTGATGAAAACGGTTCAGCCTCTGAACGGTACCGATGTCTATTCCGAAGGGATAGACCAGAATGCCTTTGCCATCACATCCTATACCTATTACGGAGACGGAGAGAACGGACATCACATCCGGGGCCTGGTCAAATCCGTCACCGATCCGGAGGGCAACACCGGTTCCTATACCTATGATGTCTATGGTAATCTGAAGTCGGAAACCGACGGTACCGGCAGCATCACCAGATATACTACTAATAGTATTGGTTTCCGGATAAAGGTTCTTTCACCCAAAAACGAGCTTACCACCTTTGACTATAATAACAATGGCGGTCCGGAATTGATAGTAACACACGGCGGTGAAACAACACGTATCATCTATGACGGGCTGGGAAGGAAAGTGCAGGAGATTTCACCAAATTTAAACCAGGCTACACCGGGGGATGACGCAGGTTACCGCTATACCTACTATAAAAGCGGCAAGCTCCGTACGGTGACAGATCCCGAAGACAATACGACCGCGTATACCTATGATTTATACGGCAACCTGACAACGGAGACGAAACCAAACGGCTGTATTTACTCTTATGAATACGATTCCCTGAACCGGATCATCAAGGAATATGCACAGGATTCGGAAGTCTCGGAAAAAGTACTCCTAAAATCCGATACCTATGATATTCGGTCCGATCATACGACACGGATACGGGAAACCGTATATTACGGTGATACGGAAACGGCAGATACCATCTCTGTATATGACTATGCGGACCGGCCGATAGAACAGGCCAACCCGGACGGAGGCGTTATTTTTACGGAGTATTATGCCGACGGTAATCTATATTGTCAGACCGATGCCATGGGGAATCCGACCTATTACCGGTACGACGGCCTGAACCGGCTGGCTGGGAAATGGGCACCTTTTGAAGACGGCACCTATACTTACCAGGCGTATGTTTACGATAAAAACGGAAATAAGATAGAAGAAAAAAACGGCATTGAGCCGGTGCCTTTATGGGGCATTCCTGCCACACGGCTTACAACCGCCTATACCTATGACCGGAATAACCGTGTTATATCGGTAACGGACCCTGCAGGAGGCCGGACCGGATATGAATATGATATCAACGGAAATCAGGTTAAGGAGACGGTTTACCTGGATGTGAATAAAACGAAGGTAACGGAGTATGAGTACAATCATTTCGACAAGCCGGTCAAAATGATCCAGCATGCGGAGGCAGGGGATATTTATGGAAATACTCCCGGTTCGACCGAAGACCTTCCGCTGGTAACCACCTATACCTATGATGCGAACGGCAATGTCAAGACCATGACAGCACCGGATCAGGTTCTGACCGAATACGAGTATGACCGGCTTGACCGGCCTGTCCTCCAGAGGGTACATGGCAGGGACGAGTACGGTAATGCCGTAATTGTTACGGAAACGGCTTATGATTTTGCAGGGAACATCATATCCTCTACGGATGGGAATGGAAATATCACCCGAAATATTTATAACCGGAGGGGGATGTTGGAAAAGACCATAGATGCAGCAGGAGGAACTACCGCCTATTACTATGACAGGGCAGGCAGGTTGACAGCAAATGTATTGCCGGAGAATTTTAAAGACGCTGCAGACCGGTACAGCATGGCCAGATCGGAATTCATTTACGACGAAATGGACCGGGTAATCCTGGAACAGGATGTCTATTATGACAAAACTGCCGGAACCTGGAAGACCATCCATGCAAAAGTAAGTAAGTATGACTTAAACGGCAATGTCATAAAGACGCTGGATGCTTTGGGATATGAGAGCGGCACTGGAGGGGCCATATGGGAAAAAATCAATTCCGGTTATGGGACAGAGAATACTTATAATGCTGCAAACCTTTTAATAGCTACCCTTTCCCCCGTATCAAAAGACAATGGACTGGACTATGATACCCGGTACGTTTATGACGGGGCAGGCAGGAAGAGATCCGAGACCAATGCAAAGGGCGTAGTGACAAATTATGAATATGATAATGCGGGCAGAATAATTAAAACCACCGTAAGGGACTCGGCCGACATGGTAACCCGGCAGGTATCCTATGACGGTATGGGGAATATTTTAACCGAAACCGACGGTAACGGCAATACGACCCGGTATACCTATAACCGGCTGGGTCTTGTTAAAAGCAGGATAACGCCGGGAGATGAGACCGTACCTTCCGACACGACATTCTATCAGTATGACGGGGCCAGCCGTCAGGTTTACCAGAAAGACAGTATGGGCAGGGAAACTGTCGTTACCTATAACCAGGACGGACAGGAGCTTACCAGGACCGAACAGAAGGAAGACGGCAGCCAGAGCACGACCGTTACCAATGCCTATGATAAAAACGGAAACCTCCGGTTTGAAACGGATGCCAACGGTTTTACAACGGAATACGAATATGACGGGTTAAACAGGGTGGTCCTGACCCGGCAGACGGTTTCCGGCAGAGAGCAGGTAACAACGAATACTTACGATAAGAACGGGAATCAACTTACCGAAACCGACTGGCTGGGAAATACTGATACCAATGAGTACGATCCTTTAAACCGCCTGGTTCAAAAGTCGGATCCTTACGGAGTTATGATTGAAAAACAGGAATATAATAATAATCATGCCCAAATCGGATCATATGACGCCCTGGGCAACCGAACCGGATATGAATATGATAAAAACAACCGGCTTGTAAGCACGACCGACCCGGAAGGCCGGGTCACCTCACAGACTTATGATGCAGTGGGCAATACAGCAACGAAGTCGGACGGTAAGGGCAACATTACCGTATATGATTACGATGCTCAAAACCGCCTTGCCAAGGTAACCAATGCCACGGGGGAGATAACGGCCTATACCTATGATACAAACGGCAATCTGCTGACCCAGACCGACGGCAGAGGCAATACAACCGTCCATATCTATAATGCCGCCAACCTTATCATCCGAAAGGAAGAGCCCGGGAATACATCCGGTACGGGAAAAGCGGAAAGCTACACTTATTATGCCGATGGAACGATCAAAACGAAGACGGACAAAAATGGTGTAACAATAGCCTATACTTATGATATTCACGGAAATCTGCTAAAGAAAACGGCCGGCAGTTCGGTTATTACCTATACCTATGATGCCAACGGAAACAAGCTGACCATGACCGATGCAACGGGAACAACCAGCCGTATCTATGATGAACGGAATCGGGTGGTAAGCAAAGAGGTACCGCAGATCGGAAGCAATTCCTATGGATACGATATTACAAGTGAGGTTGCCGTGGGTTTCTATAAGGAAAAATCCACCGACCCGAAAGGAAATGTAACGGAAAAAGTTTATGATAAAGCCGGCCGTCTGTCAAAGGTCATCGTGGGGAAGGATGAAACAGCCTACACCTATTATGATAACGGAAACCGGGCAAGCGTTACCTACCGTGACGGTACCAAAGAGGAATATACCTATAATGGGGCCAACCAGATAAAAACCCTGGTGAACCGGAAAGCGGATGGAAGCATCCTGGACAATTATACTTATACCTACGATGCCGCCGGTAACCAGCTTACCAAACAAGAGATGATAGGCGGTACAGAAAAAGGAACCACCACGTATACCTATGATACTTTAAACCGCCTGCAGACCGTAACGGAACCGAATAAAAAGGTGACAACTTATGAATATGATAAGGCAGGCAACCGTTCCATAGAAACCGTCCTGGCCACGGATGAGACCTCCGGCAGTACCGTAAATGTCAAAAATACCTATACCTATGATACCGGAAACCGGTTGACAAACATTGCCAAGATGGTTAATAATATACTTACGGAAACGACAGACTATACCTATGACAACAATGGAAATCAGCTCACTTCCGTGGTAAAGACGTATACGGCCGGAATCATCACCTCCACGGCCACCACGGGTGTTAATACCTATGACGTACATAACCAGCTGATTCAGACCGAGACCGGGGATGGAACGGTAACTGCTAATAGATACAATGGGGAAGGCTACCGTACCGGGAAAGAAGTGAACGGGGAACAGACCTATTACCTGTATGAAGCGGACAAGGTAATTCTTGAAGTAGATGAAACCGGAAACCAGGCAGCAAGGAATGTGTACGGTACGAATCTTCTGTTAAGAACGGTGGATGGTGAGACTTATTACTATCTGTACAACGGACATGCCGATGTAACTGCCTTACTAACCGGAGATGGTACCATAGCGGCAACCTATTACTATGATGCTTTCGGTAATATCCTGGAGAGTACCGGGGAGGTTAACAACAATATTCGCTATGCTGGTTATCAGTATGACGAAGAGACCGGTCTATATTACCTGAACGCAAGAATGTATGACCCGAAGATTGCAAGGTTCTTACAGGAGGACACTTATACAGGAGATACGAAGGATCCGCTTAGTTTGAACATATATACGTATTGTATGAACAATCCGATAAGATACTGGGATCCAACCGGGCATTATGCAATTTATTTTGATGATACAGAATTGACATCGGGTAATCTTATTTCAAGATATAAACGGATGAAAGATAAAGAGTATATTATGTCTGTTATAAAGGAACTCAAAGAAAAAGAAAAATCATCAAATGCTAAGGGGACGGGTAATCTTGTAACTGCCGACCAACTGAAAGTATTTGGATGGTCTGATACAAGTAATGCATTTGTAAAGAGATTAAATGATGCGCTCGTTAAATATGGAATTATAGATAATGAGAGTATAGCGTTATTTATGGCTACAATGGCAGTGGAAAGCAATTGGGGTAAAGATGCATTAGAACAAGGTAGTAATGCTTATTTTAAGCAAAATGGTTATGATAAATATACCAGAGGAGCAGGATACATTCAGATTACACATCAAAAAACACATGAGGCATTTCTAAAGTCAGTGAATGATAATTTTTCTGGTAAGGATACTGCTACGCATATAGCAAATAATTATGCCATAGAAGCCGCAGCATGGTATTGGAGTAACGAGGCAAAAACTAGCGCGGGTAATCTCAATGCATATGTGGCGAAAAATGGTGACGACCTAAATATTTTTTTAATTACACAATATTTTGTAAATGGATTTCCTAATAAAAATGGAAACCCTATACCGGGATTTGATAGTGATTTAGCTTCAATAAGAAAAGGAGGTTCATATACGATTAATAAAGATAAAAATGGACAAAGTATTTCATTAAGTGTAAATGGTAACACATATGTGCTTCCTAAAGGTTGGGATGAACGAGAAGATGCATATTATAAAGCCATAAATGCATTTAAATAGAAAGAGGTGATCGTAGTGAAAAGGATTATTTTTATATTTTTTGTTGTTTGTGTGTTTGTGTTCTTTGAAGGATGCAAATCAGGTAGTGTAAATGATTATCAAGAAAGTATGCCTGTTGAAAGTAACACAAATAGCATAATTGATTATAAAGTAACTATTAAGGAATATGAAGCTTATAACAAAGAGAATAAGATGTTTAAAGTAGAGTATGTTCAGATATCTGGTATGGATGATGAAAATCTTCAAAACCAGATAAATCAGACACTCAAATCATCAATTTCTGAATGGATTACTAAAGACTGTGATTGGATGGAAAAAAGTAGAATTACTGTAGAATGTAAAACTTCCAAATATTTATCCATAATCTATAAGATAGAATGGGAAAATCCGAATGGAAAAGATTTACTTGGTACATTTACTCGCATTGGACTAACGGTAGATTTGCAAACTGGGAAGAGAGTACTTTTGAATGCCCTATTCAATGATTATGATGGTCTAAAAGAGAAATTAGTTAAATATGATTACGGAAATGAAATATCGCCTCCAATAGATTCAGATGAAGCAGATGAAATTATACACAATGCCTCTATTACAGAAAAGGAATTTTATGAGGAAAATTATAAGAATGGCCATAGTGATTATAATTTTCTTTGGTCAAAATCATCATATTATTTAACAGATGAACAGATAGTAATTATAAGAGATGAAAATGAATTTGATGATGTGCATTTTGACTTTAAGCAATAAAAATACGTGCAAAATGGCAAATGGAATCAGTATTATGTTTTTGTTCATCCATGAACCTTGAATTAAGCACATTCAACGCTTTCCCGACCACCTACCTGACACACTTGTAGTCATTTTGACCACCTAATCCTGAACCGTACACCGTCGGCACTGCCGTCGGTTTTGGTTCGGCAGTGGTCGCTTACGACCACATACCTTTATCCTGCACCAAAATCATACTTAACTTTTATCATTAAAGGGGAATATTATTGCCCGTTTAGGCATTGCATAAATCGCCTCAAATTTGCCCTCAAATACCTGTTAGGGTACTTATGGTAGAAAATCGAAAACAGGGGCGACATGTTGCGACACAGGGGCAAGATATTTCGGAGCGGATTCTTTGCAATAAGCTGAGGTGGCAGTAAGCATGAAAAGCTCAAACCAATTACCACAGATTACGATCCGCTTTTCATGGTTCGAACCACCCTCAGCTCATGGTGAACCCCTTCTTGCCAGGACTTTTTATCTGTGGTAAAATGGGACGCAACCGGGGGTTTAAGGGGGAAAATAATTTCTCTTAAAAACCACGAAAAACGAATCAACAACAGAGAAAAAGGTGTGATTAATCCTTTTTTCTCTGTTGTTATTTTTTTTATTCGTGTCACTTTCATTACTCTTTTTGTTTTTATAATTATGATCCTCCTTACCAAATTTTCTTAACCATCTTTTCAAAGTTTGACTTGAATTATAGCTGAACCAGAGTTAACATCACACACATTACTCATGGTTCGTGAGCCAAAATTCACACGTAAACTATCACATTTGGATTAGATAGGTTGCCGTCCCCTTGCGAGGATTAAGTGAATGACATCAAGTATGTCACCGACTTAATCTAACGCTCTTAAATTGAGGTTGCCGGTATGAGAGATGGAGACAAAACATACGGAGGAGATCAAAATATACAAAAAAAGAAACACCTGTTTTATCGGAATTGATATGCACAAAGATATGCATTGTGCAGTCATCATTGACTGCTGGATGAACAAAATGGGAGAAATCAGCTTTGAAAACAGACCATCAAAGTTCCCCATATTTGTTGAAAATGTCAGAAGAATATGCAGCACAAAGGAAATAGTTTTTGGACTTGAGGATACAAGAGGCTTCGGAAGAAATCTATCTGCTTACCTTGTAGGTAGAAAATTTGATGTAAAGCATGTAAATCCGGCTTATACAAGTGCAGTAAGACTTTCCAACCCAATCATTCACAAGGATGATTCCTATGATGCATACTGTGTTGCCAGAGTTTTAAGAGATATGGTAGATAATCTGCCAAATGCAAAGCATGAGGACATTTACTGGACCATACGTCAATTGGTAAAAAGGCGTGATCTGCTAGTAAAAAATAACGTCATGAATAAAAACACCCTTCATAACCAACTCATGTATTCATACCCAAGCTACAGGAAATTCTTTTCAGAAATTGACGGAAAAAGTGCTTTGTACTTCTGGGAAAACTACCCGTCACCCATGCACATAAAAACTACCACTTCTTAAAAGGTTTATGAGGCTCTAAAAGCGATTAATCAAAGCCTGAAAATGGAGAGAATACTCCAAATCCATGCTCTTATTGAAGCTGACGGCGACACAAAGAAAGAGTTTCAATAGGAGAGAGATTTCATCGTTAAAAGTCTTGTAAAGAGTATTAAGAATAACATTGAGCAAATGAAGGAGATCGGTGATGAACTTGAAAAGATTATCCCGCTCACAGGCTATAAACTACGAACGATGCCCGGGATAGACCTTACAACCGAAGCACAGATCATATCTGAAATAGGAGATATTAATCGCTTTCCTGACTCAGATAAGCTTGCTCAGTTTATGGGTCTGGCTCCTGTAAAATTTAGTTCCGCTGGCAAAGGTAAGGATGAGCGTTGCAGAAATGGCAATAGAGCATTAAATGCAATATTCCATTACCTTGCAATTCAGATGGTGGCTGTATCAAAGAATGGAACCCCAAGGCATCCTGTGTTCAGACAGTATTTTGAGCAAAGGTTTTAGAAGGCAAGAATAAACCACAGGCACTTGTCTGTGTAGCGAGAAGACTTGTAAGAATTATTTACGGCATGATGAAAACCAAAACCGCCTACAAGCCTTATGAAAAAACAGAAACACAACGCTAGTTTTTGAATTCAAAAACACAGCTATTGTTAAGTATTAACTTTTGTTAGTGGTGAAATAAGTCTAGGGGTATTATAAAAGTTATAGTCCTTGTAGTGAGGGGACGGGGAAAGTTGATGAAACATATGTTACCAAAAATCAGTTACAGCAAATCTATACGAATACTACTGTTACAGATGATATGATAACTGATCTAAATAGAGTTTTGGCGAAATATGGTATAACAGATGTCGAAAACATCCAACATTTCTTAGCTCAAACTTGTATTAAGACAAGATTTTGGTAGAGCTGTGACAGAAGACGGTTCTGATAGCTACTTAAATGGTAAAAAATATGGGAAAAAATATAGTGGTGTTGGTTACATTCACATGACTTGGGATTATGGTTACCAAGCATTTGCAACTTATATGATTTTAGAAGCACATCAAGACTTAAAAAGTACTGCTTCATAAAAAAATCCGAAAAATAACAATGCAACTACAATACTAAACACATATAACACGGTTGTTCAGGAAGCTACTAATAAAGGATATAATATTAGTAAATACACTGACATTGTGGATATTGGGAGAGATTACGTAGCTAATAATTATGCATGGGAGACAGCAGGTTATTTTTGGAGTACAAATGGTTTAACAAGTGCCAATAGTAGTACTCCTGTTGATGATGTGACAACTGTTGTAAACAAATGGACTGCTTCCTATAAGGCACGTAGAGACGCATATAATATCGTTATTCAGTATATAAAATGATTGGAGGGAAGTACATGAAGAGATTTGTAGTTTTTATAGTGATTATTATGAATCTAATGTTAATATCTTGTGGTTCAAATGACGTAGCTAAAAAAAATGCTGAAGCTACTGTAATGAGCAGTGAAAATCTAAAAGAAGAACCTATCAAAGTCAAAGTCGAGGAAGTTGAGGGCGATGATGAAAACAATACTATTGAAATTGCTGAAGATTTTTCGAGTGACTTATATTTTCAGAATAAGGTATATAGTATTGCACCGAGTGAACTATTAAATAGGGATTTGGATAGGCCAGAAGATAATTCTGAATGGATTAAATCGCTTATTTTCAAGTATCCACAATTATATAATATGGAGGATGGCGAAAAACAAAAAAGGATTAATGATATAATATACAAGAAAATGATAACACGTCATAATGTACTAGAGAACAGAGATTATATTGAATATTTCACCGATTATAAAATAATGTATTCAGATGATGAATTCTTTAGTGTTTTGTTTACAGGAGAAGTAAGTGATTATCGAACATCAAATAGATTTGCTTTTGGAATGACAATTGACATTGAAGATGGAGAGGAGATATCCTTAGAAAAATTGTTTGAAGTTGATGATTCTTTTGTTGAAAACTACCTATTCAGCAAGTTTGATGTAGTCGAGAATAATTTTGAAGATGTTCTAGCGAATGTCCCTTATGTTGAACAGTTTGTTGAGACTTATTCGAGCAATTCCCATATCAATGACTTTTACGTTAAAAAGGATGGTTTAGGTATTATTATTCCAACTTATAATAATATGGGTTATATACTTATTGAGGGAAGGCTTAAATAATGATAGCAATGCTTTAAAGCTATCTTAGCAGCACTTGAAAAACAGCTAAGAATGTGAGTTTTGCAGCAAAAAGGCAACCTCCGGTTTGCAACGGAAGCAACGGTGCCACAACCGTCTGACGGATTATACATGCTGATACTGATTAGCTAAAAGTTAATAAACAATTGGGTTACAGGCAGGATGATTTTTATATTGAAATTGTCCTGCCCGCTTACTTACAAGATGAAAGCTTATATTTCCAGAGGTCATCTGACTAGGACGGTAAACTTATTACTACCAGTACAACGGCCTTAATAACCGGAGAAGGTACTATAGTGCAACCTATTACTATGATGCCTTCGGTAATATCCTGAGAGTACCGGGGATGTTAACAACAATATTCGCTATGCCGGCTACCAGTATGATGAAGAAACCGGTCTGTATTACCTGAATGCCAGAATGTATGATCCGGTGACAGCAAGATTCTTACAGGAAGATACGTATACCGGGGAACCGGAGGACCCGTTAAGCCTGAATCTATATACCTACTGTGCGAATAATCCGATTGTTTATTATGATCCGACGGGGCATTTCTGGACGAAAGCTTATGTCGGCAGCTCGTTAGAAGATGTCTATCCTATATGCAGGGCACGAAAAAATATTATTATAAAGCTGCATATAAGGATACCAGACCGGGCAGGGTAAGAGAAGCCGGGCAGGACTTTACAGAAGATTTCTATACGGCTTCAATTGCAGTAGGGATTTATTATCAGCAAACCAGTGCAGCAAACAGTAAGAAACACAATACATATGAGGCGAAAGAGCTTGATGTCATGTATGGGCGTCAGCAGATGTTAATTAAGGGTTCGGGGAAGTTGCCAGAAACAATGACTACAACCAGTGCTCAAATGGGAAAAAAATAAATATGATTATCCTGATATGAAAAGCTATCAAGACTATAGCAATAGGGCACAGGATGTTTTTAAGAATGCAGAAACAGTTATTCCCGATTATGTAAATAATGAAATATATTATATACAGGGGGATGATTTGTTGAGAGTAAGTGATACGGTAGAATTTATAAGCTTATATCATAGCCAGAGAGTTACTGATGCTATAAATGCATTAAAACAATAACAGGAGGGACAAGATGTCAGCAGTATTTGAAGTCCATTTAATGTATAAACGTAATATATCATTTTTGGAAGTGATGGATGTTTTAAAGAAGAATGCCATCTCTTGTTCAATAGAAAGTATAGAATGTATGGATAGCTGGGAGTATGATAATCATCAAACACTAAATAATCAGTCTATTAATGATATAGACATTTTAATTCAGAATCAATATAAAATCTTCTTAATTGAAGGAGTGATCAATTCAATGTATAGATTTGGAATTAATTTTTCAAAGGGAGAAGGAAATCAATATTGCCTTGATTTTTGGATAACAACTAAAGGACTAGAACAATTAGATAGTAATTATATAACAGATGAAAATATCGAATTATATGAAAAACTTAAATACCAATTAATTACATACGGGAACAGAGAATTGCTTGTTTTATGTGGTATCGGTTCCGAAATCACAATGCCAGAATCATCGCAAGTAGAAGATATTGTTGCAAAGAGTAAAAATATATGCATGTGGATATTACCAAGTGAAAAATTTGATGCAACATTAGACCGATTTAACAAAGAAACAGATAATGGTTTCTTTGTTTACTCGCTTAAAGCGTAGGATCAACTAATATACAGAAAAGTCAAATACAGTAATAATTATATGGAGTTCACTACGAAACTCCAGTATTTGGAAAAATGATTTCGCAGTAGTTCCATAATTTGCTTTAAAGTGCCAAAATAAATTTCAATGCTCTAATTCTATCAAGAAATATATACAATGGGGAAGGCTACCGTACCGGGAAAGAAGTGAACGGGGAACTGACCAATTATCTGTATGAAGTGGACAAGGTAATTCTTGAAGTAGATGAAGCCGGATACCAGGTGGCAAGGAATGTATACGGTACGAATCTTCTGTTAAGAACGGTGAATAGTGAGACTTATTACTATCTGTACAACGGACATGCCGATGTAACTGCCTTACTAACCGGGGACGGTGCCATAGCGGCAACCTATTACTATGATGCTTTCGGTAATATTCTGGAGAGTACCGGGGAGGTTAACAACAATATCCGCTATGCCGGTTATCAGTATGACGAAGAAACCGGTCTGTATTACCTGAATGCAAGAATGTATGACCCAATGATTGCAAGGTTCTTATAGGAGGACACTTATACAGGAGATACGAAGGATCCACTTAGTTTGAACATATATACGTATTGTATAAACAATCCGATAAGATACTGGGATCCAACCGGGCATTATGCAATTTATTTTGATGATACAGAATTGACATCGGGTAATCTTGTTTCAAGATATAAACGGAAGAAAGATAAAGAGTATATTATGTCTGTTATAAAGGAACTCAAAGAAAAAGAAAAATCATCAAATGCTAAGGGGACGGGTGAAGTTGAACAATTCATTAAAAACAATGGTATAGGAGTTTTAAATATTGAAAATAGAAAGAAGCAGGTAGATTTTCTGAATTCGATACTTTATGGTGCTGTTTCAGAATATTTCGTACTGGAATACCTTGGCAAGTGACAATGGCTCAAGCAGCGCAAGAGACTGGATGGGGTGACGCAGAAATCATTGATATTTATGATGGAAGTGCCAGTAATAATCTCTATGGTATTGAGTATTCGGGTTCTATTGCAAATTCAAGTGAATATGTTCGTACGTGGACAACCGAATACATAGACCCCAATCAGTATAGATTACTGGAGGAATGAACAAGCTAAATGGGCTTTAAAAGGGGAGAAACTTATATCAACTGGCAAGACAAATAGTAAAGGTGAAATACAAAAAAAGTAATATAACCATTTAGGGCATATTCATCAAAAGATGAAAGTATAATTGGTCACTCTCAAACGTTGGCAAACGGTAGGTATGATTATGCAATACAATTTAAAGATGACCCATACCAATTTATTAATGCAATTGCAGATACATATGCAACGGATAATAGTTATGCATCAAGTATTAGTTCAATAATGACAAACATGGGATGGCAAATAAGTATGAAAGGCAGGAGATTTATGCGAAAGTTGTTATTATTAATTTTACTGGTATTTCTTGTTGGGGGTTGTGAAAAGATTGAAACTATTCATAATTCGCAGGAATCAGCTATACAAGATGGAAAGGACTCCAGCGATAACCAAGAAGACTTTGTAACTTCAGATGAAGAAAAGTTAAATACTAATATTGATGAAGTAGATACTACAGAAAAGGTAACAGATAGTGTTGCGGCAGAGAACTATTTAATTGAGAATGTAAAAGAACTTGATAAGTTAGAGAATTATATCTATCAAGAATCAGGCGGAGATGCTTTTATGGTAGTTGAAAGCGAGGACACTCTTCATGACCTTGACTATGAAGGTGAGGAGAATGAATACTTTATGGTATATGTCGGAGAGCAACATGAGGATTATAAAGTGAATTGGTTCTGGTTTTATGTAAATAAAGATTTAGATGAAGTATTATGGTATGATTTGGTAGAGGGAGAAATATATTCATTATCTGAATGGAGGGCTAGTTCTATATATAAAGAGAAATTTGATAATATAAATAAATAGCAGCAAAAATACTCCTTTGACTACCCAAATTATAAACAAGAATTGGTTATAAATGCGTATTTCATGCTATGCTGACCTACCTGATACATTAGCAGTAATACTGACCACCTAGGGAAAGCAGATATTGGTAATAAACTTGACTACGTATTTGACAAAGCAACAGGAAATACATACAAAATACAGCGCTCTCAATCTATGATGAATGAACTAAAAAGAATAGGTGTCCATGACACGCCTGTTAATCGTGCTTTGCTTCAAAGGCACTTAGACGATGTTGTAGGCAATTCAAAAAATATTCTTGGAACAGAGTTAAGATTTTATACAGTTAATGGACAAACTTTCAAATATATTGCAACAGTCAGAGAAAGTTTCTTTATGGGGCCGGGTGGAGGAGTAAAGCTTGAGAGCGTATGGGACGGAAATTGGTTACTAAAGATTATAGTTAAAGGGGGAAATTAGATGTTTGATAAAAAGATATACGATTCATATCAAGAACTTAACAATAAGGCTGTTAAAAATAATTTTATAATTTACGGTGATATGAATAAGTATAACAACAAATTTGAAATGCTATCTTTACCTGAATATGGATTTTCTTGTGGATTAATGTATTACGATCATGGCATTGCCCCACAAATATTATTATTAGATAATGTGCTAAGACTTTTAATCGGATTCGAGAAATGGATAATATGTTTAGATTATGTCAATAAAGTAGAAATATACAAGCAGAAATCCATATCACTTTTCTATGAATTTGTTGAAACAGAAAACTGTATTTTAGCTATTTGTGAATTGGATATATCTGCTTTTAATTCAGAATGTAGGCTAATATGGTCATCAGGATTTAGAGATATCATCGAAAATTATAAAGTAATTGATGGTAAAACAGTATCAATAACGTGCTCTAATGGAGATAAAAGCGAATTTGAACTAAAAAACGGAAAATCTTTGTAGTATTACTAATTGAATGGAGAAAAAGTCTATTCAACCCTATTGCACGAAATTTAACCCTTATACCTGCGTGCTATCAGCCTGCATTGTGGGCTGATGTGAGCTGTACCGGGTTTACCAGAAATGTTGCAGAAAGTTGAATTACCATATGCAGGATATAAGTCGATTAATGATTTATTGGATTAATTAAATAATTTTTGAAAGGAGTCATAGTATGGCAATATGGCAGTTTGAATGTATGATCATCCCAAAAGATCGAGACAGAAAGAATTATAAGAATAACGATCAATATATCTCTTGGATTGGTGCTAATACTCCAGACGATGCATTGATTTTTCTGTCAAATCACTTTCCGTTTAAGAAAAGCTGGTCTTATGACATAAAACAATATGGAAATAACGACAGTACTTGTATTGAATTATTTTTGGCGGGCGATAATATCGAAGAAATAAGATGTAGATTGGATTTAAGAAATATATCAAAACAATTATTGACAAATATTTTAAAATTTATCGATATGATAAATGGGGAGTTTTACTATAATGATAATTCTTATGAAGCAAATATGAAAAATATTGTAAAACTAATAAAGAATTCAGATGCGGCTAGATTTTGTAATAATCCTTTAGAATATTTAAAAAGCTTAGAGGGTGATAACTAACAAAATAAAGCTATAACCTAAAAGGCATAACAATTTCAATTAGAAGAAAATGGGCTAATTCTGATAATACAATAAAATTTGTTGACTAAGGAAATAGAAACATACGATTAAAGTAAATTCAAAGGCACACCTTTATTGATATGTTAATAAGTATGATGTAATTCAATAAGGGGTGTACGCTCCTAAGGTTACGGTTTATTATTGTGACTGGACAGAGATTGTGAAGGATATTTTTTTATGGAAGAATTCAAAAGACGATATGGATAGATAAGGGGACAGGTGCATTGTCGGAAAGAACAATGTTCCTGTCCATTCTGTGATACAGATCGCCTGATTTTTACAAAATTAGATGCATTCTTTACAATTTAATTGATAACATAAAGAAACAAATGTAAGATATGGTAAAAACAAAATATATTATAGTGGACAGCTATATTAATATATACGATGCCGCTGGTTATTAGCACAAAGCATGAAAACATAGTTGGTTTTCTGGTGTCAAATGCTTGTTCTCGGTCTGCTTCGTCTTGTGTTAGAGAAAATTATTCACCATTAGAACGGTATTAGTAACGGAAAGAAGTGAACGGGGAACAGACCTATTACCTGTATGAAGCGGACAAGGTAATTCTTGAAGTAGATGAAACTGGAAACCAGGCAGCAAGGAATTTGTACGGTACGAATCTGCTGATGAGGACTGTAGATGGTGAAACTTATTACTATCTATACAACGGCCATGCCGATGTAACTGCCTTAATAACCGGGGACGGTACCATAGCGGCAACCTATTACTATGATGCTTTTGGTAATATCCTGGAGAGTAGCGGGGATGTTAACAACAATATCTGCTATGCCGGCTGCCAGTATGACGAAGAAACCGGACTGTACTACTAAAGGCCAGAATGTATGATCCGGTGACAGCAAGATTCTTACAGGAGGATATGTATACCGGGGAACCGGAGGAACCGTTAAGCCTGAATCTTTATACCTACTGTGGGTATAATCCGATTAAATATATTGATCCGAGTGGACATATGGTAGTTTATGAAGGCGGAGGGATTAAACAAAAGAAAAAGAATATTAATAGATCGACGCCACAAATCGCATCTAAACCGCAGCCTGTATCTAAACCTACAGGGAATACTCAAAAGCAAACAGATAATATGGATTCCCAAAAGAATAGTCATGGGATAAAAGAGACTAAAAAATGTTCCTAATAATATATTAAAAAATAGTTTATTACCAACAGGGGATCCTAACTCAACGAGTATTCTTTATAATCCAATGGGAGTAAAAATCAAGAACGGAAATATGGTCAAGATGGAGGAGCGGAGAAGATGTGGATTATAATCATGGTGGTAGTGGATATAATTTTCCTCATGAGCATGAATTAGGATTGGAGTAAAAATTCTCCCAGACAACCTGGAAAACCAATTACAACTCCAGTACCAACTCCAAACCTTGATGCTTAATTCTAACATTAGTTCTATTACGATAGACAACCTAGGTGAGGCAGCTGATTGGGTAGGAGTTGGTGTAGCTGTATACTGGATAATATCTGAAGGGACAAGGGTAGTATTTCCTCCAAGTAACTTTGTTCCAATACCATAAAATCACCTAAAGGAGTTCACAAAAATGGATAAATCGTTTATAAATGGGTATGAGATTATAATAAATAAATATGGATATTGGCCTTCTTTTCATGATGATATTATTGACAGGCTTGAAATTACAAACGATAAAATAGTATTTTATATTAATATGCAATCCTACCATGATGATGACAAGCCACATTCAATAATTAAATTAAGTTTATGTGAAATTGAAAAGTTCAGCTTAGAAGGAGAACTCTATGGATGTGTAAGCATTATTCTTGATTTGGAATTTCATAACATCAATAACATTATTGAAACACAAATTTCATCATCATTAGGGACAAGAGGTATTATATATTCAAAAAAAGTTAATGTTGATTTGATTTTTAGTTAAAAATGGTTCCATGGCACTGCATCAGTAAAACAGCAAAAGGAACTTATTTTAATTAACTGTCGAAAATTTGAGAGATTTGTTAGCGATAATAGTGGAATTACATGGTTGTTAATTTATGGAAGTACCCATTTAAAAATAATGCCTCTCAACTTACATGGGATTTAAGTGTAGTAATTTCAACTGAGCTTTTGTCCAAGTTGTAAAAGCGATTATATTTCATATTTTAAAGATAAGACAAGAACACACTTGTATGAATTCTGCGTAAATTGTTTCTGGACTGCAGAAAATGATATGCAGATCATGAGACCAGATAAATTATATCCAGTATCAATAAGTTTTTTAATGGATAAAGAGCACGCAGAATAATCAGGCAGGTGTCTATGACTCAGTATGAGAAGATTTTAGCCGGGACCGACGTAAATAGCTGTTGCTGAATTAAATGAAATCTATGCAAGGTTATACTAGGTATACCTATAACCGGATGAGTCTGGGTAAAAGGAAGGACAACCCCGGGAGATGCTTCCATACCTTCCGATATGTCAGCTTACCAGTAATGACGGGCTTGGCTGCAATAATGATATTTTAGAGACATATATTACGTTTATGAAAGGTGTTCTTTGATAATGAGCATTGAAGAAAAATACGATAAAGCTGAGAAATTCTATATGAATGGGGATTATGACAGAGCTTTGTATTTATTTAAAGAAATACTTAATGAACAGGAGACGACTGATTGCTTAAATTATATTGGATGTTGCTATTTACAACTAGAAGATTATGCTTCAGCACAATATACATTTCAAAAATTAATCGCATCTGAACCTGAGTGGGAAAGACCTGTTTTAAATCTGGGAAGAGTATATCTTCAATCAGGTAGGTATAACAAAGCCTTAGTATGTTTAAAAAAAGCATATAACATGAATTCCAGTAATGAAGATATTTTATATTATTTGGGAAATTATTATTCAAAAATTGAAAACTATGCATTAGCTATAAATTATTATGAAAAATCTATAAAAATAAACAATGAACAATCAGAAGCTCATTTAAATTTAGGAAAATGCTATTTTAAACTGGATAAGATTGAACAAGCACTTAAAGAGTTTGATATGGCCTACAAATATGATGATAATTGTTTTGATGCTATATACAATAAAGGTATTGTTCTTGCATCTTTACATAGATATCAAGAAGCATTAGAATATCTAAATATTTTTTATAACAAATACCCGAATAATACTGATATAATGATTGATATAGCACATTGTTTAAATAGAATCGGGGAAAACGATGTGGCAATAAACATGATTAAAAAAGCATTAGAAATTGATTTGAAAAACGATGTGGCTAATAAACTATTAAAGAGAATAGATTTGAAATAAATTAGACTTTGAGTTTACTATTTTTGGGCATCTGAGAAATCGAAACATAATTTAAGGCTGTTAGGCAAGAAAACGTATACGGACGGAAGCGTACCTCCATGGTCTAGTAAAATTAATCAAGAAGGAGTAAGATTTTATGAAGAAAATGAAAGTAATAGCATTATTAGTATTAATTGTATCAGTGTGTTTTGGACTCATAGGGTGTACAATTAATGAGGACATAACAGAATCTGTTGATCAAGTAGATAGTATTAATAATGAGAAGACTTACACAGATGAGTCAATTGTTGGACAATCTGGAGAAAATGCATCTCAAAGTAAGTATAATGAATTTTTGCAAAAAGAAAATGAAGAAATAATTATTAGTTTTTCTATTGCTGATTCAGATAAAGTTGTTACATTATGCGTATCAAAAGAAGAGCCTAGTTACATCGTTTATCGATTTGGTACAACAAAAAATGTTGAATTCGAATTTCCAGAGAATCTAGTTGATTCATGGAGTAAATTCACATATTCGTATTATTTGCGGGGAGGGAGCAAAGAAAATGAAGGACTTGACTTAAACTATGTTATGTTTGAGTATGCCGGAAAAAGGTACGAAATATTTCAAGAATATACATCGGAGAATGATTCTACAGATGTTGGGATTAGAATTATTGATTTAACAACGAACGATGAATCGATTTCAAAAGCATCAGAAGATAGTATTAAAGGTGACTTGGTAATGCTAAGAGATAACGATAAAATAAATATGGAGGTTCAGTAAAACTGGTATGGTCTGAACAATCTAATCATTTACTGGGATTCGATAGGGCATAGCAGTATTCCCTATGGAAGATACAGGTGCATTATACAGGTTAATAGAAAAATCGGTATTAAATTTGGATTCGAGATAATTAAGATCGAAGCTTATTTGTTAACTCAGTAATGTTTACATATTCGCAGTAAAGTGATCTTAAAAGTGTTCTAAAAGACATTAAATAAAGAGAATCCTGATCAAATTACTAATATAATAGCAAAGTCAAAACAAGATAATATTTTAATAGTAAATACAATCCTGACCCATTTTTGCAAGACCAGGACAAAAAACAAGGACGAGAAAATAAGGAAAAGAAAAAGAAGAATGACTGGAAACCAAATTCAAATAAAAAACAAAGCCGCTTCCTAAACATACACCAGAAAGAGAACATAGAAAATTTTAGAAAGGGTAATTAAGACCTATGAATGTTTGGAAAAATGGAAATTGGAAGAATATAGTAGATAGCAAATCAAAGTATTATCGTAATGGTTTAAGATTACATTTTCAAAAAGGAGTGGACTTAGAGGTAAAAAGATCTTGTGTTGAATTTGCAAAATGGTTAAGAAAACAATATTACTTTCCACTTAGAGTTCCTATTTATTTTAAAACGTCAAAATATATAAAATGTCAAGATGGAGATATGGTATCAGCTAAGATATTTATGCCTTTTGATAAGTCGTTAGAACCTTATATAACTATTGCGACAGGTGATATAACTGAGATAAAATTGAAAAAAGGACAGGATGATGCATTGGCAGGAGTACTTGGTTCTATGGTTCATGAATTAACACATTACTTTCAATGGTTAAATGATTTAAATATATCTGAAAATCAGGCTGAAAGACAAGCAAATTATTATCGGAATAAAATAGTTGATGAATATGCACTGACAAGAGAACATCCATAATTCTAAAATAATTGCTCATATTTTATGAAAAATTCAATGGTAAATACGTACTTAAAAGATTGCTATTGATTTATATGAAACTAAAGGAGCAGAAAAAGAGGTGGAAAATGGATAATAAACAAAATGACTTAATAATCAATGAAATTGAGAGAAAGGAAGAGATTATCAGTTAGCAATATTAGTTCGGCGTTATTTTTTTAATTATTGTTGGAGGTCATACAATGGGATTTTTATTTATTTACGTTTCTTATCTTATTGATTTTTAATATTGGAGGCTGGTTACGATTACGTTATTATAGCAGTTTTTCAGTTAAATGGACAATTATTATTTTAGTAACTGGTAATATTATATTAATTACATACTTATTGTTAAAGATTAATGTTTGAATTGTTAATATTAAAAATATAGTTATGATACGGCAGGCTGGAAGATATCCGAAACTAATACAAAGGGTGTAGTGACAAATTTAAATAGACGGCAAAAGCAATACAACTACATATACCTATAACAGATTTGGACTGTTAAGGATCTAAACAATCCGGGTGGAGGGCCGATTGATGAATATACAATACCGTCGAAATCAGTACGACCCGGTCTGGCAGGAGTTTAACGGAAGGACAGCATGGGCAAGGCAGTATGTTTTAACTATAATTAAAATGGAAACCTCTGTTTCGCAACAGACACTATCGGTCTTATAACCGATATAGGTATTTGACTCGGGAATTACGGTGCAGAATGAAGTAAAAAATGAAAAAAATCAAATTTAAATATTTGGGAGTATTTATCATCCCTCCGGAAGAAAAATTGAAAGGTGCAGGAAGAATTTTAAAGATTGACGAGGATACTGTTTTTATTGAATTATATCACATGGAACTGGTGAAAGAGATATAATTATGAAGAAGCAACAAAAACAAGCTTCTCGCGATGCCATGATGTAAAAAACTTATAAATGAAGGCAAATTTACTTACAAGAAGGATACGAAATATTAAATATGTTGATTGTGATATGAATGATATAAATAATTTTTTAGAAGAAATGATAAACAAAGGGGAGAAACCCAGAAATTTATTGATTATTTATACCATTAAAATATAAAATAGGTGGTGATAATATTGTTGGACTATTTAAGTTTGTTAATCTTATATTTATTTGGGTTATTTGTAATAAATTTGGGAATATGGTTAAGATTACGAGTATTGTGTGATATTTCTACTAAAAATACGAAGATAATAATGATAGTTGCAAGTTTAATATTTGTTTTTGGAGTTATATATTATCACATATTTAAATAAATCTATTATTTAACAGATGTTTCAGGAAAAAAACGACAAAAAAAATATAAAAAAATTTATGGAAGAAAAAAAATACTAGGTATGAGTATTTCGAAGGCCTGATACTTAGACGTATGTATAAATATGAAATCCTTAATTTGGAGATTTTGTGAGGAATTATGATGTTAAAAGAGATTATACAAAACCAAAAAAGTAAAGCAGTAATTGTTGTCGTGATTGTGATTCTTTTATTTACAGTAGTGTATTGTGTTATTCAACCAAAGAAAGAAAATAATAGTCTTATTTCAGAATCAGAGGAATTTTCTGCTGCCTCTAGTGATTGGAAAATAACAGAATATCTAGGCGAAAGTGTTGAATATCATGGAGCCGAGGCAACGGAAGCTGAAAGGAGTAAAAATGATAAAATAATAAAGGAAATAAAGGAAAAGTACTTGAATAAAGAGCGTGTTGATGCAATACAAAAATGCCTAAGTAAGTATTATAAATTTTTAAGTGGTGAAATAAGTGTAAGGGATAGTGATATTGGCTTGATAGAGATTAATGATATTTTTTTCCCAGATGAAAACTATAATAGGTATACTTTTTTTGATAGTAATAAAAATGGTGTTCCAGAATTACATCTTTCATCTATGAGAGAATACAGAATACTAGAGTATGATGCAGACGGAATAGATGTAATATATTCAGGTTCAGGGTATGAAACATTATTAAATAATGGTGCAATATTTTATTACAGAAAGGGAGGAGGTCCTGAACATGTTTCTTTTGGGTATAGCGAGCTAGATGTCGATAACAAAATTGTTCAAATAAAATTTGAAAAATATAACACTAAAAATGATACGGTAGAGGATGATTTATATTTGTTTGAGGGCAAAGAAGTCACAAAAGACGAATTTGATAAAAAAACAAAGAACTATATGAATATTGATTCTGATAGGATAATATGGTCAGATTATTGGACATTTTTAGTTCTAAATAATAACTGTAAATTTGATGACGATACAAACTGATGTACTAATAATACCTTGAACAGATAAAAAACTTCTGATGAGACAGATTACATAGGATTTTGTTTATCCTTTCGTTGAGGGAATAGAAAACACTGGAGGTGAATTATTATTAAAAAATCAATCCTTATATTAATAATTGCATTTTGGGGATTTGGTTCAACGGCATGCACAAACCCAAACAATGCGCAAATAGTCAAAAATAATACATCCAATAATGAAACTGTTAATTCACAAGAATTAGATACACCTGGTGCTGAAGCCGAAAAGGTAATTAAAATGTATAATGAATTTTTAGATGGCAAAATAATTGCAGAAGGCATTGATATAAATTTTTTAACAACTCCTAAAGGTGAACCTAATAAACACTATGCAACAAAATATGCTTTATTTGATTCAAATGGGGATAAAATACCTGAACTTCATATTAACTCTGCACGTTACTATTATATTTTATCCTATATCAATAATAAACTAATTATTTGGAAAGACTTATCACCTTATCCACAATTCTATGCACTAAAAAATGGAGCATTTATTAGCCATCAATTTGGTACAGCTCCGATTTCGGAGGAGTATAATTATTTTATTCTTGACTTTCTAGGAAATGAAGTCTGGGAAGAGATTTTTTCGAAATATGATAAAAATGAAAATGGTATTTATGATAATAATGATGAATATTTGTTTGATGGAGTAAATGTTTCTAAAGAAATATGGGATGCTTTAACCGAACGGTATTTATATACTGATGAAAAGGGTATCGAACAGATTGGGAATGAAATTGAGTGGGTTGTTATTTATGATGAAACATACTAAGTTTTATATTTTATGAAGTAATAACGTATACCTCATTTGATAGACACTTAGAACGAATGGTATAATTAATCCAATAGTAGGATCTGATTATGCCAAAGTACAGTAAGTATAGAATTTAAAGAAGAAGCAGTAAAACGTATTATCAAGGGCAAGTTAATAAAACAATTAGGTTACAGGCAGGATGATTTCTATATGGATATCGTCCTGCCTGCTTATTCCTTCCCATCCCCATTGCATTAGTTAAAGTATACCGGTCTTGGCCTTATTCCCGTAAACGGTAAAACACCTGTACCATTTACGTTGATAAAGCCGTACACATGAGACTGCCGAATCAGAATCATACCATCTCAGAGATTATTTAAATAACATTTAAAAAAGTTTTTCTTCTGCACCGGTTTTACTAATGGTAAAACTTATTTCTCATAGGCTCCGCAATCGACTCGGCCTCCCGATATACGCGCATTGCCATCAAAATCAGTCTCTCCTGAATCAGCTGTGAAAGAAGGATCACCGGCCCCTATAGCCGGAGAGCTGCTTCCAATGTTTAGATTTCCAATTGATGCATTAACAAAAAGAGGATCTGCAAATACAGAATTTGCATCATTACCGGAACTGGTTTTATATTTTGCAAAACCTGAATAGGAAGTCTTTTTCCACGTCCAGGAGGCTTTGCTTGAGCCTGCTGCACAATAATAAAGATTATAATCAATTAAATTGCCCGTATTCTGGGTATAGTCATTACTAATAAATAAATTTTGTGAATTTGCATATATGAGGTTGTTTTTAACGGTGTTGTTTTTCGTGTCATACTGTATATAAATTTCTCCGTTGCCGTCCTGGGAAGTGTCATTATTGTAAAGTGTATTATTTAAAAACTTACAATTTTCCGTACTTCCTCTTTTATTATCATATCCGCCAAAGGCAATACCGGCGATATCATTGTTATAGATCAGGTTGTTCCTTACCGTGATATAGCTTACTGTTTTATTGGCATGTTCACTGGCAATTTCTATACCTAAGTTGCAATTATAAACCCTGTTTTTTTCTATGAGGATATTGGTACTGCCATCACAGTATATTCCGTCTGCGCTGCGTTCTCCGTCATATGCAGGGTTTTCTGATGAATCAATATATGCCACCGTGTTTCCGCTGCACACTCCGTTACGTACCTGGTCATTGGCAGACGCAGTACCTTCCCAGCCAATGAAATCAATTCCGATGTTATCATTATTATGGACATAGTTGTTGGTTACCTGGAAGTTTTCAACATTACCGTTGAGAACCATGGATTCACTCCAGCCGAGCTTGCATTCCGATATTTCATTTGCATCCAGAATAATATTATTAATCGATGAAGTTCCATTGGTGCCGTATACCGCTATGCCATGTGCATTGCCATCTGATGATGCATTATTTTCTATTGCATGGATCCGGTTGTTCCGTATTTCAATATGGTTTGAACTGCCTGTCACATAAATTCCTGCCGGAACGCTGCTGTTTGATTTCACTTTATAGTTTCTGATTTCAAAGCCAACTATTTTTAAATAGCTTTTATTGTTCACATAAAAAGCCGCCGGTGTATCTCCGGACAAGGATAATCCTGTTCCATCCAGGACCGCTGTTTCTTCCGGATAACTTGATATGGTAATATATCCGGATGATGAGCCTGAAACATTGACTTTTACCTGTTCGCTGTAGGTCCCGCCCCGGACATAAACCGTATCGCCGGCCGCAGCCGTATTGCATGCTTTTTGGATCGTTTTCCAGGGGCGGTCCAACGTTCCTGAATTGCTGTCGTTTCCGTTAGAAGCCACATAATAGGTATTGGACTGCGCTGTAACAGGCATACAGCTTAATATGATACAAAACACCAGACTTAATATAAGAGTAATGGAACCGGATATCATTTTTTTACTTTTTGCGATTTTCATATAACTACCTCCTTAAAAATTATTAATAAATTTTCTGTTTATTTTACTCCCGTAATTGATTTGACTATGTACTGCCTTTACCGTTTGCATTCTTTTAAAATAATTTTTCTGATCTCCCCCTCTATGTTGAGACCGGACAATTCTTTCCATGAAAGCATATCTGGTAACAATGTTTTATTTTTTATAGAATAACTGCGGAGTACTTATTATATGCCCGGGATGTCATTCTTTATTAAATTGCATTTGGAAGCATCGCAGCAGAGTAACCGTAAGTATGATAAAGATGGAGGCCCTAAGACAGTCCCTAAATTGGTACTGTGATAATTGGAGAAAAAAAGTCAGCACCATGGGAGGTCATGTTTATATTGTTGACAGCATAAAGAAGTTGAAATAATCGTTCCAAATGCCAAGAAGTGTAAAAACAGAGACAAGGAAGTAATACAGGGCGCAATTGAAGCATAATGCTCCCGTATTTATGAAACCTCCCTCAGTATAAATAGAAGGGCAAGCAGTCAAAATTATCCTACGAACCTGTTACAATAGGAATATTTTAACATATTAATAGAAAAATGTCGAGTTTTAATTAAGAACATTATATAGTGGTGAAATCAGATGATGACATCAAAACCAGATGATGACATCAAAACCAGTAATTATAAGCATTTAAAAAAACATTCGCAAAGCTTCCAAACATAAATGAGATAATAATCCAGCTCATTCAACAGAATAAGCATTATGATAATTCTGAGGAAGATGAACAGTTATTCGTCTTGGAAAAAAATGGAACAATATGGGTTGCTGCACTAACCTCTAATTTCTATACCTATTTTTAAAATTAGGCTTTACGAAGACAATGAAATCAATGTATAATATTACCAAATAATTGGGTTACATAGTTTACTAAAGTGAATGAATTTTTGATAAATATGGGGGTGTCATGGATTTAACTTTTAAAATACCGAGTTTTGAATATATGGTAAATTCTATCATTGAAATTGAATCAGAGGATAAGGATGAATTTTTTAGGGGGAGCTTGTTTTACTTCTATCCGAATATTGACAAAGATAAATTCTATTCTTTTCAGGGTAACGCCAGAAAAGAATACCTTACTACATGCCTGAGAGACATATTTGTGAAGGAGAAAGATTTATTTGCAGCAAAAATAGATGCATATAATAAACATTGGGTTGATAATAAGGAGATTGTCATAGAAGCTTTTCAAGATGCATTTAAAATTAATTTAAAAAACGAATTTAATGATATGGTTGGATATATAGGTTTAAATCCGGTAAGCCCAAGATTTTTAGAAACGAATACATTTGATGTATTTTACCTAAACAGTGAACGCGGGGCTTTAGGTATGGCATTGCATGAAATTGTTCATTTTATATGGTTTAAATTATGGGGCGATTACTTTCATGATGATATAAAAGAGTATGAAATCCCTAATTTAAAATGGGTATTTAGTGAAATAATTCCTGAACTGATAATGCGTGATGACAGATTAAAGCTAAGAAATCCATATTCTAATGGGCAAGTAATATATGAATATTTTTATAAAATGAATATTGATGATAAACCTATTATAGATATTTTATATGAAATGTACTCTAATATGACGATACACGAGTTCATGGAAAAAGGGCTTCATCTGTTACAAAAACATGAGATAGAAATAAGAAATGCTATGCATTAACAATTTCATAGCAATTTTAACTTATAACTAAGGGGGGGTAAATCCTCCTTTAATTATTTTTAAAACCTTTGGCGTTGATTTTGGTAAAAAATAGCCCGGGATGCATGGAGGATAATTGGTCATTGATAAATCTGGGTCATCAGGTTATCTACTGCTTCACAAACATCCACAAATTTAATTTCTCTTGCATAATCAAAATCTTTTTGATAACGTCTCCAATGGTTCTGCATAACTTCACTATTTTGAATCATTTTCAATATTTATATAATTCTCTAAAACAGCCTTTGAACCTCTTTTTTCTGAAGTTGCAATCATTGCTTTTTGCAAGAGTCCGGCATCAATGTTTTGGATATGTAATTTACAAAGTATATAAACATCATAGAAATCTCTCGGACGTGTATTCTGGTCACCTCTGGATATGATGGTTTCCAACTTTTCAGCTAATACCGTTTCCAGATTATATGCTAAAACATTGATGGTTCTATCTTCTAAAAGGAGCTTAAATTCATAGCTGATTTCCTTTGGCGTAATTTTGTCTCCTGTTGTAATATCCAGCTTTAACGGTACTGCCATTGGTGGATAATTTGCCGTAAGTGATACCCTATATCCGGAATATTTATCTCTTTCTCTGATCTCTTCAATACTGATAAAAGAAAAAGTTACATCATCCTGCAATGGTATTTCACAAAAATCAAGAAACATTGCTTTTACAGAATCTTCTGTGACAGGAATTCCTTTAATTGTTGCATCTATATCCATGGTTGCTCTGGTATCCAGTCCTACCATAGCTGCGATCAAAAATCCGCCTTTCAAAATGAAGGAATCATGATATTTTGAAATTGAAGTTCTCTCCAGTAATCTCTCCAGCATAAAATTCTGCATCAACAGCTGAGCGGAAATGCTTTTTTCTTTAGCAATATTCTTAATTATTGCTTTCAGCTGCATTGCATTTTTCATAACAGCACCTCAAAATACGCTCTTAATCGCTTCTCCACTTTTAAATTGCTGGCATATTCAGATATCAAAGGGATATTTTTTTCAGACCGCTTTACATATCTTTTAAATGCTTCTGAGATAACCTGAATATCCGTATTGCTTTGTTTTCGTAAAATATCGCAAAGTGTTCGCTCCATGCTATAAGCTTTTACCGGATTTCCGGCAGGTGTTTTCAATTGAACAATGCCAAGTTCATAACGATCTGGCTTGGTTCTGGTACATATCACATTCTCATTTTTCAACGCATTAATATTGTAGTTTAATGGAAAAGTCATATGAAAATCCAGCGGTGTTCTATCTGTCAAATCGCTAAGGAAAAGAGCTGTTTCTCCTGAAAAAATCCCCTTTTTATATCGGACCTGAAGCTGATACATTTCATCATCCCATACTTCTGCCAGTTGATACACCCCTCTGGAGGCATGCTCTAATATACCTATATCAACCAGATGTTTTAAACTTCCTCTGGAAATGCCGGCTTTGGTTACTTCTGAAGCGGTTATCACTCCATTATTTTTCTTTACTATTTCCATAATTAATGTTGCATTTGACATGATGCACCTTCTTTCTGAAAATGATGAGATAAAAATCTGTACAATGTGTCTAAAAATTAAATTTGACTTTTATGCATATAATTATGAACTTATTGTGCATAAAAGTCAAATGTTTTATCATTATTTTATTATTTTAAGCTTTAAAATCTTTTTACACTATTAGGGCAGAGGTTCAAATTGTCAGTATTCGTAAACCACAAAACAGAGCTTATTGCACAACTTTAAAAACAGGATCGTTTCGCATCTGCTCATCCTGGTTATCATTCGGATAGAAGATACAGCCTATGATTTTTAAATCCTCGATGGCGATATCCCCTTCCGCTTTTATGCTGTGTTTAATTTCATAAAGCTTTTTTCCGGTTTCGGTTAAGTTTTTCGCATTGTATTTATTTATCATTTCAATAAATGCCCATGCCTCAATTTGAAGGGCATTTCCATTAAGCTCTTCATTACAGAAAATTCCATATGCCCCGTTTGCGGCAGTTCCGTTTTGTACGTAATATTCCCTTTCGTTTCCCCTGCCGCCGTAGGTATCCAGCCAAAGCCACATTATCTTGCCGTACTTGAATTGTCCCTGGAGCTGGGCTACGGAATAAGATTTGTTAAAGGAGACGGTGTGTATGCGAGCGCGGTCCCAGCTCTTACTGTAATTGTCTCCTGACGGATGATAAAACTTACCCATTCCATCAAATTCCGGCCACAGATCCTGCGGGAAATTCTCAAGTTTAATATGGGAAAAGCTGAAAAGTGACGCCGTATAGGAACTTCCCGTTGGAAAAACCGTGAAGTTGTTTTTGTTCCTATTATCAAAATAATAGACATTCCACAGACCGAAAGAATGCTTCTTCCAGTCAAAATCATGCTTATAGAATAGTGCGCTGTAATCTTCCAAAGCTTTGAGTTCGTTTTCAACTTTTATAGAACGGATTGTTACCGTCAGAGTGCATACGAATACAATTACCAAAAATATCGGAAGACCAATCCGGTTTTTTTTCCTTTTATTATTTCTCACTTTGATTCTCCTAAAGTCACTATGTACATCAGCCTGTTTTAACAGGGTATTTTGCCGTGCGTTTTACGGAGCGCTAACCTTACAGCTATGTTCTCCAGGCAGTTATCACGGAATATCCGCTTTGGCTTAGAATAGTGAGGCGGGTCCCGAATATGTAATATAATAACATTTTGCAGCATATAAACATATAATAGGTAATTATAGCCTAAGTCCTTATGTTATTTGTGTTTTTTGCAAATTTTACCGCCTGATATGTAATTTTTACTTAACCGGATGAATATTCTAAGGCACACTGCCTGTCTATCTAACAGGCTGATTCTTAGCAGGTTTTCTGCCGTGGTGCGTGATAAAGAGTCCAAGAGCAGCCACCGTGCTGCCCGGAATTGATGATAAAACTCTATATTTATATAACAGCACACAATTTTTAATAATTAAATGATTTATTTTTTATTTTTATCCACGAAATAGAATCTGTTATCTGTTAAAACCTCCATCATAATTAACGAACCATACTTAAAACCATATTCAAAAGCATCGGCTACCTCGAAAGCACTAATTTCGTTATGTATTTCCATTAGCTCAGTAATAATTTTATAATCTTCTTCCGGAACGTTCTTTTTTATTAATTCCATAACCTCTATTGCCTGATCGCAAAGTTTACGGTATTCAGGATCGTTTGAATAAATAATTTCATCCAGATTAAATTTGCCGTAATATAGATTTTTTAGTATAGAATCCATATTTTCTCCTCCATTAGAAACTTACATAAATTTCTATCTATAAATGCTACTATTCTTACTTGATAAATATATTTTAGCGATATTTTCGCTAAAAGTCAATAGCGAATTACTCGCTAGAGTATAATTGATTAAGAGAGGTGATTATAATGTATGAAAGAATAAGAAATTTAAGAGTTGATAAGGATTTAACACAAATTCAAATGGCTCAATATCTTAACTGTAGCCAAAGAATTTATAGCAATTATGAACGGGGTGACGTAGATATTCCAACAGCAATTTTAATTAAACTTGCAGATTTTCATAGTACAAGTACTGATTATTTACTGAACAGAACCAACATAAAAGAGCCATATCCCCATAAATAGCAAATAATGATATATAGTTTTCTGCTAATATATATATGCCGTTAGGTCTCTATTTGATGGGTGTTCAAGTCTGTGAAAGGTAGTGCGATTAGCAAACCCCTCAGGTATCTTCTGGCGCAAGTTAACATATGCCCCATATGGGAGTAGAACAAACCACCGGCTTCATAGCCGGTGGTCATCATTAATGGGGGGTAAAGTACTTAATATCTTGGCAACTTTAAAAGATTGTCATTAGGAGTATCGTTGGACTCCGAACGAACATATTTTTCGTTACTGGAACTAAGTGCGGGAATTAAATTGGGATATGGATAAATATTTACTTGAATAGTATTTGGATTTTGTTTTAGGTAATCATATAAATCAGATTTGTTATAAAATCCAGGCTCTTTACAACCCTCAATATAAATTTGAGAGATCTCGTAAGTTTTGTTTGAGTGTTCACACCCATATTTCATTTTGATTTTTGTTGCTTTCATATGTGTTTCCTCCAATTATTTATTATCTATGTAAACAATAATAGAGAAACCGTTGCAAATATATGTTTGTATTGTGCATAGGATTATTCTGTGGTACACTGTCTTTGGGAAAAGTACGTAAGTACACAGAGGCCAGTATTCTATTCGCTAGATGCTGGTTTCTTTTTTATTGGATTTTTATGTTATTTTTTTATTGTTCTTTACAACAACTATATCACTGGTAATTAATAAAGTCAACAATAAAAAATAAATTCTGTCCCAATATTGACAAAAATGTCCCGATGTTATATTATATAAGTATATTAAGGATATAATTATATTAAAGATATTAATGATAGATCGGAGTGGCGTATATGAAAAAGAAAAACGTTATTAACTTAATAAAATATTATGCAGAAAATAATGATGCGGGATTCCGTAATGAAGCATATGAAATAGCAAAAGGCTTTGATGAATCGGGGGATTATCAACTCGCAGAATATATAATGGCTTTAATGTCAAATGCAAATACATTTGTTCCTCAAATGAATGAAAATGAGTCCGCAATATTTGAAAAAATAGAATCATCTGGGGATAGTTTATGGCTTCCGGATTCTATCACCGGGGATTTGTTAGGGATTGTTCATGCTGTAGCACACAATGCAGGAATTAATAAATTTCTGTTTCAAGGTGCACCGGGAACAGGAAAAACTGAGGCTGTAAAGCAATTAGCGCGCGTATTAAATAGAGATATTTATATGATAGATTTTACAGCAATTATAGACAGCAAGCTTGGTCAAACGCAGAAAAATATTTCATCACTATTTAAAGAAATAAATA
>JAEWAK010000073.1 GCA_023391695.1 Bacillota bacterium
GAAAGGTTGTGATGTTAGGGTTGGAAAAAAAGCTGACTTTGTATGGCTTTAACAACCTCACAAAAACACTTAGCTTCAACATCTATGATGTTTGCTATGCAAAAAGTGAGAGAGAACAAAAGGATTATATTGCTTATATTGATGAACAGTATAATTCTGAAAGGTTAACCAAAATCTTATGCGATGTAACGCAAACAATCGGAGCACATGTACTTAATATTTCAAAGCAGGATTATGATCCTCAGGGAGCTTCCGTTAATATTTTAATAGCAGAAGGAGATTTATCTTCGGAGCATATTGACGAGTCCTGCAACCAGGGAAAATATTCCGTACAGTTAGGGGATACAGTACATGCCCATTTGGACAAAAGTCACGTTACGGTGCATACTTTTCCGGAGTATCATCCTGATAACTCCATTTCCACTTTTCGTGTAGATATTGATGTATCTACCTGTGGTGAAATATCACCACTTAACGCGCTGGATTATCTAATCGGTAGTTTTGATTCTGATATCATCACCATTGATTACAGGGTCAGAGGATTTACCCGAGATGTTGAGGGCAAAAAATATTATATTGACCATGATATAACCTCCATTCAGGATTATATCGATGATGTTACCTTGACCAAATATGACGCAATTGATGTGAATGTATACCAGTCTAATATTTTTCACACCAAGATGCTGATAAAAGAAATAGAACTGCAAAACTATCTTTTTAATCTTGACGTATATGAATTACCGCCCAAACAAAGGCTTGAAATAACGAGTAATCTTCGAAAAGAGATGATTGAGATATTTAGCGGCATGAATATATATTAGTGCGGAGGTAGAGCTATGAACATACTTCTGCAGCAAAAAGCGCCCATTCACGAAGCGCTTCTAAGACATAAGTCAAACCGGGTTGTTCCATTTGACGTACCGGGACACAAAGGAGGCCGGGGGAATAAGGAATTAACGGAATTTTTAGGTGAAAACTGTATGAAAGTTGACGTAAATTCCATGAAGCCCCTGGACAATCTTTGCCATCCAACCTCTGTCATTCGTGAAGCAGAACAGATTGCGGCAGATGCCTTTGGTGCAAAAGCGGCATTTTTCATTGTAAATGGAACAACAGCCTCTGTACAGGGGATGATCATGTCCGTCTGTAAGGCAGGGGATAAAATCATAATGCCCAGAAATGTACACCGGAGTGCTATTAATGCCTTAGTAGTCTGCGGTGCTGTTCCTGTGTATGTAAATCCCGGCGTTAACAAGGATCTTGGTATACCCTTGGGAATGTCCTTAGCCGATGTAAAGGAAGCAATTCTTAAAAATCCGGATGCGAAAGCAGTTTTGGTGAATAATCCGACTTATTACGGTATATGCTCTGACTTAAAAGGAATTGTGGAATTTGCTCATGAGCGCGGGGTGAAAGTACTGGCAGATGAAGCACATGGCACCCATTTTTATTTTGGTGAAGCCATGCCGGTTTCCGCCATGGCGGCGGGAGCGGATATGGCGGCCGTAAGTATGCATAAAACCGGAGGCTCCCTTACCCAAAGTTCCTTTTTGCTGTGCGGTGAAGGGGTAAATTCCCATCATGTAAGGCAGGTCATTAATTTGACCCAGACTACCAGCGGTTCTTACCTGTTACTGGTATCCCTGGATATTGCAAGAAAGAATTTAAGCTTAAACGGCAGGGAACTATTTAAAAAAACGGTGGACATTGCCGAATATGCCAGGGGAGAAATCAACAAACTGGGCGGTTACTATGCCTTTGGAGAAGAATTGATTGACAAAGCTGCCGTTTATGATTTTGACCCGACAAAATTATCCGTCCATACCAGAAATATGGGCCTTGCCGGAATTGAGGTTTATGACCTCCTAAGGGATGAATACGGGATACAGATTGAATTCGGTGACATCAGTAATTTCCTGGCCATTCTATCGGCCGGTGACAGGAATTTAGAGATCGAGCGGCTGATTGCTTCCCTGTCGGAAATCAAACGTTTATATGGAAAAGAAGATAAATCGGACCTGTTTGACCATGAATATATTAATCCGGAGGTTGTTTTAGCACCCCAACAGGCATTTTACAGTTCCAAAAAATCTTTCCCTATCCGAAAAGCCGTCGGCAGAATCTGCGGTGAATTTGTTATGTGTTATCCGCCGGGTATACCCATACTGGCACCGGGTGAGAGGATAACGGAGGAAATTGTTAATTATATCCTTTATGCCAAGGAAAAGGGCTGCCTTCTTACAGGAACCGAAGATATGGCAGTGAACAATATTAACGTGGTGGAGGTGGATTAATGGACTTATGGTATACGGAAAATCATACGGAAGAGGCACGGTTCTCCATAAAAATAGACAAACAGTTAATCAGCCTGCAAAGCGATTTCCAAAGGATCGATATATTTGAATCCAGGGAATTCGGCAGGATATTAACTTTAGACGGCTATCTGATGGTTACGGAAAAGGATGAATTCATTTATCACGATATGATCACCCATGTTCCTCTGGCAACCAATCCGGATATAAAAAATGTACTGGTAATTGGCGCCGGAGACGGCGGAACCGTAAGGGAACTGCTCCGCTATGATACCATTTCCCATATTGATATGGTGGAAATCGACGAAGAAGTGGTTAAGGTGTGCAGGGAATACCTGCCTGTAACTGCCTGCGGCCTGACGGACGAAAGAGTACACCTGTATTTTGAAGACGGTTTAAAGTATGTCCGCAGACAGGAAGGAAAATACGATCTGATAATCGTAGATTCCACGGATCCTTTCGGACCGGGAGAAGGGCTCTTTACCAAAGAATTTTACGGTAACTGTTACCGCGCCTTAAATGAGGAGGGGATTTTAGTGAACCAGCATGAAAGTATGTATTATTCCTCTTATGCGGCTTCCATGAAGCGCGCCCATCAGAGAATAAAGGCTTCATTCCCCATCGCTAAAATCTATCAGGCCCATATTCCCACCTATCCGTCCGGCCATTGGCTCTTTGGCTTTGCTTCAAAAAAGTATGATCCGGTAAAAGATCTGGATGCGGAGAAATGGAATAAGTTAGGCTTAAAAACCCGGTATTATAATACGGATTTACATGTAGGGGCTTTTGCAATCCCTAATTATGTAAAGGAACAACTGGAAAGTGAATAAAAAATATTGTAGCCAAAAGCAAAGTTTCAATTAAGAAAATATAATTTTTTACAGTTCAGTTATAGATACCGCGAAGTGTTTTTGTGAGTGGAGCAGAGCGGAAGTAAAAAAAATTGAGTTTACAAACGCGAAATTATGCAAATGCATAATTTATGCGCATAAAAGGCTGCTATGAAGCCGTAAGGCTGATTAGAAACATTATTATGGAGCGAATCAGGTAAAATACAATTTAAGGAGGAATATTCATGGGAAAAGCGTTAATTATCGGCGCCGGAGGCGTCGCCAGTGTTGTAGTGCATAAATGCTGCCAGAATCCTGACGTGTTCGGGGAGATTTTAATCGCCAGCAGGACCGTATCAAAATGCGATGTATTAAAGGAAAAATTAGAGGGCGGAAAAACTAAAATTTCAACTGCGCAGTTAGATGCGGATAATACTTCTGAAATCATTGCTTTAATCAATCGGTTTAAACCGGATATTGTTATTAATGTAGCACTTCCATACCAGGATTTGACCATTATGGATGCCTGCCTTGCCACGAAAGTGGATTATCTGGATACGGCCAATTATGAACCTTTGGATACGGCGAAATTTGAATATAAATGGCAGTGGGCTTACCGGGAGAAATTTAAGGAAGCCGGTATTACGGCAGTCCTCGGCTGTGGTTTTGACCCGGGGGTTACCGGGGTATTCTCCGCCTACGCCATGAAGCATTATTTTGATGAGATCCATCAGATTGATATATTGGATGCCAATGCGGGGGACCATGGCTATCCCTTTGCCACCAACTTTAATCCGGAAATCAATATCCGTGAAGTAACCGCCAACGGCAGCTATTTCGAAAACGGTAAATTCCTGGAAACAGAACCTATGTCCATTAAACGGGTATATAATTTCCCGGAAATCGGCCATAAGGACATGTACCTTCTGCATCATGAGGAAATGGAATCTCTGGCTCTAAATATGAAGGGAATTCGCAAGATCCGTTTCTTTATGACTTTTTCCGAACGGTATTTAACTCATCTTAAGGTACTTGAGAATGTAGGTATGACTTCCATTGAGCCCATTGAATTTGAAGGCAAAAAAATTGTTCCCCTTCAGTTTTTAAAGGCGGTTCTTCCTGACCCGGCTTCCTTAGGATCAAGGACCAAAGGAAAAACCAATATCGGATGTATCTATCAGGGGACCAAAGACGGACAGCCTAAAAATTATTATGTATATAATGTATGCGACCATGAGGAATGCTATAAAGAAGTGGGTTCCCAGGCAATTTCCTATACAACGGGTGTACCGGCCATGATCGGTGCCATGATGGTGTTGACCGGCAAATGGAAAAAGCCCGGTGTCTTTAATGTGGAAGAATTTGATCCGGATCCTTTTATGGAACAGTTAAATAAACAGGGCCTGCCCTGGAAGGAAGACTTTAATCCTTCCTTAGTGGATTAACCTGTCTGTGAAATACGATACAAATTTTCACCAGGCATAGACCTTGAATTTTGCGGCAGCCCCATCCGAATGAGATGCGTAAAGCCCGCGCAGATAGGAGTTATCATGAATTTTGATGTAAAAAATCTCCCGACCCCTGCTTATATCGTAGATGAAAGCCTGCTTATAAAAAATCTGGAAACCTTAAAACAGGTATCTGACCGGACAGGCTGTAAAATCCTGCTGGCACAGAAGGCTTTCTCCATGTTTTCGGAATATCCGTTGATCGGGGAATACCTGCAGGGTACCACAGCCAGCAGCCTTTATGAAGCCAGGCTTGGCAGGGAAGAGATGAAAGGCGAGGTACACATATTTTCACCGGCCTATCGGGAAGAAGAAATAGAGGAAATCATTTCTATCTGTGACCATATGGTATTTAACTCCTTTGCCCAGTGGAAGAAGTTTAAATCCAGGGTAAAAGCACAGGAAAGACCCATTGAATGCGGAATCCGGATCAATCCGGAGTATTCGGAGATAGAGACCGATATTTATAATCCCTGTATCCCGGGTTCCAGGTTCGGCGTTACCTTATCCCGGTTTGAGACGGAGGATTTAGAGGGAATTGACGGCATCCATTTTCATACCATGTGTGAACAGAATTCCGATGTATTAGAGCGAACCATACAGGTAGTGGACGAGAAATTCGGTAAATATATCAGTAAAATGAAATGGATTAATTTCGGGGGCGGCCATCATATAACCAGGTCGGATTATGACATAGAAACCCTGATCCGTTCCATACTGTTCATAAAAGATAAATACGGTGTGGACGTGTACTTAGAGCCGGGTGAGGCAGTGGCACTGAACACAGGATATTTGGCTGCCAAGGTATTGGATACCCTGGAAAATGGCATGGATATTGCCATACTGGATACTTCCGCAGCCTGCCATATGCCGGATGTCCTTGAGATGCCTTACCGTCCGGAAATCATTGGTGCCGGGAAACTGGGTGAATATCCCTATACTTACCGCCTTGGAGGACCTACCTGCCTGGCAGGGGACGTTATCGGGGATTATTCCTTCAGGGAACCTTTAAAAGAAGGAGATATTCTGGTTTTCTGCGATATGGCCCATTACTCCATGGTTAAGAATAATACTTTCAATGGAATCGGATTACCCTCCATTGCCCTGTGGAGCCCGGACAAAGGGACAAGGATTATACGGCGTTTTGGATACGAAGACTTTAAAATGAGGTTATCCTGAATATATCGTTTGTTTTGAAAGGATTAAATACATCATATTGATATATGAATTATTTTTTAAAAAAAGCCAGTCTCAATTGAGATTGTCTTTTTTTATATTTGAAAGTACTGACCTGACCCCGGCTAAATAAAATGTTTATATAAACGTTTATATAAAATATTTACCAGAAAAATAGTAAAATGCCATTTGGTACTAAAAAAATATACGTTATAAACAAATTAAGCCACTTATAATAGTAAATATTTAACAAATAATACATAATTATTCCAAATATGATTGAATGTTTATATAAAATATTTATAATGTAATTACAAAAGGAGTGATGTTTTGAAACCGAGTATCAGAAATATCAGTGATATCACCGGGTTTTCCCCTGCAACCGTTTCCAATGCATTAAATCGCAAAAAAGGTGTTAACGAAGAAACTTCAAAAACGATTTTTAGAATTGCGGATGAAATAGGTTATGTAAACGAATTTAAAATAGCAAGAATTATGCTGGTAATCTATAAGAGAAACGGTTCAATTGTTGATAATTCTCCGTTTTTTACAAATTTACTGGAAGGTGTGGAGACCTCGTGCAGAGAATTTGGTTATGATATGACAATCTGTAATCTTGACCGGCGAAGTGACTCTTATGAAACCAGACTAAGTGAAATTCTTAATGATAGATCCACCGCGATTATTATGTTGGGAACGGAAGCACAGGATGAGGATTTTGAAAGATTTAAGGATACAAAATGTCCTATGGTGATTTTAGATAGTTGGAGTACTTCCATGGAATTCAATGGAATTCTGATTAATAACACGGATTCTGCGAAGAATGCAGTTGAGTATCTGATTGAAAAGGGTCATACAAAGATTGGTTATCTAAGAGGAAGGTTCCGTATTAAGGCTTTCAGTGCAAGAGCCAATGGCTATGCAAGGGCATTACATAAAAAGGGTATCCATATCAAAGAAGAATATATTGTGACGCTGGATACCACAATGGACGGTGCGTATAAGGATATGCTTACCTTTTTGGAAAAAAAACCATCCATTCCTACGGCTTTTTTTGCAGATAATGATATGATTGCGCTTGGTGCAATGAAAGCTCTGATTGAAAAGGGATACCGTATCCCCGAGGATGTATCTTTAATTGGATTCGATGATTTGTCGTCTGGAGGGATAGCAACCCCGACATTAACTACCATACGGGTATTTAAAGAAGAGATGGGGCAGATGGCAGTCCGAAGGCTTCTTGATATAATCAAAAATGGTACGGGTATCAAGTCTAAGACACAGGTCTGTACGGAATTTATAGAGAGAGATAGCGTAAAAGATTTAACGAAACAGATCCTGAAACCGAAGGAAGGTTAGGGGGGCAGGCAGTATTATCATAAGAACTCACGAAGAAAACTTCGTAGTATCTATAAAACTATATATGAATCAGGAGGTAATTATGAAAAAATTAAAAAAGGTATTGGCAGGGTTTATGGCAGTGGCATTAATGGGTATGATGCTTGGGGGGTGTGGAAGCAAAGAAACAGATACGGCTGCAGAACCGGCGGCAACCGGGTCAACCGGCAGCAGCACGGATAAGGCGGAAACAGAAACTCTGGCTAAAGAGCCGACTGCTGCCCTTACCGGTGGTGGAACGAATCTGATCTATATCATTACACCCTCACATTCCAATCCTTTCTTTAAAACAGAAGCGGAAGCGGCAGCAGCAAAAGCACAGGAATTGGGATATGAAGTAAAAATAGTATCTCATGATGACGATCCTACGAAACAGTCGGAATTATTTGATACTGCAATTTCTGAAAAAGCAGCAGCGATTATTTGTGATAATGCAGGTTCTGATGCAACCGTTGCTGCAGTACAAAAAGCAAGGGATAATAACATTCCTGCATTTTTAATTGACAGAGAAATCAATGAATCGGGAATTGCAATTTCCCAAATTGTTGCAAACAACTATCAAGGCGCAAAGGCGGTTGCGGAAGTTTTCGTTGAAGCTATGGGCGAAAAAGGAAAGTATGCGGAGTTGTTAGGAAAAGAATCCGATACCAATGCCGGTGTCAGATCAAGTGCATTTCATGAAGTAATCGATCAGTATCCGGAATTGGAATTGGCAGCAACCCAGACGGCTAATTGGGAACAGGCCGAAGCATATACTAAGATGGAAACCATTATCCAATCCAATCCGGATATTAAAGGTGTTATCTGCGGCAATGACACGATGGCTATGGGTGCGGCGGCTGCAATTGAGGCAGCCGGATTAAAAGACGTAGCGATTATTGGTGTTGACGGCAGTGATGATGTCAGAGATGAAATTAAAGCGGGAAACATTACTGCTACTGCGCTTCAACAAGCGGCCTTAATCGCTGAGATGGCAGTGCAGCAGGCGGATGATTATTTAAAGAAGGGCACAACAGGCTTAGATGAGAAGCAGTTGGTTGACTGTATTGTAATTACAGAAGAGAATGCGGATCAGTTATCGGCATTTCGGTTCAAGTAAACCTGGTGTACAAACATCAACTTGTCGGTATACTGACAGAGAGATAAGGTACGGTTAATATAAATTATAAAAATCGTACCTTATCGAATGAAAAACTTTGCAGATATCAAATAATTTATTTACTTACCCTTATTTAAGTATTATCGCAAGCCGGCTTGTGACAGGCATGGAACCGGTATGAGAAATTAAGCAGGTGCTATCTTGCCGTTGTCAGTAATTCACAATCCAATATATAAAACGGAGAAACGGGGGAAAAATGCAGAAAAAATTATTATTTTTAATTATGACAGCTGTTATATTAATGTCAAATATGACAGGCTGCATGAAGATTGTTAAGATTGGCGAAGAGGGAAAACTTACCGGTGAAGTTGAATTTAATGCCGGTGATGATGTTGCGGAAATATGGGATTCGGCTGCTTTACCTGAACTGACAGGAAAAGCGGTGGAGCTATCGACTCTATTATCAGAATCCAAGGGAGATATAAAATCACTTGCAGATCAATACGGCAAATATTCCATGGGTACTTCCGGAGAACTTAATTACACGGTAAAAGGTGCGGCAACCGTTAAAGAAGTGAATACAGAGAAAAAAGCCGGGTATGTGGAATTGGCATTGGAGGATTATTCCGGACCGGCGGTGATCCGCCTGCAGGCCGGACCGGTATTTAAGGGTTCCGCAGTAAGAGATTCCTTGGATATCATCAAATTTGAGGATTATAAGAATCAGGTTGACTATGCAGCCGTTTCACAGAGCATTCATGATATTATTAAAACATCAGTTATTGACCAGGTCGATTTGACCGCTTTGGAAGGAAAACAAATTGAATTTACAGGCTGTTTTACAGCGGATAAAGACGACCTTTTATTAATTACTCCGGTTACTTTGACTGTAAAATAAAAGAGGAGGCATGAACCGTGGAGCACAAAGTAAAAGTGAAGAAAGAGGTCTGTCTGCATACGGAATGTATTGATAAGCTTTATCCTGGAACAAAAGCACTTGATCAGGTATCCTTTGATGTATTAAAAGGTAAAGTAAATGTATTAATCGGCGAAAACGGTGCCGGTAAATCTACTTTGATGAAGATCATAGCCGGAATTGAACAACCTTCTTCCGGAACAATTTCAATGGATGGAAAAGAAATATTCTTTAAAGATACGGCAGAAGCGAGAAAGCACGGAATTGGTATTATACATCAGGAATTAAGTTTATTTCCCAACCTTAATGTATACCAGAATATTTTTATGGCAAAAGAAAAAACAAAAGGTAAGGTGACCCTGGATAATAAAGTCCATATTGATTTGACTGATAAAATTCTGGCAAAATTAGAGTTTCCCCTGGATCCGAATACCTTAGTCGGTGACTTAAGAGTTGGCCAGCAGCAGATGATCGAAATCGCGAGAAATCTGATTCAGGACGATCTTAAAATACTGATCATGGATGAGCCGACTTCTTCACTCAGCCAGCAGGAAGTAGAGGTTTTATTTAAATTAATGAGAGAATTAACGGTATCCGGTATTTCCATTGTTTATATTTCTCACAGATTGGAAGAAGTAATGAAGATCGGCGATCAGGTAACCATTCTAAGAGACGGCAGATATGTTGCAGAGGCTGATGTAAAGGATATTGATGTGCCCTGGATCGTTCAGAAAATGGTAGGAGAAGGTAAATCCTACCCTAAGAGAGAAAGAAATATTGACTGGAATAAATGTGAGACAGTTCTGCAGGTTAATAATTTATCGCTGCCAAAGAGTGGCGGAGGATTTTTGCTTGACAATGTCAGTTTTGAACTGAAAAAGGGTGAGATACTTGGAATCTATGGTCTTATGGGTGCAGGAAGAACGGAGATTTTCGAATGTATTATGGGACTCCGGCCGGAACATAGAGGGACGATTAAACTCCAGGGTGAGACCTTATCTGTGAAGAGTATATCGGAACAGATTGAGAAAGGCTTTGCCATTGTACCGGAGGACAGACAGCAAGAGGGAATTATTAAAACCATGAATATTGCCAGGAATATATCCTTATCAAGTTTGAGAAATTATGTAAAAGGGGTATTTATTGATTCAAAGAAAGAAAATCAGGCCATTGATGAAGAAATTAAAGATATACATATAAAAGTGGCAGATAAAAACTTGCCGATTCTTTCTCTGTCAGGCGGTAACCAACAGAAAGTGGTTATTGGAAAAGGCATTCTGACGAATCCTAAGATATTACTTCTGGATGAGCCAAGCAGGGGGATTGATATAGGTGCGAAGACAGAGGTATTTGATATTATAAACCAATATGCCGAAAGAGGCTTATCGATTCTTGTTATTTCATCGGAACTAAAAGAAATCATAGCAATTGCAGACCGGATAATGGTTTTATCCAATGGAATTAAAACGGCTGAACTGACAGGAGAAGAACTAAAAGAAGAACACCTGGTTCTAGCCTCATATAAAGGCCATCACGGACATGGATGAGAAAGAAAAGGAGACAAGGTTATATGAATAATACAAGGCAGAATAATCATAATGCTATCATAATGACTCTTTTAAAAGGTAGAACGTTAATCGTATTAGGTATTTTAGTAGTATACTTTAGCATAGCAGCTCCGACTTTTTTAACAGCAGGCAGCTTATTACTCATTGCTAAACATGTAGCTTTATATGGTATTCTTGGAATCGGTATGACTTATGTTATTATTACCGGAGGAATTGACCTTTCCGTAGGTGCAATTGTCGGCTTGGGTGGTATGATTGCCGGCGGATTGATTAACGAAGGCCTTACTCTGAAACTGTTTGATGTCACGGTATATTTTAATGTTGTGGCAATCGTATTGATAACAATAATTTGCGGCGGCTTAATTGGTATCATTAATGGTCTGGTAATTACAAAATTTAATGTGGCACCGTTTATTACTACCTTGGGCATGATGTATGTGGCAAGAGGGTTTGCCATGCTTCGTTCAGGCGGTGCAACTTTTTCCAATCTTACCGGTAAAAAAGGACTTGGTAATACCGGATTTGAATTCTTCGGAAGAAATATTGGCGGATTACCTGTAGGTGCGATCATACTGCTGCTGATTGCGTTAATTGCCTCCATTATCTTAAAGAAAACCCCCTTTGGATGGCATATCCTTGCCATTGGCGGGAATGAAAAGGCTGCCGGATTATCCGGTGTAAAAGTAAATAAGGTCAAGATCTTAGTCTATATGTTTTCCGGCATCTGTGCCGCAATCGTTGGAATCATCACCGCATCCCAATTGGTAGCGGCTCACCCCGCCTCCGGTGAATCCTGGGAGATGAATGCAATTGCCGCAACGGTACTTGGCGGAACCTCCATGTCAGGCGGTGTGGGCACCATTGGCGGAACGATCATAGGTGCCTTTGTTATCGGAGTAATCAATGATGGCTTGGTAATGTGCGGGGTATCTGAATTCTGGCAAATGGTAATCAAAGGCCTGGTAATTGTCTTTGCAGTGGTAATTGACCAGTTCCAGCGTAATTTACAGGCCAGGATGGCTTTGCAGTCACGCAGTGATTTCATCCATTATTCGGGCCGGCAGCCATAAGGGCTGCGATATGTTTGAAAGCAAGAAGATATATAGACAGAAGGAGGAGCGGCTTTGAAACCAAGTATTAGGAAATTAAGTGATATCACCGGTTTTTCACCTGCCACAATCTCAAATGCCTTAAATCATAAAAAGGGGGTGAATAAAGAAACCGCAGAAGCAATCTTTAAGATTGCGGATGAAATCGGCTATGTGAATGAATATAAAATATCAAGAATTATGTTGGTTATTTATAAGAAAAATGGTTCTATTATTGATAATTCCCCTTTCTTCACCAACCTGCTGGCGGGGGTGGAAGCCGAATGCAGGGAAAATGGTTATGAAATGACCATATGTAATTTGGACAGGCGCAGCGATTCTTATGAAACAAGATTGAAGGAGATTCTTAATAACAGGTCTACCGCTATTATCATGTTGGGAACGGAAGCACAGGATGAAGATTTTGAAAGGTTTAAGGAAGCACAATGCCCAATCGTAATCCTGGACAGTTGGAGTTCTTCAATGGATTTCAACGGGATATTAATTAACAATTCGGATTCTGCGAAGAATGCGGTGCAATATTTAATAAATAAAGGGCACCGGAAAATTGGATATTTGAGAGGAAGATTTCGAATTAAAGCTTTTAGTGCAAGATCCAATGGATATCTAAGAGCTTTACAAAAAAACAATATCAAAATCAGGGAGCAATATATTGTAACACTGGGAACAACCATGGATGGTGCTTACAGGGATATGATGGAATATCTGGAGAATAAGCCTGTACTGCCTACTGCATTTTTTGCAGATAATGATATGATTGCCCTTGGTGCCATGAAAGCACTTATAGAAAAAGGATATCGCATTCCTGATGACGTTTCTTTAATTGGTTTTGACGATCTGGCTTCCTGTGAGGTGTCAACCCCAAGATTATCCACAATAAAAGTATTTAAGCAGGAAATGGGACAGCTTGCGGTCAGAAGGCTTCTTGATGTAATACAGAATAAAACCGCTATAAAAATAAAGACACAGGTCTGTACGGAGTTTATTGAAAGGGATAGTGTGAAAGACCTAACGAATATAGATTGAAAAAGAAGGAAAAATAAATTTATTAAATTTTCATATTTGGGGATTTAATAAATTTATTTTTTATTTTGGTATTTCTTTTTTAAACTTTTTTATTCTTATTTAATATTAGTTTCTCCTTTGTTGATTTTATTTTCCGGGAAGAAAGAGTATACTTGCTGTACTAAAAAAAATACCAAAATAAAGACAGGGAGGAATTTTTATGAAGATTCGCTTTAAAGACTGGAAAATAAGAACCAAAATATTAATGTCACTGATAGCACTTATTGTTTTCTTTTTATATGTCATAATACAATCCTATACCGCTATCGTTGATTTCACAGCCAATAAGCTTCCTTTAGTCATGGCAAATGAGTCGGTCAACACGGAATTACTTAATATGCGGATCCAGGAAAAAGACTTTTTGTTATATGAAACCTCCAATCCGGATTTCTATACGGAAAATAAAAGTATTTACCTGGAACAGTTTGAAGAAAACTATGAAAAACTGATGGATAATTTAAATACCGTAAAGAAAAGCCCGGACATTTCGGGGAATGAAGAATTAAGCAGCAGGCTGGCAGATATCGAAGCGGCTGTTAATACATACCATGGCGGATTCCTGAAAGTGGCGGAAAATATAAAACAGAAGGGGTATATTTCCGGCGGGGAAGAATTAAGTATTACCGTTCAAGAACTGGAAAAGGAAGAATATCAGGCGGCCGTGGCAAAACTTGCCCCCATGTTTTCAGACTTTCATACCCTTATTTTAGATGTTTTAAATCAGCAGGTGGAAGATATTATCAAAGTTGTAATCATTACAACAGCTGCCAGTATTATCGTCGTTTTATTATTCAGCCTGCACATATCCACGGTGATCACAAAGCCGGTTACTATGACCAACCGCATGCTTCAGGATATTGCGGAAGGAGAAGGGGATTTGACCGGACAATTACCCGTAAACACCAAAGAAGAACTGGGAACCCTGGCAAACTGGTTTAATATATTTATCGGTAAAATTAAAGATATCGTAAATGTAGTTAAAAATAATGCGGATATCATAGCCGGTTCCTCCGAGAAATTAACGAGCGCGGCAAAACATGTAAATCAGGGAATCGACAGCATTGCCGGTGAAATTAATATAATTACTGACGGACTGCAGAACAATGCCAGTGTCATTGAAGAAGCCACGGCAAGTATACAGGAAATGGCAGGCGGTGCGGTGCTGGTTTCAACAGAGGCAGAGAATGCGGCAGGTAACAGCCGGAGCGTTTTGGAGGCTGCCGGTGACGGGGCAGGAAAATTAAAAGAAATGGTTGATGTTATGCAGAATGTGCAGCAATCTTCAGCAAACATCTATGGCATGATGGAAGAATTAAAGGATTCCTCCGGTAAGATCAATGAAATCGCCGTATTAATAACCGGCATTTCAGAACAAACCAACCTTCTGGCATTGAATGCCGCCATAGAGGCGGCCAGGGCAGGCGAAAGCGGAAAAGGCTTTGCGGTGGTGGCGGATGAAGTCCGGAAGCTTGCAGAAGACAGCAGACAATCTGCCGATGACATTACCCATTTAATTAAGGCAATTGAGGAAAAGGTCGAATTTACCTATAATGCAATGAAATCCGAGCAGGAACTGGTATCGGAGAGCGTATTAAAAGCCGAAGAAACCGATTCGAAATTTAAGAGCATTCTTTTGTTAATCGGGGAAACGGTAACGAAAATTACGAATATATCGGAAGCGGCAAAACAGCAGTCCCTGGTTGCAAAAGAAATGTCAAAGGCCATGGATGAAATATCAGCCTCCACCCAGGAGAGTGCGGCATCTTCCCAGTTAATCCGTAACAATATTGCGGAGCAGGTAACTATTTTTGAAGAAATCAGTGCGGGTATTTCTGATTTGAGCAAAATAGCCCGGACTTTAAAAGAGCAGACCAGCCGTTTTAAGACCTGATTAGGGGAAATTTATAAAGCTTTCATAAGATTTTTGGGTATCACCCCCTGGAGGTTGTATTCCTTTTGTTTCCGATAAAATTTATTTAAAAATATTATTATATTAAAAAGTAGGAAAGGCACTTAATTAATACCATCATCATAGACTAATAATAACCCCTAATCATTGAGGTGCTTTTTCAGTGAAATCCTTTCCCAAACCACTGAGCGCCAAGGAAGAAACGGAAATCTTAAACAAATGCATGGAAGGAAATAAGGAAGCTAGAGACATCCTGATTGAACGTAATCTCCGTCTGGTTGCACATATTGTTAAAAAGTATAATACGGCGGATAAAGAGATAGATGACCTCATATCCATTGGCACAATCGGCTTGATTAAAGCGATAGACACCTTTGATGCAGATAAGGGTATCCGGCTTGCGACTTATGCATCCAGGTGTATTGATAATGAATTGTTGATGATGCTTAGAAGCGGAAAAAGACAGGCAAAAGAAGTGTACTTATATGAACCCATCGGTTCGGATAAAGAAGGTCATGAGATTAATCTTCTGGATATTATTGAAAGTTCGGACACGGATATCGTAGATGAACTGGAACTGCAGGGCAATGTAAAAAAACTCTACGAGTTAGTGAATAAGGTCTTGACAAAAAGGGAAAAACAAATTATCGAAATGCGTTATGGGCTTAATATGCAGGAAGAAATCACGCAAAGGGAAATAGCCAATAAAATTGGCATTTCCAGGTCTTATGTATCAAGGATTGAGAAAAAGGCCCTTAAAAAATTAAGAGAAAGTTTTGAAAAAGAAAGTAAAGAGCAGTAAGGAAAAGAAACAGGCTGTTACAAAATCCCCGGCCGGTTATTTATGGCGGCGGATAATCCCGGTTTTGTGGCAGCCTCCCTTTACTTATGCAAATAGCTTTTATAATATTCCAAGTTCTGCCGGAGTATTTAAAGGTGATGTAAAAAAACGGGACAAGCTGAGCCGTGGCCGGAGCCCGAAACTATTGACATTGGTTTATTAACAGGTATAATTATTAAATGAGACCAAAATACTAGTTATCTTCACTTCCAATTGCCCGTCAGGCGGGTATAATGGAATGGTGATAAATAACGGGAATCGAGGTAGAAAATGATTACAATTGAAGAATTATTACAAGCCGCGAAAGAAAAAGGTGCGTCCGACCTTCATGTTACGGTAGGCATACCGCCCAAGTGCAGAATTAACGGAGAATTAGTGGATATGAATTACCCGAAGCTGCTGCCGGCAGATACCAATGAACTGATTATGCCTATGTTAACCGGCCAGTACAAAGAAATCCTGGAATCGGACGGTGAAGTGGATTTTGCCTATTCCATACCGGGTGTGGGAAGATACCGTGTCAATATATTCAGGCAGAGAGGATCCTATGCACTGGTGATCAGGCTGGTGGGAGCGGATATACCGTCTCCGGAGGTTTTGGGTATCCCGGAATCGGTCATACAGCTGACAAAGAAAAAGCGCGGCCTGGTATTGGTGACAGGTCCGGCCGGAAGCGGCAAGACTACAACCCTGGCAGCTTTAATTGATACTATAAATACCAATTGTAATGCACATATTATAACCTTGGAAGACCCCATAGAGTATCTGCACCAGCACAAAAAATCAGTTATAAACCAGAGGGAGATCGGCCTGGATTCCAATTCTTATGCCAAAGCATTAAAGTCAGCTTTAAGGGAAGATCCGGATGTGATCCTGGTAGGCGAACTGAAGGATCTGGATACTATTTCCCTGGCTATTACGGCTGCCGAAACCGGACATCTTGTTTTTTCCACTTTACATACCATAGGAGCTGTCAGTACCATTAACCGTATTATCGATGTCTTTCCGACGGATGGGCAACAGCAAATAAGGATTCAGCTTGCTTCTGTAATTGAAGCAGTCATATCCCAGCAGTTGATCCAGGCTTCCGGCCGGGGCGGGCGGGTTGCCGCCTATGAGGTTATGCATGCGGATGCAGCCGTTAAAAACCTGATCCGTGAATCCAAACCCAACCAGATTACATCCATTATTCAGGCCAATAAAAAACTGGGAATGCAGACCATGGATGATGCAATTTATGATTTATATTTGAAAAGGGAAATTGATGTACAAAGAGCACTTGATCATGCACAGGATCCGGTGGCTTTGGAGAGGAAACTGTCCTAGTGTCCTGGTGTGCTGGAACACAGATATCTTGGCTAATGACTTGCCTGGATTTTCATCTGCTGCGTTGTCGTCAGTCAGCGTAGAACACCGCTACGCCTCTCTCCTCCGCTTGCAGGCTGAAAATTCATTCTGCGTTATTAGTCCAAGTGCCAATGTGTGTCAGCACACTTGAGCGTGCTTGAAAAATTATTGTACAATAGGAGATCGCAATGTTAAAACAGCTTAATGATAAATTCAAAATATTCCGGAATAAACTGGTGAACAGGGAAACGGTAGTTTATATAATAGCCGGTGTATTAACCACGGCAGTAAACCTGCTGGTTTACGGTTTTTTCTGTAATGTTTTGGGTCTGTATTACCTGATATCCAACATTATAGCCTGGGTTATTGCCGTAATATTTGCCTATATCATTAACGATTTATGGGTATTCAAGTCACAGATACAGAACATGGGCAGTGAAATAATTAAAATTCTTAAATTCTTTGCAGCCCGGGGGTTTTCCTTATTCGTTGAAGAAGCAGGCCTGTTTCTTTTCGTTAACGTAATGGGATGGAATAATATGCTGGTGAAAGTCTTTTTGGCGGTAGTGGTTATTGTATTAAACTACCTGTTCAGCAAAATCTATATATTTAATAAAAAGAAAGCGTAACCTGTCAAAGAAGTGGACTGCTGCAAGGTTTAAAACGGATATCCTTAAAGGATAAGTTAAAACTTGGCAGCAGCCTGTTTTATAATTCTATCTATATTACCAGATTCTTGTGGACCAATTGGAACAGTCCCAGATTTTAGTTGCAAAATCCTCATAAAAATCCGGCTCATGACAAATGAGCAGAATACTTCCCCGGTATTCCGAAAGGGCCCGTTTTAACTCGGTTTTCGCATCCACATCCAAATGGTTGGTTGGCTCATCCAGCAATAATACATTGGTTTCCCGGTTGAGTAGCTTGCATAAACGTACTTTGGCCTGTTCACCGCCGCTTAGGACTCTTACCATACTTTCGATGTGTTTTGTGGTAAGACCGCATTTCGCCAGGGCAGAGCGTACTTCATACTGGGTAAAGGAAGGAAAGTCGCGCCAGATTTCTTCGATACAGGTGTTATTTTTTGCACCGCTCATTTCCTGTTCAAAATAACCCTGATGTAAATAATCACCCAGGGTGACTTTACCTTCCAAGGGAGGAATAAGGCCGATAATGCTTTTTAACAGAGTGGTCTTTCCGATACCGTTAGCACCCTTTATAATAATTTTGTCTCCCCGTTCCATGGTTAAGGTTAAAGGTTTTGATAAGGGTTCCTCGTAGCCGATGACCAGATGTTCCGTCTGAAAAATAAACCGTCCGGCCGCACGGGCTTCCTTAAAGTTAAATTCCGGCTTGGGTCTTTCCCTTGCCAGTTCAATTACATCCATTTTATCCAGCTTCTTCTGCCTGGACATGGCCATGTTCCTAGTGGAAACACGGGCTTTGTTCCTTGCAACGAAATCCTGTAATTCACTGATTTCCTGCTGCTGCTTTTTATAAGCGGATTCCAGTTGGGCTTTTTTGACCTCATAAACTTCCATAAATTTATCGTAATTACCGACATACCGGTTTAATTCCGCATTTTCCATATGGTAGACAATATTGATTACGCTGTTAATAAAAGGTATGTCATGGGAAATTAATATAAAAGCATTTTCATAATCCAGCAGGTAACGTTTCAGCCATTCTATGTGGACGGTATCCAGGTAATTGGTGGGCTCGTCCAATAGAAGGATATCCGGTTTCTCCAATAATAATTTGCCGAGTAAAACTTTGGTTCTCTGTCCGCCGCTCAGTTCCGTAACATCCTGTTCCAGCCCGATGGCATCCAGGCCCAGGGCACGTCCGATTTCTTCTACCTTTGTATCTATAATATAAAAATTATTATTATCCAGAGTATCCTGTATAGTACCAAACTCTTCCATGATCGTCATGAGTACGTCGGGTTCCGCATCTGCCATCTGGTTGCAGAGGGAATTCATCTTGGCTTCCAGGTCATAAAGATAGGAAAATGCTGATTTTAGTACCTGGCGGATGGTCATTCCTTTTTCCAGTACGGAATGCTGGTCCAGATAGCCAACCCTGACATTTTTCGACCATTCAATATTACCTTCATCCGGCATTAATTTACCGGTCACAATATTTAAAAAGGTGGATTTGCCTTCCCCATTGGCGCCAACCAGTCCTATATGCTCGCCTTTTAGCAGACGGAAAGATACATTATTAAAAATTGCCCTGTCTCCAAAACCATGAGTGAGATTTGTTACATTTAAGATGCTCATACATGCTCCTTGCTCGAATTATTATGTGTAACTTAAGGGTTACCTTATAGATTATACATAAAATTATTACAAATTCAAGTGAAAAATTTTCAAGAATAGACAGCAATTCCGGTTATAATAAAATATGACCGGTGATTTTGGGCAATTTATGCAATGCAATTTATCCTTATGGTATGATACAGCCATAGTTTTGCCAGTGTGCGGATGCATAATCATATAACATACAGGCGGCTGGGGAATGGGGTACAGAGCCTTACCGCCGCGGGCAGGTATTTTGGGCAAACTGCCTCAGTTCCATATTAAATTTACCGAACTGTTCATAGAATAAGGCATGGCCGCTGTTTTCAAAAGGTATAAGTTTGGAGTTCTTTATTAATTTATTCTGGGCCACGCCAAGAGGAAAGTAACATACTTCGTCATGTACCCCGTGCATAATCAGGGTAGGAACCTGAATCGTCTCCAGGTCACCAAACAGACCTTCTTCGTCCAGCCAGGCATTGGCAACCTGCGCAGTTGCCCAGGAAGCGGCTATAAGTCCTAAATGGAATAACCAGTCCTTAATCGGTTCGCTTACCTGCTGGTAGAAAAAGAGATTCCCGAAGTTCCGCAGCATATTCGGACGGTCATGATAGGTGCCTTGGATAATATCAAGGACAGCTTCCCTGGTCTGGCCGTATGGAAAGTAGGGTCTTCTTATAAGGCTGGGTGCGGCAGCTCCGCATAAAACCAGCCGGGAAACTCCGTATGCCCTGTGCCTGGCCATATATCGGACCGCAATAGCACCTCCCGTTGAGTGGCCTAATAAAGTTACGTTTTTTAAGCCAAGGGACTCAATTACACACCGGACATCGTCCGATAACCGGTTGTAATTATATCCTTCAAACGGCTTATCGGACAGGCCAAAGCCCCTTTGGTCCAGGCCGATGCAGCGGAAGCCCAGCTTGGGCAGCTGATTGAACTGGTACTCAAACAAATCATGGCTTCCGGGCCAGCCGTGTAAAAATACAATGGTATTAGAGCTCCTTGGATTTAAATCCTCACAGTAAATATTAACATCCGGTTCTACATTTACATAGTATCCCAAACGTATACCTCCATAAGTGAAATACTTTTATTCTATTAGTTTATTCTGCGATACAAAATGTGTTATTCGAATATATGGCTTACGGCAAAATATTTCAGTGGAATAATCCTTACGCAAAATTAACATTACTATAACAGAAATATGTAAAAGTGTTTGTTATTCCCCAAAATTAAGAGTATAATATCAAAAATGATTATGGAAGAAGTTCAGAAGAAAAAACCTTAAGGAGTTTATAGATTATGATTACTTATAAAGAGATTAAAAAGAACCACCAGATAAAAACTTATATACAAAAAGCCGATGAATCCCTCGAAGCTTTAGGATATACGGAACACAGCTTTGCCCATGTGGGAATTGTCGCGGAAGTGGCAAAATATATTTTATCTACAATGGGATATCCCCAAAGGACCATTGAACTGGCCCAGATAGCGGGATATATGCACGATATCGGAAATGTAATAAACCGGGTTGACCATGCCCAAAGCGGGGCGGTCATGGCCTTTCGTATCCTGGATAAAATCGGTGTGGACGCGGATGAAATAGCTACCATTATTTCAGCGATCGGCAACCATGATGAGAGTACGGCGGTACCGGTCAATGAAGTTGCGGCGGCACTTATACTGGCAGACAAAACAGACGTACGTTTCACCAGGGTACGGAACCGGGATCTGGCCAGCTTTGATATCCATGACAGGGTAAATTATGCGGTAAAAGAATCTAAAACGGTTATTAATGAAGAGAAAACCAAAATATCCCTTAACTTAACCATTGATACCGAAGTTTCCTCCGTAATGGATTATTTTGAAATTTTCCTGGAGCGTATGATACTGTGCAAGAAAGCTGCCGAAAAGTTAAATTTAAGATTCCAGCTTATTATAAACGGACAAAAAGTTTTATAATATTTAATCTAAATCTAAAAATTTGGGAGGCAGAGGGGAGGCGGTATCCATGGCGGCTGCCACCAGGCAATTAATAAGCGGCGTATGCATCAATTATGTATACACCCCAAAGCAGTACAGGGGTAAAGGCTATGCCGCTGCCAATATGTATTATTTAAGTAAAGAGATGTTGGATAAAGGTAACCGTTTCTGTACTTTATTTGTTGATAAAAAGAACCCGGTTTCTAACCGGGTCTATAAAAAAATCGGATATGAGATTTTGGAAGATCAGTATGACTACCGGCTGTTTACCTGATAATAAGCAGCGGCGGCAGATGGAGGATATTATGGAGATCGAGAGGAAATTCTGTATTAACGCAAAGCCGGAACAATTGGACCAATACGGTAAAAAAGAAATAGAACAGGGATATCTGTGCACCGATCCGGTAGTGCGGATCCGAAAAAGTAACGAGGATTATTACTTAACTTATAAATCCCGGCTGAACAGGAAAGAGAATAAAGAGGAGACAGCCTTAATCTGTGAAGAAGTGGAACTTCCTTTAAGTGAGGAGGCTTACCTGCATTTAAGAGAGAAAGCCGACGGACACAGGATAACAAAAACCCGTTATCTGATCCCCATGGGGGAATATGTGGCGGAACTGGATGTATTCCACGGATGCCTGGAGGGGCTTGTCTTTGTTGAGGTGGAATTCCCGGATGAAGAAAAAGCGGCGGCTTTTCAGCCGCCGGAGTGGTTCGGGAAGGATGTTTCCTTTGACAAACGTTATAAAAATAATTATCTGGCAACCCTTAACAGTCTGGAGGAGTTTTAATTATATGAAAGCATGCCAAACCGTTATATTTTTTTAAACCTTAATACGGCTTTAAATAAGTCGCCGTCCAATTCAATATCAAAGGTGGCATCCTGCAGGGCTGCCAGGCTTTTGGCTATGGATAAACCTAAGCCGCTGCCTTCCGTATTCCGGGATAAATCCCCGCGTACAAACCGTTCCATTAATTCATCGGAATTAATATTTAATTTACTGGCTGATATATTCTTTACCGAGACGGTTACCGTAGTATTCTCGGTAAAGATATCCACATAAATCCTGGTTCCGTTCAGTGCGTATTTATTTGCGTTGGAGAAAATATTCTCAATAATACGGTAAGTACTCCGTCCGTCCGCCATAATATAAATCGGTTCTTCTTTCATATTGAGTACGACCTCTAAATTATGGCTGATAAAACGGTCTTCAAATTCCCCGATGGACTGCCTTACCAGCTCCACCAGGTTAAGGCGTTCCAGGTTTAAGGAAATAGCTCCGGAGGAAGCTTTGGAGGCTTCCATCAGATCTTCAATCAGGGTTTTCAGACGCCAGGTTTTAGTAGACAGAATATTCAGATAATCAGCTGCAGTTTTGTTATTCAGATTCTCCTTTTTCAACAGGTCCACATAGTTTATAATGGAGGTCAAAGGAGTTTTGATATCATGGGATACATTGGCAATTAATTCGGTTTTCAGTCTTTCGCTTTTTAGTTTCTCATCAACGGCAGCGGAGAGGCCGTCACCGATATTATTGATGTACTCGGCCAGGGTAAGGGCCGGCTCATTCATATTGGAAACTGGTATTTTATGCGTGAGATTTCCTTCGGTAATCTTTTTCGTTTCTTTCTTGATTACATTGTAATCAATGGCTGCTTTTAATAAAACATAGGATAGGTATAAGTAATCCGGTATGGAAACAATAAGAAATTCCAGCTTCCTATCCAGCAGAATCGGATTATTATAAAGATAAAAAGCCAGGAACTGCACAACGGCAAACATACCGATTATGGCAAATACACGGTATGTAAGATTCTGCTGGGCAAAGAAGTCCCGTATGAATTTTCGGAGCTGTATAAAAAACCGGACAATTAAAGAATTCTGAAATAATATATTGGCTTTGATCCGCCGGATCAGGCTTAAAAATCCAAACATGCAGAACGGATACAGGATGGCAAAAGCCAGTATCAGTGCATAATAAAAACCCAACCCAAACTGCCGGTGCAAAAGTGTGCAGAAAAATTTTGTAAAAAGATATAATGCGATAATACCGCCGACTACAAATAAAAAACCCAGTTCGGAATACCAGCGGTCAAAACCGTTTATGGCGATGCTTTCTTTTCCTTTCTTATGGCCCGTAAAAGAAATAGCAACACTTAAAAACAGTAATATGGAGACAAACGAAACCGGTACGGGATATAAGGAATTTTTATAATTATCATGTAATATCCGGAATTGTTCATACATGAGCCCGAATTCATCATTTTTATTTGGGAATCCCTTGACAATGGTAGTACATACAATGTATTCCCCAGGGTCCCTTTCCGGTTCCGTAAATTTATTTACGAAACTGCCATTGATATAATCTATGACCCAGCCCAGATTTTCATCATTCAGATATTGATACCCACGGTTTACATTGGTGGCATAACGCTGTGTTCTGGTATTTATAATTAAATAGGCAGAATTTGACTTAACACTTTCCAGATAGGCGTCCATGGCATCCTCACCGTATTTGTCCGACAAGGCTGCCAGTTTGTCCTCCAGCTCGGAAGAACAGTAAATGGTACCGGTTTTTAAGTTACGTACATAATATAGAAAGTTACTGTTCGCCTGGTTTAATATGGCATTGTAATAATCAAAATCATCCTTCTGCTGGGCGGTATCGGAACTTTTTGAAATATCCTTGTCCATTTCAAATAAAGCGGATAAATCCAGGGAAGAAGGATCATATCCAACACTGCCGGAATACCCTTTTTCACGGTAATCGGTATATTTGGCTACCCGCTCCACATATTTTAGATATTTGCTCTGAAATTCGGAAGTTTCTTTAAAATCGTTGGTACCGGCGGAATAGGAATCCAGATAGGTCAGAATGTGATAGGACCCAACCAGAAGATTCAGTCCGCACAGAAAAAGGGCAATATGTATCAATGCCTTCATGATGAAGGATTCCCTTACTTTATTCATCGTACTGCTCCTTTCAGTATTTTTCTACTTTATAGCCAATACCCCATGCAACTTTTAGATATTTCGGTTCTTTCGGGTTGATTTCAATTTTTTCGCGTATATGGCGGATATGTACCGCTACTATATTATCGGCACCATAGGAAGGTTCGTTCCAAATAAGTTCATAAATTTCATTGATAGAAAAAACTCTTCCCTTATTTTTCACCAACAGTTTTAATAGGTTATATTCAATGGGTGTAAGCTTGATTAATTCATCATCCACATATACTTCCTTGCGGTCATCGTTAACAACCAGGTCTCCGGAGGAGTAGATATTCTGCTCTTCCGTAACGATACTCCCAAGCTTGGTATATCGCCTTAAGGCAGATTTTACCCTGGCGATTAATTCCAGAGGGTTAAAGGGTTTTGTTATATAATCATCCGCACCTACATTCAGGCCAAGCACCTTATCGCTGTCCTCCGATTTTGCAGTCAGCAGGAGTATGGGAAGGGTGCTGTTGTTTTCCCTTAATTTCATGGTAACCCGGATACCATCCATCTGCGGCATCATAATATCAAGCAGGGCAAGGTGTATTTCATTGGTATTAATAATATCAATCGCTTCCTTGCCGTCATAAGCTTTTATTACATGATAGCCTTCGGCACTTAAATAAATTTGTATGGCTTCCACAATATCTTTATCGTCATCACATACTAATATGTTGTACATATTTACCTCTCATTCTGCCGCCCACGGCGGCATAAAATTTGCTGAAGAAGTCGCATCAAAGGTTCTTTCAGAGTAAAAGTGCCTTTCTTTTACTCTTGTGAAAGTGCTTTTCTTTTACTTTTAATACACACTGGTTTAACTTATGTAATTTCTTATCTTATTATATATTATTTTGGGGAAAACTTCTATATTTTATAAATCATATTTATAGGACTGTAAAAATCCCTGTTATCAGCCCAGACTACAGCTTAACATGGAAATATAAATTATAAAGTTAAAAAATCTTAAGAATTTATGAATTAAATAATTTACTTCTAAATTATATTAGTATTTAATGAAATCATAAATATTATGCAGGATTCCCATGTAAAAATACTGGATTTTTTAAGAAGAATATTCTATAATGTAGAAAGTTGTTAAATATTTAAAAGTTTTCAGCTATTTAAGAAGTGGAGGATAATGGTATGTACGAGATATTAAAGAAAGAAATATTGGCACCTAATATTTATCTTATGGATATACATGCGCCAAGAGTTGCCAAATCCTGTTATCCGGGACAGTTTGTCATTGTAAAAATGGATGAAAAGGGGGAGAGAATTCCCCTTACAATATGCGATTATGACAGGGAAGCCGGTACGGTAACCATTGTATTCCAGGCACTGGGAACCTCGACCAAGAGAATGGCAGGTTATGAAACAGGAGAAGGGTTCCGGGATTTTACCGGTCCTTTGGGGAGGAAGTCGGAATTAGTGGATGAATCCCCGGAAGAATTAAAAAACAAAAGCGTCTTATTTGTTGCAGGCGGTGTAGGAACCGCGCCGGTTTACCCTCAGGTTAAGTGGATGAAGGAACACGGTTTTGAGGCGGACTGCGTGATAGGCGCAAGAAATAAAGACCTGATTATATTAGAGGAAGAGATGAAACAGGTCGCAAAGAATGTATACGTAACCACCGACGACGGTTCTTACGGTTTTAAAGGCAATGTCAATGACTGCATAAAAGACCTGGTTAACAATCAGGGTAAACATTATGATCTGGTTATAGCCATCGGGCCGGTCATTATGATGAAGTTTGTATGTATCCTTACAAAGGAATTGGGAATCCAAACCATTGTAAGCATGAACCCTATCATGGTAGACGGGACCGGTATGTGCGGTGCCTGCAGGTTAACGGTAGGAAACCAGATTAAATTTGCCTGTGTGGACGGTCCTGAATTTGACGGTCATCTCGTTGATTTTGATGAATCCATGAAAAGACAGCAGATGTATAAAACTGTCGAAGGAAGGGCTGTTTTGAGGGAACGTGAAGGTTCTACCCATAAAAACGGCGGCTGCGGCTGCAGTGACGATTGATTTGCAACCAGTAGGGAAATGCCTTAAATAAAGCATTGGCACAACAGATAGGAGTTAAGAGCATGGATGTTTTAAAAAGAATACCTGTGAAGGAGCAGGATCCAGAGATAAGAGCACATAACTTTGAAGAAGTATGTTTAGGATATGAGGAAGAAGAAGCCAGGCTGGAAGCCAGCCGGTGCTTAAAGTGCAAAAATGCAAAGTGTATCACGGGCTGTCCCGTGTCCATTGATATACCGGGATTTATCAGAGAAGTAGAGGTCGGCAATATAGAAGCGGCATCCAGGGTAATCGGTAAATATTCGGCGCTTCCGGCAGTCTGCGGAAGGGTATGTCCTCAGGAATCCCAGTGTGAAGAAAGATGTATACGGGGAATAAAGGGAGAGCCGGTATCCATCGGCAAATTGGAGCGATATGTTGCGGACTGGTCCAGGGAAAATAATTTAAAACCGGAGCCTCCAACTGCTAAAAACGGCAGAAAAGTAGCCGTTATCGGTTCCGGACCTGCCGGATTGACCTGTGCCGGAGATTTAGCCAAGATGGGCTATGATGTAACCATATTTGAAGCCCTTCATGAACCGGGCGGCGTATTGGTATATGGCATACCGGAATTCCGTCTGCCTAAAAATACGGTTGTTAAGACGGAAATCGATAATGTGAAAGCCCTGGGAGTTAAGCTCGAAACCAATGTTGTTATCGGAAAATCCACAACAATAGATGAGTTAATGGATGAAGAAGGCTTTGATGCCGTATTTATCGGTTCCGGAGCAGGACTTCCGAAATTTATGGGAATACCGGGGGAAAATGCCAACGGTGTATTTTCAGCCAATGAATACCTGACAAGAAGCAACCTTATGAAAGCGTTTGACGAGAATTATGATACACCCATTGCGGCAGGTAAAAAAGTAGCGGTAGTCGGCGGCGGCAATGTTGCCATGGATGCGGCCAGGACCGCATTAAGGCTGGGCGCGGAAGTATATATTGTTTACAGAAGAAGTGAAGAAGAACTGCCGGCCAGGGTGGAAGAAGTACACCACGCCAAAGAAGAGGGTATTATTTTTAAAATGTTAACAAATCCCACAAAAATTCTGGTAGATGAGAATGGCTGGGTAAAAGGCATGACCTGTATAGAGATGGAACTTGGTGAACCGGATGCATCCGGCAGAAGAAGGCCGATTGAAAAACCGGATTCTGAGTTTGAACTGGAAGTGGATACGGTCATCATGTCCCTGGGAACAAGCCCCAACCCGTTGATTTCTTCCACCACAAAGGGTCTTGATATCAATAAATACAGATGTATCATTGCCGATGAAACCACCGGACAGACTACAAAGGAAGGCGTATTTGCCGGCGGGGATGCCGTAACCGGAGCAGCTACCGTCATTCTTGCTATGGGTGCGGGAAAGGCAGCCGCTAAAGGAATCGATGAATATCTGAAAAAGAAATAATGGAAAGTCAAAGCAGATCTTTGCATTCCGCTTTGCTGCAAGCTTATAATTGATAGGTTAAAGCATTAACAATCCGCCACCCGGACAGTGAATTGGTACTGTCCGAGGTGGCCTTTTTAACATAAGGAAAAAAAGATTGCCTAATGCATTGATTATTGTTATAATATATAACAAACAGAGCTTTTTTTAGTACTGGTAAAGCGGAAGGACTAAATTATTTGGGGTGCAATGAATGCAAAATAATAAGATAGAACTGGAAACACTAGCAGAGGGCGGGAAAGCTTATATAGTAGATTGGGTTATTGGTAATTTAATTATTTTAGCTGCACTTATATTAATTATACTTTTGGTGATCCTTCTGATAAATGTCAAAAGAAAAACAAAAGGTGAACGGGTTGCATTGCAGGAAAAGCAAAAATTGAACGACAATTATATCGAACTGGAATCGGCCTTTGAAGAGATATCTACTGCAAAAAACGAACTTAGTATTAAATTTGACGAACTAAAACGCAGCAAAGAAAAGATCCAGAAGCTGGCTTATACGGATTATTTGACGGAACTGCCAAACCGGACGTCCTTTACGGAAATGTTAGACAGTATTATGCTGACTCTGCGGAACGAGGAAGTAATTGCCTTAATGAACGTGGATATTGATAATTTTAAAGGTATTAATGATACGTTAGGCCATTCTTACGGTGATGAACTTTTAATTGATGTTACCCACCGTCTGAAGCAGGCAATGGATGACAATGATTATCTTGCCCGGGTAGGGAGCGATGAATTCGTGGTACTCTCGCAGAACCTGACGGATATCGGAGAATACGAGGCAAAAATTAAGAAAATACAGAAAATATTTGACTATCCTTTTGTACTGTCGATGAAAGAGTATTTTGTAACGGTCAGTATCGGTATCGCAATGGCGCCAAAGGATGGGAAGACGACCCAGGTATTAATTAAAAATGCGGATTCTGCCATGTATGCCGCTAAGGCAAACGGCAAAAATACATTTATTTATTTTGATGATTCCATTAATGCGAAAATGATGGATAGAATCCAGAACCAGTCAGAACTCAGAAAAGCAATCGAAAACAAAGAATTTCTTATATATTATCAGCCTCAGGTCGATTTAAGTACGGACAGGATTGTAGGATTTGAAGCTTTGATCCGTTGGAATCATCCGGAGAAAGGAATTCTTCTCCCCTGTGATTTCATACCGTTGACAGAGGAAACCGGACTGATTATACCTATAGGCAACCGGGTACTGAGAAATGCATGCCGTCAGTTAAAGTTATGGGAAGAAGAAGGATATGATAAGCTGACTGTCGCTGTGAATATATCGGCGAGACAGTTTAAAGATCAGGAATTTGTAAATATGGTCCGGGATACGGTTGCGGAGACTGGAATCAACCCGGGACACCTGGAACTTGAAATAACCGAAACAACAGCATTACAGGATATGGATTATGCTATAGCCGTTATCCGGAAGTTAAAGGAAGTGGGTGTAGGTTTTTCCCTTGACAATTTCGGAACGGATTATTCATCCTTGAATTATTTAAAGCGCCTGCCTGTTAATAACCTTAAAATTGATAAAAGCTTCCTGGATACGGTACTGGAGAGCCGCAGGGACCAAAGCCTGGTTCAAACCATTATCTCCCTTGCACAGGCATTGGATTTTTCTGTCATTGCGGAAGGGGTGGAGCACGACGAACAGGATACGTTCTTAAAGAGGGTGAAGTGTAATAAAGCCCAGGGATATTTCTACAGTGAACCGCTGCCGGGTGATATGGCAGATCAATTATTAAAGAGGCATAACTTAAGCGATAAAGAGATACTGTAAGTAAACCGCACGGTTAGTTATGTAATCCCGCAAAATTCAGTTTTAAAAATAGTTCTAGAAAGAGACCACTGAATTGTTATGATGATAAAATCATGACAAAGTCAGTGGTTTTTATAAGGCAGGTTGTAGCAGTAAAGCCGGACTGTAACCTGTGTGTATTTTCTGGTGACGGAAATTAGAGTGACAGGGGTTATCGGAAGCAGGACAGGCTGTTCTGCAGCTTCAGGATCTACGGCTGCCTTCCGGCATTAAGAAAGGAAACAGTATGGAGAGAGAATACAACAGCTTCACTTATAATAGAATACGGACCCTTATCTTTCTGTCTGCGGAAATACTACTATATATAGGTTTTCTATATATAGATATTACCGGAAACGCTTCTTATACACTTTCTAATTATTTAAAATTTACCGGAATCATATTGTGCTTTTTATTTACTTTATTCCTGCCCTGCCAGAAACGGGCGGATATTATTATTCTCAGAGCAGCCTTGTTATTTACATTGATTTCTGACCTGTTCATCTTAATAATGGATTATTATATTTGGGGGGTGGTTACCTTTTATATTGTGCAGACCCTTTATTTAATCCGTCTGGGTCTATGGAAAAACCAATTGGAATTAAAAGGTGCCCCTTCGGGAAGAATCATAAAAAAATTTATGCGGAATATAATTACTTCAATTTGTATCTTAATCCTTATAGCGTTTATGAATATTAAAATGGAAGTGTTAATTATCCTATCCTGCTTCTATTTTGTCAGTATACTATTCAATACGGCCGGCGCCGTTTGGACAGCCTTCAAATCTAAAGTGCAAAACAGGATAATATTTGCCGCCGGCATGGTATTATTTCTGCTATGTGATATTAACGTCGGCTTATTTAACTTATCGGATTTTCTTATTTTCAACAGCGGACAGTTCTCTGTTCTTACCAAATTTTCAGCCGTTGCCATGTGGCTGTTTTATTTACCTGCCCAGGTCTGTATCTGTCTCAGCGGACTATATCCAAATAATATGAAAGATACTTCCGTAATCGGGTCTGAATTGTTCAGCACCAAGTAAAACCCGGTGGGTTTAACTGTAGAATTTACATTTATGTAATACTATACAAAGAAACAAAAGAAAAATCTCCATTATTTTTCGTATAAAAAACTTGCTTAAAAATTATATATTTGTTAAGATTATCTGGTAGGAAATAATGTTTGTTCCGTAAGTTCAGGCAAGTGTCTTTATTATTTTAATCTATGCTCGGATATTCCTATTCGTAATTAATATCTAATGCGAAATCAAAAAACTCTAAAATCCCTTTTCCGGACGAAATCAAAAAATCAGGTTTATATCTCACATTTATATCTTTCGGGTGAGTATTTTACATTCTGTCAATGGCAGCATGTCTCCGATTCCCATTCCGGTAATTTCGAAAAATATCCATAATATTGATTCCCAAAGTCCAGAGCGATTAAAATATCTGCTTTCTTTCCTGTAATGAATCAGGGTGAATGTGAAAACTCATTGTCTCCCGTAAAGAGAAACGTTCAGCCGGTCAACAAGCGGTTTTCAGACAGGTTCACCAGGAACAACCATAAATCAAAAAAGGAGAAATATATGGCAAATAACGAAATATTTGAATTATTGGGATTTGATGAATTTATGGCTTTCATGAAAAAATCAGTAAAAGAGGCGGTCGGAAAAGGATATAAAGTGGAAGTGAATCATGTTATCAAAAATAATTCCATTGAACTGGACGGTTTAGTCATTCTAAGAGAAAATGAGCACATAACACCGAATATTTATTTAAATCCATATTACGGGAGATATTTGGAAGGAGATTCCTTGCAGGGGCTGGTGAAGGAAATTATCCATATCTATATGGCTGCCAAGGAAGACAGGGAGAGGGAAGCTGTATGCATTCATTATGAATTTAATGAAATGAAAAACTGTATCATTTACCGGCTGATTAATTATGAAAGGAACCGGAAATTGCTGCAGGAGGTGCCTCATATACATTTTTTGGATTTGGCAATTACCTTTCACTGCCTTGTAAAAAATAACGAACAGGGAATCGGAACCATACGGATAACCAACGAGCATATTAAGAATTGGAATATTGGTATTGACGACTTAAAGGAAGTTGCCAGGGCAAATACCCCTGTTCTTTTTCCGCCGGTAGTGAAAAACATGAATGATGTTATCCTGGACATTATTAAAAATGATATGCAGACACCCCCTGACAAGGAGGCCGGGAATGGTTTATCCCTTACCGGAGCCATGGGAAAAGCAGAGGAGGCCGGGGATATATTGGGAACTTTTCTGGAAAGCCTTGAACAACAGAAAACAAATAACATGTATGTAATCTCCAATAGGAAAGGCATTAACGGTGGCAGCTGTTTATTATATCCCGATGTCATAAAAACGCTGGCGGAAGAATTGGAGTCTGACTTATACATATTGCCCAGCAGCATCCACGAAATTATAGCTGTTAAGGCAAATAAATCCATAGATAAAGGTACTTTCAGGGAGATGGTGTTTGATGTAAACCGCACACAGGTTCCGGAAGAGGATATACTGTCGGACAGCGTATACTTTTATTCCCGTGAACGCAACGCAATTACCTTGTAATGGGATGGCGGTTTAATAGGATAATTTATAAATTTATAGGTTGATTTTATACATGGCAGACTCAGGAATAAATTCTGAATATATTATAAGTTTTTAATTTTAACTTTTCTTGGAATAAATGATGGATTATAATGGAAGTTAGATAATTAAGAAGTATAACCGGTTTTCAGCCAAATGCAGCATATGGACCGGGACATATTAAGATCCAGGGTAACTGAAACGGTTTATTAAAAAGGAGAGAGTCTATGGATAATCGTGATGTTTTTATAACCAATAAAAATTCCCTAATTCCAAAACACAAATGCGAACATGAATCATTTGAATACTATAAATATGAGATAGCGAAACGCAGGGATGAAAACCAATGTCAGGTTTCAATCTATGAGATTCCACCGAAAAAGGCCGGTTATCCTTATCACTACCATACCAAATCGGAAGAGGTATTTTATATTATAAGCGGCAGTGGAATCCTGGAGACACCGGTTGGTAACAGGCCGGTTGCAGCCGGGGATGTAATAATCTGTCCTCCCAATGAAAAAGGTGCGCATAAACTTATTAACTCCTCCGAGGAGGAAATGCTTGTGTACTTAGACTGCGACACGATTCATTCACCGGATGTTGCTTATTATCCCCATTCCAATAAAGTTGGGATTATTACGACGGGACAGTCCGATGCCTTTTATAAAAGCGATGATAAGGTGGATTATTACGAGGGAGAATAAACCTTAAAAGAGTATTGCAGCAAACCACCGGCTTATTCTGATTAAAGTGAAACGGTACCAAAGTCAGGCCTGTAAGTAAAGAATGGTATTAAATCGTGGTGAATTAATAAATATTTTTTTTACTTTGGTATATCCTATGATACAAAAGAATTTATTTTATAACTTCAGGAGGATATTTTTATGGAAGTACTAAAAATAATTATAGTATCCATAGGTTCTATTGTAGTGCTTTTTTTGCTTACGAAATTAATGGGTGACCGGGAAATGTCAGAACTAAGTATGTTTGATTATATTAACAGCATTACTATTGGCTCCATTGCTGCAGAAATGGCAACTTCCCTGGAAGGGGATTTTGTAAAACCTTTGACTGCCATGGTAGTTTATGCGGTAATCTCATTTTTAATTTCATATTCGACCTGTAAATCCATCAAGCTGCGCAGATTCTTCGAAGGCCATACTATATTGCTGTATGAAAACGGCCAAATTTATGAAAAAAACCTGATGCGGGCTAAAATAGATATCAATGAATTTGAATCCATGTGCCGTGCAAGCGGTTATTTTGACCTGGAGGAAATATATACGGCGATTCTTGAGACAAACGGAAAGCTCAGTATTGTACCAATGGCAAAGCACCGTCCGGTAACTACTTCGGATTTAAACCTGAATCCGCAGCAAAATTATCTCATGGCCAATGTCATAATTGACGGCAAAATAATGAAAGAGAATCTGAAATCGACAGGAAATAATGAAAAATGGCTTGAGAAACAGTTGAGCGCCCATGGGGTGACGGATATAAAAGAAGTAATACTGGCCAATTTTGATGTCAGTAAAAGCAAACTTAATATTTATGCCAAACTACATCAGAAAACCAAAGGGGACATTTTTGGATAAATTTTATATTATTAAATTAAAAATTGCCAGGATATAAATAACACCGTATCGAATAAGTAGGTATAAGATACGGTGTTTTGCTTTTATATAGTGCACCTAAAGGGACTCGAACCCCCGACACGAAGCTTCGGAAGCTTCTGCTCTATCCACTGAGCTATAGATGCATAGACATATTGTACATGAAAATATAAAAATGGGCAAGAGTTTTTTTAAAAATTTGAAAATTTAATAAAACGACAAAAAACAACATAAATTGTTACATAAATATTAAATTTATTACGGAATGAAAAATTAAAGTATTGCTTTTTTTGCAAAAATTTGTTATCATATAAAAGGTAATGGAAATGTTGTACGGTTGATAAAATAAAGGAGATTACAATGAAACTTAAATATAAAAAACTTGTAGTAATGATTAGCATGTGTACCATGGGAATTGGATTGGTAACTTTTTCTATTTCAAGACCTTCTGACAAAAACACTACAGTAGTAGAAAAATCAAGCAAAGATGCCGTTGCCCTTAAGGCCGGATTTGATACCAATATAAACGGTGCGGATATTAAATCTGCAATGTTAACGCCGTCATTAACCCCAACCCCAACCGAAGCACCCCAAACCCAGGAAGACCTGGCAGCAGCCATTACGGATCCTTTAGAAAAAGACGCTCATAAAGATATAAATAAGTTAATTAAAAGCTATCTGAACGCTAAATTAGGCAAAAAAATCGATAAATTCAAACCGTTGGTTAATGATGTCGATTCCATTGATTTAGCTGATATAGGAAGAAAGACAAAGTATATTGAAGCCTATAAGAATGTCTCCTGTTATACGAAAAAAGGACCGGAGGAAGGCTCTTATATTGTATATGCCTATCATGAAGTTAAATTTACCAGTATAGATACTTTGGCACCTGCCATGAATGAATTTTATGTTAAGGCGGACGAAGATGGTAATCCTTACATTTATTTAGGTGAAATTGATAAAGATACGGAGAAGTATCTTGATGAAGTCCGGGATTCCGAAGAGGTTATGAATCTAATTTACGATGTGAATGATAAACTACAGCAATCAGTAAAAGATGACAGTGCCCTTGCCCAGTTTTATTTAAAACTTGAAGAATCTGCCAAGAACGTAACAATGAATGAATAATTCAATACATGATTATTTAACTGTTTTATACGGTCTATCCCTATGGGGATAGACCCTTTTTTATTATAAGAAATAAGATGAAAATTGTGGTAAGCTTCTACTTGTTCTTTTTAACCGGGGCTGTTATAATACTTAAGATAGTGTACAGACTATGATAATAACTGTACCGGTATATAACACAGATAAGGAGCCTTATATGGCAAAAAGAACGAAAAAATTAATTGAAAACCGACAGCAAGAGGATGAAATAAGAGTAAATAAATATCTTAGCGATGCAGGCATTTGTTCCAGACGGGAAGCGGATAAATATATTTCGGAAGGTAAAGTTACCATTGATGGGGTAACAGCCGTTATGGGAACCAAGATAAAAGCAGGACAGGTTGTCCGGCTGGAAGGAAAAGCTGTAAGCAAGGACGAAGCTCTGGTTCTTATTGCATTTAATAAGCCAAGGGGAATTGTCTGTACAACGGATAAAAGAGAAAAAGATAATATAGTAGATTTTATACAATATAATAAAAGGATTTATCCGGTCGGAAGGCTTGATAAGGAATCGGAAGGCTTGATTTTACTTACCAATGACGGAGATATCGTTAATAAAATATTACGTGCGGGTAATAGTCATGAAAAGGAATATGTGGTTACCGTAAATAAAGCTTTAACTTCAGAATTCTTAAAGGGAATGGCGGCAGGAGTTCCCATACTGGATACGGTTACACGTCCGTGTGAAATCAAAGCGTTAGATAAATTCACCTTCCAGATCATACTTACCCAGGGCTTAAACCGGCAGATCAGAAGGATGTGCGAATATTTTGGATATAAAGTATTAACACTGAAAAGGATCAGGATAATGAATATAAACCTGGGACATCTGCAGGTTGGCGGATACCGCAATGTAACGGAAAAGGAAATTGCAGGACTGAATGAACGGATCAGCGATTCGGCCAATACGCCGGGAACCCTATGGAATTCTATGGAAGATGCTTCCGAAGAAAAAACTGGGAAAGAATATAAAGGACGCAGTTTAAAATCCGGCCATAGTATAAATAAAGCTTCTAAAAACGCCGCGCCCGGTAAAGGAGCTTATAAGAAAGATATGCTTAAAAATAACAGGAAAAAAAGTATACCAAAAGATACTCTGACGAAAGCTAAAACAGACAATAAAAGTAACAGTATTAGAGTCAGTGAGAAGAATTCAAATAATAAGAAAAATTCAGATAATATCCATAAAAATAAAAAAACGGAAAATAGTGCTTCACGGGGAAGAAAGCGATGATGGTTCGGCCGTATTCTTTGAGCGTGAGTGTACGGATGGAGCGGTATGGAAAATCAACTGGAAAGAATGAAAGAACTTGTAAATCAGTTAAATGAAGCAGGTAAGGCTTACTATCAGGAAAACACGGAGATAATGAGTAATTATGAATACGATGCCCTGTATGACGAATTGACAGGATTGGAAAAAGAAACCGGAATTGTATTATCCAATAGTCCCTCCATACATGTGGGCTATGAAATCCTAAGCGAACTTCCCAAAGTCAGGCATGATATACCCATGCTGTCCCTGGATAAAACCAAAGAAGCCCAGACCTTAAAAGAATGGCTGGGCAGGCAGGCAGGCCTGTTATCCTGGAAACTGGACGGACTTACCATTGTCCTGACGTATAAGGCAGGCAGGCTGTTCAGTGCGGTTACCAGGGGCAATGGGGAGTATGGTGAAGTTATAACCAATAATGCCAGGGTGTTTAAGAATATCCCGCTTAATATTACCTATACGGGAGATCTGGTACTGCGCGGAGAAGCAGTAATCAAATATTCAGATTTTGAGAAAATAAATGCTGAAATAGAAGATGTGGAAGCAAAATATAAAAATCCAAGAAATCTTTGCAGCGGCAGTGTAAGACAGTTGAATAATGAAATAACCGCAAAAAGGAAAGTGCATTTTTTTGCCTTTCATTTGGTCAGTACATCGGGTGAAATGGAATTTCACAACTTAAGAAGTAACCAGTTGGCATGGCTGAAAGATTTAGGGTTTGATATAGTAGAAACCAGGCCGGTTACGGAAGAAAACTTGGAAGAAGAGGTTGCCTGGTTTTCCGGTCAGGTAGCTGAAAATGATTTCCCCTCGGACGGTCTGGTATTAACTTTTGATGATATAGCATATGGCAGAGCCCTTGGAGCAACAGCCAAATTCCCGAGGGACTCCATTGCCTTTAAATGGGTGGATGAAATTAGGGAAACCACATTAAATGAAATTGAATGGAGTGCTTCCAGAACCGGTCTGATTAACCCAATTGCAGTATTTGATCCGGTGGAACTGGAAGGAACCACGGTAAGCCGCGCAAGCATCCATAATATCAGTATAATGGAAGCTTTGGAGCTTGGTATCGGGGATACAATCCAGGTATATAAAGCCAATATGATTATCCCCCAGATTGCAGATAATCTGACCAGAAGCGGCCACATCAAGATTCCGGAAAACTGTCCGGTCTGTCAGCATCCGGCAAAGATAAAACAGGAAAATGATGTAAAGGTTTTATACTGTACCAATCCGGAATGCCTGGCCAAAAAAATAAAATCCTTAACCCATTTTGTCAGCCGGGATGCCATGAACATGGAGGGGTTATCCGAAGCGACCATAGAAAAATTTATTGCAAAAGGGATGATTCAGGAACTGGCGGACCTGTTCCATTTAAAAAAATATAAGGAAGAGATCGTCACTATGGAGGGATTTGGTGAGAAATCTTATCAGAACCTTATTTCCTCCATTGAAAAAGCCAGGTTTACCACACCGGCCAAATTCCTGTACAGCTTAGGAATACAAAATATCGGTTTATCCAATGCAAAGTTAATATGCAAGGAATTTCACAATGATTTTAACGAAGTAAGAACAGGGGAAAAAGAAAGACTGCTGACCATACCCGGTGTAGGGGAAGTAATTGCAGATGCATTCCTGGAATTTTTTCAAAATGAGAATAACCGGATCATAGTGGATGACTTATTAAAGGAAATTGAGTTTGAACAGGCGGATATCGTAACCGGGGAACTTTTACTGTCCGGTAAGACTTTCGTAATTACCGGATCCTTGGAGCATTACACCAACCGGAATGAATTAAAGGAAGTTATTGAGGAAAAAGGCGGAAAGGTTACCGCTTCCGTAACGGCCAAAACGGACTTTTTAATCAATAATGATAATCTATCCAATTCCTCCAAAAATAAAAAGGCGAAGGAACTGGGAATACCAGTTATTACGGAAGAGGAATTCCTGCAAATGTTAAAGGAATAGCAGGTTTCAGTCAACGTTTCAGTCAACAATTTTATCTGTTATTGACTTTTTATTAAAAATATAGTATATTATTAAAAAATAATAAAGGCTATGAAAAGAAAAGTAAGCAATGAGATATGTTACAGAGAGCTTCCAGGGTGAGAAGAAGCGCAGAATACATTGCCCAAAATGGTCTTGGAGCCGCGTACCGACTACAATTACCGTATAGGCTACGATGGGAGTGCCCATTACAGCACCAGAGTATCGAAGGTAATTCCGTACTCGCAGAGGTCCGTATTGTGAAATATGGATAAATTAAGGTGGTATCACGAAGCATATAAGCTATCGTCCTTGAAATGTAAGTGAAGGAGGATAGTTTTTTTGTGCTTAATTTTTTAAAGTTATCAGATAAAAATTAAAGGCTGACAGATTTAGACGTATAGGAAGCACGGATCAAATAGCCGGAAGATTTAGACGTACAGGAAGTACGGATCAAATGGCCGGAAGATTTAGGCGCACGGGAATTACAGCTCAAATGACCGGGATGTTGCGCCGAACAAATGTGAAAAAAACAGTAAAAAATGTTTCATTACTTTTATTGTTGGAAGAGGAAATAAAAATTGAATCCTGAAAATAATCTGCTGGATTCGAAAGAATAATTGAATTTGGAAGATAATAAAAATAAAAGAAAAGATGGTGATGATATGCCGATTAAAGTACAAAGTGATTTACCGGCAAAACGAATATTAGAAGATGAGAATATTTTTATCATGGATGAGACAAGAGCCATGCATCAGGATATACGTCCCCTTCGCATAGCAATCCTAAACCTAATGCCCCTTAAGGAGGATACGGAAGTCCAGATTCTGCGATGTTTATCCAATACGCCCCTGCAGGTTGATGTCACTTTTTTAACGACGGGTTCTTATATCGGAAAAAATACGGCGGCCAGCCATCTGGACCAGTTTTATCTGACCTACGAAGATGTCAAGAACCTGAAGTTTGACGGTTTGATTATTACCGGAGCGCCGGTAGAACAGATGGAATTTGAAGAGGTTAACTACTGGGATGAATTAGCGGAAATTATGAAATGGTCAAAGGCCAATGTGACCTCTACCCTCCATATCTGCTGGGGAGCCCAGGCAGGCCTTTATTACCATTACGGTATTCATAAGGTACCGTTGGAACAAAAGATGTTCGGTGTATTCCCGCACCGGGTATTAAACCGCAAAGAGCCCTTTGTCCGTGGTTTTGACGATATGTTTTACGCCCCTCATTCCAGGCATACGACCGTATCCAGAGAGGATATTGCAGCTAACCCGTCTTTAACCATACTGGCTGAATCCGACGAAGCAGGTGTATTTATCGTAATAGCTGAGGAAGGCAGACAGATATTTGTAACGGGTCATCCGGAATATGACAGAATAACCCTGGACAAAGAATACAGAAGGGATAAGGAGAAAGGGATGGATATCAAACTGCCTAAGAACTATTATCCGGAAGATATGGATGATAAAAAGCCAAACCTGATCTGGCGGGCCCATTCCAATGCCATGTATACCAACTGGCTGAATTATTATGTATATCAGGTGACGCCTTACGATTTATAAGGTGCGGCCCGGCAGTAAACAGATGTTATGATCCCATAATAACCGGCAGTTAATTTTTATGAGTGAAAGATGAGGACAGTTCACTTGTCAGAAAGGAAGGTCTTTGCTATCCTATAGATAGCAAGGACCTTAGCTATTTTAATTGATTGGAGATGCATAGCATGAAAATACATGAAGTAATACGAAAATATAGGAAGGAAGCAAATTTTACCCAGGAACAGATAGCGAATTATCTTGGGGTCACCGCACCGGCAGTAAATAAGTGGGAGAATGGGATATCCTATCCGGATATTACACTTTTAGCCCCTTTAGCCCGTATGTTAAAAATTGATGTGGATACACTTTTATCTTTTGATGAAGAATTAACCGATATGGAAATTAACCAGTTTCTCACTGAAATATCGGATATGGCACAAAAAGAAGGATTTGAAAGCGCATATAAAAGGGGGGAAGCTCTGGTCAAAGAGTATTCGAATTGTGATATGCTGATTCTTTCCATAGCCCAGCTTTTAAATGCATTTCTTAAGATAAAAAATGTAGAAACTCCGGAAAGCTATGAGGCAAGGATAGTGCAATGGTATGAACTCATAGCGGCAAGTAATGATCAGAAAATTGCCTCCATGGCAATCGCATCCTTAGTCACAAAATATACGGATAAAAAAGAATTTGAAAAGGCACAGCAGCTTATAGACAGAATACCGCCCTTAGGCTATGATAAGCAAATAATACAGGCTGTACTTTATTCGAATCAAAATAAAAACAATGAGGCTTATGAAATATATGAAAGAATGCTGTTAAATAATTCCAATGAGCTTTTAAGTATTACGCAGCTTATTCTCAAATTGCTGCTGGAGGAACAAGAGTATGCAAAAGCCGAACGATATGCCGAAATTGGCAGGAAGGTGGCCGGACTATTTGACTTGGGAGCGTATAATGGGAATATTTCGGAATTATTTTTGGCTGTGGCCAAACGTGAAAAAGTAAGGAGTCTGGATGTTTTAGAACAAATGATTGCGGATTTTGATAAGGTTTCGGATTTCACAAAATCCGATTTATACTCGCATATAAAGTTTAAAGAATCGTCCGATACAGATTTGGCAAGGAACATGATAAAAAAAGCCTTGGAAAATGATAAAGACCTGGAATTTCTTAAAGAAGAGCATCGATATAAAGCAATCTTAAATACACTGTAGGAAAAAGATTTCCGGTTTTTGGCCAAAATCAGTTTACCTGCTTGGGATTTTATAGCAGGAATGCCCGGTGAAATGATATTTATTTCACCGGGCATTTCAATTTTCTGCCCGGAATGGATGATCCGATGGGAGAATTTATTTATATTCTATCAGATTACATCTTAGATACGACAAATTCCCTTATAAAATGTTACAAAAATTTTAAATTTGTATATTAAAAATATTACATAATGATGAAATGATATTGATTTTTATTCCAATATTTGTTAAACTTAAATCTGAGAATAATTATAAATGTCCGGATAATTATGAAGGAGATATTTATGAAACTTAAATATAAAAAAATGGTATTTATAGTGAGTATGTGTGCAATGGGAATAGGAATGGTGACCTTTACCATGAAAGGGGAAGCGGAAAAACAGACTGCGGATGCAAAGAAGAGCGATATATCCGTCTATGAGGAACAGCTGGCGGACATACTTACAAGCAACATACAGGCAGAATTATTGCCGGAAGAAAACAAAACAACGGTGCAGGCAGCAGATACCGGTACGGTTTCGGAAGTCATAGCGGTCAGCCCATTAGAAAAAGATGCTTATGATGAAATCAATAATCTGATAGAGAAGTATTATAAGGCCAAGCTTAAAAATGACATTGAAGCTTTTAAGCCCCTGGTCAATGATACCGATTATATTAATGTGAAAGATAACGAAAGAAAGGGTAAATACGTAGAAGACTACAAAAATATATCCTGCTATACAAGGAAAGGCCTAGTCGAAGGCTCCTTTGTCGTATACGTATATCACGAAATGAAATTCACAGGCATAAAAACACTTGCACCGGGCATGGACCGGTTTTATGTCAAAACAAATAATAATGGTAAACCATATATCTATTTTGGTGATATCGATGATAAAACGGAACGGTATTTAAAAGAAGCTGATGAATCGGAGGAAGTGATGGAACTGGTTTATAAGGTGAATGAGAAGTACCGGAAGGCAGCAGCAGATGACAGTGTGCTGAATGAATTCAAACTGAAACTGGAAGAATCCGCCCAAAACGTAACAAAATACTAATAAATTAATTGAATAGCCAAATATGTCCGGGAAAAAGAGTATAAAAAACCATTCGTGCGTGTTAAAACCGGGTTTTCTGTGACTTCCGTTCTGTTCCGCTCGCAAAAAACACCTCCCGGTATCCATGGCAGAAACGTAAAGAATCGTCACAATAAATTTCTAAAAACTATTGCAATAGATGGGAAAATGTAGTACAATATTCCTATATTTGGTAAGGGCAAACTTATCGAAAGGTAAGGACGCAAAGCTTAGGGTCTAAATCTGATTACAGATACGACAGCCGGTTGCACAAAGGTAATTTAGATTACTGTTTATATGCAATTTAAGCTCTGTGTAACTTCACAGAGCCTTTTTAACATATGGCATCTGCCAGGCAGATGTTGTTGTTTGCATAAGACGTTCGCTTGAGCAAATAGCGTTAATTTTTGACGTTCACCAAGTGGGCGTCGTTATTTATGCTGACAGAATGTTGACAGAGCATTATTTACGAAAGAGGTGACTGTTCAGTCACAGCGGTTCTTACGAGAGTTACAGCGAAGTTGTTACTCTTGCCGATTGCACACAAAACATGCTGAAAGAAGCATGTTTTGGCGCTGGATGATGGTCAGCTGAATAGTTAACGAACAGTAATGGAAAATATTAATGTGATTTAAAGAAGGTGAAATTCAGGTGAAAAAAAGAACTTTAAGTTGTATTTTTCACAAAGCTTTGCACTGCGTACTTATCTCAGACTTATTCGTTGCTGAAACGCTGCTGATCTTAATTTTTCCTGTAGAATCAGTATATGCGAAAGAAAATCTTCCTGATGAAACCATTCTTAATTCACAAGCTGTTTATTTTGCGATTTTTTGTATTGCCTTAATTACCCTAAGTATACTTGCCATAATAGTTATATTACGGTCAAAGCATACCAGTGAAAAAAAAGTAAGGGAAGCTTCCCTGGAATTAAGGCATATAACAAACAGCATTCACGCAGGGTTTGTGAATTTTGACTTGGAACATAATTATGAGATAATTTATGCCAGCAACGGATATTATGATATCGTTGGTTACAGCAGAGAAGAAATACAACAGGAATTGGAGAACAGGGTCATAACTTTGGTTTATCAGGAGGATATGGACAAGTTTAACGCACTTAGGGATGGCTTTCATAACGGGGAATATATCCAGAAAGAAGTCAGAATGCTGACGAAGAACGGCAGCATTATATGGATTTTGTTAAACGGCAACTATATTGAAGATAAAGACGGAAACCATACCATATCTGCCGTACTCATTGATATTACGGAATCCAAATTAATGCAGGAAAGGCTTTTGCTGGAGGAGGAACGTTACCGGGTTGCGGCCGAAATATCCAATGATATTTTATTTGAATATGAAATTGACGAGGATTTAATGACCTTTGCCGACAAATACAGGGAATTGTACGGAAGGGTGCCCGTTATTCACAAATTTTCCGATCCCAAAACCCATACGGACAAAATGATACACCCGGAGGATATCGGGATATTTTCAGAATATTGCAGGGCTTTACAAAGCGGTAAGGAAATGATTGAATCGGAATTCAGGATACGGGATAGAAAGAATGATTATGTATGGTGCCACACCCGGGGAAAGACGATTTATGACGATAATAAACATGCTGCCAGGGTTATAGGCAAGATCGTCAATATCGACTTACATAAAAAGGAACTCCAGACCCTGGAATATAAAGCAAAAAGGGATCCTTTGACCGGAGTTTACAATAAGAGTACCACAAAGGACTTAATCGACCATTATATACAGAAACACAGTGATTCAAAACATATCTTCATGATTGTGGATATAGATGATTTTAAAAGCATCAATGACCGGTATGGGCATTTGCAGGGGGATAAAATATTATCTTTTGTAATTAACCAGGTAAAGATGATTTTTTCGGCGGGTGAAATTATAGGCCGCATCGGAGGGGACGAATTTGCGGTGTTTATCGGAGATATTGCCAATAAAGAAACTGCATTTAAAAAAGCGGATTTACTCCAGTGTGCACTGCGTTCGGTTTATCGGGAAGAACAATTTGAAATATCGGTCTCCGGGAGTATTGGGGTTTCCATTTACCCGCGTGACGGTAAGAATTATAACCAGCTGCTGAATTGTGCGGATAAAGCGTTATATGATGTGAAAGACCAGGGCAAGGACGGATACAAGCTGTTTACTTAAAATCTTTTAAGGAAACAGCTTTTGTTATGCCTAACAATATGATGTTCAGGGCACAAATCAAGAAAATAAAGCCTAATACGACGAAAAGGCCACCCATACTGGGCGATATGTATTCATACAGCCGGAAAAACAGGTAACTGGACAGGGTTACGATCAACCCTGGCTTTAAGATCAGGTTGGAGGCTTCAAAAGGCGGTTTGATTTTCTTAATTACAATAAAACCGTCTAAAAAAGTGATAAATAGCTGGCTGATTAAAAGACACAATAAATAACCGTTCATTCCCTGTCTGGGTATCAGGTAGAGTATGAGCAGGATACGGGCGGACTGGCCGATAACCGAATTGGCAAAAGTTAAATGAGCCAGACCTAAACCGTTAATAATGCTGCTTAAGGTTGTGGTGATATATAAAAAAGGACAAAGCCAGGCCAGGGTCGAAAGAAGGCTGCCGGCAAGCTCATTATGAAAAATGAGAGTTCCCAATTCCCCTCCGAAGCTGACAAAAATACCTGTACTTAATATGCCGATGAGCATACTGTATTTAATTGAAACAGCAGTGGTTTTTCGTATCACTTCATGATTACGGGAAGACTGTGCTTCTGAAATCGTTGGCAGCAATAATACGGACAGGGAATTTGTAATAGCCGACGGGAACATAATAAAGGGCATGGACATACCGTTTAGGATGCCGTAGATACTCAATGCCTCCGAGCTGCTTAAGCCGTATTTTTTCAGCATATTCGGTATAAGGATTGCCTCCACGCTGTGTAAGATACTGATCAACAAACGGTTTGCCGTTAAAGGCATGGTCATTTTGAAAAGACGGCCAGTAATATTTTCATTTTTCGTATGGCCAGGAGTCTGGGAAGACCGGGCAAGCTGGGATAACTCCCTGGGAGTACGGGAACAATATAAGGAACCCAGATTGTAGAGCTGGGAAGCAATTTCACCCACAACAAGGCCGATTACGGCCAATTCACTGGAGACTTTAATATTACCGTTGCCGGCATAGGAAGCTATTACATAAACACAGATGACACGTACGATTTGTTCCAGCAGCTGGGTTGTGGCAGGCACACCGGCCTTTTTTAGACCGTAATAATATCCGTTAATACAGGCGGTAATACCGCAGAAAGGGAAGGCATAGGCAAGTATGCGAAGGGAAGAACTGCAGCTTGGTTCTTTTAAAATATCGGTTGCGATCATATCGGAATAGCGATTGACCAGAACGGCTAATACTATAGCTGTACTTAGGGACATGGTGATGCCGGTCTTAAGTACCTTTGGGATATTCGTATAGCGTTGTTTTCCTAATTCATTGGCAACCAGGGTTGAGATGGCCGTCTGAATGCCGGAAGCAAAAATGGTAAAACAGATCATATAAATTGGAAATACCAACTGATAGATGCCCAGTAATTCGGCACCCATGGCATTGGATAAAAAAATACGATAGAAGAATCCGATAAAACGGGTAGCCAGTCCCGCAAGGGTCAGAATAACCGTACCTTTAATTAAATTACTTTTATTTTTAGTCATAAATAACTCCTGCCGTTTTAAATAATAGAACTTAGTTAAATATATGTTACTATTCACAGCCGCAGAACTCGACGTGTTTTTTGTGAGTGAAGCAAAGCGAAAGTCACAGAAAACCGGAGTTTTGCAGTGCCAAAACGCGTGTTTTGTGTGCATCGCGTAGCGTGTTGCTGTTCATAGAACTGCATCTTTTTGCAGGGCTGTGAATAGTAACAAATAGATTCGGAGAGTAGGAAACAATTCCAGAATCATGTTGACAAATTAGAAATGGAATGATAATATGTATCAAGAAAGTATACTGTTTTAGTAGGAAATGAATTACTAGGAAATGAAATAGTAGGAATTAAACCCCCCGAAATGGAAAAAGAGAGGTGGTACAATGAAATTATCTACAAAGGGTAGATATGGCCTGCGGGCAGTTTTGGACCTGGCGATGAATGGCAAAAACGAAGCGGCAGCATTAAGCGGAATCGCAGAACGTCAGGATATATCAATCAGTTATCTGGAACAGTTAATTGCGAAATTAAAAAAAGCGGGAATTGTAAATAGTATCAGGGGAGCACAGGGCGGTTATATACTGGCGAGAAATCCTGAGGAAATCTCCGTTGGTGATATATTAAGAGCACTGGAAGGGGATTTAAACCCCGTGGATTGTGCTGAAATTATAGGAAGCGGATCATCCTGCTCCGGTTCCGACTTGTGTGTAACAAAATACGTTTGGATGCGTATTAGTGATAGTATAAATAATACGGTAGATACCATGAAGCTCTCTGAATTAATAGAAGAAAGTGAAAAGATTCGAGCCGAACACGGGTTACAGGATACGGACAGCCGTAAAAAGCCGACTTGCGGGCAATAGGAAATATATAATAGGAGATGACACAGATGGAAAAAAAGATATATTTAGACAATGCAGCTACAACGAAAACACGTCCGGCAGTTGTGGAAGCCATGCTTCCATATTTTACGGAGAGCTTCGGCAATCCTTCCAGCGTGTATGAACTTGCGACACAAAATAAAAAAGCAGTAGATGAAGCCAGAGGTATCATAGCCAAAACACTTGGGGCAGAAATCTCCGATATCTATTTTACGGCAGGCGGTACGGAAGCGGACAACTGGGCTATAAAGGCTACCGCAGAAGCATATGCTTCAAAAGGCAATCATATTATTACCTCCAGAATTGAGCATCATGCAGTTTTGCATACCTGCGAGTACCTGGAGAAACATGGTATGGAAGTTTCCTATATTGATGTGGATGAAAACGGTATTATAAAACTGGAGGAATTAAAGAAAGCCATCCGTCCCACTACGATTTTAATTTCCGTCATGTTCGCCAACAATGAAATCGGGACTATCCAGCCCATTAAAGAAATCGGTGAAATTGCAAAAGCAAATAATATTATATTCCATACCGATGCTGTCCAGGCGTATGGCCAGCTTGCTATTGATGTAAATGATTTACACATAGATATGTTAAGTGCCAGCGGACATAAATTAAACGGTCCGAAAGGCATTGGCTTCCTATATATCCGTAAAGGCCTGAAATTAAAATCTTTTATCCATGGCGGAGCCCAGGAAAGGCACAGAAGGGCCGGCACGGAAAATGTTCCTGGTATCGTAGGTTTTGGCAAGGCGGTGGAGATCGCTATAAATACCCTGGAAGAACGTCAGAACAGGGAAATTGAATTAAGGGACAGACTGATTAAAAGAATTATGGCAGAAGTGCCTTATGTACGTTTAAACGGACACAGAACCAAACGTCTGCCCAATAATGCGAATTTCAGCTTCCAGTTTATAGAAGGAGAATCCCTGTTAATCATGCTGGATATGCAGAATATCTGTGCTTCCAGCGGTTCGGCCTGTACCTCAGGTTCACTGGATCCTTCCCATGTGCTGCTTGCTATCGGCCTGCCACATGAGATTGCCCACGGTTCACTGCGTCTGACTTTATGTGAAGACAATACGGAGGAAGAACTGGATTATGTTGTTGAGAAAATAAAAGAGATCGTAGAAAAACTGCGTTCCATGTCACCTTTATATGAAGACTTTGTAAAAAGCAGCTATAATAACAGATAATTTAACCAGAATATAATTTACATCGTTTGGTGACGATTCGGTGAAAGAGGAGGAATTAAGATGTACAGTGAAAAAGTAATGGATCATTTCAGCAATCCCAGAAATGTGGGTGAAATAGAAAATGCAAGTGGAGTAGGTACGGTTGGTAATGCAAAATGCGGGGATATCATGAGGATTTATCTGGATATTAACGACAGCGGCATTATCCAGGATGTTAAGTTTAAAACCTTTGGCTGCGGTGCGGCGGTAGCCACCAGCAGTATGGCTACGGAACTGGTGAAGGGGAAAAATGTACAGGATGCTTTGCAGATAACCAACAAAGCTGTAATGGATGCGCTGGATGGGCTTCCGCCGGTCAAAGTTCACTGTTCCCTGTTGGCGGAAGAAGCAATTCATGCTGCTTTATGGGATTATGCCACTAAGAATAATATTGCGATCGAAGGTCTGGAAAAACCCAAGACCGACATCAGCGAAGGGGAAGAAGAAGAAATCTACTAGGAGGCATGCAATTGGAAAGAAAGAAAGTAGTGGTAGGTATGTCAGGAGGAGTGGATTCTTCCGTAGCTGCCTATTTACTAAAGAATGCCGGATATGATGTAATCGGGGTTACCATGCAGATTTGGCAGGATGAGGACGTGGCATTGCAGGAGGAAAGCGGAGGCTGCTGCGGCTTAAGTGCTGTTGATGATGCCAGACGGGTGGCTTATGCTCTGGATATACCTTATTATGTCATGAATTTTAAGAGCGAATTTAAAGATGCTGTCATAGATTATTTTGCAGACGAATATATAAAAGGCAATACTCCCAATCCCTGTATCGCCTGTAACCGTTATGTGAAGTGGGAATCCCTGTTAAAGCGGTCATTGGATATCGGGGCTGATTTTATTGCCACCGGACATTATGCCAGAGTGGTACAGTTAGAAAACGGCAGATATACCTTAAAGAAGTCGGCCACCGCGGACAAGGATCAGACTTATGCCTTATATAACCTGACCCAGTATCAGCTGGCCCACACTTTAATGCCCGTTGGGGAATATACGAAGGATGAGATCAGAGTGATTGCCAGGGACATTAATTTAAGGGTTGCCAATAAACCGGACAGCCAGGAAATCTGCTTTATTCCGGATAAGGATTATGCCAGATTCATAACGGAGTATTCCGGGAAAGAACCGGAGGAAGGTAATTTTGTAACCCCCGACGGAAAAGTAATCGGCAAGCATAAAGGGATCATCCATTATACCGTAGGACAGAGAAAAGGTTTAAACCTTGCCATGGGACATCCTGTATTTGTCCTTTCCATAAGGCCGGATACCAATGAGGTCGTGATCGGCAACAGCGAGGAAGTCTACAACAGTAAATTATATGCTGGCAATTTAAATTTTATGTCTGTTGAAGCTATTGAAGGGGACATGAAAGTAACGGCGAAAATCCGTTACAGCCATAAAGGCTCTCCATGTACCATACGTAAAATAGATGCGGATAAAGTGGAATGTATCTTTGAAGAACCCCAAAGGGCAGTAACGCCGGGACAGGCAGTAGTATTTTATGACGGTGATTATGTCGTGGGCGGCGGAACCATACTTCGGGTTTAAGTGATTTAAAATGCACGGATATTATGGTGCTGATTAACTCAAAGTTCTATCTGAGCGTGTTTATTATACTCTTTTTCCGGGTGACGAATGGTTTCAATTAATATAATTCATATGTAAAATGTTGTATAATAGGCTGCTGCATAATCGTAATTTTTATCGGCACCGGAAATATGGCTTAACTTCACAAATTATTATGTTGGAAGTTAAGCTGCATTCCGGCCGAAGGTTTAAATTAAGATTTTGTAACAGCCTTTATTTACCTAATTTTTCAAATACAGGTTGTTTTTTTTCATAAGTTACATAATATCGAAAGCCAAGGGAGAGCAGCATTTCTTCTGCCTTTGGAAAATCATATCCGATATGCTCCGGTTTATGGCCGTCTGAACCTATGGTGATGATTTCGCCTCCCAGTTCTTTATAGCGGTTTAATACATCCGTCTGAGGGTGGGCGAAGCCCAGTCCGTATTTATAGCCCGCAGTATTCACTTCAATTCCTTTACCGCTGCCGATGATTGTTTTCAACATCTCATCAATGATATCAGCGTACTTTTCATAAGTATAAGATTGGTTTTTATCCGGTGCGTACCGTACGATATAATCCAAATGCCCGTAAACCTGGAATTCCTGAAAAGCTTTGACATTGTCTATAATGCTCTGGAAATAGGTCCTCATGCCCTCTTCGGCAGTTATATCCCTCCAATACTCAGGGTAATAAGGATCCATACCGTTAACCAGATGGGAAGAGCCAATGGCAAAATCGAAATCATATTGTTTAAGGAGCTTTTTATACCTTGGAGCAAGATAAGGCTGTAATCCCAGTTCAATTCCTTTTAAAACCTTGATCTTAGATTTATACCGGTCAGCTATTACATCCAATTCCTTAAAATACTCATCGGGATCAAATACAAAGGGCAGTCCGTATTTTACCGGAAAATCATAATCCATATGGTCGGTAAAACATATTTTGTTCATGCCAAGTTCAATGGCTTTTTCAACCGTTTCCGCCATGGAAGCAGTCGAATCGCTTGAAAAATGGGAATGTACATGGTAATCTGCAATAATCATTGTAACCTCCAAAAGCTGCCAACCCGGATTTTGAGGCGGCATTGAATTTATGATATTTGGACAATTCCGGAGATATCGGGAGAAACAAGCATGGAATAATTCGTATAATATACGACAAAACCAGGTTTTCCGCCTCCGGGCTTTTTCACATTTTTCTTCTCCGTATAATCGATCTCCACTTTGTCTGCGTCCCTTCCTTTGGAGTAATAGGCGGCCAGTCTGGCAGCTTCTTCAAAGGTCTTATCCGGCAGTTCATTGCCGTTTGTTTGTACGATAACATGGGAACCGGCTATTTTCTTGGCATGGAACCACCAGTCACCGCCGACTGCAAACTTAAAGGTCAGTTCATCGTTCTGGTAGTTATTTTTACCGACATAAATATGATAGCCGTCGGAGGAAATATAATGAAATGGTTTACTGGTGATTTTTTGTTTTTTATTCTTAACTCCCGGTTTGCCTGTTACAAAACGGCGCTTCATATAGCCGTATTCCATTAATTCTTCTTTTAACTGGGCCAGGTCTTCTTCTGCCATGGCAATATCCAGGGAAGTCCGGATGGAATCCAAGTGTATCAGGTCCATTTTGGTTTCTTCTATAAAGTTGGATAAAGCTTCATAGGTACGTTTTAATTTATTGTACTTATCAAAATATTGTTTGGCATTTTCTCCGGCAGTCAGGGTAGGGTCCAGGGGAATGGTAATTTCTTCGTCGGTATAATAATTCAGGGCGGTCAAAGACTTGGCACCGGATTCCAAATTATAGCCGTAAGTATTGATAAGCTCCCCGTAAACTTTATATTTATCCCTTTTTTCCGTGTCTTTTAACTGTTTCAGCTGAAGCTCATACTTTTTGTTATTCCGTTCCATGGCATTGGTAACGACCTTACGCAAATCCGCTGATTTCTGCCGGATGCGGGAAAACGCATTTTTGGAGGCATAAAAAGATTCCAAAGCCGCGGAGATGGAATCGTATTCCTTTTTATCCAGGTTGTCATAGCAGCTTAACAAAAAGCAGGAAAACTCAACGGGCACGCCTTCTTCCAGTACGATATTCGGGGTGTAATTATGGCCCTTTACATCCGCCATGAGGCGTTCCAGATTTTTATAAAGATGCAGCCCCTCCGATTCGGAAAGGGAACTGGTGGATGCTTCGGAATCGACGGAGGCCCTGACACATACCTCATTTGCCATTAACGGGCTGAAGCCGGTGAGGGAAGTATAAATTGCCTTGCCGACGGGAAGCGGTTTCTTTAAGACACTATCCGCAAAATCCGCAAAATCAATGGTAAGGGGGTCTTTTTTGTCTCCGGTCAAAGGCAGAAAATACTCTCTTCCCGGCAGTACCTCCCGGACCGAACTTACCAAATGGGAGACATGTTTGATACTGTCGATGATCCTGTTTTCATCATCCAGAAAGATTATGTTGCTGTGTTTGCCCATTACTTCCAATACAAGATATTTAACACATAAATCACCCATTTCATTGAGATGTTCAATTTTAAACCGGAGGATACGCTCCAGGCCCGGCTGTGTAATATCCAATATTCTTGCGCTGTTTAAATGTTTTCTTAACAGCATGCAAAAACCCGGAGCGGTCATGGGGTTTTGTTTATTTTCTTCCGTAAGGTAAACCAGGGGTAAGCTTGCGCCTGCTGACAGGAATAATTTATAATTATCCCGGTTATTTTTTATGGTTAAAACTAATTCATCCTTTTCAGGCTGTGATATTTTGCTGATCCTGCCGTCTGCGAGCTTTTCCTTAAGCTCGTGAACCACATTGGATATAACCAGTCCGTCTAATGCCATGATATTTCTCCTTTATATTAAGTGGACTTTAGGTACAATATTAACTGTTTGTCCAGGTTGATTTTTCTGTTTTATAAAGTTTATTAATACCCAAATAGTATAACATCAGACAGTGAGAGAAGCAATAATTTTTCCTATATAATTTATGAAGCCGACTTGACTTGTTGTAGTATATCAATTATAATTAATTCAAATGCCTGCAAAAAGACTTCGAGATGAATCGAATTGTTATATATCCAGGCATTATAAAACTTTATATTGAAAGAACGTGTGAATATGTTAAAAAGTATGACTGGCTTCGGTAGGTGTGAAGAAGTAGGAGCAGAACGAAAGATTATTGTTGAAATGAAGGCAGTGAACCACAGATATTGTGACATTTCCATCAAGATGCCAAAGAAGCTCAGTTTTTTTGAAGCTGGTATCCGAAATGCTTTGAAACAATATATTGGACGTGGTAAGGTGGATGTATTTATCACGTATGAAGATTTTACCGAGAATAATGTTTGCGTAAAATATAATGAAGATATTGCAAAAGAATATTTAAAGTATCTGAACCGGATGAGCGAAACATTCCAGATCGAGAATGATATCCGCGTATCGAATTTATCGAGATTTCCGGATGTCTTTACTTTAGAGGAACAAACCATTGATGAACAGGAATTATGGAAAATTGTTGAAAAAGCTGTAAAAACAGCTTCGGAACAGTTGGTGGAAACCAGGATAGCAGAAGGCAGGAATTTAAAAATGGATTTGTGCCAGAAACTGGATGGTATGGTTGATTATATTAATTTCATCGAGGAAAGGTCACCGCAGATTGTAACGGAATACAGGCAGAAGCTGACTGCAAAGGTTTATGAATTATTGGGTGATACCAAGCTTGATGAAAGTATTCTGGCAACTGAAGTTACGGTTTTTGCAGACAAAATATGTGTGGATGAAGAAACCGTACGTTTAAGAAGCCATATCCTGAATATGAAAAATACCCTGGAGGATGGGGAAGGAATCGGCAGGAAGTTAGATTTCATTGCCCAGGAGATGAACCGGGAAGCCAATACCATATTATCTAAAGCAAATGATATTAATATAACCAATAAAGCGATTGATTTAAAAACCGAAATAGAAAAAATCAGGGAACAGATTCAGAACATAGAATAATAATCGAATTGAAATGAGGTACAAAATTGAGCCGGTTAATTAATATTGGATTTGGTAATGTAGTCAATTCGGATAAAATAGTCGCGATTATCAGCCCCGAAGCCGCACCAATCAAGAGGATGGTTCAAAGCGCCAAGGATGCGGGAACGGCTGTCGATGCCACTTGCGGCAGAAAGACCAAAGCGGTAATCGTATCAGAGAGCGGCCATCTCGTATTATCCGCCCTTTTGCCTGAAACCATAGCAAACCGGGTGAATTTAAAAGATAGTACGGACGCGGCTGTATATTACAGCGAATAAAGATAAAAATATATAAGAGAGAAGCTTTCGCTTACAGGAAGGAGTTTTATTATGTTACATCCATCATATACGGATTTAATGAAAGTAGTTAATAGTGAGGTAGAGCCAGGTGAACAGCCAGTAGTTAACAGCAGATATTCCATCGTTTTGGCAACTGCCAAGAGAGCCAGGCAGCTCATTAACGGAGTTGAACCCATGGTTCGTGCAAATTCCGCCAAACCTCTCTCCATTGCTGTAGAAGAATTGTATCAGTCAAAAGTAAAAATAGTAAATGATGATGAAACAAAAGAAGCATAATATAGATTCGTGCCGGACAGTTTAAAAACGGGCTCTGACGAGCACTTTCGTATGATTACTTTTATATTTATGAAAAATAGTATAACAGATATACGGTTTTTTCATATTATAGTAAGGAGTCCTGCGGGAGTGCTTTATCATATTATGCATGGCGGAAAATGCACCGCCTTTTATCGGAAGTTTGAAAACCAATTTCCGATAAGAATATTATGCTATGGTTAATTCCATCCATTTGCATAGATTGGAGATCTATATGGAAGATAATAAGGATAGGTCCGGATTAAGTGAAACGGAAGAAAAAGAAAGCCTGAATGGCGAAATGTTGGATCCCGAAGAGAAAAAGACTAATTACAAAAAAGAAATTATGGAAATGATAATTTACTTTGTGGTGGTAATTGTATCTGTCCTGTTGATACACCAATTTGTCGGACAGCAGATCGAAGTTAGCGGCAGTTCCATGGAAAGCACGCTACATAATGAAGATCACTTAATACTGGAGAAAATATCTTATGAAATAGACAGACCAAAGCGGTATGATATCGTGGTGTTTCGGCCTTACAGCGAGGATAGGAATACCTATTATATAAAAAGGGTAATTGGATTACCGGGAGAAACCATACAGATAATAGGAAGCGATATCTATATAAATGACCAGCTTTTAACAGAAGATTATGGAAATAATCCGATTTCGGATGGGGGAATAGCCAAGAAACCCATAGTTTTAGGCAGAGATGAATATTTTCTTTTAGGTGATAATAGAAATAATAGTAAGGACAGCAGGGACGGCAGTATAGGAGCAGTGAAAGAAACTGCAATCATAGGACGTGCATGGGTCAGAATATGGCCTTTTGAGGATTTTGGAGTATTAAAGCATCAATAATCAAGAGAAAGCTGATGGGAGATTACAATAATGAGCGGAGATAAAAAAACGGAAGAATACAAGGCGATTCATGATCAGGATCATATGGAAACAGAAACTTATGATACCGGGAAAGCGGTTGGGGATATTTATTATATGAAGGAAAAGAAACGAAAACCCTTATCCGTATTAACGGATATCATTATATATTTATTGATTATTTATACCTGCATATACCTGATTCCGACTTATGTTATTCAAAGAACGATCGTAGACGGACCTTCCATGGAAGATACGCTGCATGACAAAGATCAACTTATGGTGGAAAAAATCAGTTACCATCTGGACCAGCTGAAGCGTTTCGATATTATTGTATTTTATCCCCACGGCAGGGAAACGAAAGAATACTATGTAAAGCGTATTATAGGACTGCCGGGAGAAACCGTTCAGATTATTGGCAGCGATATTTATATTAACGGTGAGGTGCTGGAAGAAAACTACGGCAAAGAACCGATTACTTTTGCAGGTTTGGCAAAGAAACCCCTGGCTCTGGGTGAAGATGAATATTTTGTAATGGGAGATAACAGAGCGGTCAGTTTGGACAGCAGGTATAATGAAGTAGGAGTGGTACCCAAAGAAAACATCGGCGGGCGGGCTGTCCTTCGGATATGGCCCCTCAAAAAATTTGGTTTAATGAAAAATTGATATATAACGGTGCGGTTAACTTACAATGGGATTAAGCAAGGGTAAAAGCATGTTATGACCTTTGCTCCGCTTTATAAAAAAGGGGCCGCTGTAAAATGATAAAATTTACCGGGCCCTGATTTTTATAAGTAAGATAGCTTTTATATTTTGCAGCAATTCCTTTCATAGTACCGGATTATTGGTCCCCGGCAGAATTAGCAGTTTCTTCGATCTGACTGTAATGAATACGTACTTTAATATCCTGGTTGTAATTGCCGAAATTTCGGCCAAAGATGGTTAAACCGCCAACATGTTCAGCTTCATCGGGAACTGCAAATTTAAACTTAATGGTGCTTCTGTAATCCAGGTTTAAATCATTCAGGGATACATTGGAAATCTGCAGGCCGTCAATAAAAGTTCCCATACGGTTGATTACAATTAATTTTAACAATCCGTATTGATTCCAGTTGGGATACCACCAGTCCGGTGTAAAAATACCCTTAACATCTCCAAAATCCCCGGGGCTGGTCCACATACCGAGAAATTTTTCATTCAGATAAAAATAAATATCGGAAGGCCAGACATCATTAAAACCCGGTGCTTCGGAACAAAGCTCCGCAGATATGGTGATTTGGTCTATCTTTTGCTGAACCGGTAAGAAGTTGGGTATCATATACTCTACATATCCTTTTGTAAACCACAAAATTTCACTGTCAATGCGGCTTGGATGGGCAAAATACCTGGGATCGTCCACTTCTCCGATCAGCTGGGTGGAGGTAGCCAAACCACAGGTCGGGTATACATGATAATCGGAATAGTGCCCGATTTTAAGCTCCGTTTCATATATGTTTTTCTTTTGCTCTTCGCTATCAAATTCTATTAAAATTTTATCCAGGTGAACCATACATTTTTTCTGGTTACCATGTCCGGCTGATTCACTGACAATAGTAACGATTCCGCAATCTTCCAATTTCTTTATATGACTGGTCAAAGCACCGTTTGTAATATTTAAGCTGCTGGCAAGCTCATTCATATTCATACCCTTATTTTTTAACAAAAGCTTGATTATAGAAATTCTTATTTCTGAACCAAGAGCTTTAAATACATCCAGGCCTTCTTCCAGCGTTTTAATATGCAGCATGTATGATACACTCCTTTTCCGACTGTAAATAATTTTTCATATTATAACATTATAAGGTAAAATCTAAAATAAATCAAGCGTTCCTTTTGCGACGGAAAGCTTCAATAATATAGTAAAATATAAAATCATCCTGCATATTAATTGTAATAAATTGATAAAATAAACTAAATCATGGTTTAATTACAGTTTTTAATGGTATATTTAAAATTAATATAAGGGTAATTTATTTCAAATTAAAATAATTTAGTATTCAAGATAAAATCTAAAAATACTAAATTATTTTATGGAATAAATTATAAATCTGCTGTTTGAGCAGTGAAAATTCTCTCAGAATCTATTTTAGGAATATATATTTTTTAATTTATTATTTACTGATGAATCCGTTTTCAATTAAAAATTCTCTGGCAACAGTCTCCGGTTTCATCTGCAGTTCATCCACTTGGTAATTCAATTCTATCATTACATTATCTGTAAGGAGATCGCCAAGTTCTTCGATAATAGGGACCAATTCAGGATAAGTTTCTATTACTTCAGCTCTTGCAAGTGGAATCGCATAGTAAGGAGGAAAGAAGTTTTTATCATCTTCTAAGGTTACCAGGTCAAACTTCTTTAGCAGGCCGTCGGTAGAAAAAGCGTCAACGACATCGGTTTCCCGGTTCGTTAAAGCAATATATCTTGGTGAACCATCCAATCCTTTTGTATCTTTAAAATGAAAATCGTAATGCTTTGTAAGACCCGGGATTCCGTCCGTGCGGTTTAAAAACTCCAATGTTGTGCCCGCCTTTAAATTGGAAGCAACTTTAGCCAGGTCACTGATGGTTTTTAAGTTATAGTTTTCGGCAGTTTCTTTTGTTACGGCCAAAACATAGGTGTTGTTAAAGGCCATCTGTTTTAAAACCTCGATCTGAAATAAATTTTTAAAATCTGTTTTCACCGTATTGTATACCTGTTCCATGTCGGAAATAGGCGGATATTTCAGGGTATCTCCGTAAGCAGTACCGCTGTAATCAAAATAAATATCAATATCTCCGGATTTTAGGGCTGAGAAACAAACCTGAGTCCCGCCGAGATTAATTTTACGGTCTACCGTAATATCTGTTTTTTCTTCGATTAAATCGGAAAACATATTTGCCAGTATATGCTGTTCCGTGAAATCTTTGCTTCCGATACGGATCATTTTGCCGGAAGGTTTCATACCGGTCACTGCGGATATTATTAATATAAATGCCAAACATACTGCAGTGATTGAAATAATAACTTTTTGTCTTTTTCTTTGTTTTGTCTTTTTCTCATTTGACTCACCATTTTTTTGCAGGCTGAGCGGTGTCACTAATTTTTCGACCAGGCCGATCAGAAAATCTACAAGTAATGCAAGGATGCATGCCGGAATGGCACCTGCTAAGATCTGGCTGTTGTTTACGGTCCGGATTCCGGAGAAGACTAAAAACCCTAGTCCGCCGGCACCGATAAAAGCTGCCATGGTCATCAGGCCGACAGCTGTAACCGCAGAAATTCTTACACCTGCCATGATGACAGGAAGAGCTAAAGGAATCTGTATCTTAGTTAAAACCTGTAATTTGGTGAGACCGATCCCGCGGGCTGCTTCCAAGGTCTGAGGATTTATGTTTTGAATACCGGTATAAGTGTTTTTTATAATCGGCAGTAAAGAATATAGAATTACCATTACGACTGCCGGCAATGTACCGATACCCAAGAAAGGAATTGCAAATCCAAGTAAAGCCATGCTTGGTATTGCCTGGACAACATTGGCTATGCCTAATACAGGCTTATTTAATTTTTTTATATAACTGATTAATATACCCAGGGGAACGCCTAAGAGAATGGCAAAACCAACTGCTATGGCGATAAGACGTACATGTTCCAGGGTCAGGGATAAAATCTGTTCCCGGTTTTGGATAAAATAGTTTACGAAATTCATGAAAGGTATTCCTCCTTTGTCTCTAAATATTGCTGACTCAGGGTAGTGACGAGACTGCTTTTGGTTATCAAACCAAGGAGAGTTTCCTCGTTGTCTAATACGGGAATATTCGGAACTTGATTTTCCTCGATTATTTTCAATACTTCAATAATATTGTTTTGCGGAGATACACTTAAGAAGTCAGTCACCATAATATTACTTACTTCCTGGGTATGGTCAGATTGGAGCTGTATCTGTTTGGCGCTGACGATACCTAGCAGGTGATTGGTTACATTTTCAATTACCATAAGGCTGTCGACTTTGGAAGACCGCATTTTTTCCATGCAGCGGAGTAAGGTCATATTTTTCAGACAGGTGATTGGTGAATCTATCATAATATCCTCTGCTTTAATAAATTCCGGAGAAGTCCAGATACGATTTTTTCCGACAAATTCAGAAACAAAATCATTACAGGGATTTTTTAAAATATTTTCCGGTGTGTCATATTGAAGTATTTCTCCATTCCGCATAATGCAGATCATGTCTGCAATTTTAATTGCTTCATCCATATCGTGGGTTACAAATACGATTGTTTTTTTCAACTGGGACTGAAGATTAATGAGCTCATCCTGCAGGCCGATCCTGGTCATAGGATCCAGAGCAGAAAATGGTTCATCCATTAAAATGATTTCCGGATCCGTTGCAAAGGCTCTTGCAACTCCCACTCTCTGCTGCTGTCCTCCGCTCAGTTCGACAGGGTACCGGTGGAGATATTCTTCCGGTTTTAAACCTACCATTTCCATAAGTTCACAGGTTCGTTTTTCAATGAGTGCAGGCTCCTTGTGTGCAGCTTTCGGAATAATTTCAATATTATCTTTCACCGTCATATGGGGAAACAGACCGGTTTGCTGGATTACATAACCCATCTGGCGGCGAAGTTCAATGACATCTTTTGATTCGATATTTTCACCGCCGATAAATATATTTCCGGAAGACGGTTTGATCAGGCGGTTTATCATTTTTAGGGTAGTGGTTTTTCCACAGCCGCTTTCGCCAATAAAAGCAACGAGATGTCCCTTTTGTATTTTAAAACTTATGTTTTTCAAGACATTTTTCTCTTTGAAATTTTTTGATACATTCTCGAATTGAATCAATTTTATACCTCCCTTTTCATATTAAGTAATAACTTTAAAATGAAATCAAGTTGTTACTAGAAACAATTCAATTATATATATAAGTTGTTACTTTGTCAAATTCAGTTATAGAATCCGATGGGTCTGAAAATTGTGAGAGGACAAAGAAAACACCCGCGGGGCAGGTGTTCCCGGGGTGTTCTGGAATTGAAAAAAATGAAAAAAATTTTTAGAAATAATTGATTCAGGGATTAGGGCGTGTCTGAAAACTCATTGCACCGTTCTGAACGCCCCACTTTGCAGAATCCTGCGTCGCAATTTTGGGAACGTAGACCCGCTACGCCCCCAAAATCGCTCCTTGTCTCCCACAAAGTGGAACATTCAGCCCGGCACAAGCAGTTTTCAGACACACCCTAGCTGAGCTTTTTGTTTTTTCTCGGGTACATAAAGATCCGTACTCTTTGGTAACTGTTTTCGTCACCGATAAAATACAATATATCATGTTCCAGAAACATGGCATAAGGCCCCGGAGACAGGATTAATGAATCGTTCCGTTTTATTGCGATGATCGTAGCACCGGTATTATGCCAGAAATTGACTTCTTCAATGGTTTTATTGAGGTATGGGGATTTTGAAGTAATCTCCAGTTCGGAAGGAATGAAAGGGTTTATTGAACGAAAACGGTCAGTATAATCTATCAGTTTTGCCAGACATTGGTTAAAATAATCAATTTCTTTTGATTGGCGTTCAACGCTGTCCATGATTTCTTTCTTCAGATTATTGATTGTCTGGATGTCATTATATTGCCGCACGAATTTAAGTGCATTTTCATAAGATTTTATAACTACGCCGCTTCCTTTGGTTGTATCCACAATTTTAAGATCAGATAAAATACATATAGCCCTTCTGGCTGTTTCGGAGGATACACCATACTGACTGGCTATAGAGGATCTGGCATATATTTTATCCCCGATATTATAATGTTTGTCAACGATTTTTGAAGCGATATCCGTAGCGATCTGCTGGTATCTTGGGCTGGTAATTTGAGTTTTTCTTTCCATTTTATCTCCTGTCTGTGAATCGGCTTATCTAATTATTTTTCATATTTTCATATATCAGTTTAACCAATAAATCTTAAGTAAATCAAATTATGTTCTCTGTAAGTTCATAACCGGTTACCGCATTTGGGGCAATATAAAAAGTCAGGATCCGATACGAATCCGCAATGAGGACATTTATGTACTTTTGTATATTGATTATCGGTATCTGCCAATATTAAATCCTGTTCTGTGATTGTAACAGGTTCACCCTTTAAAATTCTCTTTCCAAGTGCACTGTCAATGGTATAAAGTGTCCCGCAGCAGGAAGTTTTTACATAAAATTTTTTATTCCATTTAAAGACAGGAATAAAAAACAGACTTAAATAAGTATAAGTCAAATAAAGTTCATACCTGCCGAATTGATTGCATCTGGAACATAGCATAGTCTGTACAAATTCCAGCTTTTTTTGGGCGGAGGATATGCCCATTATAAAAAACATAAATATTCACCTCTTAATCTATATTATTGTATTCACGCTTTGGACTTATTCACCTGATATGTTAAAGGGAAAGATTATGATAATTTTTATTCAAAGTATAGTATAACACAGATAAAAATTATTTTCTATATGAATCAGTCAGGTTCGTTCGCCGTACGGCCAGGATAAATTCTTATTCCATATAATTCCTCTATGTGGTAAGATATGTATTAATGAATGCAGTGGAAGTATCAAAAGATAAGGCAGGAAATAAGGAGAATACAGCTTATGTTAAAGGTAGAATTTTACGATAAGACAGAGGATGATTTACTGGAATTTGCAGTGATTGTGTCAAGGTATGAGGGAAAATGGGTATACTGTAAACATAAAGAAAGAAGTACCTATGAAGTTCCGGGCGGACACCGGGAAAAAGGGGAAGATATTAATCATACGGCAGAACGGGAATTGCATGAGGAGACCGGTGCCGTTACATTTGACCTGCATAAGATATGTGCATATTCCGTGGAAACTGCGGACAGCCCCGCAGACAATCAAGGAATAAAGCAGGAAGCGGCGGCAGACAATGCAAGGGTGAGCAATAAAAAAACCAGTTATGGCATGTTATATTATGCCGATATTAAAGAATTCGGCCGCCTTCCGGATATGGAAATGGAAAAGACGGTTTTATTTGATGCAATACCGGACAATTTAACCTATCCTTTGATACAGCCTGAATTGATCAGAAAGGTCAAAGAATTCCTGGAACAGAATCCGGTTTAATCCGGTCAGGCGGGTTTCAAGACTCCTTTCTTCATTGACAAGCCATATTCTGTGTTATATAATAAATAAGATATATCAACGTCAAAACAAACTGTGGAAAGATACGTTTTATTTGGCAGGTCAAATTAATTGTCATGAATAATTCCCATCCAGAGTAATATTTTGGATGGGATTTTGTAATATAATATAAATAATTTAAAATACATATTATTATTCACCCATCCTGAATTGGGGCATGTCCTGATGAGAAAGAGAAGGCAAGCAAAGGAATCATAGCACAAAGGGTGCACATTACAGAATTCTTTCCCAATTATTTGTGATACCGCAAAAGCGGTATCATGACGGGAAGGGTGAAAAGGTCGAAGGAATTAGTGTGAATTATTGAAAACATGATTCACATCCTGATTTGTACGTGCGCCAAAGCGCACAGATGGGAGTTTTTATGAAGTTAAATAGTTTGCTGGAAAATGTTAAGTATTCCTGTTTACAGGGTAATCAGGATAAGGAAGTTTCAACTCTGGTTTATGATTCAAGAAAGGTAATAAGCGGATCTGTATTTGTATGCATATCCGGTGCTGTGGCGGATGGGCATAATTTTATCCCGGAAGTTGTAAATAAAGGTGCGGCTGCGGTAATTGTGGAAAAGGAGATTTCCCTGCCGGAGGAGGTTACGGTAATACGGGTCGCTGATTCCAGGCTGGCTTTGGCCCATATGTCGGCAGCTTATTTCGGCCATCCTGCTTCCCGGCTAAAAACCATTGGCATTACGGGTACTAAAGGAAAGACCACAACCGCCTATATGGTACACTCCATTCTGGAAGGTGCAGGTATTAAAACAGGTTTAATCGGTACCATAGAAGCAATTATCGGGGATGAAGTCATTCCTGCCGATAATACAACTCCGGAATCCTACCTTGTACAGGAATATTTCCGTAAGATGGCAGATGCCGGGTGTGAATGCGTTGTGATGGAGGTATCCTCCCAGGGCCTGATGCTTCACCGTGTCGCAGGCTTTACTTTTGATTTTGGTATCTTTACTAATATTGAACCGGATCATATCGGACCGAATGAGCATAAGGATTTTGAAGAATATATGGCATGCAAAGGCTTATTATTCAAGAATTGCAAGGTCGGTATTGCCAACACGGATGACAGCCACGTGCAGAAAGTCCTGGAGGGACATACCTGTGAACTGGAAACCTACGGTTTATCTGAGAAGGCGGATTTGCGCGCCGTAAATATAGATTTGCACAGTATGGGAGGAAGCCTGGGGGTAACATACCGGGCAGAGGGCCTTGTGAATTTTGATGTAAAGATTAACGTACCGGGAAGGTTCAGTGTCTATAATTCTTTAACGGCGATTGCTATCTGCAGGCATTTTAATATTCCGACAGAAGTAATACAAAAAGCATTGGGTAAGGTTAAGGTAAAGGGCCGGGTCGAACCGGTAGCCATATCGGAGAATTTTACCCTGATGATTGATTATGCCCATAATGCCATGAGTCTGGAAAGTCTCCTCACTACTTTAAAAGAATATAAGCCGAAAAGGCTGGTCTGCTTATTTGGCTGCGGGGGCAACCGTTCCAAATTAAGGCGTTACGAAATGGGTGAGATCTCATCCAAATTGTCTGACCTTACCGTAGTCACCTCAGACAATCCCAGGAATGAAGAACCCCAGGACATTTTAAATGATATTATAACCGGAGTAAAAAAGGGGCCGGGTAAATTTATTGCCATTATAGACCGTAAGGAAGCAATCCGTTATTGTATTCAGAATGCACAGAAAGGCGATGTAATCATCCTGGCAGGCAAAGGTCATGAAGATTATCAGGAAATAAAAGGCGTAAAATATAAAATGGACGAACGGGATTTGATCCGGGACGTATTGGCCGAGTTAAAAGAGGAAGGTATCAAAATATTATAGATATAAATATATGTTTCATAATTGCTGTTTTACTTGATAAAATAGGCATCCCGTTTTGTGAAAAAAGTATATGTTATGGATACCTTGTTTTTTTACTCTGAATCAAACAAAAAGGGATATTTATTATATACATCGAAGATATGATATGAAAAGCATATAAATATATTACAGCTATAGATAAAAAAGGATATAAATAAGAAAGCAGGAATTACAGATGGAAGCATTAAAAGTGAAAGAAATCGCGGAAGCAGTGGGCGGCGTTATCCTGTGGGGAGATGAGAATACATTAATCACCTCAGTCGGTATAAATTCTAAGAATATGGAGGCGGATTCCCTTTTTGTTCCGATTGTCGGGGAGCGTGTGGATGCCCACGATTATATAGAGGATGCCTTCCGCAGTGGTGCCGCAGCCTGTTTTACCAGCAGGCATAAGGTTTCGGATAGTACTGCCCTGAAAGGGAACCATAACATTCCGGTGGAAAATAAAGTATTCATCGGAGTGGAGGATACCCTTAAGGCATTACAGGCTCTGGCAGTATTCTACAGAAGTAGATTTAATATACCGGTAATCGGCATTACAGGCAGTGTCGGTAAAACCACAACCAAGGAGATGGTAGCTGCCGCGTTAGGAACAAGATACAACGTCCTGAAAACGGAAGGCAATATGAACAGCCAGGTAGGACTGCCCCTTATGATGCTTCGTTTGGATTCCAGTCATGAAATAGCAGTAATTGAGATGGGGATGAGTGAAGAGGGAGAGATGGCAAAATTGACAAAGATAGCAAAACCGGAGGCTGCCATCATGACGAATATCGGAGTGTCACATATTGCCCAGCTTAAAACAAGGGAAAATATCCGTAAGGAAAAACTCAATATCATAAATGCCTTTGGTGAGAAATCCGTATTATTCATTAATGGGAATGACGATATGTTAAGCAAATTATATAAAACTGATAGGAATGCTTCTGTTTGCCTGGATCTGTCGGAAGAAACCAGAAGCAGGTACTTAAATACAGAAGTAGCTGCATTTGGCACCGAGGCGTTTTGTGATTACAGGGCAGAGGACATACGGACGGTAAATGGGGAAACTCATTTTATATTAAGAAAAAAACCAGACAGGAAATATCCTGAGGCGGCTCAGGATTCGAAGTCAGAGTATGATAATAGGAATAAAAGCAGTAAGGATAATTCTTTCGATGGGGAGGAAATCGTGCTGCAGGTTCTGGGAATGCATAATGTATTCAATGCCCTGGCAGCCCTGGCCATTGCCGAACACTATCATATTCCGGTAAGCATTGCAAAAGAAGGGCTGCGTAAGTACCAGCCCATTGCCATGAGGGGACAGATTAAAGAAGTGAACGGGATGAAGATTATTGACGATTCCTATAATGCAAGTCCGGATTCCATAAAAAGCGGTATTCATGTATTATTGGAACTTGACGGTATTAAAAGAAGGATAGCCGTATTGGCTGATGTATTTGAACTTGGTGAGATGTCCGTGCAGTGCCATTATGACATAGGTACTTATATAACCGGGCAGAAAATAGATGAAGTAGTCACAATCGGCACGGAAGCTTCTCATATTGCAAGGGCGATCAGGGATAAGAATTCCGGTATTCCGACCCATTCCTTTATGAAAAATGAAGATGCCGTTGATTATCTGCTTAACCATCTGAAAGCAGGCGACGGGATTCTGGTAAAAGGTTCCAGGGGAATGAAAACGGATGAAATCGTTAAGGCAATTTGTGAGGAAATCAAAAGATAAAAAGTTAATTTGGACTTAAATTAAAATAAAAGGCGGGTGATTTGGTATGCCAATATATGCAGATATTATCGTAGATATTTCCCATGAAAATTTAGATAAATCATACCAATACTCCATACCGGAAGAATTCGGAAAGGAAGCTGTGATTGGAGCCTTAGTTATTGTTCCTTTCGGAAAAGGTAACCGGTTAATTCAAGGCTATATTGTAAATATTTCAGAGGAAGCAAAATGGAAGGTGGAATTAATTAAACCCATTCATCAGGTTGTTAATAACGGCCTGGTCATTGAAAGCCAGCTGATCAGCCTGGCATACTGGATTAAGGAAACCTTTGGGGCTACCATGAATGACGCCTTAAAAACAGTAATTCCGGTAAAAAAGTCCGTAAAATCGATTGAAAAGAAAACCGTCAGACTGGCCGTATCTGTTGAATCGGCTCTTAAGCACCTGGAGGTATTCAGGAAGAAAAATAACCGTGGCAGGGTCCGGTTATTGGAGGAAATCATCCAGCAGTACAGGACAGCCGGGGAAGGGTTTGAAGGGCTGGACTATGAACTTGCAGTAAATAAACTAAATATTGCGAGGACTACTATTCAGGATCTGGAGAAGTTGGGGATTATTACTACAGAAGTAGAAAAAATATACCGGAACCCATTAAGCGATAATTTAGAGGAAAAAGAGCATATAATATTATCAGAAGAACAGCAGTGTATTGCGAACGGGATCATAGAGGAATACCAGGCCGGAATCCGGAAAACATATCTGATACACGGGGTAACCGGAAGCGGTAAGACGGAAGTTTATTTGGAGATTATAACTTCCGTTATTAAACAGGGTAAAAAAGTGATTATGCTGATTCCGGAAATCGCATTGACTTACCAGACGGTCATGCGTTTTTACAGAAGGTTTGGGAACAGGATATCTATCATGAATTCCAGGCTGTCCCAGGGCGAGCGGTATGACCAGTTTATGCGGGCTAAAAACGGGGACATTGATATAATGATAGGACCCAGGTCCGCATTATTTACACCTTTTAAAGATTTGGGATTAATTATCCTTGACGAAGAACATGAAGGCAGTTATAAAAGCGAGAATCCGCCGAAATATCATGCCAGGGAGGTAGCCATTAAACGTGCCGGGCTTTCCGGAGCCAGTGTTATATTAGGATCGGCAACCCCATCCCTGGAATCCTATACCAAGGCCTTAACGGGAAAATATAAATTATATACCCTGCCTTCCCGCAACGGGGAAGGCAGAATGCCTAAAATATGGGTAGAAGATTTAAGGGAAGAATTAAAGAAAAAAAATAAATCCATCTTCAGTATGCATTTAAAAGAATTAATTGAGGACAGACTGTTAAAAAAGGAACAAATTATATTGTTCATTAACCGGAGGGGGTATGCCGGATTTGTATCCTGCAGAAGCTGCGGCCATGTCATGAAATGTCCTCATTGTGATGTTTCCCTGACGGCCCATAATAACGGAACCCTTGTATGCCATTATTGCGGTCATGAAGAAACCGTACCTTCCAGTTGTCCGGACTGCGGTTCCAAATACATTGCGGCATTTGGAACCGGTACACAAAAAGTAGAAGAACTGGTAAAAAAGGAATTTCCGGGTGCCAGGGTTTTGCGCATGGATACGGATACGACAAAAACCAAGGATGGACACGAAAAGATTTTATCTGCCTTCGCCAACCAGGAAGCAGACATATTGGTGGGCACCCAGATGATTGTGAAAGGCCATGATTTTCCCATGGTTACCCTGGTCGGAATCCTGGCTGCGGATTTATCCCTTTATGCTTCGGATTACCGTGCGGCAGAGAGAACATACCAGCTGCTGGCTCAGGCCGCAGGAAGGGCCGGACGGGGAAGGCTGCCGGGAGAAGTTGTTATTCAGACCTATCAGCCGGAGCATTACAGTATAACTGCCGCCAGTAAGGATGATTATACCGGTTTTTATGAACAGGAAATGAACTACAGGGACTTGCTGAAATATCCGCCGGCTGCCCATATTTTAGCCATATTAATTGCTTCCAAAGAAGAGAATAAAGCGGTATTTGCCGCCAGGCTTTTAAGCGGAGCTTCCAGAGAATGGACGGATATGCAGCAGGCAGCAGAGGATACGGTTATCATTGGCCCCGCGGCAGCGTTTCTTTCCAAGGCAAATGATATTTACCGCTATATGATCTATATTAAGCAATCGGAATATGAATATTTGATCCAATTAAAAAACTACCTGGAAGGTTACATTAATTATTCGGAACACTTCGCCGGCTGCAGTATCCAATTTGATTTTAATCCTATGAGCAGTTATTGACATTCAGTTGAAAACAGGATATTATTATTTGTCCGGCAGATTTTTTTTAACAGAACATAGTAGGCGGCAAATCATAACGGCAGGCTGCCCGGTACAAATAAACATATGGCATATTTTATATAGAAGAGAACGGAATATTTGAATAAGACACAAATTCCGCAGATAAATATTCAGACGGAAAGGGATGGAACTATGGCGATTCGAAATATCAGATTAATTGGAGATAAAATCTTAACAAAACGGTCCAAAGAAATAACGGAAATGACTCCAAAACTTAAGGTGCTCATTGAAGATATGCTGGACACCATGCACCAGGCGGAAGGAGTCGGCTTGGCAGCTCCCCAGATCGGGATTTTAAAACGTCTGATCGTAATAGATATATCACCCGAAGGTGAGAGTCCGATCGTTTTAATTAATCCGGTGATCCTGGAAACAGACGGGGAACAAACCGGGGAAGAAGGCTGCTTAAGTGTGCCAGGCAAATCCGGTCTGGTTACAAGACCGAATCAAGTTAAAGTAAAAGCATTAAATGAAAATATGGAAGAAATCATTGTGGAAGGCACGGAACTCCTTGCCAGGGCACTTTGCCATGAGATAGATCATTTAAACGGTATTTTATATGTGGATAAGGTAATCGGCGGATTACATGCTACCTCGGAAGAGGAAGATTAATTCATTAAAAATCTCTTAAAGTTTATAAAGTCTTTCTTAATATATAGATTTTACTTTTGGATTTTTATATAATTGGGGTAATCCATTAAGGATATGTCTAAAATGCTTTAGATTACCAAAGATTTTAGTTAATAGGAGGCATTAACAGATGAATATAGTATTTATGGGTACACCGGATTTGGCAGCGGTGGTTTTAGATAAACTGATCCATTCGGAACACAAAATCCTTGCGGCAGTAACCCAGCCTGATAAACCAAAAGGCAGGGGAAACCAGGTACAGTTAACCCCGGTAAAGGAACTTGCATTGCAATACAAGATTCCCGTGCTGCAGCCGAACAGGGTGAAGGAAGAGGGGTTTTTGCCGGTTTTAAAGGAAATTAACCCGGATATCATTGTAGTTGCCGCTTTTGGACAGATAGTGCCGAAATCCATATTGGAACTGCCTGCATACGGCTGCATTAACGTCCATACATCTTTATTGCCGAAATACCGTGGTGCGGCACCGATCCAATGGGCCATAATCGATGGGGAAGAAAAGACCGGAGTTACCATAATGTATATGGATGCCAGCCTGGATACCGGGGATATGATAATGAAGGCGGAAGTTCCTATTGAACGTAAGGAAACCGGAGGAAGCCTCCACGATAAACTGGCGGAGTGCGGCGGTAATTTAGTACTGGAAGCACTGGCCGCAATCGAAAACGGAACAGCACCGAGGATAAAACAAAAAGATGAAGAGTCCAATTATGCCAGAATGCTGGATAAATCCACCGGACTTATTGATTTTAACAGGTCAGCCGAAGAGATTGAAAGATTGATCAGGGGATTAAATCCCTGGCCAAGTGCATATACCTATTTAGATGGAAAAACTCTTAAAATCTGGGATGCGGAAGTAATCACGGCAGAAGCGGCAGGAACACCCGGTGAAATTACCGCCGTAACTAAAGATTCCATTCTGGTGAAGACCGCAAAAGGAAGCCTGGCAGTCAGGGAAGTACAGCTGGAAGGAAAGAAAAGAATGTCCGTTGATGCGTTTTTAAGAGGGTATACTATAACACCGGGAGTAATATTGCAAAGTAATAATGAGCAATCGTAATTGGGAGAAGTAAATAATAAAATACGGGATGTATATAATAAGGAATGATATCATTGTATTTTAAAAGTTATAGAGTTTGCACTGTTTAGTGCGGATAGGAGGAAATTATGCTACCATATTATTTTGATCCGACATATTTTCTGGTTATAATTGGTGCTTTGCTTTCACTGGCTGCCTCGGCCAGGGTAAAGTCTACCTTTTCAAAGTATAGCCGGGTAAGGAGTTTATCCGGTATGACAGGTGCACAAGCTGCGGAGAGAATTCTCCATTCCGCAGGGATCTATGACGTGGCCGTTTCGCATGTAAGCGGCAATCTGACCGATCATTACGATCCAAGGGATAAGACTTTAAAATTATCCGATAGTGTTTACGGGCAAAGTTCCGTAGCTGCCATCGGAGTTGCCGCCCACGAATGCGGCCATGCCATCCAGGATAACAAAGGTTATGTACCGTTGCGTTTAAGAACGGCATTTGTTCCTGTGGCCAATATTGGTGCAACAGTATCCTGGCCTTTGATTATAGCCGGTTTATTTTTAGGTTATTCCCAGACATTAATTAATTTAGGTATTATTTTATTTACCTGTGCCGTATTATTCCAGATCATTACCCTGCCCGTAGAATTAAATGCTTCTGCAAGGGCTGTGAGAATACTGGATGATACCGGTATCCTGTATGGGGAAGAAGTTACCCATACCAAGAAGGTTCTGGGGGCCGCAGCCTTAACTTATGTTGCTGCCGCGGCAGCTTCCATCCTTCAGCTTTTAAGACTTGTATTGTTATTCGGAGGAAGAAACCGTGACTGATGGAAAAGGAAGGATAAGTGCCAGGGAAATTGCTTTGGGAATATTGATGGATATTGCCGAAAACAGCAATTTCAGCCATACGGTAATGAGCCGGACGCTGAATCAGTATCAATTCCTGGAAAAACAGGAAAGGGCTTTTATTACAAGGCTCTGCGAAGGAACTCTGGAGAGGATCCTTACCCTGGATTATATAATAAATCTTTATTCCAGTGTCAAAGTGAATAAAATGAAACCGTTCATCCGCAGTCTCCTTAGAATGAGCGTGTATCAGCTTAAATTTATGGACCAGATTCCCGAATCCGCAGCCTGTAATGAGGCAGTCAAACTGGCTAAGAAAAGAGGATTCGGGAATCTTTCCGGATTTGTCAACGGTGTATTGAGAAATATTGTCCGCAATCCCGGGAAAGTAATTTTTCCGGATGAAGGGAAGGATAGGGAGAATTTCTTAAAAATAGTTTATTCCGTTCCGGATTGGCTGGTAAAGCAGCTGCTTGAACAATACGGTTATTCGGTGGTAAAGCAAATGCTGGAGGCTTCTTTCGGAAATAAAAAAACAACGATACGCTGTAATATGGATAAAATTACGGTGGATGAATTAGCAGATCTGTTAAAGCGGAATCAGGTTAATGCAGAAGCCGGGACTTATTTGCCCTATGCACTTAAGATATGGGATTATAATTACTTAAACCAGCTGGAGGCGTTCCGGAACGGGTATTTTCAGGTCCAGGATGAAAGCTCCATGTTAGTGGGGGCTGTATCCGGTGCAAAAAACAGTGATTATATTATAGATGTCTGTGCGGCACCCGGGGGAAAATCCCTTCATCTTGCGGAAATGTTAAAATCTACCGGCCAGGTGGAGGCAAGGGACTTGTCGGAGGCCAAGGTGAGCTTAATACGGGATAATATTAACCGGCTGGGTTATGGGAATATAAAAGCCGCCGTAAAGGATGCCCTGGTATTGGATGAGGAAAGCATAGACAAAGCGGATATTGTAATAGCTGACCTGCCCTGTTCGGGCTTGGGAGTTATCGGTAAAAAGCCGGATATAAAATATAATATGACCGGGGAAAAACAGCAGGAATTAGTTAAATTACAGCGGCAGATCCTTTCCGTTATACACCGGTATGTGAAAACAGGCGGTGTTTTACTGTACAGTACCTGCACGGTGAACCGGGAAGAAAACCTGGAAAATGTCCGTTGGTTCCTGGATCAATATAATTTTAAATTAGAAAGTATAGACGAATTTCTTCCGTCATCCCTATTATGTGACACAACAAAGGAAGGTTATATTCAACTGCTGCCTGGAATTCACGATACGGATGGCTTTTTTATTGCAAAGCTGAGAAGAAATGGGTAAGAATAAAACTTACGGGAAGTTGGTTTTAAATTTCCGGTAAAAGGCGGTAAAAGGAATCCTTATGTCAAAAATTGATATAAAATCATTAAATTCAGAAGAATTAAAAGAACTGTTGGTTAACCTGGGGGACAAACCTTTCCGGGCCAAACAGATCTATGAATGGCTTCATGTTAAACTTGCCGGTCATTTCGGGGAAATGACCAATCTCTCCAAACCGTTACGGGAAAAACTACAGGAAATCAGTGAAATAACCAGCCTGCATATGGTGGATAAACTGGAATCCGGCAGCGGCGAAACCACAAAGTTTTTATTCCGTTTATGGGATAACCGGGTATTGGAGAGCGTTCTGATGAAATACCGGCATGGCAATTCCGTATGCATCTCTTCCCAGGTAGGCTGCAAGATGGGGTGTAAATTCTGTGCCTCCACTCTCGGCGGCTTTGAGCGGAATTTAAGCCCTTCCGAAATGCTGGACCAGATTTACCTTATTCAGAAGATTTCCGGAGAGAGAGTATCCAATGTGGTCGTAATGGGAACGGGGGAACCTTTGGACAATTATGATAATCTTGTAAAATTCATCCGCATGTTAACGGATGAAAACGGATTAAATATCAGCCAGAGGAATATAACGGTATCAACCTGCGGACTGGCAGATAAAATGAAAGCTCTGGCGCAGGAAAACCTTCAGATTACACTGGCCTTATCCCTGCATGCCCCCAATGATGCGGTAAGGAGACAGCTCATGCCCATTGCCGAACGCTATGATATAAAATCGGCAATAGAAGCCTGTGATTATTATTATAAAAAAACCGGGCGCAGGATCACATTTGAATACAGTATGGTGGAAGGAATTAATGACCGGGCGGAACATGCAAGGGAACTGGCACAGCTTGTCAAAGGCTTAAACTGCCATATAAATCTGATTCCGGTCAATCCGATTAAGGAAAGGAATTACAGGCAGTCGGAAGTGAAAAATATACAAAATTTTAAAAATATACTTGAAAAATACAGAATTAATGTTACTATTAGAAGAGAAATGGGTACAGATATTGATGCTGCCTGTGGTCAGTTGAGAAAGAGTTATCTGGACAAAACTTCTGATTAGGAATGACTGAATAGTCACTGATTCTGCATAGGAGGTGTAAGCATGAGATCATTTTCAATAACGGATATTGGGGAAAAACGCCAGATCAACCAAGACTATGTATTCTGCGAAGAAAACAGTATCGGAGGCCTTCCGAATCTGTTCATAGTAGCAGACGGTATGGGCGGCCATAATGCGGGAGATTATGCATCAAGATTCTGCGTTGAAGTCTTTACGGAAAAAATCAGGTTGAACCAGCAGAAAACTCCAATCGGAATGATATCGGATGCACTGCAATATACCAATGATTTATTATTGGAAGAAGCCAACGCAAAAAATGACTTACAAGGTATGGGTACCACTTTCGTAGTTGCAACTATTATTGACAAGATTATGTACGTGGCGAATGTTGGTGACAGCAGGCTGTATGTCATCCGCGATGGAATAAAACAAATTACCGAAGATCATTCCTTAGTGGAAGAAATGGTTAAAACGGGAGAAATAGACAGGAAAGATGTCCGTTTTCATCCTAACAAGAACATAATCACAAGAGCTTTAGGAGCCAATACAACCGTAACGCCTGATTATTTTGAGGTTGAACTAAATGAAGGCGATATTGTATTAATGTGTTCGGACGGATTGACGAATATGATGGACGATAAAGATATAATGGATATTGTCAGAATATATAACGATGATTTGGAAATGGCAGCCAAAGCCCTGGTAGATAAGGCAAATGAGAATGGCGGCAAGGACAACATATCGATTATAGTTGTAAAACTGTAGAAAGAGGTGAGAAAGAATGTTAAAACCGGGAATGTTTATTAGTGACCGATACGAAATAATTGATAAAGTAGGCTCTGGAGGTATGGCAGACGTCTACAAGGCAAGATGTCACAGGTTAAATCGTTTCGTTGCCATTAAGGTGCTGAAGCCGGAATATAGCGATGACAAGAACTTTGTTAAAAAATTCAGGGGAGAAGCACAGTCAGCGGCAGGACTATCCCACCCGAATATAGTAAATGTATATGATGTCGGTGATGATAACGGGCTTCATTATATTGTCATGGAGCTGGTAGAAGGTATAACTTTAAAGAATTTTATTGAAAGAAAAGGAAAATTAGAGGTTAAGGAAGCTGTTGGGATTGCAATCCAGATTGCAATGGGTATGGAAGCAGCTCATTTGAATCATATTATACATCGGGATATAAAACCTCAGAACATAATTATTTCCAGGGAAGGAAAGGTTAAGGTTACGGACTTTGGAATAGCGAAAGCGACCAATTCCAATACCATTACTTCCAATGCCATGGGTTCTGTACACTATCTTTCACCGGAGCAGGCAAGAGGCGGATACAGCGATGAAAAAAGCGATATTTACTCCCTTGGTGTAACGCTATATGAAATGCTTTCTGGGCAAGTGCCCTTTGCAGGGGACAATACGGTTTCCGTGGCACTTCTCCATATTCAGGGCGAAGCGGCTCCCTTACGTGAAATTGATCCGAATATTCCGTTAAGTGTAGACCGGATCGTACAGAAATGTATGCAGAAAAAACCGGAGAGACGTTATCTTTCTGCCTCCGAATTAATAGCGGACCTAAAACGCTCCATCTCCAATCCCAACGGAGATTTTGTCGTGATTCCTGCGGCAGTTGTCAGTGACTCACCTACCATAACCATATCGGAAGATGAAGTTAACCATATTAAAAATGCTTCAAAAATGTCAGGTGCCGGTTACGAAACCTCGAGAGACATTTTCCAGAATACGGATGGACGCCGTACGGATTCTTTCCAGAATCAGGAGAGTTCGGAGGAGGATGAAGAACTTGACAGTGTGGATCCCAGGGTAGAGAAGATTATACTGGTCGGTTCCATTGCGGCAGGTGTTATTTTAACGATACTTATTATATTTTTTGTAGTACGTTTCTTTAAACTTTTCCCAAGTCCCGGAAATGACCCCAATCCAGTTGAAACTGCTACGGAATCAAATACAGAGTCAGCAGAGGAACCTAGCACTGAAACGGTGATAATTCCTTCTGTAATAGGTTTAACCTTGCAGGATGCACAGGATACTTTACATGCCAGGTCAGAATATTTATTCATTTCGGATGAAGAGGCATATTCGGATGAGTATGAAAAGGGTCAGGTTATGGAGCAATATCCGGATCAGGGAGTTGAAGTGCAAAATGATTCCGAAGTTAAATTGATTGTAAGCCTTGGGCCGGAACCCGTCGTGATTCCCAATGTATATAATTATATGGACGAACAGGCGGTTACCATGCTGGAAGAAGCCGGACTTGTTGTAAAGCATGAATATGCGTACAGTGATGAAATTGAAGCAGGCAGGGTAATTAAAACAACACCGGCAAGGAAGACCGAGGCTGTAAAGGGTGATACGGTTACAGTTTTTGTAAGTAACGGCCCTAAGATTACGAAAGTAAAGGTACCCGGTCTGTTAGGGTTAACCCAGGATAAAGCCATTAAAGCACTGACTGATGCCGGACTTAAAAAAGGTGAAGTTATCAGTGACTATTCTGAGGACTATGCGGAAGGTCAGGTTATGTCACAGAGCCAGCAGGAAGGAGCGGAAGTGGACAGCGGTACTGCCATCGACTTTATAATCAGCCTGGGTTCCGGTATGACGGATCCGCCGGAAGGTACGACCTATGTCGGGCATATTGAAATAGATGAGAATCCTTTTGATTATTCCGGAGACAGCGGAATTGTAAAGGTTGTGCTCACCCAGGACGGCAAGAATACGACCCTGTTAAAACAATATCTGGATTATGACAGTTTTCCGCTTAATATCGGTGACTATCCCAGTGACAGCGGTTCCGAAGGAACGGTTACCATGTATATCGGCAGGGAAGTGGAAGAAGACGGTGACGGAGTTGTTAACGAAAACGGAGTACTGGTCAGATACGAGGAATATGGCACCTCCTGGTCTGTTGATTTTACACCGGTGGAACAATAATGGATGGAAAGATTATAAAAGGTATCGCAGGTTTTTACTATGTACATGTAAAAACGTTCGGTTTGTATGAATGCAAGGCGAAAGGGATCTTTCGTAATCAGAAGATAAAACCTTTGGTTGGTGATAACGTTAAAATTGATATCATCGATGAAAACGGTAAAAAGGGCAATATTATTGATATAATGGACCGCAGGAATGAATTGATACGTCCGGCTGTTGCCAATGTGGATCAGGCGCTGGTGATTTTTGCAGCGGCGGATCCCAACCCAAACCTGAATTTACTGGACCGGTTTTTAATCCAGATGATAAAACAAAAAGTTGATACGGTTATCTGTTTTAATAAAAAAGATATTGTTACAGAAAAAGAAATAGGTTTATTGGAAGAAGCTTATTTAAAGTGCGGTTATCGGGTTATATTTACCAGTACGTATACGGAAGACGGCATCCTGTCCCTGCGGGAATTGTTAAAGGATAAAACTACGGTTCTCGCAGGGCCGTCCGGTGTCGGTAAATCTTCCATAATTAATAAGATACATCCAAAAGCGAATATGGAAACCGGCGGTATCAGTGAAAAGATAAAGCGGGGCAGGCATACCACAAGGCATTCTGAATTGTTTTATATCCGGGATAATACATTTATAATGGATACTCCCGGATTTAGTTCCTTATACGTTACGGATATGGAAAAAGAGGAATTAAAAGATTATTTTGCAGAATTTCATGATTATGAAGGTGATTGCAGATTCCAGGGCTGTGTCCACTTAAATGAACCCGGCTGTGCGGTGAAACAGGCCCTGAAAGAAGGCAGAATCAGTAAAATACGTTATAATAATTATGCGGAAATTTATGAAGAATTAAAGAATCAGAAGAAATATTAATGGAAAAATATTCAGTATGAGCATCTGCCCCGGGAAATCTGCCGGGTTCCGCAGTTACGGTGCAAAGCACCCGCAAAGTTTATGCGATCTTAAGCATAATTTTTAATATACAGACGACATGGAAAGAATGGAGAAGGATTATGATAAAATTAGCACCATCAATTCTGGCAGCCGATTTTGCCGATTTAGGGAGTGACGTTCTGAGAGTAGAAAAGGCAGGTGCCGATTATCTGCATATCGATGTCATGGATGGAGCTTTTGTGCCAAGTATATCTTTTGGTGTGCCAATTATAAAAGCAATTCGTCCTGTTACCGATTTATTTTTTGATGTTCATTTAATGGTGGAGGAACCGATCCGCTATATTGATGATTTTGTAAAAGCAGGCGCGGATTTAATAACGGTTCATGCGGAAGCCTGCGGACATTTAAATCGGACGATTGCCAAAATAAAGGAAGCAGGTATTAAAGCCTGTGTATCCTTAAATCCCTCAACTTCCCTTTCGGCTCTTGATTATGTGTTAGGTGATGTTGATATGGTGCTTTTAATGAGCGTCAATCCCGGGTATGGCGGACAGGCTTTTATACCCTTTTCCCTGGAAAAGATAAGAGCTTTGAAACAAATGGCATTGGATAAACAATATAATATCGATATAGAAGTGGACGGCGGAATTTCGGTGTCCAATGTAAGGCAGGTTATAGATGCCGGAGCTAATGTTATTGTTGCCGGAACAGCTGTTTTTAACGGTGACATTGCAAAAAATATCAGTGATTTTAAAAAGATATTTAACCTTTACAAGTAAGGAATATCCGCTTTGGCTACGGAGAAAGGCACGGACGTGAAATGAAACGGAATCGGATATTAATCATAACCGGCGGAAACATATCAGAAGATTTCGCCAGGGAATATCTTCACAATCAGAAATTTGATATCACTATTGCGGTTGACAGCGGACTGGTCACTGCCGGAAACTTAAAAGTTCCCATTCAGTATATCGTTGGCGATTTTGATTCGGTGCCCCGTGACCTGCTTGAATATTACCGGAAAGAATATAAATCCGCTGTTATCAAAGATTATAATCCCATGAAGGATGTGACGGATACACATATAGCGATTGACTTAAGCATTGAACTGGATGGGGATGAGATTGTCATATTGGGAGCAACCGGCTCACGCATTGACCATATGCTTGCCAATATACATCTATTATATATACCTCTTAAAAAGAATATAAAAGCTTCTATTATTGACGAGCATAATAAGATATATCTGATTAACCGGAATACTACAATTGATAAAAAGAATCTGCATGGACCTTTTATATCCCTTCAGCCCTTTACCGAGGCAGTGAAGGAAGTAACATTACTTGGGTTTAAATATCCCTTAACGAAGCACACTATGTACATCGGCGACAGTTTAGGGGTCAGTAACGAGGTAGTCGGGGAACAGGCAGATATTTTGCTGCAGGAAGGTATACTTATTGTAATAGAAGCAAAAGATTGAAAGGAAGACACATATGAAATTAGGTATAGTAGGTTTACCAAATGTAGGAAAGAGCACATTATTTAATTCATTGACGAAAGCTGGCGCAGAATCTGCCAATTATCCGTTTTGTACCATAGACCCCAATATCGGTATTGTAGCAGTGCCGGATGAAAGGCTTAAGGTTTTGGGAGACTTATATCATTCGGAAAAGGTGGTTCCGGCAGCCATTGAATTTGTGGATATAGCCGGGCTGGTAAAAGGTGCTTCCAAAGGAGAAGGATTGGGAAATCAATTTTTATCCAATATCAGAGAGGTAGACGCAATTGTCCATGTGGTAAGATGCTTTGAAGACAGTAATATCATTCACGTAGATGGCTCCATTGATCCATTAAGGGATATCGAAACCATTAATCTGGAATTGATATTTTCCGATATGGAAATGTTGGAGAGAAGAATCGCACGTACTTCAAAAGGTTCCAAAAATGATAAAACCCTGGCAAAGGAACTGGAATTGCTGGAGCGCTTAAAAGTACATCTGGAAGCCGGCAATCTGGCTAAGAGCTTTGCGACAGAGGATGAGGAGGAACTTGCTTTATTAGACGGATATAATTTATTGACCTATAAACCGGTAATTTATGCGGCCAATGTTAAGGAAGAAGACCTGGAGGAGGACGGTAAGGGCAACTCCTGCGTGGAACAGGTAAGGGAATTTGCTAGGACAGAACAGTCGGAAGTTTTTGTGATATGTGCCCAGATTGAGCAGGAAATAGCGGAACTGGATGAAGATGAGAAAAAGATGTTTTTAGAAGATATGGGGTTAAAGGAGTCCGGACTGGAAAAATTAATCCGTGCCAGCTACCGTATTTTGGGACTGATCAGTTATTTGACTGCCGGACCGAAAGAAACCAAAGCCTGGACTATCGCAAGAGGAACAAAGGCACCACAGGCCGCAGGCAAAATCCATACGGATTTTGAACGGGGATTTATCCGTGCGGAAATTGTTAATTATGAAAATCTTGTGGAATGCGGCAATTACAATGCGGCAAAAGAAAAAGGCCTGGTTCGCTCCGAAGGTAAGGAATACGTAGTTCACGACGGAGATGTTGTTTTATTCCGTTTTAATGTATAAGAAAGTGGTGAATTATTATGGTAATAAGTGCTGCAACCAGTATTTGGTTTCCTAATTTTGGTATCGAATTAAAAAATGTCGGCTCTTCCATACAGGTATTTGGATTTGAGATAGCTTATTACGGGATTGTGATTGCCTGCGGTATGGCGCTGGGTTATCTGGTGGCAGAATGGCAGGCGAAGAGAACCGGACAGAATAAAGACTTATACCTGGATTTTGCTTTATATGCGATCGTACTGTCCGTAATCGGAGCAAGGGTATATTATGTAATCTTTGCCTGGGATGAGTTTAAGGATAATCCGATACAGATTTTTAATATCAGGAATGGCGGACTTGCTATTTACGGCGGAGTTATTACGGCAGTCGTTACGGCTTTCGTATATACCAGACTTAAGAAATATTCTTTTGCACTTTTGGCCGATACCGGCTGCCTCGGATTAATCACCGGTCAGATTATCGGCAGGTGGGGGAATTTCTTTAACCGGGAAGCATTTGGCAAATATACAAACAATCCGTTTGCCATGCTGTTAGACCTTCGGGATGTCAGCAGTGACTATACCGCTCCGGTTTCCTATCTGACTGAAAAATATGCCGGCCGGCCGGATGCCTTACAACGCATTATGGAAATCAGGGATAACCCGGTTGTGATAAACGGGGTTACCTATATTCAGGTCCATCCTACTTTTCTCTATGAATCCGTCTGGAATCTGTGCGTTTTGATTTTGTTGATCCTTTATTCGAAACACAAGAAATTTAACGGAGAAATATTTTTGCTGTACCTGATCGGGTATGGCCTTGGAAGGGTCTGGATCGAAGGCTTAAGGACCGACCAGCTTTTTCTGTGGAATACACCCTTTGCGGTATCCCAGTTGTTGTCCGCTCTCTTAGTCGCAGCTGCAGCGGCAATACTGATTTATAAACGTATTACCATAAAAAGACACTGACAGCTTGAAAAATAAGTTAATTTAGAATAAAATACAACGTTTTCAGTTTATTTGTTGAATTTAATTATGAATATATACAGGAGGAATGGGACCAAATACCTATTCCTTTTTGTTTTACCTACATATTGATGAATTTTAGCCGATTCATTTATTTTCTACAATATATTGTATAGAGCATTCATAAAGATACAAACTGCCAAAATAAACCAGGGCAGTTTGTCTTTTTTTTATGCAGAAATACTTGATAAATTCCCATAAGTGGTATAAAATATCATTAGAAGTGGAGGAAAGTGGTGCGAAGTGGTGGTAAGTGGTAGATAGGTGGTGGAATTCATGTTCATGGGAGAATACAATCATACGATTGATTCCAAAGGAAGAATAATAATACCATCCAAGTTCAGAGAAACTTTAGGTGATGAATTTGTTGTTACCCAGGGTTTAGATGGCTGCTTATTTGTATATCCTAATGATGAATGGATGAACTTCGTCACTCAGCTTAAAACTCTCCCCGGAAGTAAAGAAGCCAGACAATTGCAGCGTTATTTTATGGCTGGAGCCGCAACCTGTGAAGTGGACAAGCAGGGAAGAATCCTGATACCGAACAAGCTAAGGGAACAGGCAGGTTTGGAGAAGGATATCGTGTTTGTCGGAGTCTTGAGTAAAATAGAAATCTGGAGCAAAGAGAAGTGGGATAGCAATAATGATTACGATGACATGGATCAGATTGCAGAACATATGTCGGAGTTTGGATTAAGCTTTTAGGGGGGAATTGAATGGACGCTTTAACAGATAATTTTAATTTTAAACACAAATCCGTACTTTTAAATGAAACAATTGAAATGCTTAATATAAAACCGGATGGGATTTACGTAGACGGAACTCTGGGAGGCGGCGGCCATTCTTATGAAATCTGCAGGCGCCTTTCGGAAAATGGCAGGTTGATTGGTATTGACCAGGATGAAGCGGCGATCCGTGCCGGCAGTGACAGACTTACGGAATTTCAGGACAGGGTAACCATAGTCCGCAGTAACTATTCCGATATGAAGAGGGTTTTATCTGACCTTGGAATAGAAAAAGTGGATGGCATATTACTTGACCTGGGTGTTTCTTCTTACCAGTTAGACACACCGGAGAGGGGATTTTCCTATAAGGAAAATGCACCTCTTGATATGCGGATGGATACCAGATATGACAGAACAGCAAAGGATATTGTAAATGGGTACAGCGAATTTGACCTATACCGGATTATAAGAGATTATGGGGAAGACAAGTTTGCGAAAAATATAGCCAAGCATATTGTGCGGGTGAGAGAAGAAAGACCCATAGAGACCACAGATGAGCTGACAGAGGCGATTAAAGCGGCAATACCCATGAAAGTCAGGATGAATACAGGGCATCCTGCCAAGAAAACCTTTCAGGCCATCCGGATAGAATTAAACAGGGAATTGGAAGTTTTAAAGAAATCACTGGATGATATGATTGGATTGTTAGGGGATCAAGGCAGGTTATGTATCATAACTTTCCATTCCCTGGAAGACAGGATTGTAAAAAGCAGCTTTAAAAATAATGAAGATCCGTGTACCTGCCCGCCAAGTTTTCCGGTTTGCGTATGCGGTAATAAATCGAAAGGAAAGGTTATCACCAGAAAACCTGTCTTTCCGACGGATCAGGAGATAATTGATAACAAGAGATCAAAAAGTTCAAAACTAAGGGTTTTTGAGAAACATTTATAGGAATCGAGGGGAAATGCATGGAGGCAAAAAATAAGCGGTATCAATATAATGATTATACAACCTACGGCAATACTGCAAGAAAGCTGCAGGTTATCCCGGATTATGAGGAATCCGGGGATTTAGAGCCGATACGGCGGCCGGCGCGGGAGAAAAGAAGAAAGCCGAAAGCAAATACGGGAATGGATTTGTTTTCCTTATTTTTTCTTACCATTGCGATCGCAGTATCACTTTACACCTGTGTGGAATATCTTCAGGTGCAGTCCGGTGTTACCGAACGAAATAAAGAAATAGCAGAATTGGAACGTGATCTGACCAAATTACAAAACCAGAATAAAGATGCCTTATCAAAGATTAATACCTCGTTGGATTTAAATTATATTTACAAGATAGCAACAACGGAACTTGGAATGGTGTATCCCAATGAAAACCAGGTGATACCCTATGAAAGCAATTTAAGTGACTATGTAAGGCAGTATGAAGAGATACCGGAAGGAAACGATACAAACCTTCTGGATAAAATTTTAAAATAAACTGCCGATATATATTACTGAGACGACAAAATTCGAGGTGTATCTATGAGAAAAGCAGCAAGAAATTTAAAAATGAAAAAGTTTACCCACAAAATGCAAGCAAAATTATTGCTTGTTTTTTGTGTTGTTTTAATTGCCATGATCGGGCTGATTGCCAGGCTGGTATTTCTTAACCGGACGGATGGGGAAAGATATGCGAAAAAGGTGTTATCCCAGCAGACTTATACCAGTACCGTGATTCCTTTCCAAAGGGGGAGCATACTTGACCGGAAGGGAACCGTCCTGGCTACCAGTGACAAGGTATACAATATTATACTGGACGTAAAATACATGCTGGAGGATGAAAAATATCCGACACCTACCATAAAGGCCCTGACCTCAACTTATGACAGTATCACGGAGGAAACCGTTAAGGAACTGGTGGATACGAAACCGGAAAGCCGTTATGTTATACTGAAAAAAGGTATCAGTTATGAAGATATGATGCCGTTTAAAGAAAAAGAGGAAAAAGACAGCAATATAAAGGGTGTCTGGTTTGAAGAAGACTATGTCAGAAAATATCCCTACAAAACTTTGGCAAGCAGTGTAATCGGATTTACTTCCAGCGGAAATGTGGGCAACTGGGGAATTGAACAATATTATAATGACCAGTTAAACGGTATCAACGGAATTGAGTACGGATACATAGATTCAGAATTAAAGGTAGAAGAGACTGTAAAACCCGCAATTAACGGCAATACCGTAATATCTACCATAGATGCCAATGTCCAGGGCATAGTCCAGCAGCATATCAAAACCTTCAATGAAGAATTTGGCAGTGTGAATATCGGAGTTCTTGTTATGAATCCCAATAATGGTGAAATCCTGGCCATGGCCTCCAATGTGGAATATGATTTAAACAATCCAGCTGACTTAACCCCTTTTTATACAAAAAAAGAAATTGAAAAAATGAGTGAAAAAGAAAGACTGGATGCCTTAAATGCCATCTGGAGGAATTTTACCATCAGTGATACCTATGAGCCCGGTTCCACCTTTAAACCTTTTACGGTTGCAGCCGGCCTGGAAGAGAATCTTATACACAGTGAGGATACCTATGTATGTGACGGTTTTCAAGAAATAGGAGGGTTTAAGATCAAGTGCAGTAAACGTACCGGTCATGGTACAATTACCCTGACTCAGGCCCTTATGTTATCCTGTAACGACGCATTAATGCAGATCGGAGCCAAGGAAGGGAAAAAAGTCTTTTATGACTATCAGAATTTCTTCGGTTTCGGACATAAAACAGGGATTGACCTTCCCGGTGAGGCCGGGGGCATATTGGTTTCGGATAGCGAAAGAAATGCTACGGCTGTTGCAACAAACAGTTTCGGGCAAAATTTTAATACTACCATGATTCAGATGGCAACCGGTTTTTCTTCGCTGGTGAATGGAGGGTATTATTATGAACCCCACATTGCAAAGCAGATTTTAAATCCGGGAGGGGCTACCCTTCAGAATTTTGATAAAGTCTTAGTGAAGGAATCCGTTTCAAGAGAAACTTCTGAATTTATCAGAAATGCAATGTTTCAGACCGTAGAAGAAGGTACGGCTAAAGGTGCCCAGGTGCCAGGATATAAAGTCGGTGGTAAAACAGGAACGGCTGAGAAAATTCCCAGATCTGCAGATACCTACCTGGTATCCTTTATCGGTTGCGTACCTGCCGATAATCCGGAAGCGGTTATCTATGTTGTAATCGATGAACCGCAAAATGTGGTAAAGCAGGCGGACAGCTCCATCGCAACGAGATTTGCCAGCGGCATATTAAGTGAAATATTGCCGTTTTTGGAAATATACCCCACGGAGTCTACGGATACTCAGGGACTGACAGAAAATACCCCGGTACTGCCAAGTACCGGTACGCAAGATGGTTCGGAACAAAATACCGCAGAAGGTACTGACGAACAGAACCAGAATAATCCGGACGGTACCGGAGATAATACCGAAGCCAAAGGAACAGGCGATGATAATAACGGTTCGGATACGGGCGAAGATAACAATACATCCGGTGAAGGAAATGAAAACGGTTCAGGAGATACGGGCAATAGCCAGAATAATACGTCATCCGGGGAAAACAGTATAGAAAATTCCGGAGCCGGCGATGACGACGATTTTAATCCGAATTTCCTTCCTGAAACGACGGAAGGAGAAACACAGGACGATAACAGCAATTAGTTTATAAATATATAATCATAACCTTATATATTCCGTAATAAAATAAAACGATAAGATATATGAGGTAACCCTATGGCACGCAATAAAACCTTTAACCGCCGGAACGTATTCATCATAGTATCGGTGATATTGATAGCCGCAGTGGGATTAACGGTAAGACTTGGTTATCTGATGATACTGAAATCTGCTGAATATGCGGAACGGGCAGAAGATCTTCACGAGAGAGAAAGGGCAATCAAGGCAGAGAGAGGAATCATATACGACAAAAATGGAATTGCTATCGCTACGAATAAACCTGTCAGTACGATCTCTGTTATACATAGCCAGATTACGGACCCGGAAAGGGTTATTCAGGTATTATCGGAACAGCTTGGCCTTAGTGAAAATACGGTAAGAAAAAGAGTCGAAAAAGTTTCATCCATAGAACGGATAAAATCCAATGTAGATAAAGAAATTGCAGATAAAATCCGAGATTTTGATTTAGATGGAGTTATGGTAGATGAGGATTACAAAAGATTTTATCCCTATGGCAGTTTAGCTTCCAAAGTAATTGGTTTTACAGGAAGCGACAATCAGGGTATTATCGGTCTGGAAGTGGAATATGATAAATATTTGAAAGGAATCGACGGTACCATACTTACCTTAACAACCGCTTATGGAGTTGAAATAGACAATGCGGCAGAAGACCGGATAGAGCCCAGAGCCGGAAATGATTTATATATCAGTCTGGATGTGAATATCCAGAAATATGCGGAGCAGGCCGCAGAGAAAATCATGGAAGCCAAGAATGCAAATAATGTAAAACTTATCCTTATGAATCCGCAAAACGGAGAAATCTATGCCATGGTTAATGTTCCGGAATTTGATTTAAATGATCCGTATACCTTAACCGATCCTATGCTAAGTGGCATTGATCCTTCCTCTCTGACCAGTGAGCAGACCAATGATTTACTTAATAACATGTGGAGAAATGCGAGTATCAGTGATACCTATGAACCCGGTTCCGCGTTTAAAGTTGTAACCGCTGCCGCTGCCCTGGAAGAAAAGGTAGTTAAATTAAATGATTCTTTTTACTGCCCGGGTTATAAAATAGTGGAGGACAGGAGAATACGCTGCCATAAGGCCGGCGGCCATGGCAGTGAAACTTTTGTGGATGGCATTAAGAATTCCTGTAACCCGGTATTTATGGAAATTGGCGCAAGGGTCGGAGTCACCAATATGTATAAATATTTCGGCAAACTGGGACTCTTTAATAAAACAGGTGTAGATTTGCCGGGTGAAGCAAAATCCATCATGCATAAGCCGGAGAATGTGGGGGCAGTTGAATTGGCCACTATCTCTTTTGGCCAGTCCTTTCAGATCACGCCCCTTCAATTACTGGTGGCAGCCAGTGCGGTTGTAAACGGAGGAAATATTGTAACTCCCCATTTTGGAGTTCAGGTAAAGAATCCGGAGGGCAATACAGTGAAAACCTTTCAGTATGAAGGAGCCAAAGAAGTAATAACGAAAGAAACTTCCGATACCATGAAAGAATTATTGGAAGCGGTTGTTTCGGAAGGTACCGGTAAAAGGGCTTACCTGCCGGGTTTTAAGATCGGGGGAAAAACAGCAACCTCCGAAAAACTGCCCCGCAGCAGCAATAAATACATATCCTCCTTTTTGGGATTTGCACCTGCCGATAATCCGCAGGTAATTGCAGTGGTATTAATAGATGAGCCGACCGGAATTTATTATGGCGGTACGATTGCCGCACCGGTGGTTGCCGAGGTATTTGATAATGTACTGCCTTATATGGGTATTGAACCGCATTACACCGAAGCGGAACAGGAAGAATTTAACATAGGGACTATAAAGATGCCAGACCTGGTAGGGTTAAAGAAGGAAGACATAAAAGCTACATTAAAGGATATTGATTACGGTGAAATCTACTATTTGGGTGAAGGGGATACGGTTATGGAACAATTTCCCTTATCCGGAGAGCTGATAAATCGAAATAGTGACTTGATTCTGTATCTGGAATAGCATATAATTAGAACGTTGATTTTTTACAAAAGAAATTACAAGAGGATTCACTTGGGAGGAAAGAAAGATGGATTTTAAGATATTAATGCCGGTTATCATATCATTTGCTATCAGCGTGATTTTGTGTCCGATTCTAATCCCTTTTTTAAAGAGATTAAAGTTCGGCCAGTTCGTACGTGACGATGGACCGGAAAGCCATTTGAAGAAATCGGGGACACCGACCATGGGAGGGATTATAATCCTGCTCAGCGTTACCCTTACCTCTTTAATCTATATTGGTAAATATCCTGATATAATACCGGTTTTATTCTCAACCGTCGGCTTTGGCATAATCGGATTACTGGATGACTATATCAAAGTGGTTATGAAAAGATCTTTGGGTTTAAGAGCCTGGCAGAAGCTGGTGGGCCAGATACTGGTGACGGCAATTTTCGGCTATTATCTGGTTAATTACACCGATGTCGGTTCCACTATGCTCATACCGTTTACCGGAGGATTTTTTGAGGGTAAATATTTGGATACTTCATTTTTATTTATTCCCTTGTTGTTTATTGTTGTTCTGGGTACCGTTAACGGGGCTAATTTTACCGACGGGCTGGATGGCCTGGCCAGCAGTGTGACGCTGTTGGTTGCTACTTTTTTTTCCGTGGTCGCAATCGGCATACACAGCGGTATTTCTCCCATTACCTGTGCGGTTGCAGGAAGTTTGTTAGGGTTTCTGGTATTTAATATTTATCCGGCAAGGGTATTCATGGGAGATACCGGTTCCCTGGCCCTTGGCGGTTTTGTGGCAGCTTCCGCATATATGCTCCGGATGCCGTTATTTATACTGATTGTTGGTTTGATTTATCTGGTTGAGGTACTGTCCGTAATGCTCCAGGTCGGTTATTTTAAACTGTCCGGCGGAAAGCGGATATTTAAAATGGCGCCAATACATCACCATTTTGAATTATGCGGCTGGGCTGAAACAAGAGTTGTTGCGGTTTTTTCAATTATTACGGCGGTTCTCTGCCTGATCGCGCTAATGGGAATATAACACCTGGGAGGATAAAATTCGATGAAACTGGAAAATAAACGGGTTTTTGTATTTGGTACCGGTATCAGCGGTATTTCTGCAGCTAAATTATTACAAAAGGCCGCTTCTGATATTATAATATACGATGGCAACGAAAAATTGGATATCAATGAAATCCGGGCAAAATTACCGTCGGATTTTAAAGGAAGCATTCTCCTTGGAACAATACCTGACGGACTGCTTGAGGGCATCGATCTGGCAGTATTAAGCCCCGGCGTACCCACGGATCTGGAACTGGTGAACCGGATAAGGGATAAGAAGATACCTGTCTGGGGTGAAATCGAATTAGCCTATTATTTTTCCAAAGGGAAAATAGTGGGAATTACGGGTACGAACGGTAAAACGACCACAACAACCCTGGTTGGTGAGATTATGAAAACCTATTATGAAAGTGTTTTTGTAGTGGGAAATATCGGGGTGCCCTATACGGAAATGGTGTTAAATACAACGGAAGAAACCGTTACCGTTGCAGAGATGAGCAGTTTTCAACTGGAAACCATTGTGGCGTTTAAACCGGATGTAAGTGCCATATTAAATATAACACCGGATCATTTAAACAGGCATCATACCATGGAAAATTATATTACCGCCAAAAAGAATATTACATTGAATCAGGACGGCAACAATGTATGTGTGTTAAATTATGAAGACGAAACCCTGAAAAAAATCGGCAGAGAACTGAAAACCAAAGTATTCTACTTTAGTAGTCTCCACAGCCTGGAACAGGGTATTTATCTGGAAGAAGAAAATATCATTTATAATGACGGGGTACAGAAAAGCCTGGTTTGCAATATTCATGAATTAAATATATTCGGACGTCATAGTTATGAAAATGTAATGGCTGCCGTTGCCTGCGGCATTTCACTTGGGGTGCCGGTGGACAAAATCAAACATGCAATTACGAACTTCGTTGCGGTGGAGCATAGAATAGAATTTGTTACTACCAAAAACGGAGTTAAATATTACAACGATTCCAAGGGAACGAATCCGGATGCTTCCATGAAAGCAATTGAGTCCATGCAGACTCCGACTTTGCTGATTGCCGGCGGGTATGACAAAGGCTCGGAATATGATGAATGGCTGGAAGCTTTTGGAGATAAAATCCGTTATCTGGTATTACTTGGTCAGACGAAGGAAAAAATTGCGGAAACGGCAAGACGTCATGGTTATGAGAATATTATTATGGCAGACAGTCTGGAAGAAGCGGTAAATATATGTGCAGGGAAGGCGAACCAGGGGGACTCCGTTCTTCTTTCCCCGGCCTGTGCAAGCTGGGGGATGTTTAAGAATTATGAAGAGCGCGGGCACTTATTCAAGGAATATGTGAAAAACCTGGCATAGGACACATTACATTATTTTCGGAAGTATAATAATTCTTATTATGAAAATATATTACCGTATAACGTCATGAAACAGGTCAGTATTAATACGTACATTCGTACAGATAGGAGCAATGAATGACTAGGGCAGAAAGGGAACAGGGAAAATTAAAAAAATTCCATAGCTATTATGATTACAGTCTTCTGTTCTTAACCTTGTTTTTGACGTGTTTTGGACTGGTCATGATTTACAGTACCAGTTCCTATAATGCAAGCAGGGAACTTGGAAATCCGGCTTATTATTTGGAAAAACAGAGTGTCTTTGCGGTACTTGGGTTTGTAGTCATGTTGATTGTATCAAAGATAGATTACCGTATTTATATCACTAAAATGCCAATCATAAAAATCAAGCCGATTACCATACTTTATATCTTGTGTATTTTGCTGCAATTCTATGTTTTATTTTTTGGAGTAAAAGTAAACGGTGCAAGACGGTGGATTGAATTAGGGCCGCTGGGAAGGTTTCAGCCTTCGGAATTATCCAAGATTGCAGTAATATTATTTACTGCCTACATAGTAAACCTGTCTCCGGTAAAGCTGGATAAATTTAAGGGATTTATAAGAGTAGTCGTATTTGTTGCACCGTTAATTGTTTTGGTTCTGATTCCTAACTTCAGTACAGCACTGGTAATGGCAGCCATCATGATAGCGATTTGTTTTGTGGCCAGCCGGAAAAAATTATATTTTATCGTATCCGGTCTCATCGGAGCCGGAATCGGGGCAGCCTTTATATTTGGGGTAAGTTACAGAAGCACCCGTATTGATGTATGGAGAAATGTGGAAACCCATCCGAAAGGATATCAGATATTGCAGGGATTATATGCGATTGCCTCCGGCGGGATCTTTGGCAAAGGGCTTGGGGAAAGCATGCAGAAGCTGGGATTTATCCCGGAATCCCATAATGACATGATTTTTGCGGTTATCTGTGAAGAACTTGGCCTGTTTGGTGCCATTGCCGTAATCATGCTTTTTGTTTTACTGGTCTGGAGACTGTTTATCATAGCAATTAATGCGCCCGATTTATACGGCGGTTTAATTGCAACAGGTGTGTTAACACATATAGCAGTACAGGTATTATTAAATATAGCAGTTGTTACCAATACAATTCCTTCGACCGGTATCCCGCTGCCTTTTATCAGTTCCGGGGGCAGTTCGCTGATGGTTTTGCTTTTTGAAATGGGAATTGCGTTAAGTGTTTCAAATCAGATTAAATATGAAAGATAGGTATTTACTATTACCATTTGGCTACAAGCACAAAACCGGGAATATATCATATAGTAATTGTATATTCTGGTTTTATGAGGTGCACCATGGCATTTATCGAGATCATTGGAGGAAAGCAGCTAAGTGGTGAAGTTAACATACAAGGTTCTAAAAATGCAGTATTACCGATTTTGGCAGCTACTGTACTAATAAATGGAGTTATAAAGCTGAATCATTGTCCCCAGATCCTGGATGTTTTTCATATGATAAAAATCCTGGAGACAATCGGTTGTACCGTCTTGTGGGAGAAATCTTCCCTCATTATAGATACAACGAAGCTTAATACATCAACCGTCCCGGAAGAATATGTAAAGATGATGCGGTCATCCATTATATTAATGGGCGCGCTGTTAGGGCGGACCCATTCGGTTACAATTACTTATCCGGGCGGATGTACAATTGGTGCAAGACCCATAGATTTCCATTTAAGCGCTTTTCAGGATATGAATGTCTCATTGGAAGAAGAGGACGGGCTGATAAAATGTACAACCAAAGCTATAAAAGGCAGTGATATATTCCTTAAGTTCCCAAGTGTGGGGGCTACGGAAAATATTATTCTGGCCGCCGTCTTAGCGGAAGGTAAAACAGGTATTTACAATGCTGCAAAAGAACCGGAAATAACAGAATTATGCAAGTTTTTAAATGCTGCCGGAGCCAGAATAACCGGGGCAGGAACTGAAAAAATTGAAATCATGGGAGTCGATTATTTGCATCCGGTAGAATTCACAGCTTGCGCTGACCGGATTGTAGCAGGTACTTATCTGGCAGCCGTAGCAGGCGCCGGAGGGGAAGCGGTATTAACGGGAATCGGAGGAGGCAGCCTTCAGACTGTCATTAAGATTTTACGGGAAACGGGCTGCAGTATCCTGACCGGCGAAGATTATATTATCATAGCTTCATCGGGGATATTAAAACCAATACCATTTATCCGTACCATGCCATATCCCGGATTTCCTACCGACATGCAGTCTCAAATTATGTCAGTTCTGATGACCGCAACCGGAACCAGCAAAATAGTAGAAGAAATCTTTGAGGGAAGATATCAGAATGTAAAAGAACAGATCAAATTTGGAGCAGATATCCGCATCTTAGGCAGGGAGGCCATTATTAATGGTGTACCTTACCTGACAGGATGTGATGTATTTGCCAGTGAATTAAGGGGTGGTGCAGCACTGGTTATTGCTGGACTTATGGCAAAAGGAAAAACAACACTGTATAACCCATACTTTATCCAAAGGGGGTATGAGGATATATGCAGGGATTTAAGACAATTGGGTGCAGACATCAAACTGGTCACCTGAGATTACAAAAGCAGCAACAGAACGCACAGGATAATTCCATGGGAGCAGTATGAATTATTGAAAAGCATAATCCACATCCTGATTAAACCATTCAAAAAACGAATGTCTTATGTTAGGCAGTATCCGAAACTCAGGTTTCGGATATGCAATGGGAGCTGATATGAAAGAAAAGAAAGTAAAATATCATAATAATGGTTTTTTATTAGGCTTGATGAAATTACTCATTCTCTGCCTTCTTATTATTATTCCTGCGTTTATACTGTTTGTAACCTGCAGGCTGGATACGGTAGTTGTAGAAGGCGGCAGTCATTATACAAATGAAGAATTACAAAACAAAGTTATAACGGAAAAGACAGATCGGAATACAATCCTACTTTATCTTCGTTATAAATACGGCAAGGTAGATAGTATTCCATTTGTCGAAGATATCGATATCGAGCTGGTCAATAAAAATACGGTCGAAATTCATGTATATGAGAAAGTAATAACGGGCTGTATCGAGTTTATGGGCGGATATATGTATTTTGACAGGGATGGCATTGTAGTGGAAAGTTCTAATGAAAAATTAGATGAAGTACCGTTTATAACCGGACTGAGTTTCAGCCGGATCATACTGTATGAAAAACTAGAACTTGAGGGTCAAAAAAAATCCCTGTTTAATGTTATCCTGAATATTACCCAGCTGATTAAGAAATATAAACTAAATATTGACACCATCCAGTTTAATTCCGACCTGGAGGTTACACTTTACGGCGGGGATAACAAAATTCTTTTGGGGAAAAGGAATACCTACGATGTGCAGATTGCAGAATTACAAAATCTGCTGCCAAAGGCCGAAGGGAAAAAATTATTACTGGATATGAAGGATTTTGAAGAAAGGCAAGAGGAAATAATTGCTAAGCCCTGGGAATAAAAAAATATAAATTTAGGGTTGATTATTTCAGTAATAAAAGATATTATATACTATAGAAATAAAAGAATATACTAGTCATATTATACACGAAGGCAGGACAAGCACTCCGGGTATAGATAAAAGTACATAAGGATAATAATTTGAATATGTTATTTGTTAATATTGGTTATTAAATATAGTGTAGAACGATAAGTATAGTGAAGGAGGAAGAACCTTGCTTGAGATAAGAACAAATGAAGCTGATTCAACTGCAAGAATACTTGTTATTGGAGTAGGGGGTGCAGGGAATAACGCTGTTAATAGAATGATTGAAGAGAATATTGTCGGTGTTGAATTCATATGTGTGAATACGGACAAGCAGCATTTAAAGACATGTAAAGCACCGCAGTGTGTTCAGATCGGCGAAAAGTTAACGAAGGGTTTAGGAGCAGGCGCGCAGCCTGAAATCGGAGCCCAGGCTGCGGAAGAGAGCAGGGAAGAGTTAACTGAGATTATCAAAGGCTCTGATATGGTATTTGTTACTTGCGGTATGGGCGGCGGAACAGGTACGGGAGCAGCGCCTGTCGTTGCACAGATAGCGAAAGAAATGGGGATCTTAACGGTCGGCATTGTAACAAAGCCTTTTAAGTTTGAAGCAAAAGCACGTATGAATAATGCCCTTGGCGGTATTGAAAAGCTGAAAGAGCATGTAGATACTTTAATTGTGATACCGAATGATAAATTACTTGAGATTGTAGACCGCAGGACCACGATGCCGGATGCACTGCGCAAAGCCGATGAAGTATTGCAGCAGGGCGTACAGGGAATTACGGATTTAATCAATGTTCCCGGCTTAATCAATCTGGATTTCGCCGATGTACAGACTGTCATGAAAGATAAAGGTGTTGCACATATTGGAATTGGTGTGGGCAAGGGCGATGATAAATGTGTCAATGCAGTTAATCAGGCTATTACAAGTCCGCTCCTGGAAACTACCATTCAGGGTGCTTCCCATGTAATCATTAATATTTCAGGTGATATCAGCCTGATTGAAGCCAATGAAGCAGCAACGATGGTTCAGGAATTAGCCGGTGATGCGGCTAATATCATATTTGGTGCCATGTATGATGGGAACACACCGGATGAAGCTACAATTACGGTTATTGCTACCGGATTGGACGGAAGAACAGCGGATTCCAGGGAACAGATGAAAGGACCGAGTTTTTTAAAGCAGCCGGGGATAAGACCGGAATATAAGTATGGCAGCGGCGTGAATACTACTTCTTCTTATACCAAAGCACAGTCCCAGGTTGCTGCAGCTTCCAGCAGCAACAGTACTAACAGGACTCCTTCACAAAATTTAAGCAATCCGATTCCCGGAAACAGTACCATGAATAATAATGGGAATACGGAATCAGGAGGAATAAAAATACCTGAATTTTTACAAAAAAACCGAAACCATAAATAGTAATTAAATAGTTGTTATTACATGAGTCTGTCCTGGCTTTAGCTATAGCTAAAGCTGGGACAGGCTTTTTTTCGTGCATAAATATTACATCCTGTTGCACAAAAAAAACCGGCCTGCAGGAGGCGCATGCCGCGCAGAGGAAAGATTGCCACTTAGCATTGACGCGCTGTCACTTCAGTGACAGCGCGTCAGCGCCAGATGGCAAGCCAGACTCTTTTTTTTATGAAAATCCGGTCCTGCGAATAAACAATTGGAGTAAAATGTAAAAAAAATACAAATTAGAGTATCTTACTGCTATTTTTACCGGTATTTGTAAGTATGAGTAAATGAAAAAGACATATTAATTACCAGAAAATGACAAATTATATAAATGAAAGAAGCTATAATAGGAAAAGAAAATACAAGTTATGGAAGCGGGGGTGAACTTGTACCTTGAGGTTTATGTAGACGTTATTTTTATTATTAATTTTATTATGGATATCCTGTTGCTTTTGATAGTAAGGAAAATATTAAAGTATAAAAAATCTGTAATCCGTCTGACCGGAGGGGCTGTAGTGGGTGCATTAGGAGCCTGTATTTTAGCTGTTGTCCCAAAACTGAACGGATTCCTGCAATTTCTTACTGCTTATATCATAATCTGTTTTGCCATGATTACGGTTTCTTTCGGATTTAAAAATCTGGCATCAACCGTTAAAGCAGTTATTATACTTTATATTACTACATTTTTTTTAGGTGGAGTACTGAATTCTTTATATTATCATTCCAGGCTGGGATATTATTTTGAAGAATTAATTCAGGGAAGATTATTTCAGAATCAAAGTATGGCTTATTTGGCTCTTGCGGCTCTTGTCGGAGCAGTTGCAGTGCGGGTATTTATAATGACCTTGAAAAATCTGCGGACCGGAGGCCTGGTAACCTATGAGACGGAGCTGTCATATGGAGATGAAAGTATTCGGATAATCGGATTGTTAGATACAGGCAATGATTTATTTGATCCGATTTATGGAAAGCCGGTAATAATTGCGGAATATTCTGCATTAGAGCCGTTATTTACGGTACATCAAAGGAATCTGCTTCAGGTTATGTTAGATACTTTGGATGGAAAGCATACCTCTTTCGACAAAAAGGACAGTTCATTGGAAAACGGTATCTTACGGGATGAAGAAGATCGTTTTAATATTATGATGATACCATATCATTCAATCGGTAAAAAAAACGGTATGTTACCTGCAATAGTTATGAATCGGGTAGTAATTTTTAACGGTGATGAAAAGATTTACAGCGAGAAAGTTTATACAGCCGTCAGCAGGGAAAGTTTATCAAAACAAAAGGAATATCAGGTGATTTTACATAGGGGAATTATGTAAGAAACAGTTATAGTGACGATTCGTTGCAATTTGGCCGAAAAGCCAAACTGTAACGACGATTCGGCCGCGGGAGCCTGGGAAGGCAATTTCACTAATTTTTTTAGGCAATGGGTGAAAGTGTAAAGGGAGGAAAAGTAAAAAATGCTATTGAAAATTACAATACCAAATAAAATTCAATTTAGGGTTATTCCTGACTTTAGAAGTATTTTTTTTAACGGTCACGGAGATATACATTATATTGGTGGAGCAGAAGTTCTTCCCGCGCCATTGGATGCAGTAAGGGAAGCCGAGGAAATTGCCAAACTGGGAACGGAATATGATACCGAGGCGAAATCCATTCTCGTTGAGCATAATTTAAGACTGGTTGTTTACATAGCAAAGAAATTTGATAATACCGGAGTCGGAGTGGAAGACTTAATTTCAATCGGTACCATCGGTTTAATAAAAGCGATTAATACATATAATCCGGATAAAAATATAAAGCTTGCAACCTACGCGTCAAGATGTATTGAAAATGAAATCTTAATGTATTTAAGGAGAAATAACAAGACGAAACTGGAAGTATCCATTGATGAACCCTTAAATGTAGACTGGGACGGGAATGAATTGCTATTATCCGATATCCTAGGCACGGAAGAGGATGTCATTTATAAAAATATTGAAGAAGAGGTAGACCGGAAACTTTTAGGGAAAGCCTTGTCAAAACTCAGTGAAAGAGAGCGGATTATCGTGCAGCTGCGTTTCGGCTTAAATACGGAAGACGGTAATGAACGTACCCAGAAGGAAGTTGCCGACCTTTTAGGAATCTCCCAATCCTATATATCCAGGTTGGAAAAGAAGATAATAAAGCGTTTAAAGAAGGAAATGTTAAGACTGGAATAATTTAAAGTTATAAAAAAGGAAATTATTACATCTTATTTTACCGTATAAAGAGAACCCAAATAGTGAATCATTATTTTATGTAAATATGATTTGGGAGGTTTCAATATGGCTCTTTATAAGGTTGAAATATGTGGTGTAAATACATCGAAATTACCATTACTGAACAATAGTGAAAAGGAAGAATTATTTAAGCGTATATTAAAGGGGGACAAAGAAGCCAGGGAATTGTATATTAAAGGTAATCTTAGACTGGTTCTTAGTATTATACAGCGTTTTTCCAATAGCAATGAAAATGTAGATGATTTATTTCAGATAGGTTGTATCGGACTTATGAAGGCAATCGACAATTTTGACATTACACAGAATGTTAAATTCTCAACTTATGCGGTTCCTATGATAATCGGTGAAATCAGGCGATATTTAAGGGACAATAACAGTATCCGTGTCAGCCGTTCCTTAAGGGATACTGCATATAAAGCGATCTATGCCAAAGAAGCATTGCTAAAAAAGAACGATAAAGAACCTACCGTATGTGAAATAGCCGATGAAATCGGTATGAGCAAAGAAGATATTGTATTTGCTCTGGATGCGATTCAAAGTCCCGTATCCCTTTATGAACCGGTATACTCAGAAGGCGGAGACACCTTGTATATCATGGATCAGGTCAGTGATAAAAAAAATAAGGAAGAAAACTGGGTAGAAGAGATTTCATTGAAAGAAGCCCTGTCTAAATTATCGGAACGGGAAAGGAATATAATTGAACTTCGTTTTTATGAGGGAAAGACCCAAATGGAAGTCGCAAAAGAAATTTGTATCTCCCAGGCACAGGTATCCAGGCTTGAAAAATCAGCCTTAAAAAGTATGAAAAATTATTTAGTACAATAAACAGGATATGAAAGCGGAAGGAGGATAATGCTAACAAGTTAGCATCGCAAGCTTGCCTGCGAATTCCGACTGGAGCAGCAGGAGTAGCGGCAATCCTTTTTAATAAGAAAGAAAAGGTTATTTCAATTAAATAAAATATATAAAAACAGGGTAACTGTTCAGTGCTCCCTGGGAAAAGAGCATAAGACTCCCGCCTGGCCGGCGGGAGTCAGGCTTATTAGTACAACGTTTAAAAATAACTGGCTGGTTATTTTATAAACATTGTACCAGTTTGAACATTATAAAAAAGCTGATTTGATCAAAGCTTTTTCAGCATCAATATCTACCAGAATGACGTCAGCGCCAATTTGTTTTATACACCCAAATTCAATTACATACTCATGGTCCCTGCCTAATATTCCCCATATTTTACATGGCCCGGGCACGATAATTTTAATGACTATTCCGGTATGTATGTCAATTTCCAAATCGCAAATATAGCCAAGTCTTTCCCCGTCTCTGCAGTTAATGACTTCTTTTTCCTTCAATTCACACATTCTCATATTGCAAATACCTCAATGAATAGGTTTAGCAGATGCATTTATTTATTAATATATGTGTTAAACTATGGATATATGTAGAAAATGACTTGACCAATTGTTAAATCTTCAATATAATCGAGCTATAATTATATAAATATTGGAAAGAAATGAATAGGATTTAGGAAAAGCCTCCTCCAATAAAAGACATACCAAGCGTTTATATTTTGGGGCAGGTGTAAGACCAGGCAGCAGAAACTTATATAACTGGCAATATCAGAAAGAGGTAGGTGTAAGAATGAAGTGTCCATTTTGCGGAAAAGAAAATACCCGGGTTATAGATTCAAGGCCTGCAGATGACAACAGTTCCATAAGGAGAAGGCGTCAATGCGATGAATGCTCAAAAAGATTTACGACATATGAAAAAGTAGAAGCTATACCGCTGGTAGTCATTAAGAAGGATAATAACAGAGAGCCTTATGACCGCTCCAAAATCGAAGCAGGCGTATTCCGTTCCTGCCATAAACGTCCCATATCGGTAGATCAGATCAACGCCCTTGTGGACGAGGTGGAGAACGCCATATTTAACCTGGAAGAAAAAGAAGTTCCCAGTTCCGTTATCGGCGAAATTGTAATGGATAAATTAAAAGAACTGGATCCGGTAGCGTATGTGCGTTTTGCATCCGTTTACCGTGAATTTAAAGATGTGAATACTTTCATGAATGAATTAAAGAAAATTCTGGACAGCTGATAAGTTCGGCAACAGGCAGGAGAAGCTTTAAGAACACGGTGAATGCAGGTTGAATTTAGGGAGAATAAATGAAAACATTGGAAACCAGCCGGCTGCTGTTAAGAAAATGGCAGGAATCGGACTTAGAAGATTTCTACGAGTATGCTAAAAATCCTGTGATTGGTCCTATGGCCGGATGGAAACCCCATGGAAGCCTTACAGAGTCCCGGGAGATATTAAATACATTCATTGAAAAAGAAGAAGTATGGGCCGTTGTTTATAAAAAGAATTGGAAAGTAATCGGTTCCATTGGTTTACATAATGACAGTAAAAGGGATGTTGCCAATGTAAAAATGGTCGGCTATGTTCTTTCTCAGGATTATTGGGGGCTGGGACTGATCCCGGAAGCAGTGAAAGGGGTACTCCGATTTGCCTTTGAGGAGTTGGGAGTGGATTTAATCTCTGTTTATCATTATCCTTTTAATCACCAATCGAGGCGTGTGATTGAAAAATGCGGTTTTAATTATGAAGGAATTGTCCGGATGGCCAGCCAGATCTTTAACGGGCAGGTTTATGATGATGTGTGTTATTCCATGTTAAAAGAGGAATGGAGTCATTTAGGCTGTACATATTGAATAACTATAAAAAGTGTTCTTTCTTAAAAACCCCGGCCTTAATTAGCCGGGGTATAATAAATTCTTCTACTTATTATGTAATATATGACATCTATTATATTAAATATTTGCTATACACTTATAAAGTTATTCAACTATTTTATAAAGTTTAATAAAAATGTTTGTGACTCTTTGTATTTTATCAGTAAACTTTTAATTTTTCGTTTTCATTTATAAGAAAATCTGTTATACTTAAAACCGGATGATGTTTCTTTTATTGCGGAGAGGCAATGAAAGGAGCTTATATGTTCAGTAAAGCATTCAGTGCTGCCGTTAGTGGAATAGACGGCATCATAGTGTCGGTGGAAGCGGATGTCAGCGACGGGCTGCCGGTCTTTGACCTGGTCGGTTATCTGGGGTCCGAGGTAAGGGAAGCCAGGGAACGGGTACGGATATCCCTCAAGAATTCCGGCTATCATCTTCCGCCTAAAAGAATTACAATCAATTTGTCTCCAGCAGACCTTCGGAAAGAAGGAACTGCTTTTGATCTTCCCATTGCAGTCGCAATATTAACCGCTTTCGGTTATATTCCCCAGGAAAACCTTGAGAAAACCCTCTTTGTCGGTGAAATGAGTTTAAACGGAGTAATTAATAAAGTAAACGGCGTGCTTCCCATTGTTTATACCGCCTATAAGCTGGGCTATGAACGGTGTATCGTTCCCCTGGATAATGTTAAGGAAGGTGCCGTGGTACAGGGAATTGAGGTCTATGGGGTGAGAAACCTACAGGAAGCGGTAAAATTCCTGAACAATGAAACCGTTATGGAACCTTTTTTTCTCCGGAAAGACGATTACATATATCAGAAGGATGAATCCGATGAACTGGATTTTTCTGATGTAACCGGCCAGGAACTGGCTAAAAGAGCAATCGAAATTGCTGCATCCGGTATGCATAACCTTCTTATGGTCGGTCCTCCCGGAGCAGGTAAAACCATGCTGGCAAAACGTATACCGACCATAATGCCGGAGCTTACCTTTGAAGAAAGCCTGGAAATATCAAAAATTTACAGTGTTTCAGGATTGTTAAGTAATAACCGGTCACTGATCAGCAAAAGGCCTTTCCGGTCACCCCACCATACCATTACCGCCGCGGCTTTGGCAGGAGGTGGCAGGATCCCCATGCCGGGTGAAATAAGCCTTGCCCATCTTGGCGTCCTTTTTCTGGACGAATTTCCCGAATTTAACCGTAATACCATAGAAATATTAAGACAGCCTTTGGAAGATAACGAAGTTACCATAGCCAGACTGCAGGGGACCTATTGTTACCCGGCTGACTTCATGCTTATTGCCGCCATGAACCCCTGCTCCTGCGGACATTACCCCGACCGGAATAAATGCAACTGTTCCCCAAACCAGGTAAAGCGTTATCTTGGTAGAATAAGCAGACCATTACTGGACCGGATTGATATCTGTATAGAAACACTTCCGGTCAATTATAAGGAGCTGGAAAGCCACAAACCGGCCGAATCATCGGAAAGCATCAAGGGGAGGGTTATGGAAGCCAGAAACATACAATTAAACCGTTATAAGGAGGAAGCCATCTATTTTAATTCCCAGCTGACACCCAAAATGATAAATCATTATTGTAAACTTGGCAAAAAGGAACGACTGCTCTTAGAAAAGGCCTTTACAAAGATGAATTTAAGTGCAAGAGCCTACCACCGGATCCTTAAAGTGTCGAGGACCATTGCTGATTTGGATGGCTCCGGGGACATCAGGGAAAGGCATCTGTCGGAAGCCATCTGCTACAGGAGTCTGGATAAAAAATATTGGGAAGAAACATAATACCGTTATTAAAAAAACAGGATAATTTTGACTTTATGAATTCAAATCATCATCAATCATAAATTTAATATAATAATATTTTTTTATATCAGAATTTTATCACAATTTAAGAATCTTTTTTTGCAAAAGAAAGATGTAAATGAAAAATACAAATGAAAGATGCAAAAATGAAAAATGCAAAAATGCAAAAATGAAAAATGCAAATGAAAGATACGGAAAAGAGGAGAAGATGACAGAGAAAGAATACTGGTTCTGGTTATGTAATCTGGAACAGATCGGTTTAAAGAAAATACAGGCTATATTGGATTATTACGGGACACCGGAACAGGTTTACCGGGATAAAGGAGGAGGCCTGGACCAAATTAATTTATTAACGTCTTCTGACAGGGAATTCATTTTAAAAAGTAAAGAATCGGGAAGAATACAAGAAAATTATGCTAAACTATTGAGCAAGGGCATATATTTTGTAACGAAAGAGGAGTCCCATTATCCGGCTAAGCTGCATAATATATACAATCCGCCCTTTGCCCTATATGTGAAGGGCAGCCTGCCCCGTGAAGATAAGAGAAGCATAGCCATAGTAGGTGCAAGAAACTGTTCTGTATATGGCAGGGAAACTGCCCTGTACCTGGCCGGGGAATTGGCAAAGGAGGGTATACAGATTATCAGCGGGCTGGCAAGGGGAATCGACGGCTATGCCCATGAAGGAGCCATATCTGCGGGAGGAAGTACCTATGCGATTGAGGGATGCGGTGTGGATATCTGTTATCCGAAAGAGAATTTTAACCTCTATATGGCCATGCAGGAAAAAGGCGGGGTGCTATCGGAATACCCACCGGGTTATTCTCCGAAAGCTTATAATTTTCCAATGAGAAACCGCCTGATCAGCGGTATGTCCGACGGGATACTTGTGATTGAAGCTAAAGAAAAAAGCGGTTCCTTAATAACCGTAGATATGGGTTTGGAACAGGGGAAAAATATATATTCCGTTCCGGGACGCCTTCAGGATGCATTAAGCACAGGCTGTAATAATTTAATCAAAATGGGAGCGAAAATGGTTACCGGACCTGAGGAAATATTGGAAGATTTTGGATTAGATTATAAAATTTGTAAAAACCAATTGAAAAAAAATGATAAATTACTTGAAACCAAAGAAAAAATAGTGTATGCTTGTGTAAGTTTCTTTCCAAAGCATATGAATGAAATTGCTGGGGAAACTAATTTAAGTATCATGGAGTTATCGGAAATTCTAATGAATTTGGAATTGAAAAATTATATTAAAGAAATTAGAAAAAATTATTATGCATATATATCTTAAACATAAAAGCAGTAAAACCAGATAAGGGGAGTGTTATATGTCAAAAAATCTAGTGATAGTGGAATCACCGGCAAAGGCTAAGACAATTAAAAAATTTTTGGGTAACAATTATGAAGTTATCGCATCAAACGGACATGTGAGGGATCTGCCGAAAAGCCAGATGGGCATTGACGTTGAAAATGATTTTGAACCAAAATATATTACCATTCGCGGAAAAGGGGACTTACTGGCAAAAATCAGAAAAGAAGTGAAGAAAGCGGACAAAGTTTATCTTGCAACCGACCCTGACCGCGAAGGGGAAGCAATATCCTGGCATCTGTCAAAGACACTGAAACTGGAAGCGAAAAGTTCCAGCAGAATTACTTTTAATGAAATAACGAAAAACGCCGTAAAGTCATCCATCAAACAAGCCAGGGATATCGATATGAATCTGGTGGATTCCCAACAGACCAGAAGAATTTTAGACCGTATGGTGGGTTACCGGATCAGTCCTCTGCTGTGGGCAAAAGTAAAAAGAGGCTTGAGTGCGGGCCGTGTCCAGTCGGTTGCACTTCGGATCATCTGCGATCGGGAAGAAGAAATCAATGCTTTTGTACCGGAAGAGTACTGGAACCTGGAAGGTATTTTTGATGTGAAAGGGGACAAAAATCCTCTGGTTGCCAAATTTGCAGGTTTTGGCAGTGATAAATTAACCATTCATTCGGAAGAAGAATTAAATGAAATATTAAAGAATTTAGAAAATGCTAAATTTATGATTACGGAAATAAAACGCGGGGAAAGACAGAAAAAATCACCGCTTCCTTTCACAACCAGTACGTTACAGCAGGAAGCGGCTAAGAATTTAAATTTTTCAACCTCAAAGACCATGCGTTTGGCACAGCAGCTTTATGAAGGCGTTGATATAGAAAAGCACGGGACCATTGGTCTGATTACCTATCTGCGAACGGATTCGGTCAGGATATCGGAAGAAGCAGATCTGGCCGCCAGGGAATATATTAAAGATAACTATGGAGCCGATTTTGTGGCGGATAAAGAAAAAATTAAGGAAAACGGCAAGAAAATTCAGGATGCCCATGAAGCAATCCGGCCTACCTATATGGATTTGACGCCGGTGGCAGTAAAAGAATCCTTAAGCCGGGACCAATTTCGTTTATACCAGCTGATCTGGAAAAGATTTATTGCCAGCCGAATGCAGCCTGCTAAATTTGAAACCATTTCCGTTCGAATTGAAGGAAACGGATACCGGTTTACCACTTCAGGCTCCAAATTAATTTTTGATGGGTTTATGTCTGTCTATACAACGGAAGAAGATGAAAAACAGAATAATGCAATGTTAAAAAACCTGGATGAAAATGCGGAGCTAAGTTTGGCCGAATTAAATCATTCCCAGCATTTTACCCAGCCTCCGGCCCACTATACGGAAGCTTCCCTGGTAAAAACCCTGGAAGAATTGGGAATCGGAAGACCAAGCACCTATGCCCCTACCATTACAACGATACTGGCCCGCAGATATGTTGTAAAAGAGAATAAAAACTTATATATAACCGAGCTTGGAGAAGTGGTAAATAATATTATGAAACAGGCATTTCCAAGCATTGTGGATGTGAATTTCACGGCTAATCTGGAATCCCTGCTTGACCGGGTCGAAGATGGGTCCGTTCCCTGGAAAACGGTTGTCCGTAATTTTTATCCTGATTTGGAGGAAGCCGTATCCCAGGCGGAAGAGAGCCTGGATGAAATTAAGATAGAAGATGAAAAAACCGATATAATCTGTGAAGAATGCGGACGCAACATGGTCATTAAATACGGTCCCCATGGTAAGTTCTTAGCCTGCCCGGGATTTCCCGAATGCCGTAATACCAAGCCTTACCTGGAAAAAATCGGGGTAGCATGCCCGTTATGCGGCAAAGACGTAGTAATCCGTAAAACCAAAAAAGGCAGAAGGTATTATGGCTGTGAGAATAATCCCGAATGTGAATTTATGACCTGGCAGAAACCATCCGAGCAAAGGTGCCCAAAATGTAATGGCATCATGGTAGAAAAAGGAACGAGTTTAGTATGCAATGATGAGAAATGCGGCAGTATTGTAGCGAAAAATTGATAAATAAGATAAAAATAGCATTTTTTTTGGTAAATGTGTTTTAAAATCAGAGAATAACTATTGTTTTTATGAAAAATGTATGGTAAGATTTATCTGACAACACAATTCTTAGGCTTATACGTTTATACTGTAGGAATCAAAATGGTGTTCCTATAGTCGGATATGCGGCGAAAAAACACCGCCTTTTATCGGAAATTTGAAAAGCAACTTCTGATAAGGTTATACTATAGGAACCAAAATCGTGTTCCTATAGTCGAATTCACGGCGGAAAAGGCACCGCCTTTTATCAGAAGTTTGAAAAGCAACTTCTGATAAGGCTATATTATGTGAATTAGTACAGCTGGATACTAAAAGAAAGATAAGTATCAAATCGGTGGGGGTACTGGGAGGATGTTTCATGAGCGTACAGTTGCTAGACAAGACAAGAAAGATTAACAAACTATTACACAATAATAATTCCCATAAGGTTGTCTTTAATGATATCTGTGAAGTATTAAGTGAAATCTTGGAATCCAATATTCTTGTGATTAGTAAAAAGGGAAAAGTATTAGGAATTAAGAACAGGGATGATATCACTGAAATTAAAGAATTAATTAAAGACGCGGTTGGCGGATATATTGATCAATTATTGAATGAAAGATTGTTGAATATTTTATCCACCAAAGAGAATGTTAATTTGCTTACCTTGGGCTTTGAATTTGGGCAGGAGAACAATTATCAGGCAATTATTAATCCGATTGATATTGCAGGAGAAAGGCTTGGTACTTTATTCTTATATAAGAGCAGCAAACAATATGATCTGGATGATATTATTTTAAGTGAATATGGGACTACTGTTGTCGGTCTGGAAATGATGCGCTCCGTGAATGAAGAAAATGCCGAGGAAAACCGTAAGGTTCAGATAGTAAAATCAGCAATCAGTACATTATCTTTTTCTGAGTTGGAGGCAATTATTCATATATTTGAAGAACTGGAAGGCAATGAAGGTATTTTAGTTGCCAGCAAAATTGCGGACAGGGTCGGTATTACCAGGTCTGTTATAGTGAATGCTCTCAGAAAGTTTGAAAGTGCGGGTGTTATAGAATCCAGGTCCTCCGGAATGAAAGGTACTTATATAAAAGTTCTGAATGATGTAGTTTTTGACGAAATACGAAAATTGAATAAATAATAAGAATAATGTATTTTATAAATATTTAGAAAATTATAAGAATTTATTTTTAAATACAATAAATTATGGCATAAGAATGGTTTACGTTGAAAAATTTAAATATTAAACGACATTTGCAGGAGGATTTATGAGGAATTTCGACTTATAAATCCTCTTTTTTGATATAATATTACATTATTTTGCGATAAAATTTTACATTTTATGATATAATAGTACTAGTTGAACAAAATTTGCTTGTTTTTTTGTCATATTATAATTATAATTATTACCAGATACGAAAGGAGTGTAAATATGACAGGTTCAAATGCATTTAATTATATCAATATTCTAAACAAAGCTGCAGATGCCAGTTGGACAAGAAATGAATTGCTGACGAATAATTTGGCGAATGTAAGTACCCCTGATTATAAAAGAAAGGACATTGAATTTCAGACTTATTTGGCAAGAGAACTTAGGGGAAAAGGAAATCTGGACCAGAAAGTTGCTAAGGCAGACCTTAACTCATTAGAAGCGACCGTATATACAGACCACTCCTCCTTAAGCTACCGTTTTGACGGAAATAATGTGGATATCGATACGGAATCAGCGAATCTGGCCGAAACTCAGATCAGGTATTATGCATTACTCGATGCCATGACTCAGGAATTTAGCAGAATCAAGTCGGTTTTAACAAATAATTAGGAGGGTGCCATATGTCTATAATAAATGGAATGAATGTCAGTGCGAGCGGAATGACTGCCCAGAGACTTAGAATGGACATCATATCACAGAATATAGCAAATGTTAATACGACCAGAGATGAGAATGGGGAAGCATACAGACGTAAGACGGTTGTATTTGCTGAAAAAGGTACGGATTCTTTTGCCGGTGTATTAAACAGTAAAACCGGTGCAAGAGTTGGTAACGGTGTAAAGGTAACCGAGATTACCGAAGATACGAAGACACCTTTAAACTTAGTGTATGATCCGTCCCATCCGGATGCGGACGAAGACGGGTATGTAGCTTACCCGAATATCAATACGGTAACGGAAATGACGAATTTAATTGATGCAAGCAGAGCATATGAAGCAAATATAACGGCCTTTAATGCCACAAAGAACATGGCTTTAAAAGGATTAGAAGTAGGGAAATAATAGGGGGTAATATATGGACATCGCATTATTAAACGGCATATCAAATCTTAGTACTTTTAACAAAGATACTTCTACAGTTAGTAAAACTAATAAAAACGAAACATTTGAAAATCTGTTTCAATCAGCACTCTCAATGGTAAAAAATACGAATAATCTGACCAATGCTGCAGAGGAAGCGGAGATATCCTATGCATTAGGCTTTACTGACAATACCCATGAACTCCAGGTTGCGCAGCAGAAAGCCAATCTTTCACTGCAATACACGGTGGCAGTAAGAAATAAGGTATTAGAATCTTATAGAGAGATCATGAATCTCCAATTCTAACTCGATGACTAGAGGAGCAGTAACATGGTAGACAAACTAAAACAGATACCGGTTCAGCTATTGAATCAATGGAATAAGTACTCCAGCAAGCAGAAGACAATTATTATCAGCGTAATTGCAACTGTCTTTTTGGCGTTGATTATCTTAGTAACATTTATGAACAGGACACAATATCAAACTTTAATTATAAATGAAACGACCAAAGATGCAAGTGCTGTTGCAAAACTCTTAGAGGATGAAGGTATCGCATACAAACTCGACGACAGTGATAAGGTTACCATTTTGGTAGACAAGAAGAGATATTCGGATGCTCTTCTGCTGGTATACAGCAGCGATGTTCCTACCTCCGGATTAACCATGGATCAGCTGATGAGTAATGATTTGAGTACTACGAACAGCGACCGGAATTTAAAGAACCACCTGTACATACAATCCGAAATCAGAAAATATTTAATTACAATGACTGGAATTAAGGAAGCTCAGGTTACTTATGTACCCCAGGAAAATACGTACAGTGTTTTGTCTGATAAGCAGGATTTACCGGCCAGTGTAGCATTAACCATTACAGATCAATTTGATATATCTACTGCCCAAGCAGTAGCAGAATATGTTGCTGCGGCTATCGGCAATGAATCTACAGAGAAAATTAAGGTTATTGACCAGAACGGTAATCTGTTATTTGGCGGCAAAGATGACTTGTATTCGGGAAGTGCCGGCTCTGTCTTGGAATATCGTGAAAAACTTCAAAATACGTATAATAACAATATATATATGCTGATGATGAAATTAGGCTACGACGATGTACAGCCTATGTTTAATTGGGCGCTCAATATGGACAAGGTAACGGAACTGTACACGGAGCAGATACCGGCGGAAGGATCGGATCAGGGCTTATATAAAAGTTATTATTCTTATGAAGCGCAAAATACCAGCAATAGCGCCGGCGGGACACCGGGAACCGATTCCAATGACGAATCTTCTTATCAGGTTGAGACAGATGGTAACCAGGGTTCCTCTACTTCCACGGTCCAGATTGATTATCTGCCAAGTGAAAGGGTTACCAATACGGAATATGAAATTGGCGCCGTCATACCGGAGCAATCGTCCGGAAGTATTGTATGCACCCGGGTTGTAACTTATAAAGAAGAAGAACTTAAGGCCCAGGGCTTGTTAGACGGTACAACCTTTGACCAGTATGCGCTGGAGAATAAAGACAGAACACCTATACAAATCGGTGAAGATATTTATAATGCGGTATCCCTTGCAACGGGTATTCCGGCAGACCGGTTATCCATCATTGCATATGACCAGCCGGTATTCGTGCCGCAGGACTCCAATGCAAGAGGATGGACCTTCTATCTGCAGATCATCCTTGCGATACTGATCGTTGCCTTATTATTATATGTAGTATTTAAGGGTACCTCACCGGTTGAAGTAACGGAACTGGAACCGGAATTATCGGTGGAACAGCTTTTAGCTACAACGAAAGAGAACCAGTCCTTAGATGATATTGAATTTAGTGAAAAGTCAGAAACCAAGAAGATGATAGAAAAGTTTGTGGACGAGAATCCGGATGCGGTTGCTCAATTATTGCGGAACTGGCTGAATGACGAATGGGGTTAATATAAGGAGGAAACAAAATGGCTAAGAATAGTGAGATTACAGGGGTACAAAAAGCGGCCGTATTACTGATTGCCCTTGGACCGGAAAAGTCAGCCAGTATATTTAAACACCTCAAAGAAGATGAAATAGAGCAGCTTACTTTGGAAATTGCCAATACCCGTAGTGTTTCACCGGCTACGAAAGAGCAGGTCCTGGATGAATTTTATGAAATTTGTCTGGCGCAGCAATATATTGCCGAAGGCGGTATCGCTTATGCCAAAGAACTTTTGGAAAAAGCTTTGGGTGAAGAAAAAGCAAAAGATGTTATTGGCAAGCTGACTGCATCCTTACAGGTTCGTCCGTTTGAATTCGTAAGAAAAACCGATGCAAGCCAGATGCTGAACTTTATACAGGATGAACATCCGCAGACGATAGCACTTATTTTGTCCTATCTTTCCTCAGGACAGGCCTCTTCCATCATATCTGCCCTGCCGCCCGATAAGCAGGCCGATGTAGCGAAACGTATTGCTCAGATGGACCGTACTTCGCCGGATGTTATTAAGGAAGTGGAAAGAGTGCTGGAACGAAAGTTATCTTCGTTGGTAAATCAGGATTATACCATTGTAGGTGGTGTGGATTCCATCGTAGCAATTCTGAATACTGTTGACCGCGGAACAGAAAAACATATTATGGAAACCTTGGAAATTGAAGAACCTGAATTGGCAGATGAGATCAGAAGAAAGATGTTCGTATTCGAAGATATTCTTTCTCTTGATGATAAATCCATACAGAGAGTTCTCAGGGAAGTTGATAATAATGAACTGGCTGTGGCATTAAAGGGCTCCAATGAAGAAGTACAGACGGTTATATTTAACAATCTTTCAAAACGTCTTGCTTCAATGATCCGGGAAGATATGGAATTTATGGGTCCTGTCAGATTAAAAGATGTGGAAGAAGCTCAGCAGAAGATTGTTAATATCATAAGGAAATTAGAAGACTCCGCTGAAATTATCATATCCAGAGGTGGAGGTGACGAGATTATTGTCTAATGTGATCAAATCAAGATTTATCTATGTAAATGACGGTAAGAAAATAATCGATTCCAACGAAAAAAGTGAACAATTCCGTTTAATAAATCTGAACAGGAAATTTAATGATCGTTCTGCCCGGGGAGAAACGGCAGCTGCGGCAGAAGAAGATAACGGGACTTTTATGGAAGGGTTAGAAGTAACCGTGATCGATAAAGTTTCCTCTGAGGAAGAAGAGGAATTATTAAGGCAAAAACGGGAACAAATCCTGGAAGGTGCCAAAGAGCAGGCAGCACAGATTTTAAAGGAAGCGGAAGCCGAGGCGAAAAAGGCAAGTGAAATCCTTTACGAGGAAGCAAGAAATAAGGGGTACCAGGACGGAATGCAGAAAGGTATGGCTGAAATTTCGGAAAAAGAAAAAGAATTATCCGATTTAATCAAACAGCAGAATCAGGATTATTTAACCCGGATCAATGATCTGGAACCGGAGTTTGCCAAGGTAACAGCTATGCTGATTGAAAAAATTACAGGAATAATGGTGGAAGATAAAAAGGATGTAATCCATTATTTGATACATAAGGCCATAATAAATGCGGATAACAGCAAGTCCTATGTAATAAGGATCTCAAGTGACGATTATGATTTTGTTTTGTCGAAAAAGCAGGAATTGCAAAACCTTGTAAAGCAAGAAGTGGAGGTAGACGTTGCCCTGGATAAGGATCTGAATAAAAATCAATGCATGATCGAAACCGATACCAGCATTATCGATTGCAGTCTGGATGTCCAATTGAATCATTTAATACAGGATATCAAACTTCTTTCCTGCAATCAATCCGTTTAATTTTACAGGTGCGTTTTTACCTATACATATGATGGGAGCCGGTTATGATTACAGTAGATTTTAATAAGTACAGGAGTTTGCTCGACAAAACCTATGAGAAATCCCTGGGTAAAGTTGTTAAAGTAGTAGGTCTGACCATCGAATCCATTGGGCCGAAAGCGAACCTGAATGATTTATGCCTGATTGTTTCTAAGGATAGGAAACAGACCGTTATGGCAGAAGTGGTAGGATTCCGTGACGACCGTATTTTGTTAATGCCCTATGGTAATGTTGAAGGGGTCGGAATCGGGAGTACGGTAGAATCCACGAAAGAACCGTTAAAAGTGGCTGTTGGGGACAGTCTTCTCGGTAAAACCCTGGATGGTTTGGGAAAACCGATTGATAATACACAGATCGAGCTGAACGAGGGGTATTCCGTAGAAGCGGAACCTCCCGACCCTATGAAACGTAAATTAATTGATCAGGTACTTCCTTTAGGGGTAAAAGCGGTTGATGCCATGATTACCGTTGGAAAAGGCCAGAGAATAGGAATTTTTGCCGGCAGCGGAGTGGGTAAAAGCACACTGCTTGGAATGTTTGCGAGAAATACAAAGGCGGATATTAATGTAATCGCATTAATTGGTGAACGTGGCAGGGAAGTAAAGGAATTTATAGAAAGAGATTTAGGCGAAGAAGGTTTAAAGCGTTCCGTAGTGGTGGTTGCCACATCGGATAAACCGGCGCTGATCCGTAAAAAGGCGGCAAAAACCGCAACCGCAATCGCGGAATATTTCAGGGATCAGGGTAGAGATGTTTTGCTGATGATGGATTCCCTCACCCGTTTTTCCATGGCGCAAAGGGAAATTGGCCTTGCTTCGGGCGAACCGCCGGTTTCCAGGGGTTATCCCCCCAGTGTTTATTCTGAAATGCCTAAATTACTGGAACGGGCAGGTAACTCTGAAAAAGGTTCCATAACCGGTTTATATACCGTGTTGGTGGATGGCGATGATTTTAACGAACCGATTACCGATACGGCAAGGGGGATTTTGGACGGACACATTATGCTGACCAGAAAACTTGCAAATAAGAACCATTATCCTGCCATTGATGTTTTGCAAAGTATTTCCCGTGTTATGTCATCCATTGTTATGGCTGAGCATAAAGCTTTGGCAGGCAAACTGAAAATGGTTTTGGCAACTTACGGTGAAGCGGAAGATCTGATTAATATTGGTGCGTATAAAAGCGGTTCCAATAAAAATATTGATTATGCCATATCAAAAATTGATGCGGTAAATGAGTTCCTGCGGCAGGAGGTTAATGATAAGCAGGAATTTAGCCAAATCGTAGAATCATTAGAGGAGCTCTTTAAGGAATAGGTGACTGAATGACAAAATTTATCTATCAAATGGAAAATATTTTATCAATCAAATATAAAATGGAAGATCAGGCAAAGATATCCTATGGTTTAGCCCGTGTAAAACTAAACGAAGAAGAAGATAAATTATTTGCCCTTAAGAATAAAGCTAATTTATATCAGGATAAGAAGAGAAATTTAATGCAGTCAAAACTAAAGCTGTTTGAGATCCGGAAATGTGAAGAGGCCATAGAAATTACCAAGCATCACATAACCCTGCAGCAGATAGCGGTAAAAAAAGCGGAAAAACAGCTGGAAAATGCAAGATTGCGGCTAAATGCAGCCATGATGGAGCGGAAAACACATGAAAAGCTGAAAGAAAATGCATTAAATGAATTTTTTATTGAGTATGAAGCAGAGCAAAGAAAAGAAATAGATGAATTAGTTAGTTATAAATATAATAGTCCTGCCAATTATTAGGAGGAAAGAAAATGGCAAAAAAGAATAAGGAACTTGACAACAATGAAAATGAAAAAAGCGCAGGCAGTAGAATCATAGCGGCTATAATCGTAATATTTATTGTTCTGATCTGGCTGGCTGTTTTTGCGGTTTTGATAAAGCTGGATGTCGGCGGGTTTGGTAATTCAATCCTCAGGCCGCTGCTTAAAGATGTACCGATTGTTAACAAAATTCTTCCTAATGTTCCTGAAGATCAGATTGCATATGAGAACGATTATCCATATTCCAACCTGGAAGAAGCCATTGCCCGCATTAAGGAACTGGAAGCCTTAAATGACAGTTTAACCCAGGACGATACTTCCGATGCGGATAAAATGAAACAATTACAGGCTGAGGTGGACAGGCTGAAAGTATTTGAAGAGAACCAGAAGGCCTTCGAAGAACGGGTAAAAGAGTTTGATGAGAATGTGGTTTTTGCAGAACAGGCACCTGACATAGAAGAATATAAAACTTACTATGAAAGTATTGATCCGACCAATGCGGAAGAAATCTACAGGCAGGTAGTTGAACAACAGCAATATTCGGAGGCGATCAAGGCGAAAGCGGATATTTACCGGAAGATGAAACCGGCGGAAGCAGCCGCCATACTTGAAACCATGACGGCTGATATCGATTTGGTATCAGAGATGCTTTTAACCATGAGGGCTACGGAAAGTTCCCTTATCTTGGCTGAGATGGATCCGACTGCGGCAGCCAAGATTACGAAAAAGATGTTCGACATGGATGCGGAAAAGGTACGGCAGAACAGTTATAGTTCAGATGCAGGCAGCGCAGAAAATACTGCCGATAGTACGGCAGGTAATTGATTTACATTGGCTTATGCCGGTATTTTCATTCAGATACCGCTTAAGTATACATATTACAAAAGAAAGGAGGAGATGCAAATGATGACCCAAAATGTAAAAACACAGGCTGTTAATTTATTCAGTGATTCAAAAACAACAAAATCGTCTGCCGTGAAACAGAAAGGTACGGATAATGATTTTAGCAGTGTTATGGACAGTAATTTAAAATCAAAAAGTACAACGCAAAAAGGTAGCGAAGCGGTAAAGGAAAGCAGTAACGCAGGCAATAAGGATTCAAAGGTTACGGATAAAACCAAAGCCAGTAAGGCTGTAACAAAGGATGGGAATGCCACGAGAGCGAATGGCAGCCCGGCTACAGACAGTCCGGATAAAAATCCTGCAGTAACGGATGAAAGTCAGGTGGATGACATCCAGGATGTAACCCAGGATTTAAGTAAACGTGTTCAGGACTTTCTTGCAATACTAAAGAATACGGTCCAGTCCAGCCTTGGCATTACGCAGGAGGAGCTTGAGAAAGCCATGGAAACCCTTGGTCTTACCATGGTTGACTTATGTAGTCCGGAAAACTTAAAGCAATTGGTTTTACAGTTAAATGGTGCAGATATTACGGCAGTTTTGACCGATGAAAATCTGGCAAATACTGTAAATCAGTTAATAAATGCAGTTGATGACCTGAAATCGGGACAAAACTTACCGGTCTCCCAGGAGGAGTTAGCAGAAATTATAAACCGGCTCCAGAATGGGGAACTGAATGAAACGCAGCCCGAACAGTCCTTACAGCCGGCGGCCAATACAGTACCGGACGTACCTGAACAGGATTTAACTGGTGCAGACGATGCACCGGAGACGAAGCAAAATGACATAACGGTAGAAATACATAAATTTCAGGATACGGAAGCGGATGGAAACGATTCTTTAACCAATGAGTCGGGAAAAAGGGAAGCTAATGTTGAAACAGCTTCACCGGCGGATATGTTTATTCAGAATCTGGCTGTCAAGGGAAATGAAAACACAATGAATTTTACCGAACAGATTGCCAATGTAAGACAGATGCAGGAGATTACCAATCAAATCGTGGAACAGATTAAGATCATGATCAAACCGGACCAGACATCCATGGAACTGCAGTTAAACCCGGAAAGTTTAGGGAAAATTAATCTGTCCGTTGTAGCAAAAGACGGTATCATGACAGCGCATTTTACGACACAGAATGAGCTGGCCAAAGAAGCAATAGAAAGTCAGATGCAGGTGCTAAAGGACAATCTGAATAATCAGGGACTTAAGGTCGAGTCCATTGAGGTAACTGTTTCAAACTTTACTTTTGACCAAAGCAGCCAGGCTTCAGGCGGTGAGGGTAAAGGACAGCAGAGCAATACCAGAAACCGGAATACGGATCCTGTGGAAGCAGAAAGCTACCCGGATAGCAATGAGAAGGAAGCCGGAGATATGGAGCTTATGAATCAAAGCGGAAACAGCATTGATTATACTGCGTAAATACAGAGAAAGGAGAAAAACATGAGTGATTATTTAGTCGGAACAGTGAAAGACGGCAAAGCGGTTGATTATAACAGTAAAAGTGACAGCTCCACTACCGGTACAAGTTCCTTAGGCAAAGATGCCTTCCTGCAGTTACTGGTAACCCAGATGAAATACCAGGATCCTTTAAATCCCAGCACAGATACGCAATTTGTGGAACAGCTGGCTACATTTTCCCAGCTGGAACAGATGCAGAATCTGAATCAAACCTATTCTAATTCCCAGGCTTTTGGTTTAGTCGGAATGTATGTGGATGTGAAAGAAGTGGATTCCTCCGGTAACGGCAACATTAAAAGCGGTTATGTGGATTATGTGGTAATGTCAAACGGAAAGGCCCAGATAGCCATTGATGATTCTTTATATTCACTGGACCAGCTGCAGCAGGTATATGACAGCACCTATATTATTAAACAGGGGCTTCCGTATGTTCCGAAAGAGGTTAATGAGACCTTTGATAAAACCGATCCGCAGGATATTACCTTTGAAGTTAATCTGGGTTCCGGAGAGACAGTGGCAACGACTGCTGCGCTTATCATCAATAATAAAGTGGTGAGTGCGGACAATGTAACCGTTAACGGTACTAAAATAACCATCAAAAAGGAAGCGCTTCAAGATTTGGAAGACGGAACCTATAAAGTTATATTAGTATTCGACGATGCGCTGTCAACAATCGTATCGGATAAAATCACGATTGAAGTAAAAGGATCAACACCTGACGAAGATCCGGAGGACGGTTCGGACGAGGAGCCGGAGGACGGTGAGGATTCGGATGACAGCGGGGATTAGTCCGTATAATTAATACCGGAACTATTAAGAAACAGACTACTAATTAGCAGAAAGTATTATCAGGGAGTTGATGAAACGGCTTTGACAATACGGAAAAGAGGTTTGTATGAATCCTATTTCGCAAACTAATTTCTCTTCCATTGAGCTCATGACAGGCCAGCTCTTAAAAAACAAGAGCACAGGTATAAACCAGGTTTCGGAAAGCAGTAAGGTGTCTTTCCGGGATATTTTAGAAAAACAACAGGCTGTTGAAACAGGAACACTGAAATTTTCGAAACACGCCAATGACAGGCTTGCCAGCAGGAATATTGATTTATCCGATGAACAGCTGGAAAGACTGGAAACCGGTGCCAGAAAAGCTCAGGCGAAGGGAATCAACGAATCACTGGTAATGGTAGACAATATTGCTTTTATTGTCAATATTAAAAACAATACGGTTGTAACTGCTGTAAACGACAGTGAGGATAAAGTATTTACAAATATCGACGGTGCTGTAATTATATAATAATTTTGCCGGACCTGAGGGAGGCATGATACCCTTGAATGACAGAAAGGGTAAAACAGCACTTAATAAATAGGAGGTCATTTCATTATGATGAGGTCATTATATTCTGGTGTGTCGGGCTTAAGAGTGCATCAGACAAAGATGGATGTAATAGGTAATAATATAGCAAATGTTAATACGGTTGGTTTTAAATCCAGTTCCGTAAATTTTTCCGATGTATACTACCAGACAATACAAAGTGCAACCGGTCCCAATGCTGCAACCGGTGCCGGTGGACAAAATGCAAAACAGATCGGTCTTGGTTCCAGTGTGGCTTCCATAGTTGCATCCATTACCCAGACCGGCGGTTCCCAGAGAACGGATAATCCTTATGACGTTATGATAACGGGTAATTCATTCTTTGTCGTAAACAGCGGCGGTACCAATTACTTTACAAAAGCCGGTGCTTTCGGCATTGATGGAAACGGTACACTTACTACTTCAAGCGGTGCAACGGTGATGGGGTGGCAGGTGGATCCAAATGATAATACCAAGACAGTGGCTTCACAGGTTTCTCCTTTAAATATCATGGCACCGGAAAACCTGTATTCCGCGCCGGAAGCTACCACAAACGCCTATATTAAAGGCAATATCGATTATAAGGATACACAATTAGCTGCAACGGCATCCGGAAGGATTGTATCGTTTGACTTTTATGATAATTTAGGACAAAAATATACGGCCAGTTTAAAAATAAATCAAACCGCCACGGATACTAACGTATATAATGTTACGGTATCGGATATTACAGATGTCAATGGTAATTCAATTTTTGTAACGAAAAAAGATGACGGTACTTATGAAAAGTCTGCCATTGATTCCTTTAGTTTTGGAGGCGTGACTTATTCTACGGCCGTTGATTCGGTAACCGGTAAGGTTACTTTAACCGGTACTGCTTCCGTTCTTCATTTTAACGGCAGCTCCGGTGAGTTCGAAGGAGTAGGAAATTCTGCTACGGCTACCGGTAAAGGACTGGATTTAAAAGTTGAAGCAGACCCGGATCCTTTTAAAAACGTCAATATAGATTTTTCCTCCCTTACCATGTTTGAATCCGACGGTAAATCAAATACGGAAGGGAAAAGGGGCAGTATAATTGACGGTGCCGTATCGGATATAGGATCGGGCCGGCAGGCCGGCACCTTGACCGGTATCGGTATTGATACTTCCGGTAAGATTTATGGAAAATATGACAATGGTGACAGCAAGCTCTTAGGCCAGATTGCCGTAGCATCATTTTCAAATCCTGCCGGACTTGAATCCATAGGCGGTAATATGTTTGCAGAAACCCAGAATTCCGGCAGCTTTGACGGAGTAGGCCATGATGTTACCAGTGACGGGGGCAGCTTAACAACCGGTGTCCTTGAAATGTCCAATGTGGATTTATCCGCACAGTTTACGGATATGATCACAACCCAGAGAGGGTTCCAGGCCAATTCCAGGATAATCACAACTTCGGATACCTTACTGGAAGAATTGATTAACTTAAAACGATAGGAAATTACTAAAATAATAAAGTAAATTACTAAGCAATAAAGTAAAATAATCCGGCGGCAGACAATTATGCGTAAGAATATAATTACCTGTTATGCCGCCGGATAAAGTTCATATACAAGATAAACAGATTACGCCGAAGAAAAGGAGGAGTTAAAATGATTAATGTAACGAAAATGAATAATATGGATATAACAATTAATTGTGATTTAATAGAAACCATCGAAGAAACACCGGATACTGTTATTACGCTTACGACTGGGAAGAAATTATTGGTAAAAGAAAGTAGACAAGAGATCATAAATCTTATAAAATTATACAAAAAGGAACTTTATTCGCAGGAATAGGAAAATACAAAAGACTATAGTTAGGTAGGTGGCTGTTTTGAATATTGCTTCAATTATTGGTTTAATAAGCGGGATAGTAATTATGATATTTGGTATCGTATTCCAGCAGAGTACCATGAGTCTGGATTTCAGTATGGTTATGAACTTCGTAGACATTCCATCGGTGTTAATCACTTTCGGAGGTTCCTTTACTACCCTCATAACCATGGAACCCAGCATCAGATCTTATCTTTCTAAACTTGCTTCTTTCAGGCTGGTGTTAAGAACTCCTGCTTATGATGACGTTGAAACAATAAAAAATATCATTGCATTATCAAATGTTGCCAGAAAAGAAGGATTGCTGGCATTGGAAGAAACTGCCAATGGCATAGAAGATGAATTCTTAAAAAAAGGCGTGTTGTTAATAGTAGACGGTACGGATCCGGAATTAGTCAGAAGCATTATGGAAACGGAATTAAACTGTATCGAAGGAAGGCATAATGAGGTGATCGGTTTTTGGGATAAACTCTCCGCAATGGGTCCTGCCTGGGGTATGATCGGTACGTTGATCGGTTTAATTAATATGTTAAAAGATTTAAATGACGCATCTACGATAGGGCCAAATATGGCAGTTGCCCTGGTTACGACTTTTTACGGTGCCCTATTGGCAAACTGGGTGTGTATTCCGGTGGTAAATAAACTGAAAAGCAGCAATGCTTCTGAAATTATCATGAAAGAAGTTATTGTAGAAGGTCTTTTATCAATACAGGCCGGTGAAAATCCCAGAGTAATTGAAGAAAAATTAAAATCCTTCTTAAATCCAATCAGTCGTGTTGAATTTGATTCTGTTGAAGGCGGTGAAGTAAATGGCTAGAAAGAAAAAACCGGAAGAAGCCGGCGCAGGTTCCCCATGGCTGAATACTTTTGCTGATTTAATGAATTTACTGTTATGCTTCTTCGTTTTACTCTTTGCCTCTTCCACGGTGGATGCGGAAAAATATGAAAAAATCGTTGCTTCCATGTCAGGCAATTTTAGTATATTAAGCGGCGGCGGTTCTGCCTTGGAGGAAGGAAGACTGATATCAACAGGGATTTCACAGCTGAATGATTTGTCAGAATATTATGATGCATCGGGAAATGGCAGCGGGGAAACAGATGAATCGGATGCCATGCAAAAACTCCTGGAAGAAAAGAAAGAAGCGTCCCAGGCCATATATGACAAGGTTTCCGATCTGGCGGATGAAAAAAAACTGGGAGATTACATAGAATTAAGTATTGATTCCAATTACCAATACGTTAAAATATCACTGAGCGGGTCTATCTTATTTGATTCCGGCAAAGCGGATATAAAAACTCAAGCTGTCCCCATATTCAGTAAAGTAGGGGATATATTACAGGTTTATAAGGATTATCATATTGAATTAGAAGGACATACGGATAATGTACCGGTTAATAACAGTACTTACAGAAATAACAATTGGCTCTCATCAGCCAGGGCTTTAAATGCTGCTACATATTTGATGAATGAAAAAGGGATGAATCCAAAGACATTAAGCTGGACCGGCAGAGGGGAATATGATCCGGTTGCAAGTAATGCTACACCTGAGGGTAGGGCAAAAAACAGACGTGTTGAGATTAAAATTTACAACAATTTAAGTAATTAAGACATAAGTTACTTGCCTAATAAGGGCAGATGGGAGACATTATGAAGAAAAACTTCTTAACCATTATTATTTTAGCACTAGGGATATTAAACATGATCTTGACTGCGGTTATTGTGTTTGCGGTGGTACCCACAACCATGAGAACGAATAATCTTATATCCAAGGTAGCTTCCACTATTGACCTGGAATTGGAAAGCCCTTTAAAAAATGATGAGGACCAGGTAGGTATAGCTGATATTGAGGTTTATCAGATACCGGATGATATTGTCATTAATTTGAAAAAGGAACCTGGTGACACAAAGCTCCATTACGCTTTGGCATCCTCCGTGTCATTATCTATGAATATGAAATCTGAGGATTATAAAGAACTGCAACCAACCATAGAAAGCAATAAAAGTGCTATTACTGAAATAATTTCTGATGAATTTTCCAGTTATACGGTAAATAACGTATTGGAAAACAAAGATAAAATTAAAGAAGATATTTTAAAAGAGCTGCAGGAGTATTTTAAATCCGAATTTATAATCGGTATCTCAATTGGAAAAATTAACGTAGAATAAAATATTTTGGTGATTTTATTCGAACTATGTGATAATATAGTATAAAGTAATCACCCGGGAGGTAATGACAATGGGCGACGTCTTGTCTCAAAATGAGATTGACAATCTGCTTAAGGCGTTAAGCAGTGGTGAACTGGACGCGGACGAATTTAAGGGGAACGGTGAAAAACAGGTAAAAAATTATGATTTTGCCAGACCGTCGAAATTCTCGAAAGAACATCTTAGAACTTTAGAGATTATATTTGAACATTATGGGAGATTGCTTTCTACGAATTTACCGGCTTACTTTAGAAAAAACGTACAGGTTGAGGTTATGAATTCTGAGGCGGTTGCCTATTCTGAATTTACCAATGCATTGTCGAATCCGGTTTTATTGGGAATCGTAGATTTTTCTCCACTGGAAGGAAATATCATTATTGAAATTGCAGATAATCTCGGATATGCCATGGTTGACCGAATGTTAGGCGGCGGCGGAACTCCTTTGGAGAAAGCAAGGGATTTTACTGAGATTGAATTAATAATAATTGAGAGAATATTTAATGTTTGTACCAACCTTTTAAGTGAACCCTGGGATAATGTCATACATTTGGAACCGAGATTAATCCGGATTGAAACCAATTCACAGTTTGCTCAGATCATTGCTCCAAGCGAAATGACATCCATAATTACAATGAATATAAAGATTGGTAATGTAGAAGGTATGATGAACGTTTGTCTGCCTTATGCATGTTTGGAAAGCGTCATAGATAAATTGAATACGAAATACTGGTTCTCAACCATGCAGATCAAAGATGATGAAACTTATAAAGAATTAATTGAAATTGCAATAGCAAAAGCAAAGATTCCAATTAAAGCAGTACTTGGTAAAAGCGCCATATCTGTTAATGATTTTCTGGGCTTACAAAGAGGAGACATCATTAAGTTGAATACGAAGGTAGAGGATGAGCTGAATATTTATGTTGGCAACATAAATAAATTCAAAGCATTACCGGGTGCATCTTCAGATTCTTATGCGGTAAGAATTTCATCAATTATTAGAGAGGAGTAACAGAATATGGATGGTATGTTATCTCAAGAAGAGATTAATGCGCTTCTAAGTGGTATGAGTTCTAACATAGAGAGTGCGGGAGTTAATACTGAATTAGAAACATTAACCGATGAGGAAAAGGATGCGGTAGGTGAAATTTCCAATATCAGTATGGGAACAGCGGCGACGACATTATCTGCCCTGGTTAACCAGAAAGTTATTATTACGACACCGGTAGTTTCTTATGCTACCTGGGATGATCTGGCAGATAATTACACCAGGCCATGTGTCTTTATCCAGATATATTACAAAGACGGCTTAGACGGCAATAATATTTTAATTTTAAAGGAAACCGATGTTAAAATCATAACCGATCTGATGATGGGCGGAGATGGCTCCAATATGGAGGGAGGCCTTTCGGAATTACACTTAAGCGCTATCAGCGAAGCCATGAATCAGATGATGGGATCCGCATCGACTTCGATTTCGGCTATGTTGGAAAAAAGGGTGGATATCAGCCCTCCCATTGCCAAGCTGGTCGATTTGAATGAAACCATTGACGCAGCAGATATTACTCCTTTCCTGAAAGAACAATTCGTTAAAGTTTCTTTCAAAATGCAAATCGGAGATCTTGTGGACAGCGAGCTGTTACAATTATATCCGTTTGATTTTGCCAGAGATTTATATAAAAAATTTATAAAAGAAGATCCGGTGCAGGATAACTCAAAAAAAGCAGATACAAAACCACAGCCGCAGGCAGCACCTACGGAAGCTAGTGTACCAACAAATCAAGCACAGATGTCACAAGAAGGCCAAATGCCAAATATGCAGCAAATGCAAGGCGCACAAAATATGTATGGGGGGATGAATTTTATGATGCCACCGGTTCAGGACGTAAATGTTTCGCCGGCTCAGTTCCAGCCGTTTATTACACCTCAGAATCCTGTTATACAACCAGAAAATATTGATCTGATTATGGATGTACCGTTAGAAGTCACGGTTGAATTAGGAAGAACAAGCAAATCCATAAAAGAAATATTGGAGTTTTCACCGGGTACTATAATTGAATTAACTAAACTTGCAGGAGAACCGATCGATGTTCTCGTAAATGGTAAGTTTGTGGCAAAAGGTGAGGTTGTTGTTATCGAAGAATCCTTTGGTATCAGGGTTACTGAAATAGTTAAATAAAATGAAATTATCAGTGCCCCGGGAAATCCGCCAGGATTTCGAGTTAGCCAGGACCCAAATATGCGGCTTCCACATATTTTGTTTGCATAAACGCATTTATGCGTTGTTCGATAGGACCGCAGTGACGGAACAGTCACAATAAACTAATAATACTAACATATGATAGGAGATTAAAATAATGGCAAAAAATATATTAATATGTGATGATGCTGCATTCATGAGAATGATGATTAAGGATATTTTAAGCAAGAATGGTTATACCATTGTTGGTGAGGCTGAAAACGGTGTGAAAGCAGTTGAAAAATTTAATGAAACCAGACCGGACCTGGTAATGATGGATATTACCATGCCGGAGATGGACGGAATACAGGCCCTGAAAAAAATTAAAGCTGCTGATCCAAGCGCTAATATAATCATGTGTTCCGCAATGGGACAGCAGGCTATGGTTATCGAATCAATCCAATCCGGCGCCAAGGATTTTATTGTTAAACCATTTCAGGCAGACAGGGTACTTGAGGCAGTTAAAAAAGCAGTTGGTTGATAGGTAGAGGCATTAACCGGTAATTTGGTTTTGTCATGGGAGCTGGTATGATTATTTTAGCTGCAGGTATGTCAGACTGGAATAGCTTACTTCAATTGCTTGGGGTAAGTATTCTATTTATATTTATTCTTGTTATAACCTATTATACTACCAAATTTGTAGGCGGTGTAAAGCTTGGAATAACGAAAAACAGTAATTTTAAGGTTCTGGAGACCCATAAAGTCGCACAAAATAAATATCTTCAATTGATTCAGATTGGAACGAGATATTTTGTAATATCAATCGGTAAAGATGATATCCGGTTTCTGGCAGAATTAAATGAAGGCGATATAATACAGCAGGAAGAATTGAAATCGCCAAAAAACAACTTTACGGAATTGTTTAATTCCGTAATAAAAAGACAAAAAGAAAAAAATAAAGATGATCAGGAAAATGATCAACAGTAAAGGTTGGTATTCATGAATACATTTGTTAAAAAGCACTTAAGAAGCATGCAGGGAATTATCAGAATCTTATTTGTAATATGTATATTAACCTTTATTTTTGCTACTCCGGTTTATGCGGCAGGGGTTGGTAATAATAACAATACTGCTAATACCGCAGCAGGAGAGAATACGGATACAAATGATGACTCTGATGTGGGTCTGAATGGGAATATAGGCCCTTTTCAGTTTAATCTGGATACGGGAAGTAAAGACGGAGGATTGACGTCCACCCTTCAGATATTAGTAGTTCTGACGTTAATAACACTGGCTCCTTCCATTCTTATAATGGTTACGTCTTTTACACGTATTCTGATTGTACTGCATTTTGTCAGATCGGCTTTGGGAACTCAGACTACGCCCCCGAATCAGGTATTAATCGGCCTGGCATTATTTCTGACTTTCTTTATTATGTCGCCGGTATTTACCCAGATTAATAATGATGCCATAAAGCCGTTATCGAGCGGTGAAATAACTCAGGAAGAAGCATTAAAGGCAGGAACTGCCCCTATAAGGGAATTTATGCTGGACCAGGTAAAGCCCAAAGATTTAAAATTATTTATGGATATAGCCCAGATCGGTCCGGTGGACTCCATGGATAAGATTCCGACAACCGTAATAATTCCCGCTTTTATAATAAGCGAATTAAGGATCGCATTTATTATAGGTTTTGTTATTTATATACCATTTATTGTTATTGATATGGTTGTTGCGTCAACGCTGATGTCCATGGGTATGATGATGCTGCCGCCGACAACGATTTCCATGCCGTTTAAAATTCTGCTGTTTATTCTGGCTGATGGCTGGGGGTTAATTATCGGTGAATTAGTAAAAACATTTTATTAATTCATTACGGATAAATAAAGGGAGCAAAGAAAAATGAATGAAAATATTATTATTGATATTGCCAGAGATACACTTTGGTTAATCATTAAGGTATCAGCTCCTATGCTGATTACTTCCCTGGTAGTAGGTCTTGTGGTAAGTATCCTGCAGACAGTAACTTCAATACAGGAACAAACCCTCACATTTGTTCCGAAGGTAATTGCGGTTTTTCTGGTTATTATGCTGTTTGGAAGCTGGATGATGACCGAAGTAAGAGATTTTACGGTTAGCCTGATTACAAATATAGGCTATTACATTCAATCCTCATGACCTTTACTGTACATAATTTTGAGATTTTTTTGCTGATACTGGTGAGGATAACAGCGTTCATCTATGTGGCACCGTTTTTTAGCTTAAGGGATGTTCCTCAGAAAGTTAAAGTTGGATTTTCATTGTTTTTTTCATTTATCATGTTTCAGACGGTATCCGGGGATATACAGTATGATGGTGTTATCGGTTATGCCGCATTGGTCATAAGTGAGCTGATGGTCGGCTTAATCATAGGTTTTTTTACAAACGTAAGTTATTATATCCTGTCCTTTGCCGGCAGTATGATAGATATGGAAATCGGTTTTTCCATGGTCAATGAATTCGATCCCGTCTCCAATATACAGACGACCATTACCAGTAATTATTATATGTATGTCGTTATGTTAATAATGCTGGTAACAAACCTGCATCACTATATTATATTAGCTATTGCGGATACTTTTAAGGTAATACCCCTTGGGGCAGCTAATATCAGCCCTGATTTATATTTGCTGATGCTGCAGTTTATAAAAGAATATTTTATTATCGGGTTCCGCATCGTATTACCGATCTTCGCAGGAATGCTTATTGTAAATTCAATTTTAGCTATTTTAGCTAAGATAGCACCCCAGCTGAATATGTTTGTAATTGGTCTCCAGCTAAAGGTTTTCGTAGGGTTGGTCATACTTTTTCTGCTGGTTGGTTTTACACCTGCGATTTCAGGATTTATTTTTGATGAAATGATCACGATGATGAAAGCTGCGGTTAATGCGTTATCTTAAAGAATCTGTGTGAGGAGGTCAAATCCATGGAAAGGCTTTTAAAATATAACCTGCAGTATTTTGCAGAAGGAGCCGGCGGGGAAAAAACGGAAGAAGCCACCTCGAAAAAATTAACCGATGCAAGAAATGAAGGACAGGTTGCCAGAAGTACCGATTTAATTACCGCATCCGCACTATTGGCATTATTCTTAACCTTAAAGAATTTTATCGGCATGATCGGAAATAATTTTATCGGTTCCTTTATAAAAATTTACAACAGTATTCATGTCCTGGCGAAGGATGATTTTACCCATATGACCGCCCAGAATTTATTGCAGGATACCGCGTTTACCATATTGAAAATATCGGTTCCGTTATTTATATCAGCTTTTGCCGTGGCAGTCATAACAAATTTGTTTCAGGTAAAGTGGAAGCTTACCGGTAAACCGCTGCAGCCAAAATTCAATAAATTTAACCCGGTCAGCGGATTTAAGAAAATCTTTTCAAAAGATAAGCTATTGGAACTTGTGAAAGAAGTAGTAAAAATCGGGGTGATTATCTATGTTGCTTATGATACCCTGCAAAAGCATAAGGATCTTCTGGCAAAGCTCTATGACATGGAATTGCTTCAGGCAATATTTTTAATCGGTAATATTGTAATTGATTTAGGCTATAAGATCAGCATAATATTTCTTATCATTGGATTTGCTGACTATATTTATCAAAAATTTAAATTTAAAAAAGATATGAGGATGACAAAACAGGAAGTGAAAGATGAATATAAACAGGCAGAAGGAGATCCTCAGATCAAAGGTAAAATTCGTGCAAAAATGAGGGAAGCCTCTCAGAGAAGGATGATGCAGCATTTACCCGAGGCAGATGTAGTAATTACGAATCCGACCCACTTTGCGGCTGCAATAAAATATGATAAAGAAGTTTCGGAAGCACCAATTTTAATTGCGAAAGGTGCGGATTACTTAGCAGAAAAAATTAAAGAAATTGCCAGAGACAATAAAATCGCGATTGTTGAAAACAAACCTCTGGCCAGAATGTTATATTACAATGTAGAAATAGGAAATGAAATTCCGCCGGAACTCTATCAAATGACAGCTGAAGTTCTGGCTTATGTATATAATCTGAATAATAACCATGCATAAAATGATTGCAGGGCATGTTAATAATTACAGCATAAATAAATGCAATGCATTTATAGTAAATACTCACTAGGGGGTAGCACAAATGAAAAAAACGGATTTAGTCATAGGGTTATATCTCTTGGCGGCAATTATATTTCTGATTGTTCCAATCCCTTCCGGATTACTGGATATATTATTGGCTATGAATATCTCCATTGCATTGGTTGTCATATTTAATGCTCTATTTACGAAAGAGGTATTGAACATGGCTTCGTTCCCGACCATATTATTGTTTACTACCATATTCCGTATTTCATTAAATGTATCTACCACCAGGTTGATTCTTACAACCGGTGAGCCGGGTAATGTAGTAGAAACTTTTGGTAATTTCGTCGGCGGCGGAGATCCGATCGTTGGTATTATTGTTTTTATCATATTGATTTTAGTACAGTTTATGGTTATTAATAAAGGTTCCGAAAGAGTTGCGGAAGTAACTGCCAGGTTTACCCTGGATGCTATGCCGGGTAAACAGATGGCTATTGATGCGGATCTTAATACCGGTGCCATAACCGATGCACAGGCCAGGGAACGCCGGGAAAAGATTCAGGAAGAAGCCAGCTTCTTTGGTTCCATGGATGGTGCTACGAAGTACGTAAAAGGAGATGCCATAGCAGGTTTAATTATAACGGTTATAAACTTTGCCGGCGGTATTGCCATGGGTATGCTCAGACAGGGAATTCCAATGGCTGAGGCATTTAATAAATATACGATACTGACAATCGGTGATGGCTTGGTAAGCCAGATTCCGTCCCTGTTAATATCTTTAGCAACCGGTATCCTTGTAACGAAGGTATCCAAGGAAGCAGATTTTGGGGATTTGCTGGTAAAGCAGTTGTTTTCCATTCCAAAAGTATTATATATGGTAGGCGGAACCCTGATTTTTCTTGGAATCGTAACACCTTTAAGTGCTTTGGTATTCTGTGCTTACGGCGTGGTATTTATTATTACCGGCAGAGTAATGGCGGGCAGGATAGAAGTTGATAATATCGAAGAACAGGCGTCCATGGAAGAAATCTCCGGAGATGAAATCCGCAGGCCGGAAAATGTTGTTTCCCTGTTGCAGGTGGATCCCATCGAACTGGAATTTGGCTACGGTATCATACCTTTGGCAGACGTAAACCAGGGCGGTGACCTCTTAGACAGGGTAGTGCTAATCCGGAGGCAGATTGCTTTAGAGCTTGGATGTATTGTACCGATGATCCGTCTCAGGGATAATATCCAGCTAAACCCCAATCAATATGTTATTAAAATTAAAGGCATCCCGGTCAGTGAGGGTGAGATATTATTTGACCATTATATGGCAATGAACCCGGGCTATGTTGAAGAAGAAATTACAGGTATACCTACCTTTGAACCTTCTTTCCACCTGCCGGCTATCTGGATAACGGAAAGCCAGCGTGAGCGGGCGGAATCCGTAGGATATACCGTAGTTGATCCGCCTTCCATCATTGCGACCCATTTGACGGAAATTATACGCAGCCATATACATGAGTTAATGACCAGACAGGATGTTCAGAATCTCATTAATAATGTGCAGGAAGCAAATCCTACCCTTATTACGGAATTAGTACCGAAATTACTGGGAGTAGGTGAAATCCAGAAAGTACTTCAGAATCTGTTAAAAGAAGGAATTTCCGTCCGGGATTTGATTACTGTCTTTGAAACGCTGGCAGATTACGCATCCACCACAAGGGATACCGACGTTTTAACGGAATATGCGAGACAGAGCTTAAAAAGGGCAATCTCCAGCAAATATTTTCCGGCAAGCGAAACGACCAGCGTGGTTACTCTGGATCCTAAGATTGAACAGGAGATCATGGGTTCCGTAAAACAGACGGAACAGGGTGCTTACCTTGCATTAGACCCGGAAAAGACTCAGACGATTATACATTCTGTGGAGGAAGAAATCCAAAAATTAGAGAATATAGGTAAAAATCCAATTGTTATTACTTCCCCGATTGTAAGAATGTATTTTAAAAAACTAACGCAAGACTATTTTAAAGATTTAATTGTTATTTCTTATAATGAAATCGAATCTAATGTAGAATTACAGTCGGTAGGGATGGTGACAGTATAGTGATAATTAAGAAGTTTCAGGCAAATACGGAAACAGAGGCTATTATGCTTGCCAAGGAAGAATTGGGTAAAGACGCTATAGTCATGAATATTAAGACAATTTCGCCAAAAGGGATTTATAAGCTGTTTCGGAAAGGTTCCGTAGAAATTACCGCTGCAGTGGATGATACCATTTCGGCACCCGCTGCAAAGCAAGAGGCTGCCACTGCTGTGGAAAAAAGCAGTTTTAAATTAAATCCTAATATTATTTATGGCAAGAACGAAAGTTCGTTTGACATTAAGGACAGAGAGAAAAATATACTTGATGAAAAAAATGATGCTTCCGCAATTGAGAAAAAATTAAATAATTTACAGAATCTATTGGAAAAGCAGCTGAATGATAAGCAGACCGAGGAAAAGACGGAAGAGAAGAGAGCCGAGGAAAAAAAGGAAGAAAGAAATCTGCCCTATATACAGTTGATTTACAATCAACTGGTCCGCAATGAAATGGATGAAAAATATGTGAATCAGCTCCTTGGTGAAATTGAAAATAAATTCAAAAAAGAGGCATCCATTGATAATGTTTTGGCGAATGTTTACCAGAAAATTATATTGAAGCTGGGACAGCCTCAGACCATAGAACTTCTGGAAAATAAAACAAAACTGGTATTTTTTATCGGTCCTACCGGTGTAGGTAAAACAACCACCATTGCCAAAATTGCTTCAAACTTAAAGCTTTCAAAGAAAGCAAAGGTAGCCATGGTAACCTCGGACACTTACCGGATCGCAGCAGTCGAACAGCTTCGGACTTATGCGAATATTCTCGGTGTACCCATGAAGGTTATTTATACGGAGGACGAAATAAAGGATGCAAAGGAAGAATTTAAGGATTTTGATGTCATATTAATAGATACTGCCGGCCGTTCCCATAAAAACCGGGAACAAAGGGATGATGTGGAAAAGCTGATACATACTGTTACGGAAGCGGAAAGGGAAGTTTATTTAGTCCTTAGTGCCACCACAAAGTATAAGGATCTTGTAAGGATTACGGAGTGTTATTCAGAAATTACAAACTACCGGCTGATCTTTACTAAGCTGGATGAGACTATTTCCGTCGGAAACATATTCAACATTAAAATGTTGACCAATGCTGATTTGTCTTACACGACAAACGGGCAGAATGTCCCGGATGATATAGGCAAAATTGATACCCAGGAAACTGCAAAGAAACTGTTAGGAGGCAATGATTAATGGATCAGGCAGAACAGTTAAGAAATATCATTAAAAAGCAGATCCCGTCCAGGAAAATTGCCCGGGTAATCACGGTAACCAGCGGAAAAGGCGGTGTCGGAAAGTCTAATATCTCTGTTAACTTAGGTATACAGATGAGCAGACTGGGACAGCGGGTAATCATCCTGGATGCTGATTTTGGATTAGCTAATGTGGAGGTTATGCTTGGGATCAGACCCAGGTATAATTTAGCTGATTTAATGTTTCGTGGGAAAGGGCTTCAGGATATCATTACAAAGGGACCTGACAATATAGGTTTTATTTCTGGCGGTTCCGGCATTCATGAGTTAGCGAATATAACAAGAAGCCAAATTGTTTTTTTGACACAGAAATTATATGAATTGGATGAATTGGCTGATGTGATTATTATAGATACGGGGGCAGGAATCACGGACAGTGTTTTGGAATTTGTTACCGCAAGTTCAGAAGTGTTATTAGTAGTCACTCCGGAGCCTACTTCCATTACGGATGCATATGCATTACTTAAAACCCTTAATCGGAAAGGTGATTTTTCTACGGAAAATACGGTGATTAAAATGATTGCAAACCGGGTGGATTCCTATGAAGAAGCACGACAATTATATACAAAATTGAATTTAGTGGTAGAAAAGTTTTTAACTGTTAAAATGGAGTTTCTTGGTGCCGTTCCGCAGGACTTAAGTGTATCAAAAGCGGTAATGCAGCAGAAGCCCTATTCTACCTTATATCCAAATTCACCTTCTTCGAAAGCTATCTTCGAACTAGCCAATATGCTGTGCAATAATGTTTCTCCAAAAGTACATTCTGTGAATGGCATAGCTGGTCTTTTTTCTAATTTAATTCGTTTAAAATTTAAAAAATAGAGGGACGGAGGCAGTTATATGGTAAGTGACGTGGTATCCATAGGCGACAAACTGGAATTAAAAGCACTTAGTTTCAGTGAGAAAAAAATTGAAAATGGGAAAATTTATAAAAGCCAGGTTCTGGATTTTTTCAGTGAAGATACAGCAAGTATTTTAATGCCTATTGAAGGAGCCAGGGTGATTCCTTTAACGGTAGGTGATAAATACAATCTTTGCTTTTATACGAAAAGAGGACTTTATCAATGCAAAGCAGTCATAACGGAACGGGGCCGCATTAATAATGTTTATGTACTGACCGTACAGTTTATTTCCGATTTGGATAAATTCCAAAGAAGGCAATATTACAGGCTTGAATACTTATTGGAATTTAAATATTGCATCATATCGGATATGGAAATATCCATTATGACAAGATTAAAGAATAATAATTTTAAAGATGAAGCGGAAAAACAAAATTATATTAATTCTTTAGAGGGAATGAAAAGGGAATGGTTCCATGGAACCATTTTAGACATAAGCGGCGGCGGTGCCAGGTTTGTTTCCGAACAGAAACATGAGCCGGATAATATGTTACAGATGTTATTGGAATTTAACAACCGTCTGGGAGCGAAAGAGTTTACGATACAGGCTATGATTATTTCTTCGGCTAAAATGATAAATCGTCTTGGATTTTACGAACATCGCGTACAATTTATAGATATCTTTAAGGAAGAGCGAGAAGCTATAATTAAGTTTATATTTGAAGAGGAACGCCGGAAACGCAAAAAAGAAAAAGGATAAATGTATAAATGCGTGGGTTCGTGAGAACCGCTGTGACTGAATAGTCACAAAAAAGGGTGAAAGCAGTTTAATGGAGGCGGAATATGCAGAAAAAAGTTTTAATTGTTGATGACTCTGCACTCATGAGAAGAGTGCTCTCTGATATAATTAATTTAGATTCAAGATTTCATGTTACAAAGGTAGCTACAGATGGACTGGAAGCTCTAAATCTATTGGTCCAGGATCAAGAAGTATATGACGCCATAATATTAGATATCAACATGCCTAAGATGAGCGGCTTGGAATTACTGGAGCAGTTGGAAAGGAATAAGATTAAGGTTACGGTGATAATTGTAAGTACCGTAGCGAAAGAAGGCGCAAAAGAAACAATTCGTGCTTTGGAATTAGGAGCTTTCGACTTTGTAACGAAACCGGACAGCTTTTTCGACGTTAAAAGTGATAGTTTTAAAAATAAAATTATTGACTGCCTGGTAATTTCAACGAAATTGTACCAGATCTCCGCTGAGGACATAAACTTAAAGGAGCAGCCGGCCATAAAAAAAACTGTCCCCATTGAATCTAAAAAAAAGCCGGTAATTCAATTAATTAAGGAAGAGAGACCTATAAACAGGGTAACTGATTCCAAGAGGTTAGTGGCAATTGCCTGTTCCACCGGCGGACCGAAGGCACTTCAGCAGGTGATCCCCCTGTTAACCGAGAATTTAGGCTGCAGCGTATTAATAGTCCAGCATATGCCGGAAGGATTTACAGCTTCCCTTGCGAACCGGCTGGATGAAATGAGCCAGATTAAGGTTAAGGAAGCAGAAGACACGGAAGAGATAAAAAACGGTGTGGCTTACATTGCAAAAGGCGGCAGCCAGATGCGGTTAATCCGGTCGGAGAATGGCAAACAGCGGTTGTCGGTCACGGTCGAAGCTGCAAGAAACGGATTAAAACCTTGTGCAGATATTATGTATGAATCATTAATGCAGTCTGATTTTGAGGAAATTACCTGTGTTGTTTTAACCGGTATGGGCGGTGACGGAACCAAAGGGATCAAACAGTTAAAAGAGAAAAAGAATATTTATGTAATAGCACAGGATGAAGCAACCAGTACGGTTTACGGCATGCCAAAGGTAGTAGCTGAGGCAGGCCTTGTGAATGAAATTGCTCCGTTAGGGCAGATAGCCGGTGCTATACTAAAGAATCTGGGGGTGCAATAAGATGGACGTTAGTCAATATCTTGAGATTTTTATCGATGAAACAAAAGAACATTTGCAAAGCCTGAATGAACAATTGCTGGTTTTAGAGACGGAGCCGGAAAATTCTGAAACCATCAATGAGATATTCAGGGCGGCCCATTCCTTAAAGGGAATGGCGGGTACCATGGGTTATAAAAGGATGCAGCGCCTAACCCATGATATGGAGAACGTTTTCTCCGAGATAAGAAACGGCAAGATGAGTGTTACGGCAGATCTTGTAGATGTTTTATTTAAAGGTCTGGATGCTCTGGAAGCATATTTAAGCAATATCCAGGAAAGTGCTGATGAAGGCACTGAAGATTATGAAGATATAATCAATCAGTTAAATACTATACTAAATATCGGCTTAGGAAAAGAAACCGCGAAAGAAGCCCCAAAAGACGTTCCGGAAGCTGCGGTATCTGCTGTGTCAGCTGCAGATTCTTCCGAAGGAGCCGAATTAAAGTACAAAAACCTGACCATAGCCGAATACGAAAGAAGAGCCATCAGTAAGGCCGACGCCATGGGAATCAATGCATATGGCATCACGGTATATATTCAGGAATACTGCATATTAAAAGCGGCAAGGGCATTTTTAGTATTTAAAGCCTTGGAAGAATTAGGAGACGTTATAAAATCCCAGCCTGAAGTGCAGGATATTGAGGATGAAAAATTCGACCTTGATTTTAGTATAATAATTCTGACGAATGCAAGTGTGGACAAGATAAAAAGCATGATTATGAGCGTTTCTGAAATAAAGGACGCAGTCGTAGAAAAAATCAGCGTAGATATGAATGATGACTTGGATATGGCAGAAGAGAACAATGCGGCTGCGGACGCAAACCAGGAAAAAACAGTTGCTTCAGCCGGAAAAGCCGGTGCCGCCGCTGCAAAACAGCAGACAGCTAAACCGGTCGTAAACCGCTCCGTTCGTGTTGATATTGAAAAACTGGATGTTTTAATGAATTTGGTAAGTGAGTTGATCATTGCCAAGAACGGCCTTGTTTCCATCAGTTCCAATGATAAAAATACGAAAAGTGAATCCGGTTTTAATGAACAGATCGAGTATCTGGAACGGGTTACCACCAATCTTCATGAATCGGTTATGAAAGTCCGGATGGTTCCTATTGAAAGTGTTGTGAACCGTTTCCCGAGAATGATCCGGGATTTATCCAAAAAACTGGATAAGAAGATGGAACTGTATATGACCGGTGAAGAAACGGAACTTGACCGTACCGTTATTGATGAAATCGGCGATCCTTTAATGCATCTGCTGCGTAATGCGGCTGACCACGGTCTGGAAAGTAATGAAGAACGTGCCGCTGCAGGCAAACCTTCCGCAGGTTCCATATTCCTGGATGCTTATCAGGATGGTAATAATGTTGTAATAGAAGTAAGGGATGACGGAGCCGGTATCAATGTTGAAAAAGTTAAGAAAAAAGCAGTTGAAAAAGGTACCATAACGGAAGAACAGGCCGATGTGATGACGGATAAGGAGATTATCGATTTACTATTCAAGCCAAGCTTTTCTACGGCGGAAGTAATATCCGATGTTTCCGGAAGGGGCGTCGGACTTGATGTGGTAAAAACCAAGATTGAAGCTCTTGGCGGTGATATTGAGGCAAAAACAAAATTAGGTGAAGGCAGTAATTTTATTATCCGTCTGCCGTTAACTTTGGCTATTATCCAGGCGCTTATGGTTGAACTCGGACCGGAAAAATATGCAATACCGTTAGGAAGCATACAGACAATTGAAGATGTTAAGAATTCTGAGATTAAATACGTTCATTCCAAAGAAGTCATTAACCTTAGAGGCAGCGTAATCCCGCTTGTCCGTCTGGATAGGATACTGGAAGTTCCGGAAACGGAAAAACAACAGGAAAACCTTACGGTTGTTATAGTTTCAAAGGGTGATCGCTTAGCCGGAATTATTGTGGATAATTTAATCGGACAACAGGAAATTGTTATCAAGTCCATTGGTAAATACATCAATAATAACAAGATTATTGGTGGCGCAACCATCCTTGGGGATGGCGAAGTTGCCCTGATTCTTGATGTAAATACTTTAGTCTAGGGGGTGGAAACGATGGAGGCAAATTTAATCGATTCGAAACAGTACATAGTAGTTAAGATTGGGATTGAGCAGTATGGCATTGATATTAAATACGTGGATAATATAGTAAGAATGCAGAGAATTACCAGAGTGCCCAAAGCCCAGCCATATTTCAAAGGTGTTATAAATCTTCGGGGTGAAATTATACCGGTTATGAGTATGCGTCTTAAATTTGGGTTAGAAGACGATGTCATAAACAATGCTACAAGAATTATCATAATAAAATTGGAACCCCAGTCTGCGGTAGGAATTATTGTAGACGAGGTTAAGGAAGTTGTCACTTTGGACGATACAATGATTGAAAAAGTAACCAATAGTGCAGTGGAAGATAAAAATGGTTATTTAAATGGAATTGGAAAGCATAAAGGCAGCTTAGTTTCTCTGTTAAATATTTCCAGTGTAATCATTGAGAAAGAAATAGTTTAAGGGGTGTTACCAGTGTCAAACATTAACTTGGATCAGATAGACAGTATGCAGTTTGATGTATTAAGAGAGATTGGAAACATTGGCGCGGGAAATGCCACTACAGCCCTTTCAACCATGATTAACGGCAAGGTCGATATGTGTGTCCCCAAAGTAGCTTTGCTGGAATTTAAAGAGCTTCCGGATATGGTAGGCGGTGCAGAAAATATTGTCGTCGGCATATTGATAACCCTGGAAGGTGAAATTAATGGAATGATGATGTTCATGATGGAACAAAAGTCAGCATACCATCTGGTAAATCTTTTAATGGGGAAATCCATGGAAGAGGAAAGCTTCACTGAAATGGAATTCTCGGCCTTAAAGGAGATTGGCAATATTATTGCAGGGGCTTATTTATCTTCCTTGTCAACATTAATTAATATAAGGATTGATGCCAGTGTTCCTTATATGTCCATTGATATGGCGGGTGCTATTTTAAGTGTCCCGGCTATCGAATTTGGAAAAGTCGGTGACAAGGCCCTGATAATTGAAACACAATTCAGCAAAGACGATTCTGATGTAAATGGTTATTTTATTTTAATCCCTACTCTGGAATCATATGATGTTATATTAACATCTTTAGGATTATAGGTGGGAATATGAGTGCAATAGTAAAAGTTGGAATGGCAGATTTGAATGTCTGCACAGCACCCAATGTGCTTACCACATTGGGTCTCGGTTCCTGTGTCGGGATCGTATTATATGATTCTCACACGAAAACCGCAGGAATGGTACACATAATGCTGCCGGACAGTACAAAAATTAGAAACAACGAAAATGCGGCTAAATTTGCCGATACGGGAATCGATGCCCTGATTGTTAAGCTAACAGCAATCGGGGCCAACCGAAACCGTCTGATTGCAAAGATCGCAGGCGGTGCCCAGATGTTTGCTTTCAATTCGAACAGTGACATGCTTCGTATTGGTGAACGGAATACGGAAGCAAGCAAATTAAAATTACAAGCGTTAGGTATAAGCATTATTGCAGAAGATACCGGACTGGATTATGGCAGGACGATAGAATTTTATCCGGAGACCGGACAGTTATACATAAAATCAGTTGGAAAACCTTTAAAGGTAATGTAATTAATAAAGGGTTATGTGGAATAGATTAACATTGCCCGGTATCCGGTTTCATCTTACATTTTTCTCAGATGTATATTTCAGAGAAAAATGATTCAAGGAAGAGGTGATGATATGAGGGAAAGATATATTGCACCCGCCATAATGTTAATAGCAGGAGCAATAACCAGCATTTTAAATATTGTGCAGGGAATCGAATTTTTAAAAGGCCTGGAACGGTTACTGATTGTACTGGTTGTATTTTATATTTTAGGAAAAATAGCAGCGGCTGTTATTAAAAAAGTAACAAGTATGGAGAAAAAGCCTGATGACACGGAAGAAACGGTCCAGGCAGAAGAGGAAGAAGAACAGATCACCGAGGATACAGCAGATACAAATAATCAATAAACACATGAAACAGAAGGAGCACTATTATGAACGCGGAATGCAGAGCTAAACTTTGGGAGGATTATAGTAAATATAAGACGACCGAAAGTCGCGAAAAAATCATAATTGAATACGCTGGTTTAGTGAAAATTGTGGCAGGGCGTTTAAGTATGTATTTAGGCTATAATGTGGAATATGACGATTTGGTCGGATACGGTATATTCGGACTGATCGATGCTGTTGATAAATTTGACTATAGTAAAGGCGTAAAATTCGAAACCTATGCGAGTTTTCGGATACGCGGGGCTATATTGGATGAAATCCGGAAGATGGATTGGATACCCAGAACATTAAGGCAGAAGCAAAGAAAAATTGATGCGGCCTTTCATAAGATAGAATTCGAGCAGGGGAGAATTGCAACCGATGAAGAAGTAGCAAAAGAATTGGAAATTTCATTGGAAGAATTGGATGTATGGCAAAGTCAGACGAAAGTATCAAATCTCCTTTCTCTGGATGAGTATATGGAACAGGGCAGCGAGGTTAAAATGGAAGCAAGCCTCAGCGCCCAGTATGAGACACCGGAAAGGATTGTGGAGAAGCAGGAACTAAAGGAAATCCTGATTAAAACCCTGGATTCCCTGACGGAAAAAGAAAAAAAAGTAATTATATTATATTATTATGAAGATTTAACATTGAAAGAAATCAGTTCCATATTAGAAGTATCGGAATCAAGAATTTCTCAATTGCATACGAAAGCATTGCAAAAGATGAAGTTAAAGCTTGGCAATAATACGGATATACTAGTCAGGATTTAAGTATAGGGGGAAGGCTTATGGAGGATAGAAACAGTTTTTTCAGGCTTATCATTAAATCAGACGGAACATATTTAAGATTGTATCCGGCAACAGGGAACGGCAAACCGGTCAGTTATGATGAAATCAACAATTACCTAACGGATAAGCGGATTTATGATTATGATATAAAATCGCTGGGTAAGGCTATTAACGCATTAAAGGAGCAGCCGGTTGAAGTAAAATTAACACCTGTCACAGTTTTACCGGAGAATGAGTACTTAGAAATATCAATTTCTCCGGACCGCATGTTTGCTGTCGGAAGGTTTTATCCGCCGTCAACGAATGGCCAGCTTATGACCATGAATGATGCAATGAACAGTATAACCCAGGCAGGAATAAAGCATGGTATTTTAAAGAACAACCTTGATTCTTTCCTGTCTAACCGTAAATATTGTGAAGATTATATAATTGCCAGGGGAAGCAGTCCCGTAGAAGGCAGGGATGCAATCATTACTTACAATTTTAACACGGATAATAGCTTAAAACCTAAAATTAATGAGGACGGTTCCGTAGATTTCCACCAGTTGGATACCATCAGTTCCATTAATAAAGGCGATATCCTGGCAAGTTTAAGTCCCGCGGTACAGGGAAAAGCCGGTATGGATATATGCGGCAATACCATAACACCCAAAAAAGTTATAAACAGGATTTTAAAACATGGAAAGGATATTCACCTTTCCGAGGACGGACTGGTTATGTACTCGGATGTGAGCGGACATGCGGTATTGACGGCTGATAAGGTATTTGTAGCCAATACCTACGAAGTTTTTGCAGATGTGGATGCTTCCACCGGAGATATTGTCTATGAAGGCAATGTCACTGTCAAAGGAAATGTAATTACCGGATATTCCATTATGGCCAAAGGGGATATTATCGTAAACGGTGTAGTGGAAGGGGCTTCTTTGATTGCAGGGGGCCAGATCGTTTTAAAACGGGGCATGCAGGGAATGAGCAAAGGGAAGATGGAAGCCGGCGGCAATATCATTACGAAGTTTATAGAAAACGCCCAGGTAAAAGCCGGCGGATATATTACGACAGAAGCTATCTTACACAGTAAAGTGTCTGCCAAAGGCGATATCATTGTAGGAGGTAAAAAAGGGTTTATAACCGGCGGTGAAAGCCGGTCCGGAACAAGCATTACAGTAAAAAATGCCGGGTCTACAATGGGTACAAACACATTATTGGAGGTTGGTATTGATCCTGGAATTATTGAAGAATTCCGAAGCCTTGAGAAAAGTATTATGAGTATGAATGCAGATATGGAGAAGCTGCTTCCAATCCTTGATGCCTATAAGAAAAAGCTAAACTCCGGAGAAAAGTTATCCCGGGACAGGCTGGACTACATAAGGTTAGCTACTGAAAATTGTTTAGCCTTAAGAACTAAAATCAAAGAATCCGGTAATCGTTATGATCAATTACGGATCGAAATGAATAACAGCGAAGGCGGTATGATCAAAGTTGGGAATATTGCTTATCCCGGTGTTAAGATTGTTATTTCCAATGTAAACTATTACGTACGGAATGAAATACATTATTCCAAATTTGTACGTGACAGAGCAGATATTAAGGTTGTAGGATTAGGAGTATAAAGGAGGGATATGGATGCCGATTACACCGATTGAAATTGCAACGATGGCTCCCAAATCACAGGAAGCTTCTCTTTATAAACATCAGGAAAGCCAAAAGCCCGTAAATGAACAAATTGTGCTTGGCCAGCAGCTTAACAGCCATATTAAACATGACAGCCAGCAGACGGTTAAAACAATCAAAAGCGAAAACAAGGAATATCGTTATGATGCCAAAGAAAAAGGCAATAATTCATATTCCGGTACAAAACAGAATAAAAAGAAAAAAGACAAAGGAGCAGCTCCTAAAGACAATTTTCGATCTGGTTCCATAGATATTAAAATATAGCAGGAGAGAACTTAAATGACACCTATAGTAATAATTTTAATCGTAATAGGAGCAGGAATCCTTTTGTTGAGTTGCTTCTTAGTAGAAAAATCAGACAGTAATGCGGAAGTTTTTACTTCACTGGCTAATGAGCGGGAACTAAGCTTGACTGAAATGGAACATATAAAGAATAAAGTTGATGCTATAATTTCCGGTACGACAGAAGAAGCCATAGCAAGAACAGAGGACAGGTTAAGTCAGATATCCAATGAAAAGATTATTGCAGTAAATGATTTTTCGAATCAGGTAATAGAAAAAATAAGCCAGAATCATGAAGAAGTAGTATTTTTATATAACATGTTAAGCGAGAAAGAAAGTGAATTAAAAGACACGGTCAAGAACATTGATAAGGCAAAAAGGAATTTAGGGGAAACCGGTAAAAATGAGCCTGTCAAGGTTAAGAGAAAAGAAAAACCCCAAAACGCTGATAACAAAAAGGTTAATGAACCTGTTTCAGAAACCGTTGATGGAGCTGTGGATACGGAGGTTTTGAATAATCACAACCAAAAGATTCTGGAAATGTATTCACAAGGATTTTCCATCATTGATATATCCAGGACTTTGGAACTGGGGCAGGGAGAAGTAAAACTTGTCATTGACTTATATAAGGAAAAATAATTCCAGTATAAGATAAAATTAGCGCACGAATGGGAGTTTAATATGAAATTAAAGTACTATTTAAGAGGCGTAGGAGCCGGAATTTTATTTGCAACGGTTATCTTATCCGTATCCTACCGTGTATCCTCAAAAACACAGTTATCCGATGCTGAGATTATAAAAAGAGCAGAAGAATTAGGCATGGTAAAACAAAGTGATATAAATCTTGACGATTTAATTGAACCAACCGTAACACCGGCCGCAGATCCCACTGCCAGTCCGGCCGTAACACCTTCGGCTTCACCGACGCCAGAACCTGCACAAAAGCCGTCCGATGCACCGACGAAAGAGCCTGCCGGTGAATCAACCCTGGCTCCGACGAAAGAGCCGGTTGATTCCGGTGAAGAAACCGGCAGTACTCCGGAAACAACACCGGAGACGGATGCAGCTGCAAATAATGTTCCATTTAAAATTGTTAAGGGAATGACCTCGGAAGATGTTTCAAATTTATTAAAAGGAGAAGGCATTATTGAGGATGCAAGAGCATTTAACCAGTATTTAAAGCAGAATAACTATACTACCCGCATTAATATCGGAGAATATCAAATCGAGAAATTTGCTTCTTACCAGGATATCGCCGATGCAATAATTTCAAAATAAATAAGTATAATATCGAATCCTCCGGCAAATAATTTTTATATTAAATTATTTGCTTTTTTATGCTGTCATAGCGCAGAAGGAAGCAGGCAGGAGAAGGTATGAAAAACCATTTCACAAATCGGGGGTATGTCCCCACGGATCAAAAAGAATTCGGACCGGAAAGTTTTAATAAGCTCAAAAAAGCACAAAAAGATATCTATTACTTATTGGAGCAGGGCTATCCGGTTAAAAGTGCTTCTACCTTTGTCGGCAATCATTATTTATTATCCGAAAGGCAGAGGGTGGCCCTGGCCAGGGCCACTTCAACCTGTGAAACCATTAACTTAAGAAAAAGCAAACAGATAAACGGAGTCTTAAATCATCAGTCGGTCCATATAGATGGCCTTAATCTGATTATTACATTGGAAGTAGCCCTGTCAGGGTCCGTCCTTCTTCGCTGTATGGATGGTACGATCAGGGATCTGGCCGGTCTTAGAGGTACATACCGCTTAATAGACAAGACGGATATTGCAATCCGACTGCTTGGAAATCATTTAGAAAAAATGAACCTTGACAAAGCTTTTATTTACCTTGATGCTCCCGTTTCCAATACGGGCAGATTAAAACAGAGAATACATGAGGTATTAAACCCCTGTCATTTTGAAACGGAGATTATGCTGGTTCATAATGCCGACGTCTACTTGGAAGATAAAAATAATGTCATAACAAGCGATTCCATAGTCCTTAATAAATGCGGGAGCTGGATTAATTCAGCCGCTGATATTATCGTGGAAAACCTGCCGGATGCTTTTATTGTGGATTGCAGCCTGAAGGATCGGTAGAAACAGAAAATAAGGAAACTGGAATTTAATAAAAACTCCAGTTTCCCTGTTTGCTGATTTCCACTGTTTTGCTGATTAATTAAAATTATTTTTGCAAATTATATCCAACTTATTTTTGTAATTCCTGTTTGCCGGTTACTTTGCTTGTATCATCCATTTTAAAAGTACTCTGGGCTTCTTCGGTTGTAAAATATACATTACCGTCAACCGTAGCATCCACTAATTCGAAATCACTGACATTAACATATAAGTCACCTTTAAAGGTTCCGTGCTGGATACTGGCTTTTGGGCTGTTAATAGTCAGCTTTGGGGCTGTCAGGGTGTATCTCGCGGTAATATTACGTTCTTCATCCTGTGAGTAAAGGGCTATTTTTCGTTGTATAATATCCTGTCCGTCATCGTCTTTCTTACCGTTTTTAAATTCGCCTTCAAGGTTAAGATCCTGATTAATTGTTAAGTCTTTGATTATACAAATAATCCAGGTGCCGTCCTTGCTGATTGCTTTTAGAAAAGCATCCTCGGTGTCTACAATTGAAGCAGTAGTTACCACGTCGGGTGTCGTATTATCTGAAGTAGTTTGGGCCGGAGTGGTTACCGTTGGCGTTGGTGTATTCTGGTCCGTTCCTGTGTTCTGGTTCGTACATCCTGTAAATAATGCAGCAGAAAGTAATAAAGTTAAGAATATGACTTTAATTTTCATTAAAAATCCTCCTTATATTCGTATGATAAACTTTTATTCATTAAATTATTGCCCCAAATAATATAAATTATACTCTATTCAATCAAGGAGGTTCTAGCAAACAGAGCATTTATGCACTCATTGACAGTGCTTTACACGGTGTTATATAATTTTACCGAAGTAAACAAAAATCTTACTTGATCAGAATGGCCGCAAAAACAGCTGACTGCAGGTGCTTTGGCGTTCATTTTATTCTATCTGTCATTCCTGTGGATCTTAAAAAAATCTTAAACAATTACATCATTTATTATTAATGAGGTTTTCTTCTATAATAGAAGTCAAAGGAGGTTATTTATGTACAACATACTGATTTGCGATGACGAAAAAGATATCGTCAACGCGCTGAAAATCTACCTGTCGGATATGAACTACAGGCTGTTGGAAGCCTATACGGGCAAAGAAGCGCTGAATGTCATGAAACACCAGGACGTTCATCTGGTACTGATGGACATTATGATGCCGGAAATGGACGGGATTTCTGCCATGGTGAAAATACGGGAGCAAAATAATGTGCCCATCATCCTGCTGACTGCCAAAGGAGAGGATACCGATAAGGTTCTCGGCCTGAATATCGGTGCGGATGATTACATCACAAAACCTTTTAATCCGGTAGAAGTTGCGGCACGGGTGAAATCGCAGTTAAGGCGTTATATGCAGCTTGGCGGAGGAGAAATCAGGCCTCAGAGGCTTTGTATCGGCGGAATGGAACTGGACGACAAAGCAAAACAGGTAACTCTGGACGGTGAAAAGGTAGCTTTGACGCCAACAGAATACGATATCCTGAAATTGCTGATGGAACATCCGGACCAGGTCTTTTCGCCGAGAGAAATCTACAAACGGGTATGGCAGGATGCACCGTTGGGGAATGAAAGCACTGTGGCGGTACATATCCGGCATTTGAGGGAGAAACTGGAAATCAACCCTGCTGAGCCCAGGTATCTTAAGGTTGTATGGGGACAGGGGTATAAAATGGAGAGAGGAAAAAGAGAATGAAAACAAAACAATTGACGCATAGCTTAGCTGCGAAAATCGGCGCCTTCTTTCTACTGGTCATAACGACTGTTATGGCCGTGGGCAGCGTTGCAGGTGCAGGATTTTTAGTCAATAGCGGATTTTATACACAAAGCATCCATGAACTCAAAGAAGATGCTTTTTATTACGTGGGCAATAATGCAGGCTATGCAATTTTACGTAAAGTGCTGTCCGGGGACACCCAGGGTGCGGACACATATTGCAGGACCAGGAATTTATACGCTGCAATATCTTCTGATAAGGACGGCAGGCAGATTTGGAGCAACTTTAAGGAAGGGGAGGCATCCTGGAGACTTGAATATCGTTATGCAACGGACAGTAACTACAATGCGGCGGGCAGCAGCTACAATGAGACGGAGAGCAGCTACAATGAAACGGCGGCAACAAAAGAAAACGCACAGGAAACCCTGGTGTCAGACATAGATTCTGCCGGCAGTGAAGATTCTTCGGAGGAGTATGTGCCTGAGACAGAAACTTATACCGCCCGGCTTTATCTTCAGGAAGAAATTCCGGAACAAAGTCAATTTTATACTGCTAACCGCTTTGTCAATATGGGCTATGCACTGCGCTATTGGGTATATCCTCTGGGCATACTGGCGCTGATTTTGGTTGTAAGCTGCTTTATTTTTCTCATATGCAGTGCGGGACGGAAAGCCGGGAAGGATGAAATTCAAACAGGCGCTGCAGCAAGAATACCTTTTGACCTGCTGACGGGGCTTCTGGGGCTGGCAGTCTTTTTTGCAGCAAATATTATGGAGTCCGTAAAGTACAATGGTTATTCTGATGTGGCGGCTATCGCCATTCTGGCGATAGGCTTTATTGCCGCCTTAGTCCTTGGGACCCTTTATTGCATGAATTTTGCCCTTCGTGTAAAGCTGGGCGGCTGGTGGAAAAATACCGTCATTTACCGGCTGCTCCAGATATTCCTGCGCGCAGGCAGGGCTGTCGGACGGGGACTTGCAGTTTTAGTGGGCAGCCTTCCGCTTATCTGGAAAACGGCGGTGCTGGCTCTTGCAATTACGCTGGCAGAGTTTTTGGGGATTTTTTTGTGTTACTGGGAAACAGATAATTTGCTTGTACTTTGGATGCTTGAAAAGCTCATACTAATTCCAGCTGTTTTATATTTGGCATTGGTACTGTATAAACTGCAAAAAGGCGGTCAGGCCCTTGCACAGGGGGATCTGTCTTATCAGGTGGATACCGGGCTGATGGTTTGGGACTTTAAACAGCATGGGGAAAATCTTAAGAATATCGGAATGGGAATGAACCATGCAGTGGAGGAACGTCTCAAAAGCGAGCGTCTCAAAACAGAACTGATTACCAATGTATCCCATGACATTAAAACACCTCTGACCTCTATCATCAATTATGCGGATATTATTTGCAGGGAACAGACAGAGAATAAAAAGGTAACCGAATACGCAGATGTATTGCTTCGTCAGTCTGAACGGCTCAAGAAGCTCATCGAAGATTTGGTAGAAGCTTCGAAAGCCGCTACCGGTAATATTGATGTTCTGCCTGCGCCCTGTGAGGTTGGAGTGCTTCTGACACAAACAGCAGGGGAATACGAACAGCGTTTGCGGGAAAACGATCTGGAGCTGATTACCAAACAGCAGGACGCTCCTATCATGATAATGGCAGATAGACGGCACATTTGGCGTGTATTCGACAACCTGATGAACAATATCTGCAAGTATGCCCAAAGCGGAACCCGTGTTTATCTGAATGTGGAGGAAAAAAGCGGAGAAGCGGTTATTGCCTTCAAGAATACCTCCAAATATCCGCTGGACATAACAACGGAGGAACTTCTGGAACGTTTCGTCCGTGGTGACGGTTCCCGGAATACGGACGGCAACGGGCTTGGACTTTCTATCGCTCAAAGTCTGACAGAGCTGCAAAGCGGCAAATTAGAGCTTACCGTGGACGGGGATTTATTTAAAGTAATACTGCGATTTAAAAGCATTCATTAGCAAGGCCGGTTACAAACTGGAACGGTTTTTCAAAAAGAAGGCATTACCACAGGGTAGTGTCTTTTTTTCTGGTGAAATGGGAAGTTTACTGGTGAGTCATGGACCTCCTGCAGGAGGGTTTTTCTGTTACAGGATGCAATATTCCTAAACAAAAAAAGTTCCTAAAACCTTGACTTAAGGTATTAGAAACTTAAAATGCGGATAGAGGGACTCGAACCCTCACAAGGTCACCCTTGGCAGATTTTGAGTCTGCTGCGTCTGCCATTCCGCCACATCCGCGTGAACCAGCGAAGACTATTCTAACATAATTAATTTGAGAATGCAAGTCTAAATAATAAAAGAATGAAAAAAATTCTAAAACAAATTCTAAAACAACTAAATATTTGCAGAACAATTGTACGATTCTGATAAAATGCAAAAGATTAGTTGAAACATTGTACAAAAAAGGGTAAAATGAATTATTAACGGATACAATATTCACTAGTTGCAGGCCAGGAGGATATTTATGAATTGCATTGATGTACAAAGGCTGATTGTACCATTTATAAATGAGAAATTAAATATAGAACAATTGGAAGAGTTTGTCCATCATGTGCGTTCGTGTCCTAACTGCATGGAAGAACTGGAAGTATACTATGTACTTTTAGCCGGTATGAAGCAATTAGACGAGGACAAAGAACTGTCTGCCAATTTTAACCAGGACTTAATGGATTTGTTAAGTTTATCGGAAGACCGTATTATCCATAATAAATTCTTACATATCAGAAAACGGATTGTGTTAATTATTTTAATTACTTTAGTGGCGATTATTTCAAGTTACCGCATTGGGGAATTTGTTGTGGAGGATGTATTGAATAACGGCAAGAAAAGTGATTTCTTATTGGATAATGTATTTTTGGTAGATAAACCCGCACAGTTTGATAACCCCGATATAAGAAATGAGAGGGATAATTTATCCGGTATGGCACTTGATAATTTATCGGATATTTATGTGTTTCTGAAAATAAAAGATCCGGAAGGTGCCGAAATTATGGAGAAAAAGTTTGGAGACCGGATATGGGAGGATGCCCAGGTACAAAGGAGCGTAGGAATGCAGTTTAATATTGAGGATTGGATCGTATTGAAATATTAAAAAAGGTTGAAAGAAAATAAAAAAACAGGAAGGATGCCACAAGTGAATTCTTTCAATCTGCGAAACTAGTTTCGCATTTTTATGTTGTGGCAGTATCGCAAGTACACTTGCGATATGCAATGGGTGTAAAAGTGAAAAAGATTGTATTAATTGATGGCCATAGTATATTAAATCGTGCATTTTATGCAATACCGGACCTTACGAATTCGGAAGGGATTCATACCAATGCCATATTAGGTTTCTTAAATATTATGTTTAAAATCTTGGATGAGGAAAAACCGGAGTATCTGGCGGTCGCATTTGATGTCCATCAGCCTACCTTCCGCCATAAAATGTTTGAACAGTATAAAGGTACCAGAAAGTCCATGCCGGAAGAACTGCATCAGCAGGTTCCTATTATGAAAGAAGTTCTTAATGCAATGGGAATCACCATAATGGAAAAGCCGGGATTTGAGGCGGATGATGTACTAGGCACCATAGCAAAAACCTGTGAGCAGGATGGCTGCCAGGTATCTTTGGTATCCGGCGACCGGGATCTACTCCAGCTTGCCAGCGATCATATTAAAATACGGATACCGAAAACCAAAAAGGGCGGAACGGAAATCGAAAATTATAATACACAGGACGTAATTGAAACCTATGGCGTTACCCCCGAACAGTTTATTGACTTAAAAGGCCTTATGGGGGACACTTCGGATAATATACCGGGAGTTCCGGGAATAGGGGAAAAAACGGCGTCCAAAATCATATCCGCCTATGGTTCCATTGAGAATGCTTACGAACATCTTGAAGAAATCGGCCCTGCCAAGGCTAAGGAAGCTCTGAAAAACAATCATGAACTGGCAGTACTAAGCAAAGCACTGGCTACCATTAAAACGGACTGTGACATTGACTTTCACATAAAGGATGCCATAATCGGCAATTTATATAATGAAGGTGCTTATTCCTGCTTTAAAAAACTGGAATTTAAAAGCCTCCTGAACCGTTTCCAATTGGAAGTAACCCACTATGAAGACGTGGAAGGTTATTTTCAGGTGATCTCAGATCTGGAACAGGCGGAAACCGTATTTAATAAACTGTTAAAAAATGCGGATAGTCAGACCGTAGCCGGTATCCAGTTTATAACGGCGGAAGATAAAGTTTTGGGCCTGGCCCTTACCTTTGGTGATAAGGATATTTATTTTATCCGGGTGGAAGGTTTTATTACGGAAGAATATCTGAAAGATAAAGTCAGTGAACTGTTAAAAACAGACGTTAATCTGGCTACTATTAACCTGAAACCCCAGTTGGGATATATTGCTGCTACGGAAAAAAGCAGGGTGTTTGATGAAGGAATTGCAGCATATTTGCTTAATCCGCTGAATGATTCCTACCATTATGATGATATTGCCAGGGATTATCTGAAGATGACCATACCTTCCATGAGTGACCTGTTTGGTAAAACTTCTATCCATGAATTAAACGGGGATAAGGAAAAGGAGTTTAAGAATTACTGCTGTTATCAGGGATATGTTGGTTTTAAAGCATATGAAAAGCTGGTTGAGGCCTTAAAGGCTTCGGACATGTATGAATTATTCGTTTCCATTGAAATGCCCCTGGTTTATACCTTATATGATATGGAAGTCCGTGGAATACGCGTAAACCGGGATGCATTGAAGGAATATGGGGAAAAGCTTTCCGTCGGGATTGCGGATCTGGAAGCTAAGATTTATCAGCTGGTTGGTGAAGGATTTAACATTAATTCTCCCAAGCAGTTAGGGGTAATATTATTTGATAAACTCCGTCTCCCCTTTGGCAAAAAGACCAAAACCGGGTATTCCACCTCGGCGGATATCCTGGATAAATTAGTGAATGAACATCCCGTTATCAGTTTGATTTTAGAGTACAGGCAGGTTACCAAATTAAAGTCTACTTATGCGGACGGCCTGGCAGTCTATATCGGCAGGGATGAAAGAATTCACGGAAAATTCCATCAGACTATTGCGGCAACCGGCCGGATCAGCAGTACGGAACCGAATCTGCAGAACATTCCCATCCGTATGGAGTTGGGCCGGGAAATCAGGAAAGTTTTTATACCGGAAGAAGATTATATCTTTATTGATGCCGATTACTCCCAGATCGAACTCAGGGTTCTGGCACATATGTCAGGGGATGAAAGATTAATTGCCGCATACAAGGAAGCACAGGATATTCACCGTATTACGGCATCCCAGGTATTCCATACACCTCTTGATGAAGTTACGCCTTTGCAGAGAAGCAATGCCAAAGCTGTTAATTTTGGTATTGTCTACGGTATCAGTTCTTTCGGCCTTGGCCAGGGCCTTAATATATCCAGAAAGGAAGCGGAAGATTATATCAGCCGCTATTTTGAAACCTACCCGAAGGTAAAGAGGTACCTGGACGATCTGGTTATAAACGGCAAATCTGACGGTTATGTCACTACCCTGTTTGGCAGGAGAAGGCCCATACCGGAATTACATTCCTCAAACTTCATGCAGCGTTCCTTCGGGGAAAGAGTTGCCATGAATTCACCCATCCAGGGTACGGCAGCCGATATCATTAAAATAGCCATGATCCGGGTAAATGACCGGTTAAAGGATTTAAAACTCCGTTCCAGACTCATACTTCAGGTACATGACGAATTATTAATTGAAGCACATAAGGATGAGATGGAGGAGGTAAGTGCCATTTTAAATGAAGAGATGCAGAAAGCGGCCAGTATGAGTATTCCGTTGGAGGTTGACGTAAAAACAGGCATGAACTGGTACGAAGCCAAGTAAATATCCTTTCAGGAAACGGAAGGTTGAAAGAAAATATAATAAAGAAAAGGAATGCCACATACAGATTCTTTCAACCATTTTTATTTAGGGCAGTACCGCAGAATTGTCTGCGGTATGCAATGGGTGTAAATTATGAAAGTAATTGGTATAACAGGCGGAGTCGGCAGCGGTAAATCCCTGATAGCAGAGATTATGGAACAGGATTATAATGCCTTTCTTATCAATATGGATCAGATAGCCCATATGCTTATGGAAAAAGGAAATATATCGTATCAGCTGATCGTAGAATTTTTCGGGCAGGATATTTTAGGACCTTCCGGTGAAATAAACCGGGGGGCGCTGGGAAATATCGTATACCAGGATGAGGAGAAACTTTTAAAATTAAATTCATTTACCCATCCCTATGTCATAGATTATGTAAAAAAAGTAATCGAAGAGAAAAGACGGGAAAGAAAAAAATTGATCTGTGTGGAAACCGCATTGCCCATTCAGGCCGAACTGAAAGATTTCTGCGATGCAATTTGGTATGTATCTGCTCCGGAAGCGATCCGGAGAGACCGGCTTAAGCAGGCGAGAAACTATGAAGAAGAAAAAATAGACCGGATATTCCGGAATCAGATCAGCGATGAGGAATACCGCAAAGCCAGCACTCATATTTTAATCAATGATTGCACCAGGGAAAAAATAATGGAGCAAATTGAAGTTTTACTGGAGAAATAAATAAAGTTATAATATAATGAAAGCGGAACGAGGAATTGCAAGTGGACTTGCAAATTCCGACTGGAGCAACCAGATCATGAACAAGCTTTTCGTTCATGATATAATGAAAGCGGAACGAGGAATTGCAGGCTTGCCTGCAATTTCCGGAACAACAAGATCATGAACTGTCATAGTGCGGTGACAGGTTCATTGCTAATATTTTAGACATACGTTGTGGGGGATTTTGTTATGGAAAACAAAAGATATCCGGAGCATTTGGTATTTGGATTGGACATCGGAACCAGAAGTATTGTTGGAACGGTAGGCTACAAAGAAAATAATCATAATTTTATCGTGGTCGCCCAATGTGTCAGGGAACATGAGACTCGTGCCATGATGGACGGTCAGATACATGATATTCTGAAAGTATCCGAGACGATTCAGGAAGTGAAGAGAGAATTAGAGGCACAGATTGGAAGACAGCTTACCGACGTATGTATTGCAGCAGCCGGGCGGGTACTTAAAACAGTTACGGTAAATGCGGAATATGAATTCCCGAGTGAAACAAGCTTAAGTGAAGAACATATCCATTCCCTGGAGCTGATCGGGGTGGAAAAGGCTTATGACACCCTCAGGGAAGAAGTAAAAGAAGATAAGATTAACTTTTATTGTGTGGGCTATTCCGTTATCCGGTATTATTTAAACGGCTATACCATGGTTAAGCTGGAAGGACATAAGGCAAATAAAATCGGCACTGAATTGCTGGCTACCTTTCTGCCGGATGAAGTGATTGACGGCCTGTACACAGCTGTAGAACGGGCCGGTCTTCAGGTTGCCAATCTGACCTTGGAGCCTATTGCTGCCATTAATGTAGCAATCCCTGAAAAGTTCAGGCTGTTAAATATAGCAATGATTGATGTCGGTGCCGGAACTTCGGATATTTCCATTACAAAAGACGGAAGTATAATCGCTTACGGCATGATTCCTTCTGCTGGGGATGAAATAACCGAAGCCATAGTACAGAAATACCTGGTGGAATTTAAAACTGCGGAAGTCATGAAACTGGCATGTTTAAAAAAGAAGAAAGTTACCTATAAGGATATTATGGGGATCAGCCATAAAGTCACTACGGAGGAAATAATTGAAGCAGTTTCTGAGGCTGTACATAAAATAACACAAAGTGTGGCGGAAAAAATAATCGAATTAAATGGGGGAAAATCCGTTAGTGCCGTTTTTGTGGTTGGCGGAGGGGGTAAAATACCGGGATTCGTAACCAGCCTGGCCGAATATTTAAATCTGGCAAAAGACCGTGTCGCCCTGCGTGGTGAAGAAGTGTTAGGAGAGGTTACCTTTTTGCAGGAAAATATTAAGAAGGATCCTTTACTGGTTACACCCATCGGCATATGCCTGAATTTTTATGACCAGACCAATAATTTTATCTTTGTCAATGTAAACGGTGAACGGGTAAAATTGTATGATAATAATAAACTGACCATAGTGGATGCGGCCATTCAGGTAGGTTTCCCCAATGAAAAGCTGTTTCCGAGAAGAGGAAAGGCAATTAATTACACCTTAAACGGCAATAAGCGGTTAGTCCGGGGGGAACTCGGGGAGGCTGCTGTTGTTAAATTAAACGGGGAACTGGTGGGGCTCAGCCATAGTATCGCACAGAATGATAAAATTGAGATAATTGAATCCACCGTAGGGGAAGATGCTGTTTTTGAAGTAAGACAGCTGCCTGAATACAACGGAACCATTTCGTTCATTGTCAACGGCCAAAGTATTATATGTCCTAAATTTGCTATGGCTGACTCCAGGCTGGTATCCGAATTCTATAATATACAGGATGGGGAGGAAATCCAGATCCTCAATTATTATACCCTTGAACAGGTACTGGAATTTATGGACATTGAATTTAAGGGCACCATATACGTAAATAATATGCCGGCCAAAATGGATGAAAAAGTTTATGAGAATTTTACTATCCAATGTGAATTAAAGGGCAGCGTGTCCAAGAAAAACGGATATGGAGCAGAAGCTGAGTATGGTTATGCGGAAGAAGATGCTTACGAAGAAGAGGATGCTTACGCAGAAGAAGATGTTTACGAAGAAGATACATACGAAGAAGAATATGCCTACGCAGAAGAAGCCGGCATTTCTCTGAAAACAGCTGATGTTTACGAAAAAATAAAACCGGGGAATACCCGGAACCAGAAATTATCAGAATCCGTTAATGGTGAAAATAAAGATTTATATGTAATCATTAATAAGGAACCTGTAAAACTGTCAGGTAAAAGTAAATATATTTTTGTTGATATCTTTGATTTCTATCCTTTTGATCTTAAAAAGGTCGGAGGATCCGAACTGGTAGTTACATTGAACGGAGAAAAAGCTGATTTTACCATGCCTTTACAGGAGAAGGATATTATTGAATTGTATTGGAAGAATTAATTATATTGTTGACAAACCCCCCGGAATAGGGGATACTTTTTCATGATGAAGACATGAAAAAAGGTGAAAAACAGGTCAAAGGAGTAACTTATGAAATTATGCAGTATAGCAAGCGGCAGCAGTGGGAATTGTACCTTTGTAGGCAGTGAATGCACCAAGCTTTTAGTGGATGCAGGACTCAGCGGTAAAAAGATAGAAAATGGTTTAAACTGCATAGAGGTCTCACCGGAAGATATACAAGGTATCCTGATTACCCATGAACATGCGGATCATATCCAAGGCCTGGGAGTACTTGCAAGACGGTACCATACCCCTATCTACGGTACTGCGGAAACCATCAATTCCATACTTAGAATCAGCAGTATCGGACGTATTCCGGAAGAATTACTGCATTATGTGTTGCCGGATAAGGCATTTCAGATTAACGACATTACGGTGGAGCCTTTTTCAACTTCCCATGATGCCTCCAATCCGGTCTGCTATACGTTTCAGGCAGACGGGCATAAAATCGGAATGGCAACGGATTTAGGCAAATACGATGATTATATCATATCAAAATTAACCGGTTCCGAAATTCTTTTACTGGAAGCAAACCATGATGTAAATATGCTTATGGTAGGCGGTTATCCTTATTATTTAAAGCAGAGGATCTTAGGGGACAGAGGCCATCTGTCCAATGAAAATTCTGCCAGGTTAATCTGCAGGCTTCTTCATGAAAAATTAAAGTATATAACTCTGGCCCATTTAAGCCAGGAAAATAACTACGAAGAGTTGGCCTATGAGACAGTCAGGGTGGAATTAAGCCAGTGTATTGACGACCGTACTTCAGGAACCATATTAAGTGTGGCAAAAAGGGATATGGTATCTGAAATGCTGTCAACCATTTAAATTAAATATAACCAATTGGAGGACTTAAATATGAAAAAAACAATTATAACCGTTGTTGGTAAAGACAGTGTGGGAATTATCGCCAAGGTATGTACGTATCTGGCTAATAACAGGGTAAACATTCTGGATATTTCCCAAACCATTGTACAGGGGTACTTTAATATGATGATGGTAGTGGATGCCAATGATGCACCAAAGAACTTTGAAGACCTTGCTTCGGAATTGGAACAGGTCGGGGAAGAAATCGGGGTTATAATTAAAGCACAGCATGAGGATATATTTAATAAAATGCACCGTTTATAATAAATAATATAACGGCTGGCCAAGCCCATGACAAGTGAAAGGCATAGGTAATTAATACAATGATAAACATACAGGAAGTAATTGAAACCAACAAAATGATAGAACAGGAAAACCTGGATGTCAGAACCATAACCTTAGGTATAAGCCTGTTAGATTGTGCGGATAATAATTTAAAGGAAGTCAACAGAAAAATATATGATAAAATCACCACCGTGGCAAGAGATTTGGTAGCCACCGGCAAGGCGATCGAGCGGGAGTACGGAATTCCCATTGTCAATAAAAGAATATCGGTTACACCTATATCTTTAGTAGGAGCAGCCGCCTGTAAGTCCCCGGAGGATTACGTGACCATTGCACAGACTCTGGATCAAGCGGCCAAAACCGTGGGGGTTAATTTTATCGGGGGTTATTCCGCCCTGGTTTCCAAGGGCATGACCATCAGCGATGAGAATTTGATCAAATCCGTTCCCCAGGCCCTGGCCATTACGGAAAGGGTGTGCAGTTCGATCAACGTAGGTTCCACAAAGACAGGTATTGATATGGACGCGGTAAAATTATTGGGTGAAATAATTTTACAGACTGCGGGACTAACGAAAGAAAAAGATTCCCTTGGCTGTGCCAAGCTGGTTGTATTTTGCAATGCGCCGGACGATAATCCCTTTATGGCCGGAGCTTTCCATGGTATTACGGAAGGAGATTCCGTTATCAATGTCGGGGTCAGCGGCCCGGGTGTTGTAAAAACAGCATTGCAGCATGTCAGGGGAGCTGATTTTGGCACCCTGTGTGAAACCATTAAAACGACTGCGTTTAAGATAACCAGAGTAGGCCAGTTGGTAGCGCAGGAAGCTTCCAGAAGATTAAACATACCCTTTGGAATCATTGATTTATCCCTGGCGCCTACACCTGCCGTGGGAGACAGCGTCGCTGAGATTTTTCAGGAAATCGGACTGGAACATGCCGGTGCACCGGGGACGACAGCTGCCCTGGCACTTTTAAATGACCAGGTAAAGAAGGGCGGGGTAATGGCCTCCTCTTATGTGGGAGGGTTAAGCGGTGCTTTTATTCCGGTCAGTGAAGACCAGGGCATGATCAATGCGGTCCAGGCCGGAGCACTTACCTTAGAAAAACTGGAAGCCATGACCTGTGTATGTTCCGTAGGACTGGATATGATCGCAATTCCGGGTGACACGAAAGCTACCACCATATCCGGTATTATTGCCGATGAAATGGCAATAGGCATGATAAACCAGAAAACTACGGCAGTCCGTTTAATACCTGTCATTGGCAAAAAAGTCGGAGATATGGTGGAATTTGGAGGTTTATTAGGTTATGCACCGGTTATGCCGGTAAATCCCTTCAGCTGTGATGCATTTATCAACCGGGGAGGAAGAATACCCGCTCCGATCCACAGTTTTAAGAATTAATTACCTGATTAGTACGTGCGCTAAAGCGCACAGATGGGAGTAAGTTGAAAAACCAAAAGCGGTTTTTTCAACATCCTGATTAGTATGTGCGCTAAAGCGCACAGATGGGAGTAAGTTGAAAAACCAAAAGCGGTTTTTTCAACATCCTGATTAGTATGTGCGCCCAAGCGCACAGATGGGAGTAAGTTGAAAAACCAAAAGCAGTTTTTTCAACATCCTGATTAGTACATGCGCTAAAGCGCACAGATGGGAGTTTACAATGAATCAACAATTATTGGAAATGGATTATAAGAAAGTATTTCGTTTTTTCAGTGAAATATCGGCAGTACCAAGAGGATCCAAAAATAATACGGCCATTAGCAATTATCTGGTTGAATTTGCGAAAAGCCGCGGACTTGAATACGTGCAGGATGAATATGAGAATGTGGTCATAATCAAAGAAGCTACGTCGGGATATGAGAATTCACCGGCCATTATCATACAGGGACATATGGATATGGTCTGCGAAAAAACCAATGACTGCACCCATGATTTTCTTGCGGAAGGCATTGAATTATATGTGGATGGTGATTTTATCCATGCCGACCGTACTACTCTGGGAGGGGACAATGGGATCGCACTGGCTTATTCCCTTGCTTTGCTGGATGACACCAGTTTGGGACATCCAAGACTGGAAGCGGTTTTTACCACGGATGAAGAGATTGGCATGGAAGGTGCCATTGGACTGGATGTATCTATTTTAAAAGGCAAATACTTGATTAATGCGGATTCGGAAAATGAAGGATCTTTATGGACCAGCTCAGCCGGGGGACTTACCAGTACCTGTGAACTGCCCGTTAAGCGGGTTTCGGACAAAGGAATTAAGATCAATATTACCATCAGTGATTTACAGGGCGGGCATTCCGGAGCGGAAATCCATAAGAACCGCACCAATGCAACAAAGCTTATGGCAAGGCTGTTATTTGAGCTGAGAGATTATGTGAGTTTCGGCCTGATTGACATGATGGGCGGTCTTAAGGACAATGCCATCCCCAGGGATTCCAATGCAGATCTGTTAATACAGCCCGAGGATGTGGATGAATTTGCGAAAGGCTTTGAGGAATTGGCGAAAAAATATAAAAATGAATTAATATCCAGCGAGCCGAATCTGGAAATTCATATGAATCGATTAGGGGAAGGGAAGTTTAACTGCCTCCACCCGACTTCTTATGAAAAAGTTTTGTTCCTGCTTATAAATACACCCAATGGCGTTCAGGTGATGAGTGCGGATATTCCGGGACTTGTTGAAAGTTCGGTTAATTTAGGCATATTCCGGCTTGAAGAAGAGAAAGCATCCATCTGTTTTTCTGTGCGTAGTTCGGTGAACAGCTATAAGCAATATCTGAGCAGCTGCTTGGGTTATATGGCACAGTTTTTAGGCGGGGAGTTCTATGTCAGGGCGCAGTATCCTGCCTGGGAATATAAGAAGGAATCCCCCTTAAGGGAATATTTAGTCAGGGTTTTTAAAGAACAGTACGGTTATGAGCCGAAATTGGAAGCTATCCATGCCGGCTTGGAGTGCAGTTTCTTTGCGGAAAAAATTCCCGCCATCGATATCGTATCCTTAGGGCCGGATATGAAAGATATCCACACGCCAAAGGAATGTCTAAGCATATCATCTGCGATACGGGTTTATAAATACCTGGAAAAGGTAATTGAAGGATTGAAATAACAATGAGAAAAAAGACAATGTACCGATTATTGGCGTTCATCATCTTCACCTTTGCCTTATTAGGCGTTGTGGTACGTGTTGAATTAAACCGATATTCGGACAGAACCGAAGAACAGGCAAATAACGGACCACAAAGTACCAATGACCAGGGAAATACTGCCAAGGGAAGCGGGAGTGGAGCTGGGGGGGCAGGTTTGGAAGAAGCTTCTACAAAAGAGGCGGATTCTGACTCTGCCAGTCCCTCCTTACCGGCTGATAATACCCAGGAGGATACCGGGCCATGGGAAGATATTGTGCTGCTTTTTACCGGAGATATTTACTTATCTGATTATATTCTAAATAAGTATAACCAGAACGGTATTGATGGTATTTTATCGGAAGATTTACAAAAGGAATTTACAGGTGCCGATATTGCCATGGTAAACCAGGAATTTGCTTTTACTGGCGGTGGAACCCCTGCCAGGGATAAGCAGTTTACATTCCGGGTAGATCCGAAAAACGTGCAGATTTTTAACGATATGCAGGTAGATATGGTTTCCCTGGCCAATAACCACTCCATGGATTTTGGCATCGAAGGGTTGACGGATTCTTTTGACACATTAAAAAATGCCGGAATTCAGTATGTGGGTGCCGGTCATAATATCACGGAAGCCAGAGAGATTAAATATGTCGACATTAAGGATAAAAAAATAGCTTATCTGGGGGCCTCCAGGGTTATACCGGAGACGGGCTGGAATGCGGGTGCTGACAAGCCCGGCATGTTGACCACTTATGACCCGGCATTATTAATTGAAGACATAAAAACAGCAGAACAGGAAAGCGATTATGTTATCGTGTATGTTCACTGGGGTATTGAAAGGCACGAAACCCCGGAAAGTTACCAGCGAAGTCTGGCAAAACAGTACATAGATGCTGGGGCAGATCTGGTGGTAGGCAGTCATCCCCATGTTTTGCAGGGAATTGAATACTATAACGGTAAACCTGTTATATACAGCCTGGGTAATTTTATGTTTTATAATTCCATTAAACAGACTGCCGTATTAAAGGTAACCTTAAATGAGCAGAGTGAGGCAGATATCCGGTTATTGCCGGTGAAGTCCGATAATGCCTCTGCTTATCTGCCGGATGAGGAATCAAAACGGTCTGAATTTTACCGGCATATGGAGGATATTTCCTTTGATATTACCTTTGACGGGGAAGGCGGTGTAATCCGTTAAACAAAAATTTAATATATAATAAAAAGACACTCCATAAGGAAGTTAAGGTGATATAAAACCACTTTAAATTTGTTATGGAGTTTTTTTGCTGCCGTTAAACAGCTTTAAATGTAAACTTTCCTGAATAGCAATCACTAAATTTACAATTGTTTAAAAAGAATTTTACATTCTTAAGTATCCATGCTATAATATTTGATACCAGTATTTGGAACGAAAAGTAGACACAGGAGTCAGATATGAAAAAGCAGGAATTAGATAATACAGGGGAGTTAAAGGATACTACCGGTGATAAAGAGACAGAAGAGAAAGTATCCGGAGAAAAGTTTGATTTTTCACAATGGGTAGATGAGTTGGTAAAAGAGGAACCGGCAGAGGAAGAAATTGTTATTAACAGTGAAGATGAATTATTGGACAGCCTTAATGAGTCATTGGGCAGACAAGTCTGCAATGAGATGGATATGGAGAATATAACGGACCCGGATAACCATAAAGGAGGGTTTCCGAGGAAAGCTAAAGTAGCTTTGATTAGCTTTGGAATAATTCTTTGTGTAGGTATATTCTTATTTTTAACACCTTTAGGGAGAAATTTTCTGTGGCAGTCTGCTACGGACTATGCTTACGGTAAGATGAATTATGATGACGGCATGGATGCTGCCACCCAGGAGGTAGAAGATGATGTTGCCTACAATACGGCTGAAATTCCGGAGCAAACCGCAGATACACAGGTACAGTGGGGCACAGGTACAGTGGAGGACGGGGCCAGAATCGAAGAAGGCATAACCAACATACTGCTTTTGGGAGAAGAGGCAATCGATTCCGGCAGCGGCCGGGGACGGACGGATATCATGATGATTGCTACCATGAATACCAGAGATAAATCATTTAAATTAACTTCATTAATGCGGGATACGCTGGTTCAGATACCGGGTAATAAGGATAATAAATTAAATGCGGCTTATGAAGCCGGCGGAATACCATTACTATATGAAACCATTGAATTAAATTTTGATGTTAAGCTGGACGGCTATGTATTAGTCGGATTTGATGACTTTGAGAATGTCATAAACAAACTGGGAGGGGTACGGATTACATTGACCGGAGCGGAAGCCCGTTATTTAAATACCACCAATTATATTTCCAAACCGGAATACCGGAATGTGGTGGAAGGCTCCCAGGTTTTAAACGGTAACCAGGCATTAGGGTATTGCAGGGTCCGTTATGTAGCCACTGGGGATAACCAGATCAATGATTTTGGACGGACTTCAAGGCAGCGGGTTGTGTTAAACGCCATATTTGACCAGTACAAATCAAAAAGCCTGCCGGAACTGGTACTGTTACTGAATGAAATTCTGCCAATGATTACAACAGACATTAAGAAAGCTGATTTTGATACGTATTTAAGGACGGCCTTGTCCCTTGGCGTATCGGAGATCCAAAATCTCCGTATTCCCGCGGACCATACTTTTGATGAAGGTTATGTCCGCAAAATGTCCGTACTGATACCGAATATACAGGAGAACGTATCCATACTGCATGAATTTATATTTGGCGGAGAAAGTGAATTAAAATAGAATAATGAAAAGGATCTGCCCTTTGGACTGATAGCCGGCAGGTCCTTTTTTTATGGTGAAATTTATTGTTTTAACCGGTCTTTTACATATCTTTATAATTCGTGGGTTCAGTCACGGCGTGTGTTTTTTACGCTCTTTTCCCGGGGTACAGAATAGTTACTATACTTCAATCATATAATAATAAGGACGTGCCAAACTTTTAGATTGGAGAATCGTGTGAACAGTCTCGCGAAAAGACATTTCACACTTCTTATTTGGGCAGTATCGCAAGCCAGCTTGCGATATGCGAATGTCTTATGTTAGGCAGTATCCGAAACACCGGTTTCGGATATGCAATGGGAACAACCTGATTTGTACGTGCGCCAGGGCGCACAGATGGGAGCTGGAATGTATTATCAAAGAAGAGGTGCAAAGCAGCAGAAGAGACTACATAGAATACAATATGATAAAAACCCTTTTCACAACAGAAACAGCAAAACCCCGTACAGGCAGTATCATAATGCCGGTAACTCAATGGGGAGACAGTTTCAGTTTTATATTATTTTACTGGTCATAACAGTAATTATAGCAGGTGTTACCTTAAACCGGATCGAGTTGAATATTGTGGCAGAACAGGTCAAAGCCGCAGGGATTGATTATGATTCTTTCCGAGAAATGTTATTGCCCGTAAAAACCATAAAAGACATAAAGAACAAAATCATTGCGGAAGAAAAAGGTAAGGAGGAGGTGAAAGGGAGCAGCAGACAAGTTTATGGCGAGGCTGATTATATTACCCTTTCCATGTTATTAAACGGCTATGATTTAAATAAAAGTAAATCCATCGGCAAACGGAATATGAATTACCTGATTGATAAGTTATCTTATAATAAAAGCTTCCTGGAATTAAAAAAGTATTATAACGCAATACTGGAAGATATCAAATGTTTTCCGGTGGGACCTAAATCCGACGGGAAGCTTAACATAACCTTTATTGACACCTGGAATTCCTACCGCAGTTACGGCGGAAACAGGCGCCATGAGGGAACGGATCTGATGTCCGGGGAAAATATAAGGGGGGAATATCCGGTTATCAGTATGACGGATGGAACCGTCGAAAAAATGGGCTGGTTGGAACAGGGTGGATACCGGATCGGAATCCGCGGTATATGCGGAGCATATTATTATTATGCACATCTATATTCCTACGCACCGGATTTGCAAATTGGGGATACCGTAAAGGCAGGAGATTTTTTAGGCTATATGGGAGACAGCGGATATGGTACGGAAGGGACGATTGGTAAATTTGACGTACATCTTCATGTGGGGATCTACGTTGAGACGGATTTTGGTGAGCTGAGTGTGAATCCTTACTGGATATTGCGTTATCTGGACTCAATACGTTAAAAGCAGGTTACTATTCAGCCTTATGGCTTCCTGGTAACCTTTTTGTAAACGAACTAAAGCAGACAGCTTTTCAGGAAAAAATTTTCCACAAATACACAGGTTTATGTTATAATAGTATGAATTGATTTTTGGGGGATAAGGAGTGAGGATATAAATGGAAATACAATTGTGGAGGGAAATACTGGATCCCTATTTTTTAGCCGTCGATGAATTGGTTGTAAAATTTAATCATATAATTGATGAATGTCGGAAAATGGGGGATTATTCACCGATAGAACAGGTTAACGGCCGGGTTAAGACAATATCGAGTATTCTGGAGAAAGCCCAGAAAAAGCAGATTGCCCTGGAAGATATGGAGGAAAAAGTAGAAGATATAGCCGGTATCCGGATTATATGCCAGTTTGTGGAGGATATCCAGAAAGTTGTGGAAATCATAAAAAAAAGAACGGATATGCGCATTAAAAGTGAAAAAGACTATATCACCAACATGAAACCAAGCGGGTATAGAAGCTATCATTTGATCATATATTACACGGTTCAGACCTTAAAGGGTACGAAGGAATTACAGGTTGAAATACAAATACGTACCCTGGCCATGAATTTCTGGTCTACCATTGAACATTCCCTGCAGTATAAATATAAGCAGAATATGCCGGAGCACATCCGGGACAGGCTGACCAAAGCCGCGGACGCCATTATTATTCTGGACCAGGAGATGTCGTCGGTACGGGACGAAATTATGGATGCCCAGAATTCCTTTAAAATTAAGGCCAACATGGTAGCGGATATACTGAACAACATCCAAAACTTATATAAAGTTGCCAACAAACGTGAAGTGATCAAGATACAGGACGAATTTTTCCAGATTTATGAATCCGGGGATTTGGAGCAGCTCGAACGTTTTAATAAAGAATTGGATATTATATCGGAAGGATACCGGGCACAGAGCCTCCGGTGAGGAAAGAACAGTTTAAGGAGAAATCAATGACATTACCAAAGCTTTTTGAGGACCGGATGAGGGAGTTATTAGGAGAGGAATATGAGGAATATGTTAGTTGTTTTGACCGGAAACATTACAGTGGACTAAGAGTCAATACTTTAAAATTAACACCAGAAGAATTTGAAAAAATATGTCCTTATGAAATCAAAAGAATTCCATGGATTGAAAACGGTTATTATTATGATGGAAAAGACCAGCCGGCCAGACATCCCTGTTATTATGCCGGTTTATATTATATACAGGAACCCAGTGCAATGACTCCTGCCAGTCTTCTTCCGGTCAAGCCGGGGGATAAGGTCCTGGATTTATGTGCCGCACCCGGAGGGAAAAGTACGGAACTGGCGGCCAGGTTAAAGGGGGAAGGGGTATTAATTGCCAATGACATCAGCAATTCCAGGGCAAAAGCCCTGCTTAAGAATATAGAGCTATTTGGGGTAAAAAATGCAATTGTGGTAAGTGAAGCTCCATCGAAATTGGTAAATTATTTTGAAGGTTATTTTGATAAGATTCTAGTAGACGCGCCCTGTTCCGGGGAAGGGATGTTCCGTAAGAGTCCATCCATTATGAAGAACTGGGAACAGTACGGAGTGGAATATTACAATAAACTGCAGAAAGAAATAATTCTGAGTGCTGCCAAAATGTTAAAACCCGGCGGCAGTATGTTGTATTCCACCTGTACTTTCTCACCCGAGGAGAATGAAGGAACGATTCGTTTTTTACTGGAACAATACCCCGAATTTCATGTTGTGGACCCTCTTAAAGGAATGGATACGGAGAAAGTATCCTATGAAGGATTTGCACCCGGAAGGCCGGAATGGGTGAACGGTCCGGAGGAATTGAAAAATTGTATCCGTTTGTGGCCCCACCGCATTCCAGGGGAAGGCCATTTTATAACCCTTCTGGAAAAATCACCGGCTGCAAACGGACAGATTTCTTATGATGAAACGAAAGAAAAAGTCGTTCTTTCCGGCGAAGCGCTGGAATTTATGGGTAAAATCGGACTTTCCGGCGAGATTAAAAGGATTCATGTCAGGGAGGACAAGCTTTACCTGCTGCCCAAAGACATACCAAACCTTAAGGGACTGCGTATTCTGCGTCAGGGGCTTTTCCTGGGTGAAATGAAGAAAAACAGGTTTGAACCAAGCCAGGCCCTGGCCTGTGCCCTGGAAAGCAGGGATTACAATCAGCTTATCAATCTGTCTGCGGATGACCCGGATACGGTAAAATATTTAAAGTGCGAAACGATCCATCTGGAAGGGGATTACCGGGAAGGCTGGAACCTGGTATGTGTTGACGGATACCCTTTAGGCTGGGGAAAGCTGTCTGATGGCGTATTAAAGAATAAATATCTGCCGGGTTGGAGATGGATGTAATCCGACCGGAAAGGAAAATCAATATGGGTACTCCGGTACGTTTGGATAAATATCTTGCAGATATGGGGATTGGTACCAGAAGTGAAGTAAAAGGATATATCAGGAAAGGCCGGGTCAAGGTAGACGGTAAAGTCATAAAAGAACCGGATTTAAAACTGGATAACGTAAATTCCGAAGTCTGTTTTGATAACCAGAAGCTTGAATATGAGTCTTTAGAATATTATATGTTAAATAAACCTGCCGGTGTTGTTTCAGCGACTGCCGACAATCACTGCAAGACAGTTGTAGAATTAATTGAAACCGGTAAAAGGAAAGATTTATTCCCTGTAGGCAGGCTGGATAAAGACACGGAAGGGTTATTACTGATAAGCAATGACGGAGACCTTGCCCACCGGCTGCTCTCGCCGAAAAAACATGTGGCTAAAGTATATTATGCCCGGGTTAAAGGCAGGGTCACCGAAGAAGATATTAAAATATTTGAAACCGGAATTAAACTGGAAGAGGATTTAATAACTCTGCCGGCCCGCCTGACAATAGTGAAAGCGGGAAAGGAATCAGAAATTGAAGTGACTGTTTTTGAAGGGAAATTCCATCAGGTAAAGAGAATGTTCGAAGCGGTCGGAAAAGAAGTTCTGTACCTGAAAAGGCTGAGTATGGGTGAATTGCAGCTGGATAAGACTCTGGCACCCGGCAGCTACAGAAAGCTGACGGAGGAAGAATTGAATAAATTAAAAGGAAAAATGTGAAGAAAAAGCATCTTCACAAAAAGTGAATTATAAAACATAATTCATGTTAAGAAGAACCTAGAAATGAGCACAGAGGTGCTATTCCAAGCTTCTTCCACCATTATTTGTGATGCCGCAGAAGCGGCATCATGTTGTGAAGGTTGAAAGAAAATATTAAATATAGAAAGGGTGCCGCGAATTGTTTCTTTCAACCTGCGAAACTAGTTTCGCATTTTTGTTAAGGCGGTATCGCAAGCTTGCTTGCGATATGCAATGGGTGTAAATATGAATTTAATGTTTAAAGATATTAAGGCGGTAATCTTTGATTTAGACGGAACTTTAGTAGATTCCATGTGGATGTGGAGAGATATTGATATAGAATTTTTAAATAAATACGGAATTGAATTTCCGGAAAATCTCCAGGGGGAAATTGAAGGAATGAGTTTTTCCGAAACGGCAGTTTATTTTAAGGAACGGTTTCAGTTAAGTGCGTCTCTGGAAGAGATAAAAGAGGAATGGAACCAGATGGCCTGGGATAAATATATGAATGATGTGCCCCTTAAGGACGGGGCCTTGGACTTACTCCGCTTTTTAAAAGAAAACCGGATAATGGCAGGGATTGCCACCAGTAATTCCAGGGAATTGGTTGATTTAGTCATAAGCAAACTTAAGGTAGCGGAGTATTTTGAGTCCATACGGACCTCCTGCGAGGTAGAAAAGGGAAAACCATCACCGGATATCTATCACCTGGTTGCCAGGGATCTCAATGTAAATCCAAAATCCTGTCTGGTTTTTGAGGATGTGATCCAGGGAGTTATGGCAGGTAAAAATGCCGGTATGAGAGTATGTGCGGTGTATGATTCCTATTCCCTGGAGGATACGAAAAAGAAACAGGAACTGGCGGATTATTATATTGAAACCTTTGAAGAACTTTTTGAGTAAAGGAAAGATTTTTGTAACGATTCAAACAAGAGGAAAATTCGATAGGATTTCAAGTGGTATGCAAAGGGTGTGAACATGAGAATCATTATAGTTGAAAAGAATGAAGCAGGGCAGCGTCTGGATAAGCTTCTTATGAAGCAGTTGAATAAAGCACCGAAAAGTTTTATCTACAAAATGCTTCGGAAGAAAAACATTACCTTAAACGGGAAAAAAGCGGACGGTTCCGAAAAAACCTGTTTAAAAGATGAAATAAAACTCTTTTTATCCGAGGATACCATTGAAAATTTCAGTGAGGCATATCAGTCTACGACTGTAGAATATAAATTTACCGTAATTTATGAGGACTCCAATATTTTAGTAGTAAACAAACCGGCCGGTTTATTATCACAAAAAGCGGCCAAAGAGGACATATCCCTGGTGGAACATATCATATCCTATCTTCTTACTACCGGACAGGTTGCGAAGGAAGAGCTTAATACCTTTAAACCGGGAATCTGCAACCGGCTGGACCGCAATACCAGCGGACTGGTAGTAGCAGGCAAAACGCTCCTTGGTTTACAAACCATGTCCGAATTATTCCGGGAAAGGACACTGGATAAATATTACCTGTGTATTGTAAAAGGAACAATAAAAGAGCCGGAGAAAATTACAGGTTATTTAAAAAAAGATGAAAAAACCAACAGGGTAACCGTAACGGATCAGTTTTCGGAGGGATGTGAGCCGATTCAGACAGAATACCAGCCCCTTAAATATAACGGCGGCTTTACTTTGCTGCGGGTAAAATTAATTACCGGCAAGACCCACCAGATACGTGCCCATTTAAGCAGCATCGGCCATCCCATTATTGGGGACTCTAAGTATGGGAATAAAAGCACTAATTTAAATTTAGGGAAAGTACTCCGGCTTAAACATCAGCTGTTACATTCCTACCAGCTTGTATTTCCCCGGATGGAGGGGGAATTTAAGAATCTGTCGGGAAAGGAATTAACGGCGGAACTTCCGGACTATTTCATTACGGTACAGAATGAATTATTGTAACACTGCCCTAAGTCGGGAAAGAGCAAATACAAAATAGCATAAAATACAAAATGAGCGGTACATTAAGAACCGCAGTGACTAAATAGTTACGAAGGATAAAATTATTCTACGGGATCTGAAAGGAGAATACATATGCCGTCATGGAATTCCAGAGGCCTTAGAGGTTCATCCTTAGAGGAGTTAATTAATATAACCAATACAAGATACAGGGAAAAAAACCTGGCGTTGATTCAGAAAATACCGACGCCCATAACGCCAACCTGCATAGATAAGGAAAATAGGCATATTACCCTGGCTTATTTTGAAGAAAAAAGCACGGTGGATTATATTGGAGCCGTCCAGGGAGTACCGGTCTGTTTTGATGCCAAGGAATGTGCCACAGATACCTTTACGCTCCAGAATGTTCACGAACACCAGGTGAATTTTATGAAGGATTTTGAAGAACAGGGAGGGATTGCTTTCCTGTTGATTCATTATTCAAAGAAAAATATATATTATTATCTTTCTTATAAACGTTTAGCCGAGTTCTTCGAGAGGGCAAAAAACGGAGGCAGAAAAAGCTTCCGCTTTGAAGAACTGGATATGGGAAATGAAATTCAATGTAAGAATAATTGCTTTATACATTACCTTGAGAATCTGGCAAAGGATATCGCAGGGCGGGAAACGGAAACAGAAAATGATAAAGCATAATATAATAGAGTGAAGAATAATCAAACGGTTTAAAAACGGCAAACCTAAAAAAATTGCCGTGCCGGGTGGCATGGGTTCCCGACCCCTGCCACCCGTTGGCAGTTCGGCGTGAATCGGCTAAATGCATCATTGCGATCTTTATCAGGACAGGAAAAGGAGATTTTAAGAGTAAGGGAAAAGTATTTGGGGAAAATTATAAATTAAATGGTGGATCAGATGGCGTCATAACATATGTAATAACAGTTGACAGACTTATCTGGTTGTAATATAATAACTAATCAACATTACCATGGTAGCGAATTATCACGTTACCACAATAAAGAGTGCGATCGGAAAAAGGATTTGCCTTACAAGGGAACCTGCCTGCCTTTATAAGATTGGAGGAGATTATGATAGAAAAATTATTACATACACCGGAAGGTGTGCGGGATATCTATAATGCGGAATGTGAAAAAAAGCTCCAGTTACAGAACCGCCTGCACCATGTTATGAAACTCCATGGATTTAAGGATATACAGACACCAACTTTTGAATTTTTTGATATATTCAGCAAAGAACGGGGTACCGTGGCAGCAAAAGACATGTACAAGTTTTTTGACCGGGATGGTAATACCCTGGTTTTAAGGCCCGATATTACACCTTCCATAGCCAGGTGCGCAGCAAAATATTATAAAGAAGAGACTTTTCCCATCCGTTTATGTTATATGGGAAGTACCTTTATCAATAACAGCAGTTATCAGGGTAAGTTAAAAGAATCCACCCAGCTGGGGGCAGAGTTAATCAATGACGGTTCAACGGATGCGGATGCCGAAATGCTGGTACTGACCATAGAGTGCCTGTTAAAGGCAGGCCTTAAGGAGTTTCAGGTTGAAATCGGGGAAGCTGATTTTTTCCGTGGGTTAGTGGAAGAAGCCGGATTTGATGAAGAGGAAGAGAATCAGTTGAGAATCCTCATTGAGAAAAAAAATATGTTTGGTGTGGAAGAAATTATTTCAAAAAAGGACATTTCCCCGGAATTAAAAAAGGTATTCTTAAGTCTTCCTGAATTATTCGGTACAGCAGATAAACTGACGGAAGCAAAAGGCCTGACTAAAAACCCAAGGGCATTAAAGGCAATTGTACGCCTGGAACAATTATATATCATTTTAACGGCTTACGGACTGGAAAAATATATCACATTTGACCTTGGCATGTTAAGCAAGTACAACTATTACACCGGAATCATATTCCGGGCCTATACCTATGGAACCGGTGATACCATTGCCAACGGGGGACGCTATGATAATCTGGTGGGACAGTTCGGAAAAAATGCGCCTGCAATCGGGTTAGCCATAATGGTTGACCAGCTTATGCTTGCCCTGTCCAGACAAAAGATTGAAATAGAAGCAGAAGCGGAAAATACCCTGATATTATATAAACCGGATCTGTTAGAGAATGCCATTGCCCTGGCCGGTCATTTCAGAAATCAGGAAATGAATATTGAACTGTTATGCATAAACAATACCATAACCCCGGAGGAGTATATTGCATACGCAAAGCGCAGCGGAATCGGGGGTATTCTGTATTTTGAAACTGCTCAGCTCATAAAGGTAATCCATTCAGAAAGCGGAGAAATACAGGAGGCAAGAATCCAGGATTTTATGAGGTAGAATTATCGGACGGAGGTTTCTATGAGATATTTAACATTTGCCCTGGCTAAGGGACGACTGGCAAAAAACACACTGGAAATATTGGAGCAGATAGGATATTCCTGTGAGGAAATGAAGGACCCGAATTCCAGAAAGCTAATTTTTGCAAACGAAGAACAGAAAATTAAAATATTCCTGGCAAAGGCTACGGATGTTCCTACTTATGTCGAATACGGTGCCGCGGATATCGGAGTCGTGGGGCGGGATACCATTCTGGAAGAAGGCCGGAAACTGTACGAAGTAATAGACTTAGGGCTTGGAAAGTGCAGGATGTGTGTGGCCGGGCCTAAGGAAGCAAAAGAATTATTAAGGCACGGTGAATTAATCCGGGTGGCTACCAAGTATCCTAATATAGCCAAGGACTATTTTTATAATAAAAAACACCAGACCGTAGAAATTATAAAATTAAACGGTTCTATCGAACTGGCACCCATCGTAGGGCTGTCGGAAGTCATAGTCGATATTGTGGAGACGGGCTCCACTTTAAAGGAAAACGGACTGGAAGTGTTGGAGGAAATCTGCCAGCTGTCTGCAAGAATGGTAGTAAACCAGGTCAGCATGAAGATGGAGCATGAGAGGATTACGAAGCTAATTGCAGCTTTAAGGGTAGTCCTTTCCAATACGAAGGAGGAGCAGATATGAAAATCATAAAACTGGAAGCAGAATCGAAGAAAAATATACTGGAAAATTTATTAAAAAGAAGCCCCAGCCAGTATGAAATTTATGCAGAAACCGTAAACCGGATTATTGAAGAGGTAAGGTTAAAAAAAGACCGGGCATTGTTTGACTATACAAAACGTTTTGACAAAGCGGACCTGAATAAGGAAACCATACGGGTTACGGAAGCGGAAGTGGAGGAAGCCTATTCCTTAATCGATCCGTCGGTATTGGAAGTCATCCGCAAGGCTGCGGCTAACATAGAAGTTTATCATGCCAAACAGAAACAGTACAGTTGGTTTGACAGTGACCCGAAGGGGATCATATTGGGTCAGAAAGTAACGGCAATCGGTTCCGTCGGCGTATATGTGCCGGGAGGAAAGGCTGCTTACCCGTCCTCTGTCTTAATGAATGTCATTCCTGCCAAGGTTGCAGGAGTGGAACGAATTGCCATGGTAACGCCCCCGGATAAAGAGGGCAGGATATATGCCGGAACTTTAGTCGCCGCCAGGGAAGCAGGAGTTACGGAAATCTACAAGGTTGGCGGAGCCCAGGCCATAGCAGCCCTGGCACATGGAACGGAGAGCATTAAAAAAGTAGATAAAATCGTAGGCCCCGGTAATATATATGTTGCCCTGGCAAAAAAAGCGGTATATGGGCATGTAAGCATAGATTCCATTGCGGGGCCCAGTGAAATTCTGGTTATTGCGGATGAAACCGCCAATCCCAGATACGTGGCTGCGGATTTACTGTCCCAGGCAGAACATGATGAACTGGCTTCTGCCATTTTAATTACCACCAGCAGGGACGTAGCCGAACAGGTATCCCTGGAAGTTGATAAATTTACGGAGCAGTTATCCAGAAAGGAAATTATACAGAAATCTCTGGACAATTATGGTTATATTTTGTTGGCGGGAACCCTGGAAGAAGCAATCGATACTGCCAATGAAATCGCTTCCGAACACCTGGAGATAATAACAAAGGATCCTTTTATGGTCATGACGAAAATAAAGAATGCCGGTGCCATTTTCCTGGGCGAATACAGCAGCGAACCTTTGGGAGACTATTTTGCCGGTCCCAACCATGTACTGCCCACCAACGGTACGGCCAAGTTCTTTTCGCCCCTTGGCGTAGACGATTTTATCAAAAAATCCAGTATTATATCCTATTCCAGGGAAGCTTTGCAGCCGGTTTATCCGGATATCATAAAATTTGCCAGGGCAGAAGGATTGACCGCCCATGCAAATTCCATATCCGTAAGATTTGAATCTTAAGAAAGGTAGGAGAAAATGGCCAGAACAACGGAAATACAAAGAAAAACGAATGAAACAGGCATTGTACTGCAGCTTGATTTGGACGGTACGGGAGTATCGGATATCAATACGGGAATTGGATTTTTTGACCATATGCTGTGCAGCTTTTCCAGACATGGTTTTTTTGATTTAAAATTAAACGTTACCGGGGATTTGTATGTGGACGCACATCATACCGTGGAAGATACGGGGATTGTATTAGGCCAGGCAATCAAAGCGGCCCTTGGTGATAAAAAAGGAATCAAAAGATATGGCAGCTCCCTTCTGCCCATGGATGATGCTTTGGTACTGTGTGCAATTGATTTATCCGGCAGGCCTTTTCTCGTCTATGATTTAGCCTTGACTATTGACAGGGTCGGCTATATGGATACGGAATTGGTGAAAGAATTTTTTTATGCCATAAGCTACTCGGCAGGAATGAATCTGCATATGAAAATGCTTAACGGGACGAATAACCATCATATCATTGAAGCGGCATTTAAGGCGTTTGCAAGGGCTTTGGATGAAGCAACCGGATATGATTCCAGGATTTCGGATGTCCTTTCCACAAAAGGAACGGTTGATTGAGAATAATGTATCTTTGGAGGCGAAGCTTTGTATAAAAAAATTATACCTTATATAAATTGTGAAAATGAATTACCGGTAAACGTAATATCGGAGGCCGTACTGTATGAAACCGGCGGGGCAGACGAATTGTTCCTGTTCAATTATTCCCTGGAGGAAGGTTCCAGGGAGGAATTTTTCGGAACGGTCAAAGAAATAAGCAGACAGACTGATATTCCAATCTATATCGGCTGTAATGTAAAACGTTTTGAAGATATAAAAAAAGCCTTATATACAGGTGCTTCCTATGTCATATTAAAACATTCCCTGTTAAACGGGGAGCAGGTGTTAAAAGAAGCTTCCGAGCGGTTCGGCAGGGATAGCATTATTCTTGAACCGGACAATTACAGGGATATCTATAATCGGGAATTTATGGAGTCCTTAAAAGAGCTTGGGGTATATGCCTTATTATTAAAGCAGGTGGAACTGACAGAGGAACTGGTTGAAACCATTGATGCCGCTGTCCTGCCCGTAATTATTGGTGACAGCCTCAGGGATAATGATATGGCTGCTTTGTTGAAACCAAAGCAGATACTTGGCATTGCAACGGATTATTTTAAGAATAAAGACCTGTTTAAAGCCAAACAGTCCTTAAAAGCACAAAGCATAGAAGTAAATACCTTTGACAGCAGTATTAATTTCAGTGAATTTAATTTAAATAAGGATGGGCAGATCCCGGTGGTAGTCCAGGAATACAAGACCAATGAAGTACTGATGGTCGCCTATATGAATGAGGAAGCTTTCCGGAAAACCGTCGAGACAGGCAGAATGACCTATTACAGCAGAAGCCGGAATACCCTGTGGACCAAGGGAGAGACTTCCGGCCATTACCAGTATGTGAAAGCTTTAATGCTGGACTGTGATAAGGATACCATACTGGCCAAGGTTCTGCAGGTAGGTCCGGCCTGCCATACCGGAAGCCAATCCTGCTTTTATACGGAACTCGTTAAAAAAGAATACGATGATGCCAATCCTCTTACTGTTTTTAATGAGGTTTTTGGTATGATCCTGGACCGTAAAAAGAATCCGAAAGAAGGATCTTATACGAATTACCTGTTTGATAAGGGAATCGACAAAATATTGAAAAAATGCGGGGAAGAAGCTGCCGAAATCATAATTGCCGCCAAAAACCCGGACTCAGAAGAACTAAAATATGAAATCTCAGATTTCTTATACCATATGATGGTATTGATGGCAGAGTGCAATCTGGATTGGTCCGATATTGTCAGGGAGCTTGTACACAGAAGATAAGGCAGTTTTGTGTTCATGGCAACCCAGGAACTTCACCAAGGATTGGAAAAATTTAAAATAAGTCTTGCAATATAAAAATATTGGTGTTATAATAACCTAATGTAAGTATGATACTAGAATGAATGGGAGTGGACGAAAGTCCACTCTTTGTATTTGTGTAAAGATACAAAGGCACCTGCCTGCGGCAGTATACCGCACAGGAAGTGATAGCAGACCGGATCCAATCGATAAATCCATGGAGGTTATAATGACTAAGAGAGAAGAATATGAACTGAAAACAGAAAAACTTTTAGAACCGATCATACAGAAAAACAATTTTGAACTTGTTGATGTGGAATATGTGAAAGAAGGCGGCAACTGGTATCTCCGTGCCTATATTGACAAAGAAGGCGGCATCACTGTGGATGATTGTGAAGTGATCAGCAGGACATTAAGTGATTTGCTGGATGAACACGACTTTATTCCGGAAGCTTATATCCTGGAAGTCAGTTCGCCCGGTTTAGGCAGGCAGTTAAAGAAAGAAAAAGATTTTGCCAGAAGCATAAACAAAGAAGTGGAAATCAAGTTATTTAAACCTATCAATAAACAAAAGGAAATAGTAGGTTTTCTGGCAGGTTACGATGGAGAGAAATTTACAATCAGGCTGGAGGATGAAAGTATTATCGATATTCCCCGTGCAAATACGGCACTGATTCGTTTGGCTTTTGATTTTTAATTGAAGGGATAGAACAAGAACAATAATGAGGAGGATCAGCAGAAAATGAATAACAACAAAGAGTTAATTGACGCATTAAACCAGATTGAAAGAGAAAAAGATATCAGCAAGGAGATTTTATTGGAAGCTATGGAGAATTCCCTGGTTGCAGCCTGCAAAAACCACTTTGGAAAAGCAGATAATATCAGGGTAAACATAAATCGGGATACCGGTGCCGTAGGGGTATATGCGGAACGGGAAATCGTTGAAACCGTTGTAGACCCCGTAACGCAGATCAGCGTGGTGGAAGCAAAATTAAAATATCCGAAGAATGATATCGGCGATATCGTTAATGTGGAAGTAACTCCAAAGAATTTTGGGCGTATTGCCGCCCAGAAAGCAAAGCAGGTGGTAGTACAAAAAATCAGGGAAGAAGAACGGAAAGTTTTATTTAACCAGTATTACAGTAAAGAAAAAGATGTTGTAACCGGTATTGTGCAGCGTTACGTAGGCAATAATGTAAGTATCAATCTCGGCAAGGTGGATGCCGTTTTAACGGAGAATGAACAGGTTAAAACAGAGCATTTTAGACCTACGGACCGCATTAAGCTTTATGTACTGGAAGTAAAGGATACTACCAAGGGACCAAGGATAACGGTTTCCAGAACACATCCGGAACTTGTTAAAAGGCTGTTTGAAGCAGAGGTAACGGAAGTGAAGGATGGCACGGTGGAAATTAAGAGTATTTCCAGGGAAGCCGGTTCCAGGACAAAAATGGCCGTATATTCCAACAATCCGGATGTAGATCCGGTAGGTGCCTGTGTTGGTATGAACGGGGCAAGGGTAAATGCCATTGTCAATGAATTGCGCGGTGAAAAGATAGACATTATCAACTGGAGCGATGACCCGGCAATCCTGATTGAAAACGCCTTAAGTCCTGCCAAAGTAGTATCCGTGTATGTGGAGGAAGGAGAAAAGAGCGCTCGTGTAATCGTACCGGACTATCAGTTATCCCTTGCCATAGGCAAGGAAGGCCAGAACGCCAGATTAGCGGCCAGACTTACCGGTTTTAAAATAGATATCAAGAGTGAATCACAAGCTGAAGGGTATGGATGGGAATAGATGAGTGCAGTAAAAAAAATTCCCCAGCGGCAATGCATTGGCTGCGGGGAAATGAAAAATAAAAAAGAAATGATCAGAGTTATAAAAACACCGGAGGAGAATATCATTATCGACGCTACCGGCAAAAAAAACGGCAGAGGAGCATACATATGCAAATCAACGGAATGTTTGGAGAAAGCCGTGAAAAGCCGGGGACTGGAACGTTCCTTAAAGGTGAGTATACCTCGTGAAGTCTATGAAGAATTAGAAAAGGAGCTGAGTGGACTTGAATTATGAAAAGGATAGTACCGGGCCCAGGCCTATTGTTCAAAAAAAAGTATTTTCTTATATTGGAATCGCAGCCAAAGCAGGTTTTCTACAAAGCGGTGAATTCCTGACGGAAAAAGCCGTCAAAGAGGGTAAAGCCAAGTTGGTCATTGTTGCCGAGGATGCATCAAATAATACGAAAAAAATGTTTACCAATATGTGTACTTACTATAAAGTGCCGATTTACTTTTTTGGTGAAAAAACAAATCTTGGCCACGCAATCGGAAAAGAATTCAGAGCGTCTCTGGTTCTCTTAGACAAAGGCTTGGCTGATACGGTAGAAAAGCAACTGAACACAATCAACAAAGACGGATGTATGGACACATACATGGAGTCGTAAAAAGTGGAGGTAGTAAGTATGGCAAAAATTAAAATATATGAATTAGCAAAGGAAATGGATAAACACAGCAAAGATATCATAACTTATTTAAATGAAAAAGGTGTGGATATAAAAAGTCATATGAGCAGTATTGACGATAATACCATTACCATGGTAAGGGAACATTTCGTACCCAAAACCAAACCGGCCGAAAGACCGGTAACCGGGCAATCTACATCCAGGCCGGATGGCGGCGGCAGGCAGACAACTCCTTCCCAAAGTGCGGCTCATTCCCAGGCAGTTCCTTCTCATGGCACATCAGACGTTTCGCAGAAGGAAAGACCTGCCGGCAGCGGTTTTACCGGACAGAATAACAGGCCGGGCCAGGGAAATTCCGGCGATCAAAGACAGATGGGGCAGAACAGCCAGAACCGTCCCTTCAATAATCAGAATAACAGGCCGGCCAACAGACCCCAGAGCGAGCAGCAGGGCCAGAACCGTCCATACGGCCAGAATAGCCAGCAGGGCCAGAATAGCCAGCAGGGCCAGAACCGTCCTTATGGCCAGAATAGCCAGCAGGGCCAGAACCGTTCTTATGGCCAGAATAGCCAGCAGGGCCAGAACCG
>JAEWAK010000040.1 GCA_023391695.1 Bacillota bacterium
CATCAGATCATAGGTCAGCTTATACAAATAAATTTCCACCTGTTCTCTGCTGACAGAGTGATAGACATTCATGATAAACGGCTTGTTCGCTAAAACAGCTTCAAAAATCTGCAAAAAACCCTGCTGCCAAGTGTCATAGGTCCTCTTCCCTTCCAGAGCTTTAGTCGCATCTTCCACGCAGGACCACTCCACAAGGTCATAAATATCCTTAAAATGATAGTAAAAGGTCATGCGGTTGATTCCGCAGTCCTCGGCAATGTCATTAATCGTAATTTTATCCAAAGGCTTCTTCAAAAGCAGGTTTTTAAGTGATGCTTCCAGAGCCCGTTTTGTCGTTTGCGACATGAGGCAGCTCCTTTCCTGAGACAGTAACCGTTATTCTTCTATTCTATCATAATTATCCAAGAAATTGTGAACAATACCGTTTTCTTTATATGCAACAATCGTGCTTAGGTTTACATTTTCCATGCTTTTAAAAATATTACCTTCTACATATGGGTTCACTTTCTTAAGCTGCTTGATCAGCTCCTTGATTTCCATTCGCTTAGAGCCCATACTTCCGTCACTTCGGCAGGTAGTGCAATTGTCGGTGAAGCGGCAGGCGCATTGAATGAAGTGCAGATTATTATAATCTCTCCAGTGCTTAATGTCATCCTCGCGAATGAGATACATCGGGCGTATCAGCTCCATGCCTTCGAAGTTAGTGCTGTGCAGCTTCGGCATCATAGTCTGTATCTGTCCGCCGTATAGCATTCCCATCAATATCGTCTCGATAACATCGTCGTAATGATGCCCCAAAGCGATTTTGTTGCAGCCAAGCTCCTTTGCCTTGCTGTACAAATAGCCCCTGCGCATTCTCGCGCAGAGATAACAGGGGGATTTCTCCACTTCATAGACGGATTCAAAAATATTCGTTTCAAAAACAGTAATAGGAACCTTTAACAATCCGGCGTTATTCTCGATCACTTTACGGTTCGTCTCATTATAGCCCGGATCCATTACAAGAAATACTAGCTCGAAAGGAAATTTATTATGCCGTTTCAGCTCCTGAAACAGCTTAGCCATGAGCATGGAATCTTTGCCGCCGGATATACATACGGCAATTTTATCCCCCTCTTTTACCAGCTCATAGGTGTTTATTGCCTTGGCAAATCTGGAAAAAAGTGCTTTATGAAATTTCTTTTTAATGCTTTTTTCAATTTCTTCACATCTGGCTTCCTCTGCACCTTCTCTGTCCGCTTCTTTTTCTAAAGAGGACAGAAGCCATGCACCGTAGCCGCTTTGCAGGTTATATGCTTCAAAGCCGCGCGCATTCAAAAGTCCTGCCGCGTCCGCGCTGATAATTCCTTTTCCGCAGTACAATATAATCTTTTTATCCTTTGGCAGCTCATAGTCTCCCTGCTCTATCCGGCTCATACCGATATTTATCGCCCCGGGTATGTATCCATGTCCGAAGGATATTTCATCCCTCACATCAACCAGCATGTAATCCTGTTTTTCCAGTTCTTCCAGCTGCGCGATCGTGATATCTATTCCTTGTCCCATATTAATAATCATGTCCTTCCAATGCCTGCAACCTCCAGGCCGCAGGCACAATGCCACGTGTAAAAAGTTTGTTTTTCATATGAATAATAATGCCATTCTAACTACGCTTCCATCCCGCATATATCTTTTATGACTTCTCCGGCAAGAATCAATCCTGCCACCGAGGGCACGAAAGCTACGCTTCCCGGAATATCCCGCCTTTCCGTGCATTTATGCGCCGCTCCGGGAGGGCAGATACATTGAGTTCTGCAACTGATTGCCATATCCTCTATTGGCCTTGTAGGCTTTTCCTTGGAATAGACTACCTTCAGCCGTCCAATTCCTCTTTTTTTCAATTCCCGCCTCATCACCTTGGCGAGGGGGCACATAGAGGTATGATAGATGTCATCCACCTCGAATTTCGTCGCATCCAGCTTATTCCCCGCTCCCATGCAGCTTATAATCGGAACTCCCGACTCATTGGCACGTACTACAAGGTCAAGCTTAGCCGTCACGGTATCCACTGCGTCGATCACGTACGAATAAGACGTAAAATCGAAATCACCAGCATTCTCCGGAAGATAAAAACACTTATGTACATTTACCTCCGCCTTAGGGTTGATCTCCAATATACGTTCTTTCATCACATCCACTTTATATTTTCCTATCGTCTTATAAGTTGCGATAAGCTGTCTGTTTAAGTTGGTAAGACAAACCTTGTCATCGTCAATTAAATCAAAGCTTTTTATGCCGCTTCGAACCAAGGCTTCCACCGCAAAACCTCCGACTCCTCCGATGCCGAATATGGCAACCCGGGCGTTTTGCAGTCTGCTCATCGCCTCTTCGCCTAATAATAATTGTGTTCTCGAAAATTGGTTTAACATTCTATTTATCTACTTTCTATATTAATACTATGTTCTTAGTCGGCTTTAAGATTAAAACATAGTCCCACGATTTGTCAAGTAGATATTAAAATGAGCGAAGGCAGATATACTGCTTTCGCTCATTTTTATGTGATGCGCTAAGTATATTTCACATTGCACATCTATCAGACTTACTTTTTCTGGGATATGTAGGCTTCAATCGCCTCCGTTATTTCATCGGTATTCAAGCCCGACGTATTAAGTAGGTCACTCAAGCTTTCCAAATCCTTCAGCTTCTTTTCATTATACAAGGCTTCTAACTCGCTTTGCTCGGATTTGATTCTTGTCTGTAAACTTGATATTAATGCTTCTTTTTCCGCAATTCTATCTTCCAGCGGTTTTTTCGGTCTCCCTGCCATACTCTACCTCCAATAATAAATTCGATTATTGTATAATATATGGACAGGTTTGGGAAAATATACATATCTTCTATTAATTATGTTTAAAAAATCCCTATGGAAATGCTCAGCTTTCCAAACTTCTCAATCTATTATATTCGATACCGGTATATCGTCCATCGACTAACCGGACTGAAACTTATCACAAGTAAACCTTCCGCATACCATAACGCTCTATCTGCTTTGGCAGGAGGTATGCGCGCCAACCGATTTCTTCGCCAAGTTCCGGAAGCTGAATGGGAATAAAAACGGCTGAAATCAATACTGAAATCCACCACTGTAATCATTGGGAAACAGCATGAAATAAAATACGGCCCTCAACGCAATGAGAATACCCGGTATAAATGCACAAAATACCCACAGCTTTGGTTGTTTCCAAACTTTAATGGATATTCGCCAAGAAGTTTTATCTCTTGTAAACCAGCGCGTGATTATTGCCGCAAGTTGAATTTCCTGTTTGATAATTTAAAGTACTAAAATAAGCGTATTCACCAGCTATTTCAGTCATTATATATTACTTTTCCTTTTACTTAAACGAATAGCCGTTAAAATAGCACCAACCGCACAAACACTTGCGGCTGTCATATAAGCACCTTTCATACCATAGATAAATGCGTCGTCCCTGCCTTCAATATAAGTCGAAACCTCATAACCGATTATATTGCTCATTCTGCCATAGAGAATCAGAATAGCCATTGCAATACCGGTCATCATTCCAAGATTTCTGACCAGCGCATTTACACTGCCTACAATACCCAGCATGTTCTTTGGAGCATTGGATAAAATCAGGGAATTATTAGGAGACTGAAACAAGCCGTTTCCAATGGACATAATAACAATATAAATAATCAGGATATATAAACTGGTGTGTTCTGTTAAAGTGGACATTAAAAATAAACCGACACTGTTTATCGATAACCCTATAAAGGTTAAAATTTCCGAACCGATCTTATCAGATAATGCTCCGCTTAGAGGAGCCACTACAGCCAGCACTACCGGAAATACCATCATGATCAGTCCGGTAAAACTGGGTGAAAACTTTAGGGTATTTTGAAGGTAAAAGGGTTGAATAATTGTTAAACTGTTGATGGCGATAAAGGATATAAATCCACAGAATATGCTGAGAGAAAATAGCTTATTCTGAAACAGCTTTAGCTGTAAAAGAGGTACTTCCGTCCTATTTTCAACAATAATAAATGTAACAAATGATAAAACAAACAAAACAAATCCGCCAATGATATATGGATGTGTATAACCATAATCTTCACCTATCAGCAGGGAGCCGAATAGAGATACGATTGCAATGGCAAAAAGCAATGCACCTTTAACATCCAGTTTTTCATCCGAATTTTCAACTGATTTAGGAAGCAGGCGGAATGAAAGGAGATACACAATGATGCCGATAGGAACATTAATTAAAAAGATGTAATTCCACTCCAGAGAACCTACAATGAAACCTCCTATGGGCGGGCCTGCCAAAGAACCAAGAGCCACAAAAGTACCGTTAATCCCCAGAGCCCTTCCTCTTTCCTGAGGCGGGAATACCTGTGTTATAATACCCTGGTTAGCAGACATGGTACCGGCAGCACCGATAGCCTGTACAACTCTTGCGAAGAGCATAAAAGGAAAAGAACCTGCAATACCGCAGATAAGGGAGCCTATGGTAAATATTATAATACCAAAGTTAAAAACCTTGGTTTTTCCTATAATATCACCCAGTCTGCCGAAAATTAATATGGTACCGGCAATTACCAGCAAATAGATAGATACTACCCATGAAATAGCTTCTGTACTTATGCACAATTTTTTTGCCATGGTAGGTAACGCAACGTTAACGATACTGCCGTCTAAAGTTGCCATAAAGGTCATTAATGCAATATTAAATAAAATAATATTTCTTTTCTTATAAAACTTATCGTCTGCCTGATCCATTTAGTCACTTTCCTCATTTTCTAATCTGTATTTTTTCATATTCCCCAAAACCTTGCTTAGAAGATCTGTAATATTATCCTTTTCTTCTTCCGTAAGGTTCTGTGTCATAATTTCATTCCATATACCCAATTCTTCTTTCATGGCTGGAATAATGGCTTTTGCTTTGTCCGTTAAATAAAGACAATAAGCTCTGGAATCTTTTGTATTGGTTTCTTTTCTTATATAATCTAAATCAATTAGTTTTTTTATGACTCTTGCGGATAGCGCTTTATCCACTGCCAGCTCCTTACTGATCTGATTTTGACTGATTCCTTCTTTATTATATAGAATCATCAGATAAGGATAAGTTCCGCTGCCCAGCGAATATTTCTTAAAAACTTCATTGGTATATTCCAGAGTGTTACGGTATATACCTCCCGTTAGTTTCGTAATAGGAATCCTTGCTTTCTGCATGTTATCTCCTTTCCGGAAAAAAGAATTGCTGAAGCAATATCTGCTCCAGTTATGTTCCCGAATTCTCCATTTTTTCATTTTTTCTTGATGAATTCCAGCATCTGATCAAAAATCATGAGCTTAAGTTCCTTCTCGTTCATTATCATTTTGCTCTCCTCTATGTCTTTTTATTACATATTGAGAATAGCTAAATTCTAAATTAAATTAGTTGACATGTCAACCTTATTGCATTTAATTATTATGATGCAGATCGATGTGGATTACGGAGAATATAGTTATCCGGACTACTGATGATAATACTGTACAGGGGATACACTTACTGTTCCGGAGCTTTAAGTTTTTTAAACCTTCTCATAAAAATCAAATCACTGAATGCATAAAAATAATTATTAATTATTTTCAAAGTCTATAAAGTTAACATAGGAGGGTAAATGTTCGACTCTAGATTTGATTGGAGCAAGGAACCTGTAAAATCTCACTACCACAAATTAGATGCTTACGATGTAAGAGAGTGAATCATAGGGGTAGTAATTTTATAGAATATTAAGATTTAGTATAGAATTTTATTTATTATTACCTTATAATGTCAAATATACTGTTTATTTTAAACAAATGATATTGGGGGATTAATAGTGAATAAAAATGTATTGGAACATGTTAAGAATAATTGGGCTTCCTTAGTTGTAATTATTTTATCTTCAATTGTTTACTTTTTAATTTATGGTACAAAATTAATAAATCCTCAATACGATTTTTGGCTACTAAAAGGAGAAGATTTAACTCAACACTACATTGGTTGGGAATTTTTCAGAAAAAACACGTGGCAATTCCCAATAGGTCTAATGAATACCATGTCTTATCCTAATAGCGTATCAGTTATTTTTACCGATTCAATTCCTATAGCAGCAATATTATTTAAATTGATGTCACCACTGTTATCAGATACCTTTCAGTATTTTGGATTATGGGAAATTCTTTGCTTTGTGTTACAAGGTGTTTTTTCGTATAATATATTATATCTGTTAACCAAAAATAAGATTGGCTCAATATTAGGGGCTTTATTTTTTATAACAGCACCAATATTTATTGCTAGAGTATATCTTCATACTGCCCTTTCATCTCAGTGGCTTATTTTGGCAGCTTTATATATATTCTACCAAACATTAATTGAAAATAAATTGGGAAGTAAATATCTTTTAATACGATGGGGAATTCTTGGTTTTTTATGTAGTTTTATTCATTTATATTATATTCCCATGTGTGGAATAATAATGATCTCTACATTATTAATAAAGGTATATCGCGAAAAAAAGGTATTGCATTCTCTCATTATAGGATTCTGTTATATTCTTGTATGTTTTATTTCAATCTTTGTACTTGGGGGATTTTCTCATGGTCATCAACTGGATGCAGGTGGATTAGGACAATTTAGTTTTAATCTCAACGGTTTTTTTAATTCTATGGGTTGGTCTAAAATTTTCCCCTCACTAACCTCTTATGGTGAAGGAAGCGGAGATGGTTTTGCTTATTTAGGTATAGGTATATTATTACTTACAGGAATAGTTATATTGTGCAAAATAAACAAACGATTATCTGGAAAAATAAAAAATAATTTATTGTCTTTAAGTATCATTCCTTATCTTTTTATGATTATTATATTTTTATTAATTTCGTGCTCTCATATATTGGCTATAAATGGACATATTTTTTTCAAGCTTCCATATCCTGAAAAATTAATATCTTTATGGGGAATGTTTAGATCTAGTGGTCGATTTATTTGGCCTGTAATATATATATTAATGATATATTTAATATCATATATCATTAACTTTGTTATGAATCAAAAATTATTAACTGCCTTATTAATATCTTTGTTTGTATTGCAAATATATGATATTTCAGGCGTATTAAAAAATAAACATGATGAATTTACATCGTCATATGAAAGATATGGTCTGTCAAGCAACAAGGAATGGGATAATCTATTAGAAAATAAAAGACATATTGTATTTGTTTCAAAGATTACACAAAGTCAAGATATACTGTATTCAATTAGTCAGTATGCAATAGAAAACAATATGACGATCAACGATTTTTATTTCGCACATTCTGCCGTATCGGGAGAGATAATAGAGTGTTTGAATGAATATTATATGAACGATATAAATAAATATACTGCGTATATATTTAAGTCAGATGACTATGATAATATTCAAAAATTTGATTTAGATTATTATAATATTGATAACTTTATTGTTGGGATAAAAAAATAAATATGATAAGAGTAGGTATTTACTTACGCTTAAATAAAGTATTATGTATAATATAAAACACTGGCATGAGAAAAAAACGCCAAACTTACGTTTTTCTTTTCCGCTTGTACGGCGAGCAAATCAAAGTATTCTGTTTTACACTTTGGGACTAAGTCAGCCCCATATCGTTTATGTGAAGAAGCAGGTTAAGCTATTTTTTTGCCACGACACATATTGTTTTATTGCCGTGTTTATATTCTGTACCGGCTACATTTCCATAAAACTGTAAGTCGAGGAAACCTGCCTCCTGCAATTCCGTTCTTAATTCCTCAATCTCAAAGGTATGTTCCCAATTGTTATAGCAAGTTGTTTCACTGTCTGTCACAACAATATACTGGCGAAGAAATGTATTGTCATAGTCGTAACGGTAAAGCTGTTGTAACAGAAGATAAGGGACTGAACTCCAAAACCGCCTTCTTCATAATTCCAAATCTTACATTGTGGTTGATCTTTATATTCGAAAGGAGTAAAAACATCAAATAGAAAACACCCGGTTGGCGATAACACATTGTAAATCTTGCTCAACAAAGATTTGCGTTCTGTATGCGATAAAACGCCCAAATCACAATAAATCATTGTTATCAAATCATAGCTGCCTTTAATTGGGGATCGAATATAATCGCCGTGCAGGTATGTAATGTTGAATTCCTTTTGCATGAAACAGCTCTGCATAGATACCGGGACCGCAGCCTAAATCCAAAAGTCTTTTATAGGACGATGGAGGTAATGTGTCAGAAATCCAATGAACAGATTGTTCTACAAAATTCAATCTACGGGTTGCAGCTTCAAAATCGGGATTCAGGTGTGCTTTTAGCATACTTTGTGAAATATACGGGCCATTCCAAAACTTCGCTTTACTTTTTTCAAAGAGGACTGGTTTTTTTAGGTACGGTTTTACTGCCTTAATCATTATAATTTCTATCTTTCTTCATAGACTTTCCATAATAAAAAAGTTGTGGAGTCTTCCACAGCCTAAAGGTTAGTTACTCTGTGGAAAACAAAAATAATCATTAGTTTCATAAGGTGAAATCTGTGCTTCATGTTATAAAATAAATCTTCTTCAACATATTTTTTAGTTTTGTTATGCGTGTTTGCTGGGCATTTGATAAATAATCTATACGATTGTCAAGTACAGCAATAAATTGTCCTAAACTATTTTCATCAATGCAGATTGATATTCTTTCCGCATGTTGAGCAACTTCCTTTGGCCTACACTTTTTCAAGTGTTCCATCAGTAAAGGAAATATATAGTTGTGGTATTCCTGATTTATCTTACATAATTTTGCCAGTACAGTAATACAGGTGTCAACTGTTATAACACTTCCATTATTGAAAGCATGTAAAACTAAGTGGATTTTTTTATATATGATATTGGGTACAAAATCAACAATATTTGATAATGCCGTCATACTCCCCCAAACAAGTCTATTGCTTTTAGAGTTTAGTAACGATAAGAATATATCTGCATAATCAGCTATTAAAAAAGGTTTTCTTTCGCCAATTTCATAAAGCACTTTGATGCAATCATTGGCTACTTTACAATCCTTACTATTCAAGCCTGATACAATTTCTTTTATACCATCCTTATCATTTTTTTCGCACAACTCAACAGCTAATTCTATATTGGGGATTTCGTCATTTCTTCCATATGCACAGGCTAATTTTTCAAGCATGATAATCCTCCCTTTTCCCATCTGGTACAACTCTATTATAAATTCCTCTTAATACAAAAGTCAACTTATACGGATCATAACTGCCATCTGCATTTGTTTCACCTACTATGACTTCTTCTACAATGCTCTCAAAGACAACGCGATCAAACTTCTTAATTCCTTCTGCTTCATTTAATAGAATACGAATATCCCTCATTCTTTGACCAACATCTCTTTGTTCATTGACGATAGAAGCATAAAGGCTTCGTTGTTCTTTTTCCTGCTCCAACACACTTAATAGTTTCAATTGACAAATCTGGTTTTTCTGCCAGTTCCTTTTGCGTTATACCGGGCTTTTTTCTATTTGATTTAATATTTACTGCAATAATATATTTTTGTCCTTTCATCTCAGGATTCTTCATTCTGATTTTTTGAATAAATGAATTCTTAGGTGAATCTTTTCCTGCATTTATATATAAAATGCAAAAGGATACAGATAACAGAAAATAATAATTCTGTTATACGGTATCCTTTATTCCCCATTTTAAGCTCACATTACACTTACCTATATGACAGCTATAAGAAGTATTTTGTTATTCAACCGACTTTAATGCTTCTAACATATTGACATTCTTGAGCCTACGGTTGATTACCGCACCGAGCACTACGGTAATCACACATACTACCAACGCCGGAATAAGAAATGCTTTTGCTCCCAACGCCGGATTGAACATTACATCATCAGGCGGTACAATGGAAATAATATAAAGATAAAGGGCATCTCCAAGTCCAAAACCTGTTAAAATTCCGAGTAGGGTCAAAAGAATTGTCTCTCGGTAAATATACAACATTACTTCTTTGTTGTAAAAACCTAGCACCTTGATCGTGGATAATTCCCGAATTCGTTCCGACACATTGATATTCGTCAGATTATAGAGAATTACCACGGCCAGTAATATTGCCACAATAATTAATATCTGCATAATCTTATTTAAAGAGAGCACAATGGTATCGATCTGATTCTCCATCGTAGTATTCTGTACCACACCTTTCACGCCATCTAGCTTCACAAATTCACTTGCCTGTTCATTTGCATTTTTTGTAGAGCGATCAGTTAATGTTACCAGATTTGCATTGGTGGAATAGTTTTCTGCAAAAACCGTCTGATAATAATCCTTATCCATAAAGATGAAATGTCCCGTATACATCTCCGTAATGTTAGAAACTACCATCTCCCGTTCATGATTTTCAGAATCTGTTATGGTTATCTTGTCTCCGATTTTTACATCCAACAGTTTTGCCAGCCGCTCCGAAATCACAGCACCATCATTAGACAATTCCAGTTCTTTTCCTGTGAAACGGTTCACCAGACTGATATAGTCTTTAAATGCTTTTGCATCCTCAGGAACAATTAGTTTGATTTCCTGTTTATCGTGATTATTTCCTGCAATTTTTGTCATCTCATCATAAAAAATAGGTAATTGCCGCTTAACTTCATCTGAAGCCAAGAGCTGATCAATCTCATTTGTCCGCTCTTCATTTAAGCTATCGTTTTGGGCTACAATCAGATCATACTGTATGATCTCACCAAACTGCCTGTTATTTATGCCTGAAATAGAGTGTTGTACGCTGAAACCTGCAAATATAAGTGTTACCGCACCACACACCCCGAAGATAGTCATGAGCATTCGTTTTTTATAGCGAAAGATATTTCGTGCGGTTACCTTGTGTGTAAAACTCATTCGATTCCATATCGGGCGAATGCGTTCTAAAAGAATTTTTGATCCTGCTTCCGGAGTCTTTGGTTGCAAAAGTACCGAAGGTTTTTCTTTTAGTTCCCTTGTAGCGACAATATATGCCGGGACAACCGCGCTCACAAATGCCAGTAACATAGCTATAACCGTAATTCCAGGATAAAAATGCAATTCAATGCGTGGAATGGTAAAACTATGTCCATAGGCGTTATATACAATAATCGGGAGTAAGGTATGCCCTGCCACAATGCCTATGCCCGCCCCTATAAAGCTTGCACTAAAACCATAAACTATAAATTTCTTTATTATATCCTTATTACTATAACCCAATGCTTTCAATGTTCCGGAATTCATCCGTTCTTCATCTACAAATCGGGTCATTGTAGTCAGTGTCACCAATGTAGCAACAAAATACAAAAAGATAGGAAATATATCCGCAAGCGCATCAATGATCGTCGAAACGCTATGGTAAATTCTGTATCCTTCCGAACCGGGAACCTCACGCCGTGTATCCAATGTGTATATTGGCAGTTTCAATGTTTCCAGCGTTTCGCGGGCATCAGCCAATTTAGCTTCTGCATCGGCAATTTCTTGTTCGGCATCTGACCTTTTTTCCTCATATTCCTGCCATCCATCGGCCACCTCTTTTTCACCATCTTCGATTTGGGCCGCACCATCGACTAATTCTGCTTCTGCATCAGCCAGTTTTGTATCAGCCTCTTCTTTTTTATTGGAGTATTCCTGCCATCCGTCAGTAAGTTTCTTTTCTCCGTCGGCAATTTTTACGACAGCTTCATCTAGCTGTGCGTTTGCAGACGCAAGCTTTATTTCGGCTTCCATTTTTTTTGAATTGTATTCTACAAGACCCGCCTGATAAGATTGCTTCCCTGAATTCAGTTTTTCTTTAGCTTCTGCAAGTTGCTTTCTGCCAGTTTCAAGTTCTACACTTTTTGCAGCATATTCCTTCTCTCCACTTTCAAGAGTTTGCCTGGCAACGGCTAACTGTTCTTCTCCTTCCGCTGCTTGTGTTGCAGCAGCATTATATTCCTCCCATTTTTGTACAAGAATGTTTTGAGTTGAAACAAGCCCCACAAGCTGACCATACTGGGTTTGTGCTGTATCAATTTGAGTCCGCATATTGTCAAGCTGCACAAATAAGTTATCGGCCTCTTGTTCTGATAGGTTGACGCCTTGCAATGCCGCTTGATATTGCTGGTTGAGTGTATCATATTCTGATGTTCCTACGGCAGCGTCTCTCACCCCTTTAAGTGCTGCGAGTTGAGTGAGTGCTTCATATTGTGCCCTTGAGGTATCAAGTTGAGCTTTCATACTTGGAAGCACAGCTTCTATTTGTGCCATTGCCATGCCCGTAACTGCTTCGGCTGCAGCAACGCCTGCCTCAAATTCTGCTTGTGCCGCGTCAAGCTGTAATTTAGCCTCTTTCAGAGCTTCTAATTGTCCCGATTTCTCGTTAAATTCCTTCCAGCCTTCATCAAGCTTTGCACGCGCTTCCTGTAAAGCAGACTCAGCCTCCGCAAATTTCTGCTGCTTCGCAGCCAACTGACTTTCTCCATCCGCAATCTGTTTTGCTGCCTCGTTAAGTTTAGCTTCGGCATCAGATAATTGCTGTTCGACGTTTGCTTTCTGCCTATTATATTCAGCTACACCGTCTGTATACTTTTGCTTCGCATCAGCCAGTTCGTTTTCACCATTTTCAAGTTCTACTCTGGCATCCACCAACTGCTGCTCGGCATCTGTTTTCTGTTCATTATACTCAGCCAAACCATCAGCATATTTCTGTTTTGCATCAGCCAGCTCATTTTCGCCATTTTCAAGTTCCTGCTTGGCATTATCCAGCTCTCGCTTGGCATTATCCACTTCGGTCTGACCATCATCAATCTTTTCTTGATATTCCTCCTTTATAGAAGATAATCGCAGGGATGGTTGATTGACCAGGAGTTCATTTAGCTCATTTTTGTGATTTTGAATTAACTCCGTATATTCATCTGAATAAGGGTTTACGTCTTTTGTATCCTCAAAGGAAATCCGGGCAATCATATAAACATCATAGTCAAAGGCAGAAGAATCCACCACAGCATACCCTTGCAATTCACCAGTTCCGGCTGTTGATTGTCCCATATTGATTATGGAAAGCATTTCGGCGGAGTTCACAAATCCTACAATCTGAAATTCATGATTTTTTAGGGCTGTTTCTCCTGAAGCATTCTCTTTTTCAGTAAAAGCTATCGTATCACCGATGCTGTAATCTCCATTATATATATCGGCAATTGCAATTTCCTTTTCTGTCTTAGGAAGCCTTCCTTCCACAAACTCATACACAGACAAATCCTGCGAGTTGGAAAAGATGCGAATGCTGGTAATAGTATCCTGAATCACTACATCCTTTATGTAGCCATATTCAATTTTACTCGCTCCTGATACTTGGTTAATGGCTTTTTGGTTTTCACCGTCAATTCCATAGTCACCGATGATACTAATATCTGCCAGATTAAGCTGCTCAAAATAACGTTCTCCAGTCTCACGCATATTAGGACCAGTTACTTGAAGTCCCACGAGAGCAAAAGAGCCTAACGCAATTAAGCTCATAATCGAAAAAAATCGGCCCTTTGATTTTAAGAAGCATTTTTTAATGTCTTTCCATAGCGTTTTTTTTCTCAAAATACTCACCTACCATTCAATATCTTCAATTTTTCGAGGATTTGGGTTTATCTCTATGTTCTTTACACCCGCATCATGCATATGGATCACACGGTCAGCGATAGGAGCTATAGCCGCGTTATGAGTAACGATTATTACAGTGGCACCTTTTTTTCGGCTCATATCCTGTAAAATTTGAAGTACCTGCTTGCCCGTTTTATAGTCTAAAGCTCCTGTAGGTTCGTCACACAGCAAAATCTTTGGGTTTTTAGCAATTGCACGGGCAATCGCTACTCGCTGCTGCTCGCCACCGGATAATTGAGCCGGGAAATTATCGATTCGGTTTTCAAGACCCACATCCTTTAATACTTGCATAGGATCAAGTGCATCTTTTACAATTTCAGATGCCAGCTCGACATTTTCTTTTGCTGTCAGGTTCTGTACCAGATTATAAAACTGGAAAACAAATCCTACGTCATTTCTTCGATATGTAATCAGTTCATTCGATGTATAGCCTGAAATATCATTTCCATCAATGACTACCTTACCTTCGTCATTCGTGTCCATTCCTCCGAGTATATTCAATACTGTAGACTTTCCGGCACCAGAAGCCCCTAAAATAATTGCGAGTTCACCTTTTTCAATGGAAAAGCTTACATCTCGATTGGCAATAATTTCGTTACTTCCTATTTTATATCGTCTATAACTATGGGCCATTTCAATGTAGCTCATGTTCTCCCTCCTTATTCTGCTGCGCTTGAGTAATGGCAGTTCCTTTCATTTGAAAGACGCTGCTCCCTCCATGAAGTGTCAGCTCAATATTGTCGCAGTTTATGCATCCGGTTGCCTCATAATAGAATTCGCTCATCAGTGTAACGAATTTTCCACTCAATCGACATGAGCCATTATTACTTATTTCTCCTGTGAGAGGCTCCCTATTTTGAAAAATATCCAGATATCCGTCAATTTTTGTTCCGGAAATTACAAGCTCCAATATACCGTTTCTTTTGCCTAATGGGGTGTCCAGAATAACCTTATAATTTTGTTGAAGCATTATTGTTTCCTCCTCGTATTATAAAGTAGTAGTGTTTATAGTCCCTCTCCAAGGACTGTATGCTATACAAAACAGTATGATATACTGTTGGAGATACTGTGGATT
>JAEWAK010000063.1 GCA_023391695.1 Bacillota bacterium
CTGTAAAAAAATAGATACAGATCCACAGTGCCTTTTCAAAATATATCAGAGATGGATTAAAATGCCCAGAGAATCTGGGAGAAAGGAAAAATCCAATTACCATCTAAGATAATTGGATTATACGTGAAAACATGAAGATAGAAAACATGAAGATATGTATTGCATGCGGTATGCCCATGTCAAAACCGGAGGATTATGCCATGAAGGATGAATCAAAGGATTACTGCACCTATTGCGCCAAACCCGACGGTTCCATGCAGTCCTTTGAAGAGAAAAAGGAGGGTATGTCGGAATTCATAATGAAAACCCAGGGACTGGACCGTTCAGTTGCCCACAAGGCAGCCGAAGAATTAATGCGCAAGCTTCCTGCCTGGGAAAAATATTTTGAGGCTGTCTGAAAACCGGAAGCCACTGGTGGTAGTAGAAAAAGCTCCTGACCTGATACGATATTTCATTTATCAGGCGAGGAGCTTTTTTAATGGGCCGTCTAATAGCCAAAGGCTTCCATTCCGAGTCTGACTAGTACGGGATACGAAACCACGGTTTTGCTTGCCACAGCCGCAGTTCTGCTGAAGGTGGATTTACTGTTTTGGGTGATATATTCCCTACTTAAAGAAGCAGTTGAAAGGCCCCCCTTGTAGAAGTGGGGAACTTTTTGATATAATAGGTTAAAATCGTAACCGGAAGAGTGGAACAGGAATGGAATACAAATACTGTAAAAGTGATAATTTCGAAGATTACGCCAGCGGGCGGGTTTTATATAACGGTAAGGGAATAACAAACTTTCCGGCACGGCTGGCCGGGGAGATATTCGGAAGATGTCTGGAATACACGGAAAAGAAACATAATATTTCAGTATATGACTGCTGCTGCGGCGGGGGATATATGCTGACGGTACTGGGGTTTATGAATGCAGATATCCTATCCGAACTGACCGGCAGCGATATCAGCCCGTATGCTGTGGATATTGCCCAAAGCAACCTGGAACTGTTAAAGGCTGACGGAATGGATAAAAGAATCGGGCAGATCAGGGAATTAGCCGGTTTATACGGTAAAAAATCACATAAGGAAGCGGAACAAAGTGCAATCCGTCTTCGGAAGCTTATTGAAGGGAAAGACATCCGTATCAATACGTTTGCCGCCAATGCTCTAAATTGTCCGGAATTAGATAAAGTACCGGATATTATCATAACAGATGTGCCTTACGGGGAGCTCGTTTCCTGGGAGGGTGCAACGGATGGCAGCGTGGATCGGCTGTTAGAGAGCTTATATGGTATCTGCGGTAATCATACGATTATTGGCATCTGTATGGATAAATCACAGAAGAACACCAGTGATAAATTTAAACGGCTGGAAAAACAACAGGTTGGAAAACGGAAGTTTGAAATACTCAGAAAGAAATGAATGACCGGAGGTAATTATGCAGGGATATAACTGTATTATAGTGTATAGCAAGGATAAGGATAAGCTGCTGTTTTGTAAAAGGGCAAAAGATCCCTATAAAGGATTATTCAACCTGGTTGGAGGTAAAATTGAAAAAGGAGAAGACGGTTTTGCGGCGGCCTACCGGGAATTGGAAGAAGAGACCGGAATAAGACAGGATAATATTAGACTCTGCCATATGATGGATTTTATCTATTACAATCAGGATTGTTATGTAGAAGTATATGCAGGATATCTTGATAATGATATTATATTAAAAGAGGAAGCCAATCCCCTTGTCTGGATGGATGAAAAGGAAGACTTTTTTGCCCTGGACCGATTCGCCGGAGAAGGAAATATAGGGCATATGATAGAACAGGTCAGGCTTTATGGGCCGGGAGAGGGAAAAAGGGATTAACGGATCATTATTTAGGAGAAGAACTAATTGGAAAAGCAGACTGTAAAAGATGTGTTAAGGGGTATAAAAGAGAATGACAAAACAGTGCCTCCTGGTAAGAAGCATACTGCACGATAACCGAATAAGGAAACATGTAAGGACCCGGGTAAAAAAATCTGGGTCTCTTTTTATCTTATAAGTAAGTTTTTCCTATGAGATAAAATCACTCCGCTTTGAAGCGCACTGCGGCAGATTGGAAGTATGCCGCTGGCAAAACGCCGCCCCAGACGACTGACGAAGGCATAAAAGTCTGACTTTATGCCGCTGCTATTGAGTGGGAAAAGTTTGTAATAGAAAAACGAAAACCATCATATTCATTAATGTATATGCAAAAATCAAGAATTAAGGCAGGTAGAGCAATGAATGGGACATTCCATGACCCTGAAGATAAAACGGCAGACGATAAAAAACACTATTCCCTGCTATATACTCTGGAAACCTTTAAAGCCCTGGCAGACGCCATAATACCACGGACGCCCGGACTGGCTGAGGAATATGGTAAAATACAGTATTACGGAGCATTAAATCTGCATACGGATGAGTTTCTGGTTATGTCGCTTAACTATTACTATATCCCCCTGGCGGAACCTACGGCGGAAATGCTGGATACGGCAGCAGAACAGTTGGTATATATTGGCGGAAATAACAGATTGCTGGAATTTTCAAGGTTTCCGGGAGGCGGTACCTTTGCGGCGCTTGCTCCGGGGGACCGGTTCCGTGCAATTTCGCTGCTGGAACAGCTGAGGGTTAATCTTTCTGATTTAAAAATGCCGTTTCGGGACAGTTCCGGAGCTGTGCTGACCATTACCACGGATTTAAACAGATTGACGGTGATGGGATATTATTCGGAATGGTCAGGGTATGGTTCTACACGGTTAAATCCGCCAAATGACCGGAAGTTAGAGTATTTCCCCATAAGCTGGGAACAGGTAGGATATCCGGGGCCTTCGCTGGGTTACCGTGCCTTAAGAACTTCAACCCTGGTATAAGGATAGCCTGGTTTTAAGCCAGAGTATTTTTGGATTTTTTATAAAGACCTGCCTGGCGGGCAGATTTTTCAAACGGCAAATTTGTGCTGTCACCTAAATTCGCAGGTTTGCGGCAGAATGGAGGATTAGTATATGGAAATGGATGCTGATGTTATAGTAATTGGAGCAGGCGGCGGCGGTGCTGTTGCGGCGAGGGAACTGGGTGAGAAAGGGATAAAAGTATTGCTGCTGGAGGCGGGGCCCTGGTATGGGAATAGTAAATGGCCCAGGCCAAATGCAGAGCCGGGAGCTGTAAGCAGTTCCAGTCCGGAGGATTTGAGTATTGATATATTAAGGGAAGCTTTTACGGACCTGGAAGATGATATGAATGATTTTGTAACCGGTAAATTCCGCTGGGGGCCGGCCAACAGGAATCTCAGTCCATGGTTAAGAAATATAGTTCACGGAGGTTATACCTGGCAGAATTCAGGCGTAGGCGGGAGTACCCTGCATTATTTCGCTAATTCACCCCGTGCTTACCCACAGGCAGTCGATAATATATGGCCCATATCTTATGAGGAACTGATTCCATACTATACAAGGGTGGAGCAGACCCTTCCGGTAAGACCGGCACCGACTACGGCAAAGGAAGAATTGTTTTATTACGGTGCCCAAAAAGCCGGGTGGCAGCTCTTGGAATCACCGGATTTAAGAGGTCCGGGTTACCGGCCCCAGCCCAATGCCATTTTAAGGCCCAATCCCCTTTTGAATGATCCTACTTTTGATCTGCAAAATAACACTTCGGCTGGCTGTACCTTAAGGGGGCATTGCGTAAACGGATGCCACATCGGACCGACGGTGGAGGGAATTGCAAAAAGGTCGACCCTGGTAAGCTACATACCCCGCGGACTTCGTACCGGCAATGTGGAGGTCAGGCCAAATACATTTGTAACAAAGATACTGACGGAAGAAGATGGGGCGGATGGGCTCCGTGCTGTTGGTGTAGTATACAGAGATACCTGGAGCGGCCAAACAGGGGAATTAAGGGCAAATGTGGTGATAATGGCAGCAGGCGGCGTGGAATCCCCGCGTCTGTGGCTGAACTCCGGTTTACCGGAAAATGAATGGGTCGGAAAAGGCCTGATCAATCACTGGTTCGATTGTGTAGCCGGTATTTTTGAGGAAAAGGTTTTAATGGATGTGCTGGGAGTTTCGGATATAAAACCCTACGTAGGTCAGAATGCGGCGGCCAGATTTGATTATCCGGGACTTGGGGTAATTGAGATATTTGGAATGAGCCCCGGATTATATTCCGCCCTGTTATATGAAACAAGTTATAAAGGTTATCATTTTTTGAATAAAAAGACATCAAAAGTACCTTGGGATGTGGAAGGACGGGTAATCGGAGAACAGCTGAAAGAATTTATGGAAGATTATACCAGGACTTTAAGTGTTGTAATATTTACGGATGATATGGTAAATCAAAGAAATTCAGTTACACTGGATCCTGTTTTGAGGGATGAAAACGGATATATACCGGTAATAAATTACCAACCAAGCGAAGCAGATGAAGAAAAAAGGGAACAGCTGGCCGTCATTGCTTCGGATATTCTCCGGAAAGCCGGTGCAAAAACGGTTATACGTTCCAATTGGCCGCCGGGGATATTTATACATATCCAGTGCACGATGCGTATGGGATACGTAACGGATACGAATTGTGAAGCAAACCAGGTGAAAAGGTTGTATATTGCGGATAATAGTGTTTTATACAATGGAATAGGCGGACCGAACCCTACTCTTACCACTCAGGCCCTGGCAAACCGGACGGCAGATAAAATAGCGGAAAAATATTTTAGTTAATACAGGATGACAGAGGAACTTATTGCAGAAATTAAACGTGATGAAAAATGGTATATTTCTTTTATTAAGTTTATAAACAGGTAATGGACTTACCTGTAAGATTGAACAAATTATATATGGCGGTTATAGGGTAATACTATAGTTAAGCTGTTTTGTCAATCCTTATTAATCAATTGACATTATAACGGTACCTGGTTATACTTTTTCTTATAGTTACCAGCCGTCTGCTAAATTACCATAAAAGGAGAAAACCATGGAAGAGAACAAATTTGAGACTATTGATGAATATATTTCAATGTTTCCTGCCGGGCTTCAGGAGGAACTGCAAAAATTAAGAAAAGTTATAAAAGAAGCCGCACCTGATGCAGAAGAAAAAATAAGCTGGCAAATGCCTACGTTTTTCTTACATGGTAATCTGGTGCATTTTGCGGCACATAAAAATCATATAGGATTTTATCCGGGTGCCGACGGTATAGAAAATTTCAAACAGGAATTAACGGAATATAAAAGTTCAAAAGGTGCTGTTCAGTTTCCCAATGGGAAACCGCTGCCCTATGATTTAATTACCAGAATCGTTAAATTCAGGGTTCTTGAAAATTCGAAGCTGGCGGAAGAAAAGCAAAAAAAGAAAAAGAAATAAGGGGAGCCTCAGCGGCTTGCCCGCTTTGTTCTCGATTAGGAATTTACGCCCTATTCGAGAACAACCCCATCGCGAAGATGTATAGGGCGAGTTACTTAGTTATATATTCTTTTGAGGATTGGATTTGTTTTTGGTCCAACCGGTTTATGTTATCATAGTGTTCCAGTTTTTTGTTTACCAGCTTTAAGAGATTTTTATATTTCTTGATTTCTCCTTCTATAATTTCTTTCTGATTCAGAATAATCTGACGCCTTTCCGGTACGGTATCCCTTCCCAAATGGCATAAATCAATATAATTCTTTATATAGGAGATGGACATTCCGGTGGCTCTCATACAGCATATAAGATGCAGCCATTCCAGATCCGTATCACTGTAAAGCCGGATACGGTTTTCCTTCCTTTGTATGGGCGGCAGCAGCCCTTCCTTTTCATAATAACGCAATGTATGTGAAGATATATTAAAACGTTCCGATACTTCTTTAATGGAATAATACATAATAAATCGTCCTTTCCTTTTAAAGTGGATAACACCGCCTATTATCGGGAATTTGTGAACCAATTTCCGATAAGTTACATTATAACAGATAAAGTATACTCTAAGCAAATGTTTAGTATAACTTACTTCGTAAAATGTAAAAGAAATCTTTAGTTCAAGGTAATTAATAATGGTAGTTTCAAAATTTACAATTTATATTCATACTTTATACCTCATAATCTTTTATATCTTACTTATCTCACATACACTCGTCACATACCCATACTCATACTACATACCACATACACCACATACACATACACCATACGCCATGCACCATAATTTTTTCTTGACTTAGAGCGCACTTTAAGCGATATACTTTAAACAGCGGCACACTATGTGACTGCCGGGACAGCATGAAAACTGTTTCAAAATTTCGAATAAGGAGGTTATAAAAAAAAATGAAAACGTATAGAAAGGTATCTAAAAGATAGGAGATTAATTATGGAGTATATTGAATTAGGAAAAACAGGATTACAGGTTTCAAGGTTTGGTTTAGGCTGTATGCGGTTCCCGCAGGGAGAAGAGGAGGCAATCCAAATGGTTCGTTATGCAATTGACAATGGAGTCAACTATTTGGATACGGCCTATATTTATAAAGACAGTGAAGTTATCACCGGAAAAGCATTAAAAGACGGTTACCGCAATAAAACTTTATTAGCGACAAAAAGCCCGATCTGGAATATTACAAAACACGAAGATTTTGAAAAATATCTGGATGAGCAGTTAAAGCGTCTGGGAACAGATTATATTGATATGTATCTCCTTCATAATATGAACCACGAGCATTGGGAAAAAGTAAAAAGGTATGACGGGCTTACTTTTCTTGACAAGATGATTGAAAAGGGGAAAATACGCCATAAAGCTTTTTCCATCCACAATACGTTAAAAGCTTTCAAGGAAATCGTGGATACTTTTGACTGGGAAATGGCGCAGATTCAGCTTAATATACTGGATGATACCCAGCCCATCGGCGTTGAAGGACTGAAATATGCTGCTGATAAAGGTATGGCAGTTGTAATCATGGAGCCGCTGCGGGGAGGGTACTTCTTTAATAATGTTCCGGCCGAAGTGCAGGAGCTGGTAAACAACTATCCGGAAAAACGTTCCCTGGTAGAATGGTGTTTCCGCTGGCTGTATAACATGCCGGAGGTATCCGTGGTTTTAAGCGGAACAAGCAGTCTTGAACAGCTCAAAGACAATTTAAGGATATTTGAATATTCTGTACCCGGTGTAATGTCGGAAGAGGACCTTGGACTGGTGAAACAGATCCAGGATGCTTATGAGGCAAAAAGAAGCATTGGATGTACCGGATGCAAATATTGTATGCCATGTCCGAAAGGTGTCAGCATTCCTGAAATATTTAAGCTTTATAACAGCTATCAGCTGGTGAAACCTCATCCCATCGATAAGATTGCTTATACGAGCGGGATATTGCCCGGTGGTTCCGGAGCGGATCAATGCGTAGAATGTGGGATTTGTGTCAAACACTGTCCGCAGGGGCTTGAAATCCCGAAACTGCTTCAGATGGCACATACTGAATTTGCGGTATAATACTTATAAGGGCGTGTTGCAAACTAACATTTTTCAGTTAGGACAGCACGTCCTTTCTTTTACCGGGAATACTGTAAAACCACCTGTTATATTACTGTATGCGCCGGTCGAAGTTTGTTGCGGATGGGACTGGCGTAAGGGTTTGCTAAGAGGAGTCTCTGTTTCGTTTGCCGTATTTATTCCTCACAGGTTATATTATTCAGTTACATGAATCGTACACCGTACTTTGGTACCGTCCTCACTGGCATAGACATAGGCGTTACCTTTTTGCAAAGCCGTGATTTTTCCATTGGAATCAACCGAGACAATATTTGAATTGCTGGTGGACCATACCGGCGTATTCGGTGAAGAAACGGTTGCGGTAATGGTTTTGCTTGTCCCTTTCTTTAAGGAAAGTTCGGTTGAACTTAAGGTTATATCAGGCTTTTGGACGGTAATGTTACAGAGCTTTGTAACTCCGTCCACCGTGGCTGAGATAACGGCGGTTCCATTTTTTATTGCAGTAATGGTTCCGGTCTCATCCACGATGGCCACACTTTTCTTATTGGATTTCCAGGTGGGATTTACTTTTGAAGACACGTCGGCAGAAATTTTAACAGTTTCACCGCGATATAATTTGACGGAAGTACTACTTAATTTGACAGTTGGAGATTTTACTTTAAGTATAAAGGTTACACTGCTGTCGTCCGCTTTGGCGGTTATGGTTGTCTCTCCGGGCTTAACACCGGTTATGGTTCCGTTTTCATCGATTGTGGCGACACTTTTCTTACTGCTTTTCCAGGTAACTTCAGAATTATTAGAGGTAGCAGCGATAAGCTTCAATGACTCGCCCCGTTCAATGGAGGCACCGGTTCGATTAAGAGTTATTTTGGTTTTATTTACGGTAATCTTACAGGAAGCTTCCGCATTTTTAATCTTTGCAGTAATAGTGGCTGACCCGGCTTTTTTGGCTGTCACTATCCCATAGGTATTTACGGAAGCTATTTTTGAATTACTGCTTTTCCAGGTCGGAAGTTTTCCGTTTGAAGTAACCGCAAACAGATTAATTTCATCCCCAATATCAGCAACTGCTTTGTATTGTGAAAGTATGACAAAGGTAATTGAGTCGGATGTCAGGGCTGATACCGTCTGATACGGTAAACCCAGAGTTAATAATGGAATACATAAAAAGACAGATAAGATGCATTTTTTAATAGGCGACATGAGAATCCTCCATTCATTGAATGTGAGGAATAAATTGCGGCTTAAAGCCGCCGGCAAACTCTAATATAGTTTATCATAAATACCACAAAATGTAAATAAGGTTGGACTGATCCAATCTTATTTTTTTCACCTTTTTTACAGAAAAATATCAAAGGGAAACAGTTTTTCCATATAGGACAGCCAACCGGTGATCAGTGCGGATTGTTAATTTTGTGTCAAAATGTTCAATATGACCATAAAATGTTTTTTATTTTTATAATATTTTATCGGTTTTATATCGGTGTTATTATGGTTTTGTAGCAAACACATACAAAAAAAACAAATAATAAGAAGGGAAGGTATGTAAATTGAACTATTTTGAAGAAAGCTTAAAGCTACATGAAAAGTATATGGGGAAGATAGAGTTAAAATCTAAAGTAGAAGTTACGACAAGGGAAGATTTGAGTTTGGCTTATACTCCCGGGGTTGCCGAGCCATGCAGAAAGATTTATGAAAATGCGGAAAATGTCTATCGATATACTTCCAAAGGAAACCTGGTGGCTGTCGTAACGGACGGAACGGCGGTATTGGGATTAGGCGACATAGGGCCGGAGGCAGGGCTGCCCGTTATGGAAGGAAAAGCAATTTTATTTAAAGAATTCGCGGGTGTGGATGCATTTCCGATCTGTCTGGATACAAAGAATGTGGAGGAAATAGTCAAAACGGTAAAACTTATTGCCCCCGGGTTTGGAGGCATTAATCTGGAAGATATAGGCGCTCCAAGATGTTTTGAAGTGGAAGAAAAATTAAAGAAGGAACTTGACATACCGGTATTCCACGATGACCAGCATGGAACCGCAGTTGTTGTCCTGGCTGGGATCATAAATGCCTTAAAAGTAGTGAATAAAAAAATGGAAGATATCAAAGTTGTTATCAATGGGGCAGGTGCTGCCGGAACCGCCATAGCTAAATTATTGCTTTCTTCCGGAGTAAAGAATCTGATTGCCTGTGACAAGGTTGGTATTCTTTATAAGGGTATAGAAAACGTGGATGATGCAAAAAAGGAGCTGGCTAAGGTAACGAATCCGGAAAACTTAAAAGGGACTTTAGCAGATGCCTTAAAAGGAGCGGATGTATTGATCGGTGTTTCGGCGCCGGGAATTGTAAGTGCAGATATGGTAAAGTCAATGAATAAGGATTCCATTATATTTGCAATGGCAAATCCGACTCCGGAAATCATGCCGGAGGAAGCAAAAGCAGCAGGGGCCAGGGTAATCGGGACCGGAAGATCGGATTTTCCCAATCAGGTAAACAATGTACTGGCATTTCCGGGAATTTTCAGAGGGGCTCTTAATGTCAGGGCCAGGGAAATTAATGAAGAAATGAAGCTTGCTGCAGCCCACGCCATAGCTTCCATGATAAAAGATGAAGATTTAAACGAGGACAATGTAATACCTTACGCATTGGATAAAAGAGTAGCAGGCAATGTTGCGGAGGCAATAAAAGAAGCAGCCAGAAGAACCGGTGCGGCTAGATTATAAACGGAGGGTTTAATATGCAGATTCCTTTAAAGAAAACACTTGATAAAATACCTGGCGGTATGATGGTCGTTCCGCTTTTTCTGGGAGTATTAACCAATACATTTTTTCCCCAATTCTTAGAAATCGGCGGATTTACTACGGCCTTATTCAGTAAAACAGCATCTTCAACGATTTTGGCCTGTTTTATGTTTTTGATCGGTTCCCAGATTCATTTTAAATTGGCTCCGAAAGCAATAAAAAAGGGTGCCTTATTAATAACAGGAAAATTTGTCGTAGGGGCTGCCATCGGAATACTGGTAGGGAAGATCTTCGGACCTGCAGGGGTTTTAGGGTTATCCCCACTTGCTATTCTTGCGGCATTAACCAATTGTAACGGCGGGTTGTATGCATCCCTGGCTTCTCAATACGGCGATGAAACGGATGTGGGTGCTTATGCCCTGCTGTCCTTAAAAGACGGGCCGTTTTTTACCCTGGTTGCCCTGGGAGCTTCCGGACTTGCGCAAATTCCGGTTATGTCCCTGGTTGCGGTCCTGGTTCCCATCGTGATAGGAATGATTTTAGGTAATATTGATCCTGATATGAGAGCTTTCCTTGGAAGCAGTAAATTATTATTGATCCCCTTCTTCTCCTTCCCGTTAGGGGCAGGAATGAATCTTGAAACCATTGTAAAAGCAGGGGGCCCGGGGATTCTCCTGGGAGTTCTGGCAGCCTTTACCGGAATCGGAGCTTATGTGTTATTAAAATTGTTCAGGGAAGAACCCATCATTGGGCTGGCAACCGGTTCAACAGCAGGAAATGCGGTGGCAACACCGGCTGCCGTTGCAGCGGCAGATCCGGCTTTGGCTGCCATCGCAACAGCGGCAACCGCACAGGTTGCGGCAGCATGTGTAGTATCTGCTGTCATCTGCCCCTTTGTTGTTACTTACGCTTTCAAAATTCTCCAGAAAAATAAATTAAAGAAACTTAAAACGGGTTCAGCCTGAAAGAACCATAGGACGGTATAATTTTATCCTATCAATAGAAACTTGATAAATTTATCCTATCAAGGAAATGGGGCTGTTGCATAATATAAAATCTATCTTACTTGGGAGAACCAAGCCGATAAATTTATGATTTTGCAGCAGCCCTTTCGATTTAATATGACTGAAACCCGGTAAAATGGAAGACAATATAGAACAGCAGAAATATTTGACAGACTCCATTTATATCCCCGTCAAAAAACTTTTTCCAATGTACTGACAAGTTGGTATCTTTCGTAATTGCGCAGAATGAATTTTAATCTGCAAGCCATGGGAGGAAGATGGAGATTATATCTTAAACCAGAATAATTATAGCCAAATTGCTTTATTTATGGTAAGGTTTAACAAGGTCGGAAGTTATTGTGCCTGCGGGCTTTAAGCATAAACTTCGTATGTGCCAGGAAAAACGCAGAAATGGGGGGGCAGGATGAAAAAAACAGTTAAATTGCAGACAAAGCTTACTTTACTGGTGATTATGGTAGTATTTATATCCATAATTATAATCATACCATTTGTAGCTTCCTGGATGACCGGTAATATAGAAAGCAAAGCCAGAACCAATATTATGAATGTAGCCGAATTGGTAGCACATTCCACGGAAATCACGACCGCACTGGGGGCGAAGGATCCGGACAAAAGCATTGAAACCTATATAGAGGAACAACTAAAGCATTTGGACCAGGTTGCGTATATCATAGTTGCGGATATGGAGGGGGTACGGTATTCTCATCCAAACTCTGAAATGATAGGAAAAAAGTTTGTGGGAGGAGACGAAAAAAGGGTAATAGAAAAGGGGGAAACCTATATTTCCGAAGCTACGGGAACCTTGGGCAGATCCTTGAGGGCGTTTACCCCAATCATGGATTCGGGCAATCAGACAGAACTGGGCTTTGTCTGCGTGGGCACCCTTACCCAAAGCATTGAAGATGCGAAACATACGGCCGTTTTATATATTATATTAATTGGCCTCGGGGGCCTGGCGGCAGGTATCATAGGGGCATTTTTACTGGCCGGCAGTATAAAAAATACTTTACTGGGACTGGAACCCGAAGAAATTACAAAGCTTTATAATGAAAAGATGGGAATTCTGGATGCCATTCATGAGGGCCTGATCGCCGTTGATCACATGGGCAGAATAACCCTCATTAACGATTCGGCGCTGAGTATATTACATTTTGAAAATCAGGCTGATAAAGAGTTTATGATAGGACGTAATATAGAAGAGCTGATTCCCAGCACCCGGCTGTTGAATGTACTTAAAACAGGAAAATCGGAATATGAAAATGAGCAGAGAATCCAAAATACCATAATAATGACAAACCGGATTCCAATCAAAAACAGAGGTAAAATTGTTGGAGCCATAGCCAGTTTCCGGGATAAAACTGAGGTGACCAGATTGGCGGAAGAACTTACGGGGGCTAAGAAAATGGCCTGGTCCCTGCGGGCACAGAATCATGAATTCATGAATAAGCTCCATACCATAGCAGGGCTGATTCAGCTGGAAGAATACGGGAAGGCTTTGCAGTTTATTTCCGATATTGCTAAGGTAAGGAGTAATATAAGTACGATTATTACCCAGAATATAAAAGATGCCTCCCTTTCAGCCCTGTTGCTTTCCAAATATAACAAAGCGGAGGAGTGCAGGGTTGAGCTGATTATAGATAAATCTTCAAAATTGACTAAATTGCCGGAGCGTATGACTTCTGAAGATATCGTATCTATCGTAGGAAATTTAATTGACAATTCCCTGGATGAAGTAAATTGTGACGGAACCGGCATCATATGGGTAAAAATAGCGGAAGAAGCAGAGTATTTAAATATAACGGTGAAGGATAACGGCAGAGGAATTCCAGCGGAGATCAGAGAGAAAATTTATGACAGGGGTTTCTCGACCAAGGAAGAGAAACGGGGATATGGCATGTTTATTGTAAAGAAGATTGTGGATGAGTTTGACGGTATCATCCGTCTGGCGGCAGAGGAAGGAGTCCTTTGGGAGATATCCGTCCCGATGCCAGGCAGTAAAAGGGAGTGACAAACTTGATTGAAGTGATGATTGTTGAAGATGACCCTATGGTAAGGGAAATAAATTCTAAATTTTTAAAGAGAATCGAAGGTTTTAATCTATATAAAGCAGTTTCTAATCTGGAGGATGCGAAAAAATATATAACGGTTAAAAAACCGGACCTAATATTACTTGATGTATATCTTCCGAAAGAAAGTGGGATTGATTTCCTGAAATGGATCAGGAAACAGGCGTTAGGTATAGATATTATTTTAATTACGGCAGATAAATCCATGGAAAGAATCCAGGAAGCTTTGCGGTATGGGGTTGTGGATTATCTGATAAAGCCATTTCGTTTTGAAAGGTTTAAAGAGGCGCTTTTACAGTTTAAAAACAGATATTATCAATTTAAAAAGTATGAGGTAATGGAACAAAATGACCTGGACAGGCTGATATCCGGAACTTCCGGATTGCAAAATGAAGATGAATTTGCCAAAGGACTGAATAAATTTACCTACAAGTCAATATGGGATGAAATAGAAAAAAGGGAACAGGAAGAATTTACGGCAGAGAATCTGGCAGAAAAGTTAGGAATTGCCAGGGTAACGGTGCGAAGATATCTCGAGTATATGGAAAAGGAAGATCTGGTGGAAAAACTGGTGGAATACGGTAAAGTAGGCAGACCTCAGTATAAATATCATAAACTTTAAAATTCTGCGGCTTGGACAGAATCGCTTGAGGAGGTATCGGCGAGGAAAAACTGCGGGTGAACTTAAAGCGGTTTCCGGACAGAATCGTACCTGAAAAACCTTCCTGTGTATATTGAATAATAAGTTGGAGAATGGTAAAATAAGCAAGATAAAAACAATATTTGGCGTAACTGAAAGGAAATATTACAGATAGAAGGTTAAAAAATGAAGAAGCAGAATTATTTTATTTTTAGTTTAATAGTATTATGTGCCAGTGTATATCTTGGCGGTTGTTATGGTGCAGGGGCAGGTGAAAGTGAAGAGTCATTCGCAATAGAAAATACTGCCATAGCGGATGAACCTGCTGTCGACACATGGAAAACAGCGGATGAAACGGAGGAAGCCGCGGAGACTGTTCAAAGGGAAACGGTTACAGACGAATTGAACAAGGATATCGATAATAATGGCGTGATGGATTCGCTTCGGCTGCTTGAACGTGAAGATGGTACGATGTATGTGAAAGTGGAATTTAACGGAGAAAGTATCTTTGATTATGAATGGAAAGAATTGAGATTAGCATCCGTTGCTTCCTTTGAATACATGGATTTTGACCAGGATGATGAAAATGAGATATTTATAACTGTGGACCCCTTTGTAAACAGTATGCCTTTAATTGAAGTTATGACTTTAAAACAATCCGAAGGCCAATGGAATATGATGGATATTCCGCTGAATGAACTGGGGAATAATTGTTTTCCAATTGCCATAACAAAAGGGAAAGATGAATTTGATTTCATAATTTCATCGGATTATACAGAGAAACAAATTCATTTTGATGCATCTTCTTATTATGTGGAGGATGAGGAACGAGGAGATAATTCCATTCAGACGTACCGGGAACAGCACTTTGCAGAAGGTGACACCGTAGGTTATATCGCTAGCTGGGGGATGTGGGGGGCCAAGACAGGAGTGTATAACGAGCGGAATTGTATTATTGCCCGGCAGGGAATCCAGGGAAGCAGGGGCAAATTTAATACCTTGGGAACCCTTGACATATATTACGCCTATGATAAAAGCGGAAATATTGAAATCCTGGACCTTGTGCACGAACCATAAAAATTTCGCTGATAAAGGAAGAAACCAACAGCTACATGAAGTTGATGTCCCGTTTACAGGCGGTTTCGATTTTTCTTGAAGAATAGATGCTTTGGGAGTAAGCATAGGTCAATATCTTGAACATAATTTTTTGGTCTACTGATGGATTTCTTACTTTGACAGAGTAAGCCTGATACAACAAAGTGTAATCTAAATCCTCCAATTCGTGGCTCAACAGACGGACAGAGTCATCTTCAGGAATCAAACCTTCCAAACTTAGTGGCAAAACCAGTTGATAAGTTTGCCCAAATCCGGTATAATCTTTAGTGGTGTATTTATTTAGTCGCATAATTAATTATACCATGAATTGCGGACTCTTCGGAGTCCGTTTTTCTGTTTTTAAGCATGAAAAGGGAGCTGTTACCGTCTCAAGGGGTTATGGTTAATGGGATTTATACTGCACGGAAATGTGCAATTTTACACGTGGCCGCGCGACCATATATATGATAATTGCACATATTGATGAATTGTATTAATATAAAATCAGAAAGGACATCAAAAGATACAATATTAATCGAAAAATACGTATTTTATAGTAAAAATGTCTAAAAAACACACTTTAAAACCATCTTTACGAAGTTTATGCCGGATAAATCTGGTTATAAACTTAATAGATACAAAATGCATGCGTTAGGAATGAGGTTAAATATGGCTACACGAAAAGATATTGCAAACCGGGCCGGTGTATCTGTTTCAGTTGTTTCCAGGGCACTGAACAATAGTGGCTATGTTGACAAAGGCAAAAAGACAGCAATACTTAAGATTGCGGAAGAGTTGGGCTATTACCCGCATCCCGTGGCTATGTCCCTGCAAAAAAGAAGAACAAAGCAAATTTTGTTTTATTGTAAAGATCTGCAGAATTCTTTCAATATTGAGATGTATCAGGGCATGATGGAAACGGCGAAAACGAGGGGGTACATGGTTGTAATCAATGGAGCTCTGGATTTTAACAGCATTAAGGAAACCATGATTGACGGAATTATAATGCCGAATGAAAATGCGGCCCAATGGTACCTGGAGTCTTCCGGAAAAAATTACTTTTTACCGGTAGTCACCGCAAGCTACGGCAATCCGGTCTGTTTTTCCAAAGCGGCGCCCAGGGTTGAAGTGGATATGTATAAGGCGACAAAGTTGGCAGTTTCGTACCTGCGGGGCAAAGGACATGTAAAAATTGCACTTGGCATGCCTTATGAGTATAACTCGGCCAATGCCAGAATGTACGGCTATCTGGAGGAATTAAAACCGGTATTGAAAGATAAGATCAGGAACTATGTATTAGGGATACATAAAAAGGATCTGGGGGGTGATGAACGTCTCTTAAGATTTAAGGAAGAACTCGTTGGGGACAGCTTTACGGTGGAAGAAAGCTTTTACGGGAAAGGAGAAGTGGCAGCCCAGATATTTAAGGAACGGAAATTAGATGCAACGGCAGTGCTTTGCTTTAATGATGTATTTGCCTTTGGAGTCTGCAATCAGTTTAAAAAAATGGGGATAAGGGTACCGGAGGATATATCCGTCATGGGCTTTGACGGTACTTTTGCAAGGAAATATACCTCCCCGTTGATGACCACGGTGGATTTGTCCGCCAGAAAACAGGGAGCGGAGTGTGCAAAATTACTGCTGGATATGCTGGAGGGGAAAAAAGTGAAACGGGTAATTCATTTACCGGTTAAAATCATGGAGGGTGAAAGTGTAAAAAATATACGGGGAAATGAGTAGTAACGCAAACTGAATAATAAAGGAATGGGTACAGGAGGAGTCCGTTATGAAAAAAACGAATTATGTAAAAATGCTTGCATTATTTTTAACTGTATTATTATTTACCTCATCATTAACAGCCTGTAAAAGTACGGACAGTAAGAACACAAACGATACACAGGGAGGAGCCGTATCGGGTAAAATTACAGTAGGAGGATGGCCTTCGGGGGATGACGCTTTTAAAGCAGCCCTGACAGGATTTAAAGAACAGTATCCCGAGGTGGAAGTTGAATTGCAGTTTACCGATACGACCAGTCATCATCAGGCATTGCAGACTGCCCTTGCCGCAGGCTCCGACGCGCCGGATGTGGCAATGGTAGAAGGGGCATACATAGCACAGTACAGGGATTCCTCCGCATTAACCGATCTGCTTGAGGAGCCTTACAATGCCGGTGATCTCAAAGACGATTTTGTAGCTTATAAGTGGAATCAGGCCTATAGTGCAGACGGCAGCCGGTTAGTGGCTATTCCGTGGGATATCGGTCCCTGCAGTTATTTCTACCGCACCGATGTTTTCAAGGAATGCGGGCTTCCGACCGATCCGGAGGAAGTTGCGGAATTAATGAGTACCTGGGACGGTGTTTTAAAAGTAGCGGAAGCAGTTAATATTCCGGGAAAAAGGTGGCTGATTCCCGATGCTTCCTACCTCTACTTTGAATTGTTCTGTAACCGGGATTATTATGACAAAGATTTGAAGCTTGTGATCGAACGTGACGGAGATATCGACTGCCTTAACGCCGTAATTAAAATGAGGCAGAATAAGTGGGATATGAATGTGGATATGTGGAGCAGCGAAGCTTATGCGGGTTATGCCGCAGGTACCTGTGTTTCTGTATTTACAGGCGCATGGTTCGGCGGATTCTTAAAAACGGATATTGACCCGGACGGCGGGGGACATTGGGCAGTTACTACTTTACCCGGCGATGTGAAGAGTTCCAACTGGGGTGGTTCTTTCCTGGTTATTCCGAAACAAAGTGAAAATAAATCGGCTGCATGGGCATTTGCCAGATATATGCTGGCAACGGCTAAGGGGCAGAACGATATGTTCCAGGCAGTGGATTATTACCCGGCCTACAAACCGGCCTGGGAAGATAAAACCATCTATGAAGCGGAAGATCCTTATTTTGGGGGTGAAAAAACCAAAGCACTTTGGGCTGAAATAGCCGGTGAATTACAGCCTGTAAATACAACCATGATGGACACTACGGCGGAAGGCTGTATATACAGTTCCGTTAATGCCGGACTGGAACAGGGATTAAATGCGGAACAGATCCGTGACCTGGTTGCTTCCGATATTGAGACGGCTGCGGCAGAAGTGAAACAGCAGCAGATACAGGTACTGAAGGATGCGGGATTATGGGATAAATAGTTGTCTTTGGGCAAAAAAAAGCCGGACCTTAATAAAAAGGCCGGCTTTTCAAAAAAGAGGAGGATACTTCCTATGGCAAAAGGTAAAACGGTCGCGATGAAACAGAATACCTGGGCTGAGATAAAACGCTATAAAGTTGCCTATGCTTATATAGCACCTTTCTTTATTCTATTTGCAATCTTCGGGATATTTCCGATTGCAGCAGGCTTTTACATCAGTTTTTTCCGGTGGGACGGTTTGTCTGCTATGCATTTTATCGGTATTGATAATTACATGAACTTATTTAAAGATACTCTGTTCTGGAAAGCTCTCAGCAATACGCTGTTTATTGGAATCATAGCTCATATACCGATCCTGCTTGGGGGCCTGGCCCTTGCTTACGTATTAAATTCTAAAATTGTGAAAGGTGAGAATCTATTTAAAACCATATATTTTATGCCCATGGTCACAAGTTCCGTAGCAATAACCATTATATTCCAGAATCTGTTCGGAAATAATTACGGGCTGATCAATTACCTGTTAAGTTTTTTTGGGGAAGAACCGGTTAACTGGCTGGGAGGAAACGGTTCCCTGATTAAAGCTGCGGTTATTGTTATGTTTGCATGGAAATGGATCGGGTGGAATATGGTTATCTATCTGGCAGGAATGCAGGGAATCAGTAATGATATTTATGAAGCGGCCAGGATAGACGGAGCCAGTCATTTCCGGGTGTTTTTTAATATATCCGTTCCGCTTCTCAAACCGATTATAGTCTTTACGGTTATCCAATCCAGCATCGGGATGTTTAACCTGTTTACGGAACCTTTTATTTTAACGAATTCCAGCTGGACCGGAGGCCAGAATAACGGCGGACTGACATTGATGATGTACTTATTAAACAAGGCACCCCAGGGCGGAACCGCATATGGTTATGCCTCTGCCGTTGCGTATGTCATTACCATGATAATCATACTGATCTCAGTGGGTGTTTATAAAATAACGGGTGAGAAAGAAAACGTAAAAAGGAGGGAAAGGAAATGACTGCCATGCTGATACTCCTGTTAATTGCCGCAGCGGCCTTGATTGCAACAGCCAGGTTTATTCCGGGAGGAAAGAAAGTTTCCATGTATTTTATTTTGGGCTGTATTGCATTGATCATGCTGATACCTTTTTACATGATGTTCGTTATGTCGACCCATACGACCAGTGAGATTTATTCCTTTCCGCCTGCTGTCTGGTTTGGACAGAGTTTAGGAGAGAATTTTAAGAGTATGTCGGCTGCGGTAAATCTTCCCCGGGCATTTTTAAACAGCCTTGTCATTACGGTTTCCTATACCGCGCTGGTTTTGTTATTCTGCTCAATGGGCGGATATGCGTTTGCAGTCTATGATTTCCCGGGAAGAAAGAAACTGTTTGCAATACTTCTGGCAACCATGATGATACCCTGGACAGCCGGAATCATTCCCTGGTTTATCATGATGTCCGGACTGGGATGGATTAATGATATTAAGGCGCTGATTATCCCGGGATGTGCCAATGCCTTCGGTATCTTCTGGATGCGTCAGTATTGCCAGAATAACGTACCTGTATCCCTGGTTGAGGCAGCAAGGATTGACGGCTGCAGTGAATGGACCATATTTTTCCGGGTAATCGCTCCGGTCCTTTTGCCGGCCTATGCTTCTTTGGGTATTATGCAGTTTGTTAATGTATGGAATGATTTTATGCAGCCTCTGATGATACTCCGTAAGGAGGAATTGCAGACCCTGCCGTTACTGCTTAAAACAATGGTCAGTGACCGGGGGACGGATTACGGGGCTTTGATGCTTGCCAGTACCTGTGCGGTTCTGCCGCTGCTAATTGCTTTTTTATGCGCATCCAGGTTTTTTATGTCCGGTCTGACAGCAGGGGCGATTAAAGAATAGGATGCCGCGCCGGGTTTCTTTTATGTAATTTGTGCCGCCGTGGGCGGCGGAATGGAGGAGAATATGAAAAAATCATTAAATGCAGGCAGGTTATCCCTGGGTACCTGTTATTATCCCGAGCATTGGGATAAAAGTATATGGAAGGAAGACTTGCTCCGAATGCTTGGGAACGGTATAGAAACCATCCGTATTGCGGAGTTTGCCTGGAGTAAATTTGAACTTACGGAAGGCGTTTTTCATTTTGATTTCTTTGATGAATTCCTGGAAGTTGCAAAAGAAACAGGAATGAAGGTAATATTTTGTACGCCTACGGCAACACCGCCGGCCTGGCTTACCAATAAATATCCGGAGAGTTTAAATGCCTCCATGGAGGGCATTTTGTACCGCCATGGAGCCAGAAGACATTATAACTATAATTCCAAAGTATATCAGGAACTGTCAAAAAGAGTGGTAGAAAAAATAGCACAGCACTATGGCCCCCATCCAAGTATCATAGGCTGGCAGATCGACAATGAACTTAACTGCGAGAAAAATGAGTTTTACTCCGAAAGTGATACCTTGACGTTCCGGGAATTCTTAAAAGATAAATACCGGACCCTTGAGGCTTTAAATACTGCCTGGGGGACAGCCTTCTGGAACCAGACCTATACTGCCTGGGAGGAAGTGTATGTACCAAGGCCGACCGTAAGCAATGCCCCCAATCCCCACGAAGTACTGGACTATATACGGTTTGTTTCAGACAGTGCCTGCCGGTTTGCGGGAATGCAGAGTGATATCATCAGGAAATATATGAAAAAGGGAGATTTCATCACCACCAACGGTTTATTTTCCAATCTGGATAATCACAGAATGACGGAAGAAAGTCTGGACTTTATAATGTATGATTCCTATCCGAATTTCGCTTACTGCCTGGGAACGGCCCCGGAACAATCGGGGGATTTAAATGACCGGAAATGGAGCAGGAATTTAACGGAAGTCCGTGCCATATCCCCGGTATTTGGTATTATGGAACAGCAGTCCGGAGCAAACGGCTGGAATACGGCTATGGAAGCCCCCGTTCCTAGACCGGGGCAGATGACCCTCTGGACCCTGCAAAGTGTTGCCCATGGCGCTGATTATGTAAGTTATTTCAGATGGAGAACCTGTACCATGGGGACAGAAATCTACTGGCATGGTATTCTGGATTATTCCAGCCGGGATAACAGGCGCTTAAGGGAAGTAAATGATATTAACCGGAAGCTGAAAAAAATATCAGGGGTATCCGGAGCGGTCTATGAAGCAGCTTTCGGAGTAATTAAAGATTACGATAATATCTGGGATGCCGGACTTGACGCCTGGCATAAAAGGGTGGATAAACAAAGCCAGGAAAGTATATTTAAGGCAGCCCAGCTTACCCATACCCCTATGGATTATGTTTATTTAAGGGAAAATACCACGGCAGGGGAGCTGGCAGAATATCCGGTGCTGTTTTATCCCCATGCTGTCATATTGACAGAAGAAAGGGTGAAGTTACTGGAAGAATATGTGGCTTTGGGCGGCTGCCTGGTACTTGGCTGCCGGACCGGATATAAGGATATAACCGGTAAATGCGTGATGTTAAAACTGCCCGGCCTGTTACAGCCACTGGCAGGAACAGATGTTACGGAATATTCTTTTATCGCACCGGATGAGGCAAGGGTATATATCGATTGGGACGGAACACAGGTTGAAGCAGCCGTTTTCAATGACCTGTTAGAACCTCTGGGTGAAAATGCCAAAACCCTTGGCACCTATGTATCCAGTTATTATGCGGGCGCCCCGGGACTGATCGGGAATTTCTTCGGGAAAGGGAAAGTATATTATTTCGGCGGAGCTTTTACGGAAGAAACGGCCGGGGTTTTCCTGGAAAAACTAAATCTTGCGGATCCCTATAAGGATATACTGGAATTACCTTCGGAATGTGAAATTGCGGTAAGAAAAAAAGCCGGCAAGAAGTACATATTTGTCTTAAATTACGGAAAAAAGCCGGCTGCTATTTTATTAAAACAATCTCTGATGAATTTATATGAAGGGGTATATGAGGCTGGCCGGGTTGAAATTGAACCTTATGGAACAAGGGTGTATGAATTGATTTCAGCCGGAGAGGATGTTTAAGAATTCTGAAATAATTTACTTTATAAAACAAAGCTGTTTTAAATTTATTAAATCATAAAACCCAAGAAACCAACAATTCAAAAACCCAAAAAACCGAATAGCAAAAAAACAGAATAGCAAAAAAACCGAAAACCCGGTAAGAAGTCGACTTCTTACCGGGTTTTCGGTTTTATAAGGTTTATATTAACAACGATTAAAAGATGGTTGGCAAATTATTAATTGTTTTTCCTGTTATAGAAAAACAATATTTATCTATATAAAGATTAATTTAATAATGGCATTATGGTACTCTTAAAAAATTCCCTTGCCGTTTCCTGCTGCAAATGGTACACTGTCCCGTTAACGGAAACAGCCACCCCGCTGCCCTGGCATTCTTTCATGCAGAAATTAGCCTTAAAATCTATTTTATCATGCAGGGCATTTTCTTCAATTATCTGCTGGAAAAGCTGTATTATGTTATAGGAACCCTTTAAATGGCAGGAGCTTCCTATGCAAACACTAAGTTCAAGCATATTAATTCTCCTCCTTTACGGCGGCAGGATAGTGAACATGCAGAAGCTCATGGACACGGCCCTTTAACAAACCGTTATATAAGGACATCATAAGAGGACTTTCCTCGGAACGTTTAATATTGGACAGCTTATCGGCTGCATAGAGGCCTTTTCCCCGTTTTTCTTTCTCTTCTTTAGAGGAGAAAGGCTGACCGGCACCGCTTACGCAGCCTCCCGGACAGGCCATGACTTCGACAAAGTCATAATGCTCACCGGCTTTGATCCGTTCAATTAAGTCACCAGCATTTTTAAGGCCGCTGACAATGGCAATCCGCAGTTCCCGCTCTCCGAACAGAACCTTGGTTTCCTTAACGCCTTCCATTCCCCGGACACCCTGATAGGCAATGGACATCAGGGAAGTGGAGGATTTATCGGAGGAGAGCCTTCTTAATACGGCCTCTGTCACACCGCCGGTTACACCGAATATTATTCCGGCTCCGGTCATGGTACCAAAAGGCATATCAACGGCTTCCGGTTCCAGGTCTGCAAAAATAAGGCCGGATTCCTTAATCATCTGGATTAATTCCTGGGTAGTGATGACATAATCCACATTCGGGACATCGTCTGACTTAAATTCTTCCCTGACTGCTTCCTGCTTTTTGGCGGTACATGGCATAACTGCCACGTGTACATGGCGTCTGGAAGAAGTCTTTCCTTGCTCTTTGACAATGGAAGCAAACATCTGCATGGGGGAACGGCAGGTAGATACATCAGCCATAAGTTCCGGGTAATTCTTTTCACAGTAATTCACCCAGGCAGGGCAGCAGGAAGTGAACAGGGGCATGGTGTTTCCGCCGGCTTCCAGCCGTTTTTGGAATTCGTTGGATTCCTCCAGTACGGTCAGGTCTGCTCCTGTGGAAGTGTCATAGATTTCATCAAAGCCCATACGCCTTAAGGCGGCTACGATTTTTCCTATGGTATTTTCCCCGCCCTTTTGACCTAACTCCTTGCCGATAGCAACACGTACCGCAGGGGCAATCTGTACCGTAACTTTTATGTTCTTATCGTCCAAGGCTTCCCAGACTTTATTTTTATCATTTTTGACAACGATTGCACCGGTAGGACATACTGCGGCACATTGCCCGCATCCGACACAGGGAGAGGATGCAATCGGCTGGTCAAAGGCAGTGCTTATGGTCATTTTGGAACCCCGGTGTGCAAAGTCAATGGCACCGACATTCTGTATTTCATTACACATGCGGACACAGTCGCCGCAGAGGATGCATTTATTCTGATCCCTGGTGATACAGCAGGAGGAATCGTCAATTTTAGGTTCCGCTGCCGTGTTGGGAAAGCGTACTCCTTCAATGTTAAAGGTGATCGCCAGGTCCTGAAGTTTACATTTACCGTTGTTATTACAGCTGGTACAGTCCCTGCAGTGGTTGGCAAGAAGCAGTTCCAGAATCATCTTGCGGTATTTCCTAAGGCGTCCGGTATTGGTACGGATCTCCATACCGGCTTTTGGGGGAGTGGAACAGGCCGCATCCAGGCCTCCCCACTGATTTTCAACCATACACATACGGCAGGCACCGTAGATGGACAGTTCGGAATGATAGCAGAAAGTAGGCAGCTTGATGCCGGCTTTGCGGATCAGCTCCAGCAGGTTTTTCTCCCCATTAATTTCAACCGGTATTCCGTCTATAATCATATAATCATTTGTCTTCATATTAGCTCCCATCTGTGCGCCTTTGCGCACGTATAAATCAGGATGTTGAAAAAACTGTTTTTTGTTTTTTCAATTTAACTCCGTTCCTAACACATATATTTTTTGTGTACTTAAAGTTGTGTTTATAGTTAGATAACACAAACTTTGTGAGTGAAAAAAATTAGTCCTTTTACTCTTTTCCCCTTGCAAAACCGCCAGTTCGGTTTCGCCACAATTATAAATAATTTAGTTAACCTTCCTGAATGGCATGGAATGGACAGGCTGAAATACAGGCCTGGCATTTAATGCACTTGGTCTGATCAATGACAAACGGTTCTTTGACTTTACCGGAGATGGCGGTAACCGGGCAGGACTTTGAACATTTGGAACAGCCTTTGCACAGGGCAGGATCGATATGAATTTTCTTTAGTTTCTGGCAGCTGCCCGCCGGACAGCGTTTTTCATAGATATGGGCTTCGTATTCCTCACGGAAGCTTTTTATGGTGCTGACAACTGGAAAAGCAGCAGTTTTGCCAAGGCCGCACAGGGCAGTGGCAGAAATGGTATCTGCCAGTTCCAGTAACAGTTCAATATCACCGTCCTCGCCTTTTCCTTCAACAATACGTTCCAGGATGGCAAGCATCCGTTTGGTACCTTCCCTGCAGGGAACACATTTACCGCAGGACTCATTCTGGGTGAAATTCATAAAGAAACGGGCAACTTCCACCATACAGGTATTATCATCCATTACTACCAGACCGCCGGAACCGATCATGGCACCTGCCTTCTTTAAGGAATCAAAATCCAGGGGCAGGTCAAGCTGTTCTTTTGTAAGACATCCGCCGGACGGACCGCCGATCTGTACGGCCTTAAACCCACCGCCGTCCCGCATGCCGCCGCCGACATCGAATATGACTTCGCGGAGGGTAGTTCCCATGGGAACTTCAATAAGTCCCGTATTTTTAATATTTCCGGTCAGTGCAAAAGCTTTGGTTCCGGGACTCATTTCCGGGCCGATTCCTTTGTACCAGGCGGCACCGTTGCTTATAATAAGGGCGACATTTGCAAAGGTTTCCACGTTATTTAATACGGTAGGCATATCAAAGAGACCATGTTCCACTGTTCTTGGAGGTTTTACCCTTGGCATGCCCCGGTTTCCCTCGATGGATGCGGTTAAAGCACTGCCTTCCCCGCAGACAAAAGCTCCGGCGCCGCGGTTAATATGCAGGCGGAAACAAAAATCCGTACCCAGAATATGGTCACCTAAGAGTCCCAGTTCCTCCGCCTGGGCAATCGCGGTTTTTAAACGGCTTACCGCCATGGGGTATTCCGCACGGACATAGATATACCCTTCATCCGCACCACAGGCAAGTCCGGCGATCATCATGCCTTCCAGCATTCTGTGGGGGTCGCCTTCCATGATGCTCCGGTCCATAAAAGCGCCGGGATCTCCTTCATCCCCGTTGCATACGATATATTTCTGCTTTGTATTCTGGCGTTTTACCTGTGCCCATTTTCTGCCGGTTGGGAAACCGCCGCCGCCTCTACCCCTTAAGTTGGATTCGGAGATTTCATTAATGATATCGTCCGCACTCATATCAAACAGGGCTTTTTCAAAAGCGGTGTAACCGCCGATGCCAAGATATTCTTTAATGGAAGTAGCATCTATATGCCCGCAGTGGTCAAGTACAAGACGGGTCTGTTTTTTATAAAATGGAATTTCATCCTGTTTTTTATGTACGGTGCCGTCGATCTGTACGGCCAGCCGTTCAATGTGTTTTCCTTCTTTTATGGTTTTTCCGATAATTTCTTCGCAGTCGGATAGTTTTACTTTGGTATAAAGATACCCCTGGGGTTCGATTCTGACTAAAGGTCCCATTTCACAGAAACCATGACAGCCGCTCTTTTTCATGCCAACGGCTTCGCCATGGGGTTCTTCTTTCAGTTCTATGGAACAGGGGATGTTCTGTTCCTTCAGTAACCAGGTAAGCCTGTCATAAATCTCCAAGGAACCGCTGGAGATGCATCCGGTACCGGCACAGACCAGTATTTTCTTGGTTTCAGCGGTAAGGGATGTTTCATAAGTACTGCGAAGTTTCACTAGTTCTTCCCTGTTTCTAAGCATTTACTTATCCTCCTTTAATTCGTTCAAAAGTTCGGCGGCCTTTTCCGGAGTCATGGCCGGATATACCTTATCGTTTACGGTAAGTACCGGAGCCAGTCCACAGGCACCAAGGCAGGAGACAGTCTCAACGGTAAAGGATAAGTCGTCGGTAGTAGCTTTGGCTTCCGACAGGCCTAATTCCTTCCGGAGTCTTTCAAGAATCGGAATGGATTTTCTTACATGACAGGCGGTGCCGTCACAGACTTTTATTACATATTTACCTTTCGGCTGAAGGGAAAAGTTCTCATAAAAGGTTGCCACACTGTATATTTTAGCCTGGCTGATACCCAGCTTTTCCGACAGGTACGGAAAAACTTCCCCAGGCAGGTAGCGGTACTGCTCCTGTATATTCTGCAAAATAGCGATGATTGCACTTTGCCTGTTTCCAAGCTTATCAATGATTGCATCGACAACCTTGTAATCAAATGTTTCGTTCATAGAATCCTCCATTCTCATAATGAACCTCTTATTTTTTATTACAAACTAGGGTGTGTCTGAAAACTGCTTGTGCCGGGCTGAATGTTCCACTTTGTGGGAGACAAGGAGCGATTTTGGGGGCGTAGCGGGTCTACGTTCCCAAAATTGCGACGCAGGATTCCGCAAAGTG
>JAEWAK010000052.1 GCA_023391695.1 Bacillota bacterium
GACTCTAACTCATGCGTTAGCAAAACAAATAGGTTATTTTGAGATGGATGTGGAAGATTATTATTTTCCTGAGCAAAGAGAATCAAGAAAATGGGCTTTAGAAAATAACAGTGTAATTGATACAGAGCATTTAGACGAACTACCTTTTTCTAACCCTAGAACAAAGAGTGAAGTACAAACTGCAATTATGGAGAATATAAAGACTCATCCTAGGTTTATTATTTCTGGAGTTACAATGAATTGGAGTGATGAAATTCTTTCTCGTATTGATATTGCTTTTTTGATTCAAACGCCACTTGAAGAAAGATTAAAGAGAATTCAAGCGAGGGAAGAAAAAAGGTTCGGAGCAAGAGTTCTTGATGGTGGCGATATGTTTGCACAACAAATGGAATTCCGAAAAGTAGTAAAAAATCGCGATTCAAAAGCAGTTGAAGAATGTGCAATGAAACTTGGTTGTCCTGTTATTGTAATTGATGGAACATTATCTGTGATACACAATCTTGAGAAAATTATAGATAATCTTAATCATTTATTGTGAAGAAATTTAGTGCTACAAATTCTTTAGGTTAGAATCGATGATGGGATAAACGAAAAAGCAGTTTTGGGATTCCAGTGAACTGCCCCTTCGTTTACACCATTTTCGATTTGACCTAATTGAACAAAGTGAGCGTCCGGATAATCAACACGTATGGATTTTCAATCTTTGCTCTCTTCTGTAATCATAGCATAAAATTCTGCTCTTGCCAAAGATTTTATGCCTTGCAAAGCGGTTTTAAGGCATGACAAGCAAGCCTCTTTGAAAGAAGCATTTTTAAATCTTTAGTTACTTGTTTTTAATTACGCATAGGAAGAATCCGCTGCGGATGAGTCATATGTCCACCACATGATTTACAGAGGCATACATCCACACCCCAAAGGTGCTTTAACATCTCCGGGCTGGTCATATCTCTCATAGCAGATATATATTTCCTACAACCGAGTAGATTTCTACATAGGGTAAGTATCTTTTCTTTGATACGTGATGAAAGAAGTCCATAGTGACGAATCCGCACAAAGTGCTTCGGTGGTACATGCATCAGAAATCTCCGGATAAATTCAACGCCAGAAAGTGAGAGCTCTTTCCACTGACCTTCATTCCTGTAGTCTTTCACAGAGAAAGTAACCGTATCATGATCCATACGAATAAGTCTGTGATTACTGATTGCTATACGGTGCGTATACTTACCGAGATACTGGATAACAGACTGGGCGCCATTAAAAGTTCTTTTACAGTGGGGTACCCACTCCTTGGAATAGCAGCTATCAATTAATTCTTTGAAAGCATAATGATTGCGGAATTCTTTTGCGGTTCCATGGAATTCCAGTTTATTATCCTGCCAAAGGGATTTCAGTCTATCCATATATTTTCCACGAAACTTTTTGGAAATAACCTGTACAGGTAGAAAAAACTTTTCACCTTTATCCTTCCAGTGATTCTTTGCATCCAGTCCACCGCCTAATACAATGGCATGGATATGAGGATGGAAGTTCATTTCAGAGCCCCAGGTATGAAGGATGCAAAGATACCCGATCCTTGCTCCCAAATGAGCAGAATCGTAGGATAGCTCCTCAAGTGTTCCAGCTGCAGCATGATAAAGTGTATCATAAAGGAGCTTCTGATTGCTGTAGATAACGGGATTCAGTTCCTCCGGAACCGTAAATACAAGATGGAAGTAGGGGGCATCCAGCACATCCTCGCGTTGTAAGTCCATCCACTTTTCTTTTGGAAGTGCCTGGCACATGGGACAGCAGCGGTTACGGCAGGAGTTGTAATGAAGTTTAATACAGCCGCAATCCTCGCAGACACTTACGTTAGCACCATAGGCTCCTGTCTTGCAGTTCATGATGCTTGTGGCAGCCTTAGACTGTGCTGCAGAGGGAGTATATTTTTCAAGATAATCCTGGTAAAAACGATAAAATATATCCTGTACTGTTAGATCAGTCATGGCTATCACCATCCTTCTTTTTATCAAAGGGACTTTCAATACCCATGAGAGATTTATTGCTTACATGCAGATATACCTCGGTGGATTTTGGGTCACGATGACCCAGCAGCGCCTGAATATTTCTGTATTCAACACCCGCTTCCATCAGATGAGTCGCAAAGCTGTGACGAAGACTATGAGGGGTGATTCCAGGTGAAAGACCGGCTTCTTTTACAGAGCGGCGCATTACCTGTTCTATAGAATTGACGGTAAGATACCCTTTTGTGAACCTGCTGGGAAAAAGGATATCCATCGGTCTGCCGCAGGTAAACCAGTACTCTGTAAGCATCTGGAGATTCCGCTCAGACAGAATCGTATATCTATCCTGCCTGCTCTTAGTATTTCGGATGTGGATCTGATGATGGGTTCTGGAAATGTCATCATAGTGCAGGTGCAGAGCTTCTGAGACACGTAAGCCAGAGGAATATATGGTGGAAAATATGGTGCGGTATTTGATGTCATCCGTGGCATCCAAGAGCTTATTGATGTCATCCAATACCAGGACGGTAGGAAGTTTATGATCTAAAATCATTCTGGGGACACGGATATCGTCCCACAGAATGTGAAGTACGTTCCGATAGAAAAACCGTATTGCAGAGTTATACAGGTTGAGAGTAGTCGCCTTTAATCCTTCCTCCTTTTTGGCAAGAAGGAAGGAGCGAACATCTTCACAGGTAAGTTCCTCCGGAGTTTTGCCCGTGTAATTCAGAAAGTAAGTGATGTAATTCTTATAAGTATCAATCGAGCGTTGTTTGAGATTGCGCAGTTTGCCCTCGGTTTCTAATTCATATAAATATTTGTCGTACATAAAATGACCTCCATGATAAACAGTAATAATAAGTTTCAATATCACAGCTATACCCGGAGGTGCATTTGAATCATAAAACCGCTTGAAAACAAGACAGATGGGTGGTATTCTTTTCATAGGCAGTGGGAAGGTCGATCCTGTTTGATTGTTATTTGTCGTGATTTAACAATACTACTATTAGGACTTGCTTTCCACTGCTTTTATTATATAAAAGAAAAAAACTACGCTACAGCCTTGACAGGCCATCGCGCAGCGATTTTGTTCAATTCCAATTTGTGGGCAAATGAACTACCCATTATATTTATACTATGATGTTTAGCTAAAACGGAAACACGCAAACGGAAAGGAGTACTCATATGAAATTTATACAGAAATTATGTTTTTCTGGAGAGACAGAGGAAGCACTGGAAGAATATAAGCGAGCCTTTGGCTGCACAGTAAGGAATTTATTACATTATTCCGATGCTGTGAAAAACGGCTGGGAATCGCCAGATGTGGAAAAGGAATCACTCGTTTATCATTCCGAGATTATGTTTGGTGAACAAGAGGTAAGGATGAATGATCTGTCAGATGAAAGGGAAGTGGAACTTACAAAAGAAGTAATTCATATTATCGGGTTTGATACAGCAGAAGAGGTTGAAAAAGCCTTTTCTGTACTTTGCGAGGGTGGAGAAGCAATAAAGCCACTCGAGAGACCACCTTACATGGTAATAATCGGTACTGTAAAGGATCGCTTCGGAGTTAAATGGGAATTGATGTGTGACTTTTAACATTATATATGGTGGATGTGAGACGAATTCCAAGTTGTAGAGCCGCCGAACTTCCCATTATATTTATGAAGTAAAGTCTGGCACATAGGCAAATTTGAAGTTGTAGTGTAGATTATTTATATTTAGGAGGTATTAGCATTATGGATGATGAATTGAAAATCAAAATGTACTCATTTACGGTGGATTGCATAGACCCGCATGAATTAGCAAAATTTTATGCGGCGTTGCTCAAGTGGGAAATAATGTTTATCGATGAAGAGTGGGCTTGTGTATACGCTCCGGGAACCAATCAGGGAACATATCCTAGTATATTGTTTCAACGGAATCCTGAATATAAACCGCCTGTGTGGCCGGAAGAGCCTGAAGCTCAACAGCAAATGGCACATATAGACTTCGCCGTTAATGATTTAGAAAAAGCAGTTCAATATGCAATCCATTGTGGAGCAACAAGCGCAGATGAGCAATTTTCTAATAATTGGAAAGTTATGCTTGACCCCGCCGGACACCCTTTTTGCTTGTGTCAAATGAAATCAATTATCGAGAGTGCCCATTTTGGGTTGTTATAGAAAATCACGAAATTCCTGTAAATACTGGTTTGATGGATGTCTTACCTATATTGTTACTACAACATAATCAACAATTTATCGGAGGGTATAATGATAACAGAAAAAGATATTACAGAAACACTTAAAAATGAACTACAGCCACTACCTTACATATATGCATTATGGTTAGAGGGTTCGTTTGCTATGGGCCATGCTGACGAATATTCAGATATCGATTACTGGATTGATGTTGATGACGATTATGTAAAAGATGCTTTGGAACATGTTGAAATAGCGTTAAGTAAATTAGGTGAATTGGATGAGCGAGATGAAACCGGAAATGATCATCCGAAGCTTGGACAGATTGTATATCATATAAAGGGTTCAAGTCCGTACTTGGTATTGGATTTTAACTGGCAGCTCCACTCAAGGGACAGAAAAGAATATCATTACATAAAGAATGATATCGTAGAAGGAGCATTGGTCATATTTGATAAAGACGATGTTATACGATTTGAGGAAGCAGATGATCAGGAAATCATCAAAAATAAAGAAAATTGTAAACAGGAATGTGATTATAGATATAGTCAGCATCTCCGAGTAAGAAAATATATTAGCAGAGGCACTTTCGCAGAAAGTTATGCTTATTACAACAAGTTTGTTATAGAGCCGCTTGTTATGTTTTTGAGATTAAAGTATACCCCTTTATATCCATACCATTATTTGCTACATATATCAATGCATATGCCACGGACTATTGTTGATCGTTTGGAAAAACTAATACAAGTAAAATCGTTGGATGAGATGGAAAACAGAATGAGGGAAGCAGAAGAATGGTATCATGAGTTGCATGAGGAACTTTATTGTCAAACTATTTAGTAACTTGAATTTATTGGAATTTATGATATAATGAAGAAAAATAAGATAGAAAGGAACAATTCTGTGAAACCTATTACTAAGATTATAGCAGTGAAACTTATCTCCGCGCAAAGACTACAATTGAAAAAAGTCGGCTATGCTTTGTTCGGAGGTTTCATTTCTTAAAATAGCTGATGCCAAACTATATTCGCTAGTTCTCCTGATATTTTTCATGAGGATTATTTCGAGTACCTCATTTTGGCATCCTAGTTTAAGAAGCGGTGATCAGGATTGATTCATTGATATGTGACTGCAACAGCATTAGTCTGTCTGCAGTTTTTTTATGTTGGAAAGCATTAGTGAAATTGAAGGTTTTCGAACAAAGATTATGAGACCAAAAACTGTCGGACAGGTTTGCAGCCACTAACCTGATCCGACTTTTTTAATATGCCGATTTAGCAGAAAGCCGATACACCTGAAAGCAGTAACAGTGAAGTTGCACATAGATTTAGAAGGTAAGTCCATTTCGTATTTTATGCCTCCATGGTAAAAACAGAGAGTTTACCTATTAACCAGAAGGTTTTAGAGAAAGGAAAGATGATATCTATGATTTATCAAATCAATAACGGACTTGTGAAATATGCAGCCGAAACCATACTTGATCATATTAATTTTGAAATAAGAAATACAGAGAAGATCGCAGTTGTTGGTCGAAACGGCTGTGGAAAAACCACTTTGTTTAAGGTTATTGCCGGAATGCTTCCACTGGATAATCTGGACAGTGATGAAGATAGCTGGATTAGCAAAGCGGGTAATACAACCATTGGGTTCTTACAGCAGATTTGCTTTGAGAATGAGAATTTAACAGTGGAAGAAGAACTTATGAAGGCATTTACAAATTTACTTGAGCTAAAGAAAAAATTAGAACAGCTTTGTATCCGCATGGAAACAGACCAATCGAAGGAAGTGTTGGAGAGTTATTCAAAAACACTGGAACTTCTCGAGAACTTGGGAGGTTATACCTATCAATCGGAAATGGAAACCGTTGTTACCAAGTTTGGATTTGCTCTGACGGATCTGAAACGCCCCATAAAAAACTTTTCTGGTGGGCAAAGAACGAAACTGGCGTTCATTCGACTGCTGTTATGTAAGCCTGATATTCTGCTATTGGATGAGCCTACCAATCATCTGGATCTCCCCGCGATTGAATGGCTTGAACGATATTTAAAGCAGTATCCTAAAGCGGTGGTTATCATTTCCCATGATAGAATGTTTCTAGATAAGATAGCGGATGTTACTTATGAAATCGAACATAGGAAAATGATACGATATCAGGGAAATTATTCGGCATTTGTAAAACAGAAGCGGTTAAATTGGGATAAACAGCAGAAGGAATATCAATTGCAACAGAAGGAAATCACAAGGCTTATGACATTAATCGAGAAGTACAAGCATCATCCAACAAAGGTTGCTATGACTAAATCCAAACTGAAGCAGATTGAACACATGGACCTTGCCCGGGCTCCGGAAAAATACGACCTTAAGTCCCTCCATGCAGAATTTAAACCGCTTAAGGAGGGAGGACAGGAGGTTCTAAAGGTAAACCGACTTGTTATCGGTTATGACAAACCACTATGTGAAGTGAGCTTTGAGTTAAAGAAGGGACAGAGACTTGCAGTGATCGGTGAAAACGGGATCGGAAAATCGACTCTTCTGAAAACACTGGTGAGACAGGTTAATCAGCTGGAGGGAACATTTTTCTACGGATTTCAAATTGATCCGGGTTATTTTGACCAACAGCTTGCCCAGAATGAGAATGACAGGACAGTATTAGAGGATTTTTTTGAAGAATTCCCTGATATGCTCTTATCGGAGGCTCGTTCTGCTCTCGGAGGCTTCTTATTTACTCAGGATACGGTATATAAGAAGGTTTGTCAGCTGTCAGGGGGAGAAAAGGTTCGGTTAAGTCTTGCTAAAATTCTGAAGAAAAGGCCTAATCTTCTTATCCTGGATGAGCCGACGAATCACATGGACATCGTTGGGAAGGAGGCGCTGGAGACTATGCTAATGAACTATGAAGGTACAGTTCTGTTCGTATCCCATGATCGGTATTTTGTACAAAAAATAGCAGATTCTCTGCTTATATTTGAAAAGGATAAGGTGAATTATTATCCTTTTGGTTATCAGGAATATACTGAAAGAAAGCTCGCATCAGTTGAAGGTGAAGCTTCCATTAAGTTTGTAGGTAAGACAAACGCTCCAAGAGCAGTTCTGAACGGAAAGGAGTGGGATAGAAAAGCTCAGGACAGAAAGAAGCAGGAAATGAGAAAGCTAGAAATGATGGTAGAAGAGACGGAAAGGGAGATTGGCAGAATAAAGGCATTGATGGAGAACCCGGAAATTGCCTGTGATTGTGCTAAACTGAGTGAAATTAATGATCAGTTGATAAGGGAAGAGCATAAGCTGGAGGAGTATATTGAGAATTATGTAGAATATCAGGAGAGAATGGAAGAAACAACGATAATTGGAATTTGAAGGAGTGTAAAAAATGGATATTCAATTTAATAAAGATACGGTTGAGTATTTAAGTGATTGTGTAAAAGCGATAGAAAATTCGATGATGAACAATGGATATTTATATATCATCAATTCTGCACCAGGAATCGGGAAATCCACTCTTTTACAAAATCTTCACATGGGTTTGCCAGAAGGATTTGCGAGCCTTGATGGGGATGATGTCGGCAGGGTGATTCCGTATCAGAACAATTTAACATGGTTGAATCTGATTCAAGATAATATCGCTGACTGCTGCATTAATTTTAGAAAAAGCGGATTCAACCGATGCGTTATCAGCTTTGTTTTTCCAAGTGAGGAGCGCTTGGAACACCTGAGAGACTTACTTACGGGCAAAGGTTTTCATGTTACGCATATGCTGCTTGAATGCAGTGAAGATGAAATAGAACGAAGAATAATGGCAATGTTATGCAAGGATAAATTAAAAGATAGAGTAATTTATGGAATTCCATTTGATAAAGATAAAATTTATTATAAGTATATTAGACCTCAACTGCAAACCCAACGAGTGCAAATATTGAGAGACCTACTTGATGTTTTATAAATAATAGAAATGTTTTCGATAAATTACCTGAGGTGGAGATATATATCCTCATTATCACTTTGTAGTAATAATTTTTAGATAAGATTATGATATAATTCTTTCAATATCATTTTATAGCTATCTTGGAAGGTGAGCTTTCCATGTCAAAGTTGATTCAAGATATTTACGGAGGATATAATATGTTAAAAGAGCAGGAAAGAGATAGACAAGTTATTAGATTTATGGAATGGATACAAAAATATCCTGGCTGGTGGCAGTTAATCTGTACACCTAAGGAGGAACACATTAATTTGCAAACCATGCAGCAGATAATAGAAGAACTTGCGAAAGAGTCCTTCTACGAAGTTATACTTGTTCTGCTGATGGTTCATAGAGATGAAAAATTCATGGACTGTCTGAAACAAACAATTCTTATGCAATTACTGATTGCTGAATGGAAAGCGGGGCGTAAGGCGGATATACTGAAAGAAGTAATAGACTATTTTGAGTAAGCTATTTTTTACCATTGCTCTTAAGCAAATGGCCTTGCATGCATTAGAAGGGGGACATTAAAATGAATTGTAAGTGCTGCTTTACAAAAAGTAAGGTTGTTGCTATAATATAGGTAACAGGAAACATAGGGTTAAAACCTATGCTTGCCCTAAGTGTTTATAAGAATGATTATCCTAAACTTTCTGAGGGTTGCAGGATAATCATTTTTTGTTGTTCATCTTTATCAAATGAACAACAAGAGTGATTAAAGCTACGACAAAAGTAGCGAAAGTTATCATCAAAGATAAAGCTTCTGCAACTGTCATAAGGCTCACTCTCCTTTCTATGTAATGTAGTCAAGGAAAGACCACCTCCTTCATAAATAAGTAAATAAAATGAAGGGCAAGCACTCATAATTATCTCACGTCAATATAATTGAAGTTTTCCTGTTACCACAGGAATATTGTAGCATAGATGAGAAAAATGCCGATGGAATTTGGAAGTTTGTGGGTTTTATTTCTGACTCAATTTTTTGATTCCACTTACAACAAGTAATTATATAAATGAGTTGTATTTATACCAGCTTTTTAGAAAGAATAACTCATTTTCTAAAATCCGTCGGATTCATTCTAACTAGTTTTAAGAAATTCCTTCGTAATGACCTGGAATTGGTAAACCCTGTTTTTTCTGCATTTTCGCCTATAGCAGAAGTAGTAGTTTCCTGCAGCAGTTTTTTTGCAGCTGTATGATCTTTTCTTTATCTACTGTTTATTTATCAAATAATAATCTTTTCGAATAGGCATTTCTATACTCGGTCGGAGTAAACCCCACAATTTTTTTAAAGGCTTTCATAAAATTATGGTTATCCGTAAAGCTTAAGGAAGCAGCTATCTGGTTTATGGTATCATTGGTATCAGCCAGCATATATTTAGCCTGGTCCATTTTTTCTTTTAATATATACTGTTTTAAAGGAAGCCCTTCAATATTGCTGAAAAGATGAGAAAGGTATTTTTCGTTATAGCCAAAATGCTCTGCAATATCAGATACTTTAATATTTTTATAAATGGTAAGTCTTATATAATCTATGATGTCGTTATATATCTGTCGGTTTGAGTCGGAAATAAAAGCGGTTTTTTTAGGAAAGAATTGGTTAAAAATCTCACATAAAATAATGGTCGTTGTATAGTTGATGAAATTAGAGTCATAGTTCGAACGGATGGAATCCTGGAGCTGCTTCATCAAAATAATGACTTTTTCCAAAGCGGGCAGTGTACCTTGAAGCGGAAGATATATTTTATCAGGAATCGGTTGGAATTCTTTGTCATTTTCTCTTCTTGTTATTCCATGAGGAGCTCGGAAATGAAGCCAGTAAAAACTGCAGTCAGAGGGTTGGAACCCCTCACGTATGTTGTTTGGAGTAGGTACCAGGAGTAAATGCTCTCCCTTTTTTACCGTGTAGCGGCCGTTATTATCGGAGATATAGAGAATTCCTTCCGTCATCACAAACAATTCATATTCATTCAACGGAAATAATTCATGCTTCCACTGGGAAGAGGGGGCCTTGAATTTACCTGTATAGTGATAATCTAAAGGTTGTTTGACATCAAATTCAAAAACTTCCATAGTAACCTCCTGAATATATTTTTGTGCAGAGTTGACCGGTTCTCTAATAAATCTAACGTTTTTACACCAAAACTAACCTTTTACAATTAATGGAAATTCATAAAAGGTATTATTATAGTGAAATTATATAGTCTCAAAGCCAAAAAGTAAATAATTTATGTATAAATAGCTGTATAATTATGACTGCTGCTATAGAAAAACAGATCAAGTATCTGAACGTATAAATAATTTTAATATGACAAAATCACACCTAATCAATCTTTCGGCTATTTATTGCGTTTGTGCATATTGTTATAATTATGTTGTGATAACGGAATAAAAGCAATAAAAATGACAGCTTGCTGTAGTGGGAAAAGCAAATTTGTTGTGTTATTTCGTAAAACATATTGGCATGAAAAGGGAGGTCGCAAAATGAAAAAATTATTAACAGTGCTATTGATTGCTGCGATGGCGGTAACTTCGTTTGGGGGCTGTGCAAAGGACGGAGACAGCAGCAAAGTTACATCGGAAAACAACTCAGGTGCCGCCTCGGCAGAGGAAAGCGGCAGCGGAGATAAAACGAAACTTACCGCATTATTTGTTTCTCACCCGTTAACGAAAAGCGTAAACGATATGAAATGGCTCCGGGAAATTGAAGAAAAAGCGGGAGTGGATATTGAATGGGAACAGATTTACAGTGATTGGGATACCACAAAGGCTACCAGATTTGCTTCTGGTGATATCCCGGATCTGTTATTTAACGCGGCGGCCGATGCAGATTACATAACCTATAAAGGACTGTTCCAGGAATTAACCGACCTGATTGTAAAAAACGGTCCCAACATAACTGCCATGTTTAGCGAAGAGCCCGATACGAAAACCCTTGCCATGACTTATGAGGGCGAAATCTACGGAACACCCAAATTCCAGGGCAAATGGCCGGATTCCAATACGGTGCTTTTTATTAACAAGACCTGGCTTGACAATCTGGGATTACAGGTACCTGCAACATTTACGGAACTAAAGAAGGTATTAATGGAATTTAAGGAAAAAGATGCGAACGATAACGGTGATACATCAGACGAAATACCGTTTGACTTTAACGGCTGGTTTGGGGGAGCTTATTCCCTTACGAATTTAATCGGCGGTCTGGGAATCCAGCTCACGAATTGGGGCACGGACGGTTATTTCGCAGAAGACGGCCAGGTTAAGAACTATGCGGTGGATGAACGTTATAAACTTTTAATAAAGTATCTTGCGGACTTATACAGCAACGGACTTATCAATCCCAATGCGATTACTAATGATTATTCCGCCTTCCAGTCACTCTCAAGGGGAGATGAGAATGGAGGTGCTCTGGTCGGTGTGGTGGCAGGTTGGGAAGAAACCGATAAATTCGGGCCGAATCTGCATACCCAGTATATACCTCTTAACGCACTGGAATATGATGTGGACTGCCCGGCGGGAACTTATGATACAAGATGGACTTATGATTTCTCCGGACTGAATATGTCCTCCAACCGAATTGCCATGAGCGCAAAATGTGAAAATAAAGCTGCGGCCATGAGGTTTATGGACCAGTTTTACGATGCAACAGTCAGCGTAGAAGTTCTTTTCGGAGGAATTTCCGACGGATGCATCGAAAAGACCGGAAACGATTCCTTTAAAGTGCTTCCGCCCCTGGATCCCAATACCGATTCCGGTACCTGGAAATGGACCAGTACCTTTGCCGATGCCGGACCGATGTATATACGTAAGTCTACCGAAATAGAGATGGCACAGGATATGGCTTATGCCCTGGAGGAGAGAGAAATTTATAAGGATGTATTGGCCAAGGTGACAAAAGAAGATTATTATCCTCAGATGTTTATGAAATATACGGAATCGGATTTAAATACCATGGCCATGAACCAGGCCAGTATTACAAACCTGACCAACAATTATTGGGCTTTATGGCTCACAGGAGAGTCGGATATTGATGCAGATTGGGATTCCTATATAAGTGCCGTAAATGATGCGGGGTTACCGGAAGTACTGGCAATCAGGCAGGCAGCCTTTGATGCATATTCAGGTAATTAACAGAACCGGGGCTGCTGCTCATTATAATGCGGCAGCCTCATTCCTGACTACCCGTTCCTGACTACTCATTCCTGACTACCTATTCCTGACTACCCGTTCCTGACTACTCATTCCCGTTTACTCATTCCTGATTACAAAGAAAGGATTGGATTCTTCATGAAAAATGCGACCGGTAATAACCTGGCAGGAAGCAAGAAAAAATTTAACCGCTCCTTTTTTTTAAACTGGCAGTTATGGGTAATGCTGCTGCCTGCCATGCTTTATATTTTTGTTTTTTGTTATATACCGATGTACGGTGTTCAGTTAGCCTTCCGGGAATACAGCTTTGCTTCCGGAATTACCGGCGGTAAGTTTGTAGGGCTTTTGTATTTTAAACAATACTTCAACAGTCCCATGTTTTTAACCACCATACGAAATACTTTTATCCTGTCGGCAACAAGCATTATCGTGGGTTTTCCCGTGCCTGTTATTCTTGCTATGATCATAAACCAGCTTAAGAACCGGAGATGGAAGAGAATGGTTCAGACAACAGTATACATTCCTTATTTTATTTCCGTGGTTGTTATGGTATCCATGCTAAAAATCATGCTTGCCGACAACAGCGGAGTGGTAAGTAATTTTCTGAAGGATCTCCACTTAGTTGGCAAAAATGTAAACCTGCTGGGGTCTGCCTTAACGTTTGTTCCGGTATATGTTTTATCCGGAATCTGGCAAAGTATGGGATGGAACAGCATCATTTTCCTTGCGGCTTTATCCTCAGTGGATTCCCAGCTTTATGATGCCTGTAGAATTGACGGGGCCAATAAGATGCAGACCATGCGGCATATTGACATTCCCGCCATTCAGCCCACAATTATTATTCTCCTGATTATGAATATGGGAGGCATATTAAATGTCGGCTTCGACAAGATATATCTTATGCAGAACAGTCTGAATCTGGGAGCTTCCCAGGTAATATCAACCTATGTTTATACGGTGGGTATTAAATCCTCCCAGTTTAGCTTCGGTTCGGCGGTGGGGCTATTTAACACCCTGATTAATTTTATATTTCTGGTTATAACGAATTTTATAGCAAAAAGAGCAACCGGAACCGGTTTGATGTAAGGAGGAGAAGATATGGCAGGCAAGACAACGGCCCCTTCCGGAAAAAAGGGCAATTACAATAACTGGCCGGATAAGCTATTTACGGCAGCTGTGCTTATTTTGAGCATTTTAATTTTTATTATCATAGCATATCCTCTGTGGTTTATTATAATTGCTTCGATCAGCAACTCCGATCTGGTCAATTTGGGAAAGGTTACCTTCTGGCCGAAGGATATCCGCTTTTACGGTTATGAACAGATTTTAAAAGACAGCAGGATCTGGATCGGATATCTGAACACGATTCTATATGTAGCAGCAGGAACCGCTTTAAATATAGTTATAACAATGCCTGCGGCCTATGCACTTTCCAGAAAAAACTTTAAAGCCCGTAATAAAATTATGTTTTACTTTGTGTTTACCATGTTTTTTAGCGGAGGATTGGTCCCTCTTTACATGACAATAAGCGCCATCGGTTTAATCAGTACAAGATTGATCCAGATAATCATCGTAGCGGTAAATACCTATAATCTGATCATTGCAAGAACCTTTATTGAAAACTCCATACCAAACGATTTATATGAGGCTGCGGTTTTAGACGGCTGTTCCCACTTTGCTTATTTTTTCCGGGTTGTGATACCTTTATCAAAGGCGGTTATTTCCGTATTGGTGCTTTACTATGCGGTGTTTCATTGGAATGATTATTTTAATGCCCTGATTTTTAATAGTAAGAACAGTCTGGAACCCCTGCAGATCGTATTGCGCCGCATACTCTTGCTGAACGAGGCATTTTCAAACGGCAACGGTACCGTAGCCGGAGGGTATGCGCAAAGTTCCGCGGACCAGGTAAAATATGCGGTAATCATTGTTTCTACGGTACCGATCTTATGTGTTTATCCGTTTGTGCAGAAGTATTTTGAAAAAGGGGTAATGATCGGTGCTATTAAGGGATAGAGGAAGGAAAGAGAATGTTCCATGCATTCCGGGAGAATGGCTGACTCTGCACAGAGAGTGGACGAATGGTGAGATTCATACTAGCTTTCCTTTCCGGTTAGGATTTGAGACTGTTGATGCGTTTAACCAGGATATTGTTGCATTAAGCTACGGACTGCGGGTATTATGTACGGACACCATAACGGTTTTACGAGGATATGTAACCTGTCCCGAAAACTGGATACATCGGAAAGAAGGTTATAACTTTGAAACGGATCACAGGAACCACCATTCCTATTTTTTCATCGAAGAAATAGATAATGTGAATTATTGAAAAGTATAATTCATATCCTGATTTATTGCTTTCATTTTAGGAGTACTGTAAAAAAGATAGTAGGGGTATTTCATGAAATCTATCTAGCGATATTCCATTTTTTAACGGAACCATGAAAATATATTATTGACATTTATTATACGATAGTATAATATTATACAATAATAGCAAATGACAGGAGGGTTAAATTTGAAAATGAAAAGATTAGGTGATGCGGAATTAGAAATTATGATGGTTCTTTGGGGCAGCGAGCAGCCGGTTACTTCGGGATATATATTAGAGCAGCTGAAAGAAAAACGCAATTGGGTTTTGTCAACTTTGATGACTTCGCTTACCAGATTATCTGATAAAGAATTTATTTACTGTGACAGAACCACGCGTACCAACTTATATTCCGCATTAATAGCGGAAAATGAGTACAAAGCACAGGAAAGTAAAACATTTTTAGAAAAACTTTATGGAAATTCACTCCAAAGTCTGGTAACCAATCTATACAGTAACAAAGTCATAGATCATGGAGATTTAAAAGAGCTGCAGGAGTATCTGAAACAATTGGAAGAGGAGAATAAAACATGATAAGCGCACTGTTCCTTGCAATAATTGAGGTTTCCTTAACTGCAGGCATAATTATTCTTATAATTAAGTTATTATCCTTTTCCATTAATAAAAATTATGCCGCAAAGTGGAAAAAATTTATATGGCTGATACTTGCTGTCAGGCTCTTAATACCGATTAATGTTTCGTTTTTAAATGCCCCGATTCAATTGAACCTTCCGGTTCCAGGCAATATAAACAGTATTTTTTATACGTCTCCAAACAATATAAAAGAGGATTTCGCACAAGAGGCAGCAGCTGATAATTGGGCAAAAGATAATTCGGCTAATACAGAAGCGGATACCGGAAAGATGGATATCGGAAATCAAAATACCGGAAATCCAAATAATAGAAATAAAACGATTGGATATGATGTATTCACAGGAGAAAACTTAAACCGTATTTTAACATGGGTGGAGCTTGCCGCTTTTATATGGGTTGCCGGCGGTACTCTGTTTATACTGTATCACCTGATTGGATATTTGTATTTCAGAAAGCAGATTTTACGCTGAGGCCGTTTGGTAAAAGAAGAGAGAATACAGGATATTACGGCTGAAATTACGGAACAATTATTTTTGAAAAAACAGCTTAAAGTTTATGAATGTGATAAAATAGCAAGTCCTACCCTGACAGGATTTCTGCATCCGGTTCTGGCAGTACCCCCTGATTGTTATTCCGACCAGGAATTAAGTTTTATAATTAAGCATGAACTCACCCATTACCGCTTAAAGGACCTTTGGTATAAATTGCTTATACTTATTGCAAATGCAGTTCACTGGTTCAATCCGGCAGTTTATCTGCTTCGCGGCGAGGCGGATATTGATCTTGAGCTTGCCTGCGATGATGAGGTAATTAAAAGTATGTCTGCCGGTGACAGAAAAAAGTATGGGGAAACAATCCTCTCCTGTATCCACCGTCAGAAAATGCGAAAAGCTGCTTTAACTACAGGTTTTAATAATACTGCTAAAACCTTAAAAGTCAGATTGAAAAATATTCTAAGTGCAAAAAAGAAGCGTAATGGACGGGTCAGCATCTTCCTTTTCCTGATTTTGGTTGTGAGCATTGGAACCCTGGTTACGATTAACGGCGGAGAGCAAATACAGAAGGATAAGGATGGCGATGGACTTATCTGGTACGGCGCAGTCAGTCTGATCCCGGAGAAACCGGAATTACCGGATAATCTGATTGAAAACAGGGATGATTGGGATGAATTTTTAAAAAGTAAAAATACCATTGCTTTAGCAGCAAGTATACCGGAAGCGGATATATATGTTTACGGTCTGAAAGAAAACGGTACGGAAGAGGGAACCTATACACTGCGCGGAATCTGTGTGAAGCAGGGAAATGAGATTCAGGTATTGGATTCTGGCTGGGGTATATATGATGAATTACCCGAAATCAGGTATCAGGATTATGACAGTGATGGGATTAATGAAATAGCAATGATAGTAAGAAGTGCAAGTGGTACGGATTTGTCCGTTAATGATTTACATATACTGAAGAAAAATAACGAGGATGGGTGGACCGATTATTTGTTTGATTCTTCTGACTGGCCGGAAATTATAAATCAAAGAATGGATTTTCAGGTGACAGACGGGATATTATCCATTTCTACTGATTCCGCATGAATCTAATGTTTGGGGTTAACTTTCCGTGTTAGCTGTTAAAACCAGAAATATAATATTGAAATATAGTTATAATAATTCATACCCATTCTTAAAGCCTTAGAACTCTCCGGCAATTTGTTAAATAACATAAACTACCTTATCTATTATCAGGAAACCCCTTTATCATCTCTAAAACATCATGGAAACCACCTTGTTTATAGACTGTGATATCCTCCTCTTCTTTTTTGATTAAATTGTCTGTCAGCAGGAAAGTATCCATCCCCAGGGCTGCCGTACACATATCTTCTTTCACATCATTTCCGATCATGATGCATTCGGCCGGGATTTTGTGAATTTTGGTCAATATTTCCCTGTAATATCCTAAATTCGGTTTGCAGAAGGCGGAATTTTCGTAAGTAGTAACCAGTTGGAAATCATCCGCCTCAAGGCCTGCCCAGTCCATTCTTTGATAGGTTGCTGCCTGGGGAAAGATTGGATTGGTGGCGAGGATAACCGAGTATCCCTTTTCTTTCAGAAGCCTGACACACTCCTTTGCCAAGGGATTTGTTGAGGTTGTGCTTTTTACCGAGCGGAACTCATTCCGGTAAAAATCCTCAAAAACCGGTTCCAGCTTTCTGGCTTCCTCTCCTAATATGGAACTGAAAGTATTCCAGAAACGCTGCTCATTTGTCATGGTCCCGTCATTTTCTATCATTGCATAGGTACCCGTCCACACAGCCTTTGTAAGCTTTTTTGCATCGAAGCCGAAAGGTGCCAGTTTTATGGATAAAGCTTTAAAATAGGCATCCAAAAAGAGCTCCTGGCTCGGCATGGGTAACAAAGTTCCGTCCAAATCAAATATAAAGGTATTCATGTTTTATTTCTCTCCGATTTATTATTATAATTTTTAGCTTACCAGGGTGTGTCTGAAAACTTATTGCACCGTTTTGAAGCCCCACTTTGCGGTATACTGCGCCGCGATTTTGGGAACGTAGATCCGCTGCACCCCCAAAATCGCTCCTTGTCTTCCGCAAATCGGAACAATCAGCCCGGCGCAAGCAGTTTTCAGAATACCCTGGCTATTCCAGCCTTTTTAACACACCAAGGCAGGGAGTGAAGTATATAATATAATTTTTATATGCTACGAAGGTTCCATATTTATTCTTGTAGGCATCCAGGGCATCTTTTAAATAATCCTCCGTAATATCCAGGTATTCGGCCATAGCATAGAGGCTTGTACAACCTGCTTCATAACATTTGACAACCCCTTCCAGTCCCACCTGGATATCATAAGATACCAGACGGGCACGGTATTCCTGCTTTCTGTTATTATCTTTGGTCTGATCCAGTATATTACCTGCAGAGGTTAGATGATGGCCGATCTCTTCTGCCAGGACGCAGCCCTTTTCTTTGTCGGTCAGATGTTTATCGATTGCAATACAGCCGTCGATGTATAAACCTTTCAAGCCCTCAACCTCATATAAATCCATCTCTTTTACAAACAGATTTTCATGCTGTTTCTGTAAGTCTTCGTATGTCATTGACATCTCCCCTTTATTTACCCTTATGTTTATTATTTCTTGCCGCCAACAGCAGCTGCTTGTATTCTTCTATTTTGGACAGCTCTTCTTCGGTCCAGTTTTCATTATCTTCTTTATGGGCTGCAATGGTCGGTACGGGCTGTGCATCTTCCCAACCCATAAGGTAAGCGGGAGAGCAGTCGAAAATTTCAGCTAGTTTAACAATGGTTTCATGCTTGATATTCTTAATTTCCCCGCTTTCATACCGCTGCATGGTTGCTTCTTTTACTCCCAACCGGTTTGCTACTTCCATTAAAGTCATCCCTAAGATTAACCTTCTCTCCTTAATCCTTCCTTGTAAAACTGACATAAGTACCGGCTCCTGTTTCCCTGTATTTAGGTTCTTTATAAGGTAAACCTATAAACCTGCCTGTAAATATTAATTTATCAGATTTAATATTATTATTTTAAAAAATGAACTCTGCTTAAGTGTACGGCTAAATCATACTGCCTGATTTCCCATTTGCCGTCTAAGTTCCATTCCACGCAGCCGCCGCTGCGGGGTCTTTCATCATACGGTTTTTATCTTAACCGCCGGGTATATTCCGCATTCTGTTTAAAAAAGTATATATCTAATATAGCATAAACTTTCGTAAAATGCAATATTCTTGAAAAAATTTTAAAAAACTTACGCGATACGTATTGACAAAGTCATAAAACGGTGTTATTATACACTTACGCAATACGTAAGAGGGCGAAAATGAAATAACTTGAACAGAATCGGAGAGATTAAACTTTCTGCAAAAAGAAAAGAAAGAACCGGAAAGAATAAAGGAATCTCTTCTCCATTTAAAAACAAGCCGGTAAATAATTTTTTACCCTTAAACTTACGTAATGAGTAAGGGAAGTGAAATATCTGAAACAAGAGAGGATGCCGACAGGGCATAGGGGAAAACGGTCAAGGATAGGTTGAGGGGCGGGCAGCAGACTGTTACATATTTTATGAATATTCAGCTTATTTATAAGCTTTCAGAATAGATATGGATTATTAAATATCGTCATTTTGGTATTTCTGACGTTAACTATAAAGACAGATAACTTGGACTAAACCATGTGAAAAATGTATTTGAAAGTGAGGACTCTATGAAAAAGGAACAGTTCATAAACTTGGGATTTACGGAAGATATGGCCCAAAAGACTATGGATATTTTTAAGGAAGAGCTGAAAGGATTTATTCCAAAGTCCAGATTCGACCAGATAAATGAAGTAAAAAAAGAATTGGAAAAAAAGCTGGCTGTTTTAGAAACTCAGGTAACGGAACGGAATAACAGTAAACTTACCTATCAGGAACTGGAGAAAATCTTAAAGGACTTGTGGAATACCAATGCTGCCATTAAGGCGGAACAGGAAGCCAAATTAAAGGACATCATGATCCGGTCAGCGATCCGCTCAAGACTTGCCTGTGTAAAATATGCAGACCTTCTGATCAGTAAATTTGACAAATCCAGGCTTTTAGTTGCTCCTGACGGTACCGTATCCGGTATTGAGGAGCAATTGGAAGAAATAAAAATGTCCTATGAGGGGTTATTTCGCATATAACTGGGAAGAAGCGCTGCTATCTTCCGGGTAAGTGTTAAAAGCCATCAACAGAAAAATATCCGTATAAAATCCTGTTAAGATGGAAGGATATACATATTTTTACCTTTTTGCACAGGCGCTTGCTTAAGCCGGCAGGTAAACCAGTGAGATAATGAAAATATCCTTAAATCAATGAAAGAGCCATATTCTGGCCGATAAGGCAGCAATGACGGAAAAAGAAGGAACAAGCGGAAAGGAGGGGGTGGAAAGGCATGATTGAAAGTATAAAAGAAGCAATGATAAACAGGCTTTTGGAATTGTATCCGGATTATACCGTATATGATGAAGATTTGCCGTCGGAATATCAGAAGCCAGCTTTTTTAATTAATGTAAAAAGCCAGAATTACACCAGTCTGCTCCAGGGTAAATTTAAGAATCAGGTTAACTTCGATATTTCTTATTACAGCAATGTAACGGAAACAGTCAAAAGGGACTGTCTGGATATCGGACAAGTTCTGCTGGCAGAATTTGATTTGGCCCAAAATTACCGGATTAAAAATAGAAAAGCAGAAACCATTGACAATGTTCTGCATTTCACCTTTGATATCCAGTATTTCATAAGTAAAGAAGAACTGTCAACCAAGATGCAGAAAAAGGAAATGAACACCAATATATAAGGAGGATTATCATGGCAGGAACATGGAATAACCAAAATAAAATTTTACCGGGTGCATATATTAATTTTTTAACCAATGCCCCTTTATCCATTACACCGGGGGAACGGGGAACCGTACTTTTGCTACAGGAGGTGAGTGTTGGAACAGCCGGCGAAATATATACCGTGACAGCTACCGGCAGCGATTATCCGGAAGGAGTCATAAAGAAAGATACTTATTTAGCCGCGCAGGCATTAAAAGGTGCCCAGACCATAAAGGTTTATAATCTTGGAAGCACCCATGACGCTGATGCGGTGCAGGTGTCTCTGACAGCCATAAAAACCGCAGATTTTGACGTACTGGTTTACCCTTATGACGGGACGGAATATGACGCCAACAAAGCAGTTATCGCAACCTGGCTGGGCGGCATGATTAATAGTGAAGGGAAAGGAATACAGGGTGTATTCGCAAATTATAAGGGAGATTCTGAAGGCGTTATTAACGTTACCCAGGGGGTTAAGTTATCCGATGGTACGATCCTTACGGCTGCTGAGACTGCGCCTTGGGTCGGAGGCATCACAGCCGGAGCGAATGTAAACCAGTCCAATACTGGAAGAAAATATCAGGGTGCCATTGATGTTGTGCCCCGTAAAACAAAAGCGGAAATGGAAGCAGCGGTTACTGCCGGGGAATTCATTTTTAAGGTAGACAGCGCACAGAACGTTACGGCAGTTTATGATATCAACTCCCTGACTACCATAACCGAAGCAAAAGGAAAACCTTTCACCAAGAACAGGGTGATCCGGACCCTTTATGGTATTAATAATGATATAACGGAAATCTTTGAATCCAACTTTGTTGGGCAGTTAAATAACAGTGAAGACGGCAGATCCCAATTAAGGGCAACCATTGTTGAATATTTTAACGAACTCCAAAGACTGGGTGCTATTAAGGAATTTACATCCGATGATGTTACTATTTCCCAGGGTGTGGATTCGGATGCCGTTGTTATTGACAGTTATATTAAACCCGTTGACAGCGTTGAAAAAATGTATATCTCAGTAAAATTATCCTAAGGAGGCAGATAGAATATGTCAGACAATAATTATGTAAGATTAGCGGATACCATTTCTTCAAAAGAAGGAAAAGCCTTTATTACCATTAACGGACAGCGCAGAGTCTTATTTGAAATCTCCAGTTTAAAGGCACAGATTGATTTAACGGTACAGGCCAGAAGAATGCTGGGGCACCGTATGACCCAGCACAAGGTAGTTGGGGCAGAAGGTACCGGAAGCATGACCATGTATTTCATGAATTCCGAAATGTTAAAACTTGCCCAAACTTATCTCCAGGGAGGAGATTTCGGAGACATTACCATACAGGCAGTAAATGAAGATCCTCAGTCTTCTATTGGCAGACAGGACGTAACTTTAAGTAACGTAATATTAAAAACCATACCGGTTACTACCCTGGATGACCAGTCCGATGATCCGATAACCATTGATACGGACTTTACTTTTGACAGTATAGCAAAATTAAGTTATTTTGATTTGCCTGCAAATTATAAAAACGCTTAATAACGTATAGATGCAGGCGGAGTTACAGGTCTGATAGCAAGAATACGGATTCTTCCTGTTTTAAATATTCGTAAAAACCGTTGACCATCGGACAAACTTTGGTAGGCAGCCGGTTTGGTTTGGCAGGGGGTACACTTGCATCTGTTTTGATATAACTCTGAAACAGTAAGGTTTAGTAAGACTTTATCTATTAAATTATTAAACTTAGGGGGACTTAACCTATCTATGGAAGTCTCCCGCCTAACCGGCGGGAGTTAGGCTTAATTTTCCTGTGGAGGTTGGGGCTTCCGCTGAAATAGAAGCATAACTGTGTAATAGTTATGAGGATAAAGTAAGGTGGAGTGCGAATATCGGCTTTGACTTAACTTAATAAATGGAATAAAAAATATATTGTGATTATCAGGCCTGTATCACCCCAGGATACTAAGAATTAATTATTATGGCTATTCAGTAGCATCGGTTCTTAAGATTCAATGCATACTGCGCTGATCTGGCAAAAAATATAAAAAGCTATATTTTTTGGAACTGTTTAACTTTAGTTTCTCGATTTTCCGGATAACTGAATAGTTACAAATTAATTATTTTACTTAAATTATTAACTTCATATTGAAAGGAGAACTATTATGAGTTCATTAAAAGCATTTTTAAATCCGGTACAAGTTGAAAATCAGGAAATTGTTGTTTCCAACCGTTTTATGGAAGAGGGCAAAGCGGTCCCGTTTATTATCCGTCCCATTACCCAGAAGGAGAATGAGCAGCTGATTAAGAAATATACCAGAAAAGATAAAAAAGGAACGGAAACCTTTAACCGTACCGAATATGTACAGGCCCTTACGGCCAGTGCCGTAGTATTTCCGAATCTGTTCGATGTAAAGCTTCAGGACAAATACGGGCTCGGTGAAACCGAAACTCTTAAGAATATGCTTTTAGTTGGGGAATATGCCACTTTAGCCCAGGCAGTCCAGTCTTTAAGCGGCCTGGATACGGATATCAACGAGGACATTGAAGAAGCAAAAAACGAATAAAGCAGGGTGATGCTGAGTTTAATCTTGCTCACTTTGCACTTCAGAAACTGCATATCCTTCCTTCCGTACTGGATGACATGAGCCAGAGGGAAAAAGCTTTCATTTATGCCAGCATCTCAGTGCGGGTAGAGGAGGAGAAAAGGCAGTCAGATAAATTAAAGGCGAAAGGAGGCAGAAGAAGGTAATGGCAGATATAAGTGCGGCTTTAGGTATATTAACGGGTTTTATAGATAAAACCAAGTCGTTTACTGATCCTATTGGCCAGGTTGAAAAACTGTATAAAATTACAGGAAATGTAGTTACACAGTTTCAAAAAGGAACAAGTGCAGTTGAAAACTATGTTAAGATGAACGCAAAATTAGGGCTAATGACAAATAGTTTGGAAGATCAAGTAAAATTACAGGATAAGATTTTTATATCAGCTAATAAGGCGCATGTATCTTATGCTGATATGGTTGATACTGTAACAAAACTAGGGTTATCTACAGGAAATTTATTTAACTCAAATCAAGAAGTAGTTTCATTTTCAGAATTATTGCAAAAATCAATTGTTGCAAGCGGTACAAGTGATGATAAGAAACCTGTAGTTATGCAGCAGATGGCAGATACAATGGCTGGTGGCAGTATGGGCAGTGAGGATTTATTATCAATTGCACAAAATGCACCGGTAATTTATGATGCAATATCTAAATTTACAGGTAAGTCAGGAAATGATTTATTAGACATGGCAGATAAAGGTGATTTGACTGCTGAAAAAATAAAAAATTCCATGTTCGGTATGCAGACAGAGATCGAAAATCAATTTAGTCAAATGCCATTAACATTTACGGACATTATGAACAATGTTAAAAATGCCGGAACAGATGCATTTGGTAATCTTTTTATAGCTATCAATGATTTGGTTACTAGCCAGGGAGTTATTGACTTTTTTAATGAAATTATAGATGTTATTAATTCTGTAGGTGATGCAATAGATTATATTATCGGCATTATAACGGATAATGGGCCGTTGATTGAATCAATTTTAATGGCGATTGGTTTAGTATTAGCCAGTTATATTGTCAGTATTTTACCAGTAATCATTGATAATTTGGTAATAATGATGACTAAGTTAATAACTAATTTGGGCTTTTTTCTTCTAAATTATGGGGCTATTATTTTAATTATAGCAGGTATAGCCGCCGTTATATTTTTTCTCAGAACAAAGGGTGAAGAGATAATGTCTTTCATTGGTGGAGTAATCGGTGTTGTTGCAACTCTAATTAATAATCTATTTTTTGCTTTAACACAATTTATTATTGGCGAAATAGAATATTGGGTAAATAAATTTGTTGCATTTGCAAATTTTTTTGCAAATATTTTTAATGATCCAATTGGAGCAATAATTCATTTGTTCTTTGACTTAGGTGATACCGTTCTTGGCGTAATAGAAAAAATAGCTTCAGGTATAGATTTAGTATTTGGTACTCATTTGGCAGATACTGTTAAGGGATGGCGTGCAGATATGAAAGCATTTGGGGATCAAATGGCAGAGGAATTTGGGAATGGTACCTATGAAAAAAAATTTGAGGAAATAGACATAAATAAGATATTAAATGATTATGGGTTTTCTATGGATAGAAAAGAATATGGTGAAGGATGGAGCGATGGCAATAAAAAAGGTGGAGAAATAGGTAAAGAATTAGAAGCTTTTTTTGGAGGCAATCCGGATGGCACAAAAAAGACTGATCCAAGCGGGGATAATGGAACCAACATATACGATATTATTACGGGTAATTCAGATAATAATACCAATAATACTAATGATATGATGGATACTGAAGATAAAGATTTATCTAAATTACTAAATTTATTTTTATCATCAGGCGATAAATCATCAACAAATGAGAATGATTCAAATTTAGATTTGTTAACTTCAGGTTATTCCGGATTAGATATGAGCAATATGAGTACCAATAATCCCTTTACATCAAAAAATAATGATGTAGGTGGAACGGTGGAAGTTGAAATGCCGGATGACGATTTAGACTATCTAAGGGAAATCGCAGAACGGGATTACATAGCCAATGTAGCGACCAACTCCCTGGCTCCCAACATATCCGTCCAGTTCGGGGACGTCCATGAGAATGCAGATGCCAATAAGATAGCAGGCCGGATCCGGGAAATCTTACAGAATGAAATTGCAGTGGCAAGCGAGGGGGCATATTAATGTACGCAGTATTTTTTGATATTGGAGAAACTACCTATAGACTGCCGACCAATCCGGAAGAGATCGAGGTCTCAAGCACTCAGGCAATTAATAAGTTTGAAGTCCTAAAGCTTGGCCAGATTGCTGTTCCAACTCATATGGAATTAAAACAGTACAGTTTTGAATGTGAATTTCCTTTAAAATGGAACAGTTATGTGGAAGTGAAAGAAGATAATTTGCTGCAGCAGGATTTTAATGAATACAGTTCGGCTTTTAAGTCGGCCGGATTCTATATTGACCTGTTTTCAAAATGGCGGAGCCAGTTTATGCCGGTTCGTTTTATGGCAGGAAGAGTAATTGCAAAGGAAAAATTGTACGAGGACTGTATTAATGCCAAGGTCCTGATTGAAGATTTAACTATTAAAGAAAAGGCCGGAGAAGAAGGGGATAAATATATTTCCTTTAAACTGCTGGAATATCAGGATTTTAATATAATTAAAGCAAATAATGGTAACAACGAGGTAATAAAATTAACCGATAAAAATGAAACAAATCCTAAAAACAAGGGTACTTATGTAGTTCAGTCAGGTGACAGCCTGTGGGCAATCGCTAAGAAGTATTATGGGGACGGATCGAAGTATACGAAGATTTATAATGCAAATAAAGACAAAGTCAAAAATCCTTCTCTTATCTATCCCGGACAGAAGCTGGTGATACCATGATGGAATTTATAGTAAGAATAGATAATATCTTTTATGAAATCAGTGAGATGGTGACTAAGATTTCCTATGATGATACTTTAAACGACGGATGCAGCAAACTGGAGTTTTCTTATATTAATAAAGATTTCGAGATTACGAATGGCAGCCCTGTAAAATTCACTTATAACGACGCAAAAATATTTCAAGGTTATGTATTTAAAGTCAGCCGTGGCAAGGGAAATGAAATCAGCGTTACTGCCTATGACCAGTTAAGATATTGCAAAGCAAAGGATACCCTTGTATTAAAAGGGGATACGGTAACTACCATAATTAATAAGATGTGCAACTATTTTAAACTGTCAAAAGGCACCGTAGCCGATACAAAGTACATACTTGCCACCGGGGTGCAGGACGATAAAACCTGGCTGGATATTATCTATTACGCAATCAGTGACACCTTATTATATAAGGGTAAATGGTACGCCCTTCGGGATGAATTTGGAAGTATTGCCTTAAGGGAACTTGGGGATCTGGGTACGGATTTAATTTTAGGGGATTACAGCTTATGTTATGACTTTAAATTTGACAAATCCATTGATGATGATTTCTACAATATGATAAAACTGGTTTCAAAGGATGAAGAGGCGAAAAAGGTAGATGTTACGGTAACCAAGGATGATGCTTCCATCGGCCGGTATGGTTTTTTACAGTATTACGAAAATATTGATAAAAAGTACAACACTGCCCAGGTAAAGGACATGGCAGACAATCTTTTAAAACTATACAACAAGGAGAAAGAAACCATCAGCCTGGATTGCCTGGGAGATACAAGAATAAGGGCGGGGTCAAGTTTTTACTGTTATATTGAAGATATTAATTATAATAAAAAACTGATTGTGAAGAGTGTATCCCATGATTTTTTGCCATCCCACACCATGAGTCTGGAGGTAATGAATGATACAGGAAATTAAACGAGTTGTAGAAAATTATTTGAATAATGCAAAACTGTGCAGCCTGAGTCTTGGTACTGTTACGGCCGATGGGATCCGGATCAGTGATAAGCTGACCATTCCCGACGAGTTGATAGTGGGTAACTTAAAACTTACCGTAAATACAGGGGATAAAGTCAGACTGATCAGGAATCATGGCGGGCAGCAGTACTATATTCTGGAGGTGATAGAATGATTCCGGAAAATACGATACCCGATTCCGTTACCTTTTCATTGGCAGAGGAACAAAGCAGGACCTATCAGTTGTCCGAGGATAAAATCCAGGGTTATATAACGGACGGGGAAGCTTTAAAACAGGCTATTTATAAGGTATTAGATACGGAAAAATACGAATATCCCATATACAGTTTTAATTATGGTATAGAACTAAATAATCTCATAGGGAAGGACCCCACTTATGTAAAAATAGAACTTATGCGAAGGATCCGGGAATGCCTTTTAGAGGATGGCAGAATAACCGGTGTGGAGGGTTTTGAATTTACGGAAACTGGGGATGAAATCAGCTGTACCTTTACAGTTACCAGTATCTATGGGGAAATACAGTTAACAAGGGAGGTGAATTACTAAGTGTTTGAAGAAATGACATATGAAACCATATTAGAAGATATGTTAAGTCGGGTTACCAGTGACGTGGACAAGCGGGAAGGCAGTGTGATTTACGATGCGCTTGCTCCCTGCGCTTATCAGCTGGCACAGAATTATTTTAACTTAAATAACTTTATTGATCTGGTATCCGGAGATACGGCAGTTGGAATTTACCTGGACCGGGTTGTAGCCGATTACGGTATCACCAGAAAGCCCGCCACCAAGGCAGTCAGAACGGTTTCGGCAACAGGAGAAGTACCCATTGGATCCAGGTGGGGCCTTGGGGAAACGACCTATATTATTACGGATACCTTAACTGAAAACAATTTTAAAGCCCAGTGTGAACAGACCGGGGAAGCCGGCAACCAGTATACGGGAGTCCTTCAGTCCATTGATAATATTCCCAATGTCACTGCATCCCTGGGGGATATTATAACTGCCGGGGAAGAGGAGGAAACGGATGACAATCTCCGTGCCAGGTTTTATAACCAGATCCAGTCCCCCAGTACCAGCGGCAACGCGGATAACTACAAGAAATGGGCCCTGGAAGTTCCGGGAGTAGGCGATGCCAAGGTATACCCGCTCTGGAATGGAAACGGTACGGTAAAAGTAATTATCGTGGACAGCAATATGGCCATTGATACCGGTCTGGAGCAGCCTGTTTATGAGCATATTGAAGCAGTCAGGCCGATCGGCGCAATGGTCACGGTAGCCAGCCCTACAAGCAAGGATATTACGGTTTCCGCTAACATTAAACTGGATGGAACCAGGCTTTTGCAAGAGGTTGTAAGCAGCTTTACCGCAGGCTTTACGGAATATTTGAAAGGAACTATATTTGAAGCCTATACCGTCAGTTATGCAAGGATCGGAAGCATTCTGCTTTCAACGGAAGGAATATCGGATTACTCCGATTTGCTTGTAAATGGAGGGGTAACGAATATCACCATCGAAGATACGGAAATGCCCATAGCCGGGGCTGTTAATTTAACGGAGGTGGTTTCAGAATGAGTATAAACTTAATGGAATATTTGCCGGATTATTATTATGATAATAAAACCATGGAAAGCCTCCAGGGAATTATAAGCCGCGGAATAAATAAACTGGCCGATAATTTGGAGGAAACCGTAGACCAGTGCTTTATCAATACGGCTGATTCACTCCTTGGCAGGTATGAGAAAATCTATGGCCTGGATGTGGATGTAACGAAAAGCAAAGAATTCCGGCGTGAGCGAATCCGCGCCAAGGTAAGGGGCACCGGTACCGTAACGAAGCAGATGGTTGCAGAGGTTGCAAGGTCATACTCCAATGGTGAGGTCGCGGTTATCGAGAACAATGAAAACAGCAGCTTTATCGTTAAATTCATAGGAACCAAAGGGGTACCTGCCAACATGGCGGACTTAACCTTGACGATTGAAGAAATCAAACCGGCCCATTTAAGCTTTACCTTTGAATATACCTTTAATACCTGGAATGATATTTTGCACATGACCTGGGAGGAAGCAGGAAGCTTTACCTGGGATCAGTTAAGAGAGAGGTGAGAAAATGGCAGAGTATACACAGAATTATAATTTAGAAAAACAGCAGAGGAATGATTATGTCAGTATCGATGGGCTGAATGGGAATTTTGATATAATTGATTCTGAGATTAAGAAAGTGAATGATAGCAAGGTTGATAAAGTAGAAGGGAAAGGCTTATCTGCCAATAATTATACAACGGATGAAAAAAATAAGTTGGCGGGAATTGCCAATAACGCCAACAATTACGCCCATCCGTCTACCCACCCTGCTTCAATGATTACGGGACTACCTACATCCCTCCCGGCAAACGGAGGTAATGCCGCCACAGTAGGCGGATTACAGCCATGGCAGTTGGGGTCATTAAATCAGGCAGGTGGTTCACATGGAACACAATATACATTGACACCTAAATTTAATGTTAATGGTGATGGTAGATTTAGGGCGGATATCTATAATGGAGGTAGTGTTAGTCATGGTGTTAGAGTTGGATATGCTGATGCCACAGATAGTGCTACAAATGCCAACTATGCCGGTAGTGCAGGTAACGCGGATACAGTGGATGGGTACCACGTAGATTTGAATGTGAATTCTTCATATGGACTTAAACCAATTGGTGCGAACAATTATGATCTGACACCGGGCAGTACTGCACTACCGACTGGTTATATCTATATAATGTATGAATAGGTGGTGATGATATGGCGAAAGGTATTTATATAGGAGTGAATGGAGTTGCAAGAAAGGCCAGGAAAATCTATATAGGAGTAAATGGAGTTGCAAGGAAGATTAAGAAAATCTATGTAGGAGTCAATGGCATTGCTAGACTTGCATATGGTGCAGAACCATCCTATGCCGGTACTACTACACCACTATCATCCCAAAGAGTATTCTTGGGAGGGGCTTCTATTGGAGGTTATGCTCTATTTGCATGCGGAACCATCAGTACCTCAAATACCAATGTTGTAGAGTCATACAGTTCATCTTTGGTAAAAGGGACTGCACCAATATATGGTCAGGCTGTTCATCACATAGAAGGAACCAAAAACTTATCCTATGCTTTGTTTGCAGGAGGGCAAAATTACAATAATTCCACTTATTATAATAGTGTAAGAGCCTATAGTACCACATTGGCGGCGGTTAGCCCTCAACAGCTATATAATGAGGGAGTAGTAGGCCACGGAGCGGCATCTATTGGAGATCAGGCTATATTTGCAGGAGGTTTTCGAAATACAACCACAAATTCTAAAAATGCCAGGTATACAGCCTATGATTCTACATTAACATGGAATGGCCAGAGTACAGCATTCAGAGCAAGGGGTAGTATGGGTAGTGCCAGTAACTCATCTTACGCTGTTTTTGCAGGAGGATATGATTCGAATGGGGATGTTAGCGATTATGTTGATGCATATAATAGTTCATTAATCAGAGTACTTACAAATATCTCATCAGCTAGAGGACTATATGGAGCAGGCAATCCAAATTATGCAATATTTATTGGAATAAATGGGTTTGCAGAAGCTTTTGATAATAATATGGTAAGACACTCTGCACCAACCCCTACTGGTAATCTTGGTTATGATATGGCTGGTACTAGTGTAGGAGAATTTGCTATAATTGCAGGAGGTTTCCTTAATTATACAACTGCAAGTGATAAAGCATATATATATGATAAAAATTTGACTCTGTCGATTTCGCAATTATCACAGGCTAAAGGACAGCTTGCCGCGGCAACTGCCGGGAATCATGCTTTATTTGCAGGAGGGCAGATGATTAGTGGTCGTTCAGATATCGTTGATGTTTTTAGTATTTAAAATAAAGGAGGAAATTTATTATGTCAAAGTATTTAGAGATTTATGACAACACGAAAACTTATTTATTCCCTAATATGACACAGGCCATACCGGAACAGGTAGCAGAAACTTACACAGTAGTAGGTACTGATCTACCCTGTGTTATAGAAACTGATGCATCCAAAATAATGTTCTATACTGCTCCGGTGCCATTGCAGGTGATGAGGGGGCAATATAATATTGATCATTCATTATCGGATGAAGAAGCCTTAGAAATGATCGAATCGATTCTGAATGCACCCACACCTGAACCCGGCCCTACTGCTCAGGATAGGATTGCCGCCGCTATGGAATATCAAAATCTGATATCTATGTAAGAGAGGAGAATATATTATGACATTTGAAATAATTAAGAAAAATTATGATATGAAATTATGGAACAAGCAAATGGTTCAAACGGCAGTTGTAAAAGGCGTTATTACACCGGAACAATACCATGAGATCACCGGAGAAACTTACATAGAGTAAAATAATCATGGAGGGAGTAATCCCTCCTGTTTAATTAAGAGGGGGATATATATGGCATTTGAAGAAAAAGTCAGAAGTATGGAAATTGCTTTAACCAAGATCGAAGAAAGAGCAAGATCCGATTCAAAAAGAATTGATGAAATAGAAACAGTGCTGAAAGAAAATAATAATTTAATAGGGGCTATTAAAGAACTTGCGGTAGAAACCAAATATATGAGGGCCGATCTAAATGAAACCATTCAAAGGTTAACCAAATTAGAATCAAAAGAAGCTGATAAATGGGATAAATTTAAATGGATGGCACTAGCCGGAATTGTAACTGTATTAATAGGATTTATAGCAGTAAAATTAGGATTCAAATAAACATTTTAAGCAGCAGGAAAGAGAGGGAAATGGATGGATTTGACATTTTTGAATAATTATATTAATTTAGTAGTATTAGGAATCTGCCTGTGTATCGGATACGTAATAAAAACAAGCCTGGATTTCATCAACAATAAATACATACCGGTAATCATGCTGGTAATTGGTACCTGTATAAATGTGGCGGTCAATATTCCTGAAATCAACGAGGCGGTAATCCTGGGCGGTATGATAAGCGGGCTGGCCAGCACAGGACTGTACGAAGCAATGAGGAACCTGATAAACCAAGAGGGGAAAAAGGAGGGGTAATATGGCTTATTTAGTTGCGGTAGACAGCGGACATGGTATGGAAACGGCAGGGAAGCGGACCCCTGCCATACCGGAAGACTGGTTCGGTAAGAAAAAAGGTGACAGCATTCATGAAAAGGAATTTAATAAAACTGCGGCCGAATACTTAATAACAGCACTAAAACGGTGCGGTTTCAATACGCTGAATGTCAGCCCGGGTACCACTGACATACCACTGACTGAGCGATGGGCGGCAGCCAATAATGCAAAAGCAGATATTTTTGTTTCCAAGCATTATAATGCATCGACCGGTATTTGGGGAAATGCAAACGGGATAGAAACCATTATCTCCCAATACGCAGGGGAAGACAGTAAAAGGCTTGCTGAATTAGTGCAGGCTGAACTGGTACAGGCACATAAAAGAAAAGACAGGGGCGTCAAGGAGGACATATCACAGTCCGGTATTAATATCGCCGTATTGCACAACACAAAGATGCCGGCTATACTTACGGAAACCGGGTTTATGGACAACCTGGAAGAAGCGAAGACTATGCTGGATCCGGAATTTCAGAAAGCGGATGCGGAGGCCACCTGCCGGGGGATCTGTAAATATTTTGGGGTAACCTATCAGGAGGAGGCCGAAACTTTAGTTTCTGCCCAAAGTATAACAAGAACATCACCGAAAGAAGACATTAAATGGCTTCAGGAAAAATTAAATGCAGCTTTACCGGGAGCAACATATATCCCTCTGGCGGTTGACGGGATATACGGAACGAAAACCCGTATTGCCGTATTGATTTACTGGGAATCAAAGGGATGGAAGCAGGACGGAAAAGAAGACGGCTGGAGAGTTGGTGCCGGAACAATAAAGGAACTGATAAAAGGAACTGACTAAACGGTAGATTATCATCATTTTCCAGCACTTTACCATAAAATAATGAATCAAATAATTTATGGAACAATAGTACATATAATAATTCGATTTACACATTTACATTAGCCCATGGATTTGTTATGATGATGTTACAAATTGAGCAATAAGTATAAATAAACATTGTATTAAACAGAGACTATAGCTATATTGTATAAAATATATGTTATTATTTAGAACTATCTAATAGGAGTATATAGACATTAATATATTCTTGGATTCTAAAAATATATAGTTTCTGTTAATGGAGTTCATACCTATACTGCATGTAAATTACGTGTAAAATACGTGCAGAGAGATATATAACAAAAGGAGGAGAATATGCAAAAAAGCAGCAGATCTAATTTGACAGTGATACTTATTGTAGGAATGGTGTCAGGTCGCACCAAATCTACATCGGACGAATGAAATCATAACGGAAATGCAGGTGTTATGTATTTTGACAGAATGCTTTTTCCATACCCGGTGCATGCAGGTACTGCATCGTAAATGTAAAACAGATGTGGCCGAAATTATAGAAAAGGAGCCGGAACATTTTGTGACGTGAAGTCGGGCAGATGAACTGCGTTTGCAGGGCATTATACATTAAGTACATAAAAACCTAAGTGCAGGAAACATGGGGCAGACAGGACCTCGTGTATTTTGTATTTTAAGCATGTACTTAAGAACACTCTTTGTTACGGGTTAAATAGAATGAAAGATTTGATTATATTTATAGACAGCGGAGATACATTAGTGGACGAATCCACAGAGATACGGGATGCAACCGGTACGGTCATCCATTCAAAATTAATAGAAGGGGCAGGGGAGACCCTGGCTAAATTGTATGATAGCGGATATACCATAGCCCTGGTAGCGGATGGGACGAAAGCCTCCTTTGATAATATTTACCGGGAAAACGGTTTGGACTATTGCTTTGCCGTTAAAGCCATATCCGGGGAATTAAAACATGAGAAACCTTCTGAAATTATGTTTCTTCATGCAATGAAAGCCCTGGGATTAAAAGATAGCGACAAGGAACGGATTGTGATGATAGGCAACAACATAAAGCGGGATATCCTGGGAGCCAACCGGATGGGGATTACCTCCATATTATTGAGCTACAGCCCCAGGTATGTAATGCAGCCGGAAAACGAAGAAGAAATGCCGGACTATGTGATCTCATCCCCCTGTGAACTGTATGACCTGCTGGAACAGTTAAACCTCCAGGTAAAAAACAAAAAAATTTTAAATATGCCTAAGAATAAATGATCGTATGGCAGTAAAGCTGCAGGCCTCCCAGGATTATGTGCATTTTCCGATGTGGAATAGGAAAAGAACTGAAAAATATCGGTGAGGATTATTTAAATGTCGCCTGAGCCGCTTTCTCCGGATATCTGGTAAAAGAATATTTAAACTGTGCCGGCATTACGGTGAACCGGCCTGTTATAGACAGGATACGGGTCCGGTCGGTAAGAAAATTAACCGGTTTTATATGAAGTTCCACAGGCTGCGAACCTGAATTTTCCATGGGAATTAAGCTTTTTGAGTACCGCTGTCTGTTCCGGAACTGAAAAGGAAGTTTTCAAGTCGACAGGCAGACCTTAATAACGAGAGTACTTATTAACAAAGGAGGAAGCACATGATATTGTTCGGCTCACGGATTAAATCCCCAAGTGAAAAGCATTTATTAACAAAGGAGAAAGCACATGACGGCCTGGGAATTGGCGGTTAAGTATGCTCCGCATCTCTAGAGGTGGCTGTAAGCCTGATGGAATGCAAAGGGGGAAGAAATGAAAAAAGAGGTTCCTATGGTTAAAAAAATAATACTGGTTTTTAAAACACATTTTGATATCGGATTTACGGATTTATCATCAAAAGTCATTGAAAATTATGGGAATTCCATGCTGAAGGAAGTAATTGCTACGTGTAAAGCCACGGAACATATGGGCAAACTTAAGTATGTATGGACCATGCCCTCCTGGCCACTTAAAGTAATAACGGAGCGGTGCAGCGGTGACTTAAGGAAAGAATTGGACCTTCTGATAGAAGGGGAGCAGATCGTTTGGCACGTGCTGCCGTTTACTTCCCATACGGATTTTAGCAGTGAGGAGGAATATCTGGAAGGACTCCGGTTTGGGCGGGAATTATCGGAGATTTACCATAAACCATATAAGCTTTCGGCAAAGATGACGGACGTTCCGGGTCATGGCATTATGCTGCCTGAGGTATTAAGCGGAGCGGGCGTTAAATTTTTGCATTTAGGGTGCAATGAATTTGCCAGTCCCCCAAGACTCCCCTTTTTATTTCACTGGCAGGCAAAAAGCGGCGAAAGAATCCTTACCATGTACAGCAAAGGCGGATACGGAACTTCCCTTTTACCGCCCCGGGACTGGAATTACCCTGTCTGGATGGCTTTGATGCAGACTCATGATAACTGCGGTCCCCAATCCGCCTCGGTCATTGAAGGACTGGTGAAAAAAATACAAATGGAGTATCCTGATGCGGAGATTGCCTGCGGTTCCATGGATGATTTTTATAATGAACTGGCAAAGTGTGATTTAAGCACGGTCCCGATCATAACAAAAGATCTCGGGGATACCTGGATTCATGGCATCGGTTCCTATCCGAAGGAAGTGGGGATGCTCAGGGAAAACAGGGAAAAAAGCAAACGGCTCCAGGCGCTTTATGCCAGGCAGCTGCTGGAAGGTTTTGCAGCGGATAATGACAGGGCTGACAGGATATTGAACCGATATTATGAAAATATAAGCCTTTTCGAGGAGCATACCTGGGGAGCAGATGTAAAAACCTGGCTCGGACCGGAACGGGTATATATAAAGAAGGAATTTCTGGAAGCAAAACAGAAGGAAAATTACCGGTTCATGGAAACCTCCTGGCAGGAGCAAAGGGAGAGGACAGAGCAAACCAGTCTGGCCGCGGAGGAATTGAAAGCTTTCGTTGAGCAGGGGGAATCCGGAAGCTTTTCCGTATTTAACCCCGGCAGCAGCGTGTTTACCGGCTGGGTTTCCCTAAAAGATTTCCCGGTGGATTTTACGGGCTGTTCCCTGGAAATGAATCAGGAAATACTTCCCATGACCAAAATTTACGGGGAGTGGGCCTGTTATGTAAGGGAGCTTCAGCCCTTCGTTACCGCGCCGCTGCGCATTGCAGAGCCAGCCTCCGGTAAAGGCAGTCTTACCGTTAAAAATGACGGACACTGCGTAACGGCTGAAAATCACAGATATATCTTAAAGTTTTTGGAGGCAACCGGTGACATTACTGAAGTTTATGATAAGAAGCTGGACACGGCCCTGTTAAAACAGCAAGGCCAGAAATCAGTCTTTTCCTACCAATATGACCGTTATGGAATCGAAGATGTAACGGAATTTTTAAGGGATTATGCCTACCGGTTTTCTGCCTGGGGAATTCAGGATTACGGCAGGGAAGCGTATCCGGAATGTGAGCATAAAACTTACCATCCGTCCTTTCGTTCCTTTACGGTAAAAGGAGATACCCTGATTTTTGCATATGAAAATACGGAGAGCGCCGAGAAATATGGGGATGCCAGGGAAGTTTTCATTGAGATAACCCTACCTCCTGCCGGGGATGAACTGTATGTGAAGCTCAGGCTTAAAAATAAACAGGAAACCCCTTATATTGAATCCGGTTCATTTCTGGTTCCATTTGGGGAAAGGGCGTATCACTATCGTGTTAATAAACCCGGTGCAGTATTAAATCCGGAAACGGATATACAGGAAGGTGCCAATCATGTCCTGTACTGCCTTGAGAATTATGTTTCGGCAGCAGGGGAAAAACACGGAATCTGTGTGGTGCCAAAGGATTCGCCCTTAAGTGCTTTAGGCAGTACGGGAATTTATCAGTACAGAAAAGAATATAAATCACCGAAGGAGCCGGTTATTTACTTTAATTTGTTCAATAATATGTGGGGTACTAACTTTCCTCAATGGATAGGCGGAGATTTCTGTTACCGCTATGTCCTGTTTGGATTTAACCGGGGAGAGGAAGCCTGTAACCTGGAAAGGGCAGCCATGCTGATGCAGGGAGTAGAAATAACCGGGAATACCTTTGTAAAAGATAACGTAAGGCTTCCGGAACACATGCAGTTAATCAATGCCAGAAAAGAAAAAGACGGAATTGTCTTAAGGTTTAAAGACCTGTTGGGAAAGGAAGCCTTAAGGAAGCTTTACACAGAGGGTTATTCCATTTCTCCGGTGGACTTATATAACAGGATAACCGGTGAGAGTAATCAGAATGAATATACTTTTCCGGTCAAACCTTATGGGATATATTCATTTTTCCTGTCCAGAACATAATTTTTCAAAACATAACTTTAAAAAAGGATATATAAGTTGAAGTTGAATTAAGATATCGGTTCGTAACTCTTTAAACATGACCGTCCGAACACTTTCCATAACTATGGAAACAACCGGATGAAGGAGAGAATATGGGGAGGCTGCCATGATAGAATCCAGGTTTTACTGTGATGAAATAAAGCCTTTCAAGCCTATTGCGGTGAAAGAAAAGGAATGTCTTATGACGTCTTGGTATTGGAGCTGAGAATGCCTTATGAAATGTTAATCAATTCTCCTGGGAAAGCATCTATTCACTTTTATGGAGATAAACAAATTAATATGCAGCCGGCATAAAGATAAGCAGAAGGCCTGGTTTATATTACATGGAATTTATAAAAATTGCATGTAGTACAATCAGGCCTTTTATCAAAGCTGAAAAGCGTTTTGTCTGCTAGTACATTGTTACATTGGGCGTTTCCGGCTGTTTTTTCAGATACCTATCCGGCCATTCATCCTGACTTATGTTACATAACGATTTCCTTCAGCAATACCGGGCGGTTTTCTTCCAGGGATTTTTTTGCTGCTTTTGCAATGAGCACCGGCTGCAGCCCGTCATTAATATTAACGGGAACTTCCGTATTGTTAATAACGGCCTGTACGAATAAGGATACTTCTTTTGAGAAGGAAGCCATATAACGCTCCAGGAAGAAGTATAAAGGTTTTTCACCGGTAACGCCGGAAGCCGTACTGATTACGGCAGTGGAATTCGAATCGTTGGTAACGGCAACCTGTCCTTTTGAACCAAATACTTCTGCACGCTGGTCATAGCCATAGTCGGCTTTACGGGAGTTGTCAATTACTGCAAGGGCGCCAGACGACAGTTTCATGGTTATAATAGCGGTATCGATGTCACCGGCTTCTTTTATGGCCGGGTTCACTAAAGAAGTACCATTGGCATAAACTTCGACCACATCACTGGAGGTTAAATAGCGTACCATATCAAAATCATGTATCGTCATATCCAAAAACATTCCGCCGGATACTTTCACATATTCAATAGGCGGAGCATCCGGATCCCTGGAAGTCACCTTAACAATATGTACGTCCCCGATTTTGCCCTCTGCCACCGCATTGCGCACCGCCTCAAAATTGTGGTCAAAACGGCGGTTAAAGCCAACCTGGAACTTGACATCAGAATCCTTTAAAGTCTCCATAACTGCTTTGATTTTGGATAAATCCTGGGAAATAGGTTTTTCGCAGAAGACATGTTTGCCTGCCCTGATTGCCTCTATGGCAATATCCGCATGGGTATCCGTGGAGGAACAGATTAATACGGCATCAATACCGCTGTCCTTTAGTATATCCTTATAGTCCGTACATACCTTAGGAATTCCAAGGCTGTCCGCCCAGGATTTTATTGCATCATTCATAAAAGGATCGGCAATTGCAGCAACCTGTGCCTCCTTTACATGGTATGTAATACTTTCTCCATGGACTTTGCCGATTCTTCCGGCACCAATAATACCGATATTTAACATAATATCATATCCTTTCGTTTGAATTGGTATATTTTTGTTAAGAATAATTAGATTATACCATGTCAATATGGGAATATCAACAATAATATAACAAAAACATATGTAAGATATGACAAAAAATAAAGGTTTACAGATAAAAAGTAATCATATATAATTGTGCTTATTAGTAAATCAGAAAATACTTGCTAAAATTATCATCATAAGGTAGTGTTAATATTAACAATGTATTAAAAAGGGTATTCAATAAAATTATATCAACAGGAAAAACAATCCTGTTTGATATGCCCGTAATACCCAATAGTGAAACGGAGGATAAAATTAATGGGGATGAAATCTTTTCGAATCAAACAGATGGAACAATATATAATGGAACATGATCTGGTATCCATGGAGGAATTACGCAATGTATTTGGTATTTCAATGAATACGGTACGGCTGGACGTAACCCAGCTGGTTAATAAAGGCGTGATCCGGAAGGTATACGGGGGCGTATGCAGCATTCAGAAGGGAAATCTGGTCCCGTTTGAAGAAAGACAGTCAAAGAATATCCAGGGGAAGCTGTCTGTGGGTAAAGCCGCCGCTAAGCTTGTGAAGGATGGGGATATTATATATATCGATTCCGGCACAACAACCATGTATGTAATCGATTATTTGGGAGAATCAAATAATGTTACGGTATTGACCAATAATCTGAATGCAATTAACCGGGCACTGTTGCTGCCAGGTATCAATGTCATCAGTCTGCCGGGATCTTTGGAGCGGAAAACCAACTCCTTTGTTTCTGCGGATATCGTACGCACTCTGGAAAAGTATAATATTAAAAAGGCGTTTATGGCATCTTCCGGTATTTCGGAAAGCGGTATGGTAACCAATGCTTCGCCCCTTGAATATGAGATTAAAAAAGCTGCCATTGAAAACAGTGAAGAAGTTTACCTGTTAATCGATTCATCCAAATATGGAAAGAGTGCAATGCTTACTTATGCGAATATTTCGGAGATGAGTAAAGTCATTGTAGACGATAATGCGGAGGAAGGACTTCTGGCCCTATGTGAGAGAAAAAGTGTGGAAGTTGTCCTGGCTAAGTCGGAAAGCGATACGGAGTGACGGATTTCTTAAACGAAGTAACCGAGTTACTGCCACAGGGCATATTAAAAACCATAGCAGGATATGATAATGAATTTCAAACTAAATAGGAATATATATTTTTGAATATATTATAAATATATATTGCAATATATAACGAAATATATTTTATAATATATAACGAAGTATATTTGGAAAAAATGTACCGGATATATTTTGCAAATATACCGAAAATATTATGCGATATTACGAATATATTTCGAGGCATATTCCAAATGTATTCCCGGAGGAATTATTATCATATTCCTATGAATTCTGCAGGAGCCGTTTCTGACTTTCTAAATTCTCTTATATCTATACTCATGCCGGCTCGGATACGGTTCCATAAGTCAGGGAAATAGCAGCTATTAAGTAAAAAAACTTATATGCGGTTTTTACCCTGTTCCCATAATATTAAATTCTGCTGACTCCATTAGTAAAAATTACTTGACTTATTAATAATTTAATTTAGACATGTTTTTTGCACCTCTTTTTCCGGGCGTACGGAATTATTACGTTAAAAATATATAAAAGAACGTTACCGTTTAGCCATAGATAACTCAAGGCGTTTTTTGTGAGTAAAGCTGAGCGGAAATCACAGAAAACCCGGGACTGCATGCGTGAAATTATACATCCTGTATAATTTCTGTGCATAATTTGTTGCAGTTTAGCGTCCAGGCTGAAATGTAACAAAAAAATACTAATTGAATTGACTAATAGTTAAATATGTGTTAAATTATTGGTAAGTTATTAATAAGTTATAAATAAGTTTCTGAAAAGGAAGAAAGGTGAGTGTACGAGTGTCATTAGTTGATATGAAATCACTTTTAAAAAAAGCAGAGCAGGGTAATTATGGAATCGGTGCTTTCAGTGTCGGCAATATGGAAATGGTCCTGGGCGCGGTTAAGGCCGCCGAAGAGTGCAATTCTCCCGCAATTTTGCAGATAGCACAGGCAAGGCTGGCCTATTCACCGCTGCAGCTGATCGGGCCCATGATGCTTGCTGCGGCAAAGAATGCTTCCGTTCCCATAGCCGTCCATTTTGACCATGGAATGGATATTGCCGTTATCAAAGAAGCCCTGGAACTCGGATTTACTTCAGTAATGATTGATGCTTCCCACTTAAGCCTGGATGAGAACATCCGGATAGTGAAAAAAGTAAAAGATATGGCCGAGCATTACGGTGCTTCTGTGGAAGCGGAAGTAGGCCAGCTTGGCAAAAGTGAAGACGGTACGAAGGATACGGGAATGTTTTATTCAAATCCGGCTGAGGTAAAAGAACTGTATGAAAGTACCGGAGTAGATGCAATTGCCCTTTCCATAGGCAATGCCCATGGGTTATACACCCAGGAACCGAAACTGGATTTTAATATATTATCGGATACCTTAAAGCTGGTTTCGGTCCCTTTAGTGCTCCACGGCGGTTCCGGCATCAGCGCGGAGGATTTTAGAAAGTGCATAAAATACGGAATCCGCAAAGTAAATATTGCTACGGCCAGTTTCATGGCAGTAGAGGAAGAAGCCAGGAAATACTCTGCAGGGGAGAAAAGGGACTATTTCAAACTCAGCGCAGGCATGGTATCCGGAATGTACCACAATGTATCAGAACATATTAACATATTTGGAAGCAATGAAAAAGCATGGAGGTAAAGATGGAATATATTCAATTTGCGGAAAACAGGCCCTTTGACATTATATTTCTTGGCAGGATTGCCATTGATTTTAACCCGGTGGATTACTATAAACCTCTCTCGGAAAGCACTACCTTTAAAAAATATCTGGGAGGTTCGCCCGCCAATATTGCGGTGGGAATGGCCAGACTTGGTAAAAAGGCTGGTTTTCTTGCCAAAGTATCAAAGGATCAGTTCGGTGACTTTGTAGTAAATTATTTTGAGAAGGAAGGTATTGATACAAGTCATATCTCCAGGTGTACGGGCGGGGAAAAACTTGGCCTTACCTTTACGGAGATATTAAGTGAAACCGAAAGCAGTATATTGATGTACCGGAATGAGGCGGCGGATTTGCAGCTTCATGTTGATGATATCGATGAGGCTTACATAAAACAGGCAAAAGCCATTTTGATATCGGGAACTGCCCTGGCCCAAAGCCCCAGCAGGGAAGCGGCATTAAAAGCCGTGTCCCTGGCAAAAAAGAATGAAACCGCGATTATTTTTGATATCGATTACCGGCCTTATAACTGGAAAAATACGGATGAGATCGCGATTTATTATTCTTTAGTCGCAATGAACAGTGATATTATTCTTGGCTCCCGGGAAGAGTTTGATTTGACCCAGAAACTGATTGCACCGGATAAGAATGATGAGGAAACAGCCGCTTTCTGGCATAACCACGGCGTTAAAATCGTAATCATTAAGCATGGCAAAGAAGGCTCCACCGCTTACACCGGGGATGGAAACCATTACGGCATTAAACCTTTTCCGGTGAAATTATTAAAGTCTTTCGGCGGCGGGGACGGATATGCTTCTGCTTTCCTCTATGGGTTACTGGAAGGCTGGGACATGACCTGCTGCCTGGAATTCGGCAGTGCTTCCGCAGCTCTGTTGGTTGCAAGCCACGCCTGTTCCGAGGATATGCCTTCGGCGGAAAAGATACAGGAATTCATTAAAGAATGCAAATTGAAATACGGTGATATGATTGCAAGAGTTTAGCCTGAAACGAAAAGTTTCCGGCAGATTGCAGATGGGAGGTATCTATGTTTGATTATCCGGCATTTGATCCGGACGGGAAAAAGACAATAGCCCGCATGGACGGAATCAACAGTAATATGCTGATGGACATTACGGTGTACCGTATGAAAAAAGGTGATGTAATAAATATATATGAAACCGGTAAGGAAACTGCCGTTTTGCTGACGGAGGGCAAGGTTACATATTGGTGGGAAGGACGGACGGAAACGGCGGAGCGGCACAGCGTATTTTCTGATCCGCCTTACTGCCTCCACCTTGGGAAAGAAACAAAAGCCGTGCTCACCGCCCGGGGGGACAGCGAAATTATTGTCCAGTCCACGACCAACGAAACTGCTTTTGAGAGCCGTTTTTATAAACCGGAGGACTGCAAAATAGAACTGATGGGTGAAACCCAATGGGAAGGAACGGCCAAAAGGGAAGTCCTTACCATATTTGATTATAAAAATGCCCCTTACTCCAATATGGTAATGGGGGAGGTAATAACCAAAGCGGGACGCTGGTCCAGTTATGTTCCCCACAGTCATCCCCAGCCGGAAGTTTATTATTATAAATTTGACAAACCCCAGGGCTTTGGGGCCGCATTTATCGGTGATAAGGTATTTAAGACGGCGGACGGCAGCGCAGCTTCCATCCCCGGCGGACTTACCCATCCCCAGACTTCGGCACCGGGTTATAACCTGTATTATTGCTGGATGATCCGCCACCTTGCCGGTAATCCCTGGACCACAAGGGATAACGATCCGGTACATGAATGGCTGTTAAGTGAGTAGGTACGGAAATTTAAGAAGGAGGAGTTACAATGGGTAAATTAACGATGACGGTGGGGCAGGCTTTGGTGAAATTCCTGGATAACCAGTATGTAAGCTTTGACGGGAAGGAAGAAAAATTCGTTGACGGGATCTTTACGGTTTTCGGACACGGCATTGTCTGCGGGCTAGGCCAGGCACTGGATGAAGATCCGGGGAGTTTAAAGGTTTATCAGGGCCGGAACGAACAGGGAATGGCCCATGCTGCGGCCGGATTTGCAAAACAGAGCAACAGGCGGAGGATTATAGCCTGCGCCTCCTCCATCGGCCCGGGAGCGGCCAATATGGTTACGGCTGTTGCGGATGCCACGGCCAATAACGTTCCGCTGCTGGTATTGACAGGCGATACTTTTTCCACCAGGCAGCCGGACCCGGTATTACAGCAGATCGAACAGTTTCACGATGCTACGGTGACCACCAGTGATGCATTCCGTCCCGTATCAAGGTATTGGGACCGGGTAAGCCGTCCGGAACAATTAATGGCAGCCCTTTTAAATGCCCTGCGGATTCTTACGGATCCTGAAAAGACAGGCGGTGTCTGCGTTACCCTGCCCCAGGATGTGCAGGGAGAGGCTTTTGCATTCCCGGATTACTATTTTAAAAAACGCGTCCACAGAATCGTAAGGGTGAATCCGGATGCTTATGAAGTTAAGGATGTTACCGAGCTGATATTAAAAAAGAAAAAACCTATGGTAATCGTAGGCGGCGGTGTCAGATATTCGGAAGCCGGGGAAAGCGTAGTTAAGTTTTGCGAAAAATACAGGATACCTTTTGCAGAGACCCAGTCCGGTAAAAGTGTTATTCCATCCTCCCACCCTTTAAATCTTGGCGGAGTAGGCGTAACGGGAAACAGTGCTGCCAATACCATTGCCGCAGAAGCGGATCTGATTATCGGGGTAGGCACCAGATTGACAGATTTTACTACAGGTTCCAAGGAACTGTTTAGGAATAAAGAGGTGGAATTTGCCCTGATTAACGTATCCAGATACCATGCTGAAAAACTGGATGCATTCCCGGTGGTGGCCGATGCCAAAGCAGGACTGCAGGCAATACTTGCAGGACTTGAGAATTCGGGCTATAAAACTTCCTATACCACGGAAATTGAGGCAGCGAAACTTGACTGGCAGAAAGAGATGGATTTCTTAATCGGTACGGTATTTGACGAGAATTATGAATCCCTTGTCAGCATAAAGGAGGAGGGTATCGAAGAAGAATTTGTGAAAGCTACGGGAGGTGTGATTACTCAGACCGGAGCTCTTGGCATTATCAGAAAACACATTGAAAAAGATGCCATAGTCGTAGGCGCTTCGGGAAGCCTGCCGGGGGACCTGCAAAGAATGTGGACGACCGAAGCAAAGGACTCCTACCATATGGAATACGGTTATTCCTGCATGGGTTATGAGATCGCGGCTGCCCTTGGAGCAAAGCTTGCCGAACCGGACAGGGCATGTTATGCCATGGCAGGGGACGGTGCTTTTATGATGCTCCATTCCGAAATAGCCACGGCTTTACAGGAAAATAAGAAAATAACCGTACTGCTCTTTGATAACTGCGGATTCGGATGTATCAACAATCTACAGATGGGGAAAGGAATGGGAAGTCTTGCTACCATGTTCCGGTACCGGGATGGGGTGACAGGCAAGCAGGACGGCAGGTTGATCTCCACGGATTTTGCCATGATCGGCCGGGGTTACGGAATGACGGCTTTCACGGCAAAAACCAATGAAGAACTGGCTGCTGCCCTGGAAGAAGCGAAAAAGACCGATAATTCCGTCCTGATTGACATTAAGGTATTACCTAAATCCATGACAGCCGATTACGGTTCCTGGTGGCATGTGGGAATCGGGGACAGCAAAACCAACGAAAAGATCAAAGCAGCTTATGAAGACAGGCAGAAGCACCTGGAAAATGCAAGGATGTATTAAAATTTAAATATTAAGTTGGAGGAATAAAAGGATGCTGAACAAAGATAAAATCAAACTTGGAATTGCACCCATTGGCTGGACCAATGACGATATGCCTGCCCTGGGAGGGGAAAATACCTTTGAACAGTGCATCAGTGAAATGGCACTGGCCGGATTTACCGGATGTGAAGTGGGAAATAAATATCCGAAGGATACCAAAGTGTTAAAAGATGCTTTGGATCTCAGGGGGATGCGGATTGCCAGTAAATGGTTTTCTTCCTTTCTGGCTACGAAACCTTATGAAGAAACAGAAAAAGAATTTGTAAAGGAACTGGATTATCTGGAAGCCCTTGGCGCAAACCGCATCAACGTATCGGAACAAAGCTACTCCGTGCAGGGTAATGAAGCCCTTTCCATATTTGATAACAAGGTATATTTTACGGATGAAGAATGGGATAAACTCTGTGACGGGTTAAATAAACTGGGACAGCTTGCGGCGGACCGGGGATTTAAAGTATGCTTTCATCACCATATGGGAACCGGTGTCCAGACGATTGCGGAAACCGAACGCCTGATGGATAATACGGATAAAAATCATGTATTTTTATGTTATGATACGGGACACTTTACTTTCTCCGGTGAAGATCCCCTGTACATATTAAAAAAGTATCCGGAAAGAATCGGCCATGTACATTTAAAGGATGTACGGGAAGAGGTTTTAAAAAAAGCCACGGAAGGAAAATGGTCCTTCTTAAAATCGGTCAGGGAGGGTACCTTTACTGTTCCGGGAGACGGCTGTGTGGATTTTAAATCCGTATTTGCGGAACTTGAGAAGTCCTGCTATGAAGGATGGCTTTTGGTGGAGGCGGAACAGGATCCTGCCAAAGCAAATCCGTTCCGGTATGCTAAAATGGCACGTAATTATATCCGAGAGATGATAAATATATAAAATGACAGCCGGTTCGATAGGTAACCGGAAACTGAAAAGGCAGCACTTTAGAAAGGTATGGTGTAAGTATGGAAAAAATAAAATATTTTGCAGGGGGACAGTATATAGAATCCCGGACAGATAAGTTTAGTGAAGTTTATAACCCAAGTACAGGAGAGGTTACGGCGCTGGTGCCAAACTGTACGGCAGACGAAGTGGAACAGGTTATCGGTATAGCGAAGAAAGCTTATGAAGACTGGTCAAAAGTGCCTGTGGTAAAACGTGTCCAGGTTCTGTATAAATTACGGCAGTTAATTGAGGAACATATGGAGGAGCTGACCTACCTGGTAGCCCAGGAACACGGTAAAGTGTGGGAAGAAGCCATGGGAGACGTATTAAAAGCCAAGGAAGGGACGGAACTGGCGTGTTCCGCGCCGAGCCTGATATTAGGGGAAGCCTTAATGGATGCCTCCTCCGGCTTTGATACTGTATTATACAGGGAATCCTTAGGTGTCTTTGCAGGTATTGTACCTTTTAATTTTCCTGCCATGATTCCTATGGGCTGGATGACTCCCATGTGTGTGGCAGCAGGAAATACTATCGTTTTAAAGGTATCCAGTTCCACACCGAGGACGGCTCTCCGTTTTGCCGAACTTTATAAAGAAGCGGGGCTGCCGGACGGTGTCTTAAATATCGTAACCTGCAGCAGAAGGGAAGCGGAGATCTTTTTAACCCATCCGGATATCAAGGGTATTTCTTTTGTAGGAACCACAGCAGTGGGCAAGCATATCTATTCTGTGGCAGCGGCCCATGGCAAAAGGGTCCAGGCTTTATGCGAAGCCAAAAACCATGCACTGGTCATGAGTGATGCACCCATTGACCGTACGGCGGCAGGTATTATCAATTCCGCTTTTGGCTGCGCCGGAGAACGGTGTATGGCACTGCCGGTCATCGTGGCGGAAGAAGATATTGCAGATGCCCTGGTTTCAAAACTGGTGGAACTGGCTAAGGGATTAAAAGTCGGTCCGGCATACGACAAAGCCTCAACCTTGGGACCGGTCGTTAACCAGAAACACAAGGAAAGCATCTTAAACTGGATTCAGAAAGGAATAGACGAAGGTGCCAGATTAGTGCTGGACGGCAGGGACGTCAAAGTGGAAAACTTTGAAAACGGCTATTATTTAGGGCCTTCCATTTTCGATTATGTTACGGAAGACATGTCTGTGGGTACTTCGGAAATCTTCGGGCCGGTATTATGTATTAAGCGGGTTAAGAATTTTGAAGAAGGGCTGGCTGTAATGAATCGCAATCCTTTTGCCAACGGTTCCGTGATCTATACCCAGAACGGCTATTTTGCAAGGGAGTTTACAAGAAGGACCCATGGCGGCATGGTAGGCGTGAATGTGGGGATTCCCGTACCTGTCGGGGTATTTCCGTTTTCCGGACACAAGGATTCCTTCTTTGGAGACCTTCATTGCTTAGGCAAAGATGGGATTAAATTCTACACGGAAAGTAAATGTGTTACTACCAGATGGTTTGACGAGGAAGAAAAGAAGAATACAAAAGTAAATACCTGGGACGGCACAATTTAACCTTACAAGTAAGTCCCCCGCTTCTTCTTAGCGGAGTGTAAGCGGTGGGTTAGGGACTTAACTTTTCAGTCGGAGTTCATGTTTAGTTTATGCTCCGACTGAAATACCTGCGCAGCAGGTATAAGGTTATGAGCAAGTAGCGTAGCGGACCTGGAATATCCGCTTTGACTGGGTTGCTGTACCTGGCACTATAACCCCCTGGTATGCCGGCAGGCAGTTGATACAGATATCAGCTTGCCGGTACACTGGCTTTTAATAAAGGATATTTTTGCGGCGGGGTTAGAGGCGCCGGTAATAGAATATATTTACAAAGCAAATCCTTATTAGGGGTTTGTTTTTTTATTTATAGGAAGCTCCATAAAATTCCTATAAATAAACCTACCGGCACGAGGTGCATGACGTGCCGGTGGAAAATTGTCAATGAAGTTGACAGGGCGTCAACGCCAGAGTCTGGCAATTAATAAATACTGTTAGTAGATATCGTAAATATATCCGGTTAATAAGCTGCAGAAAGGCAGGAAACAGATACAATCTTCAGCGGTTTTTTAAAATAGCATACAAAAGAGAACAGTTTAACGGAAAAATAATATAATAACTGTAAGAATACACACTGATAATCTTAGGGATATATTTCAGTCATAACGGACATTCGCATTCCGCTATGCTGTATGACAGGTTAAATCAGTGCGGCTTCTTTCATCTTATTTTATGCCCAAAAAGCATAGCGTTAGTGTGTGAAATAAAATTCAAATTTCATTCAAATTTCACACATTGACTTGAGGCAGTAAATCATCTGTCTTCAGATGATTTATGTAATGGGAACTAGGTTGAAAAACAAAAGCAATTTTTCATCATCCTGATTAATACGTGCGCCAGAGCGCACAGATGGGAGGTTAATATGAAGTTAGCAGTTGATGCCGGACATGGCAGTGAAACAGAAGGTAAACGGACACCACCCATGCCTGAAGACATAGACTTCAATAATGACGGGAAAATAGATGTTAAGCAAGGTGAAAGTATCAGGGAACATACTGCTAATGTAGGAGTAGCCAATTATCTGGTCAAAGAATTAAAACGCTGTGGTATTGAAACCGTCCAAACCGGGTTTAACGATGACAATCCTTATAACGATCCGGACACTCCTTTAACGGAACGCCAGAGTGTCATAGCAAAAGCAAAATGTGATTATTCTGTCTGTATACACTTTAACGCCAGCGGAGACGGCAAGGCTTTTAATTCCGCTGAGGGAGTGGGTATATATATTCATGATAAATACAGTAATAATTCTGATAAACTGGCTGATACGGTATTAAAATATCTTATAAAGGGAACCACCCAAAAAAACAGAGGTGTATCAAAACAGTCGCTGGCTATGTGCAACTGCAGCACACTGAAGGTAAAAGGGGCAATATTGGTGGAATTATGTTTTATGACCAACCTGCGGGAAGCCACGAAATTAATGGCAAGCGAGGCTTACTGGAAAGAATCGGCCAGGGAAATCTGTATGGGAATCTGTGAGTTTACCGGTATTAAATATGTGGAGGAGATCGTCATGCCAACAAAAACAATAACAAGAAAATCTTCCAAAGAGGATATTAAATGGCTGCAGAGTAAACTTAATGCTGTTTTAAAAGGGGAAAGTTTTATACCCCTTACGGCAGATGGGGTTTACGGCAGCAGAACCAGAATAGCGGTTCTGATTTATTGGGAAAAGCGTGGCTGGAACCAGGATGGTGCCAAGGATGGCTGGAGTGCCGGTTCAGGCACCATCGATGCATTGTCTTAAAGGGAAATAAAGAAAAACAGGGAGCCTGTATATTCCAGATTCCCTGTTCTTTCCTATTATATGGGTTATTCTGTTAAGTCATTCATTCTTAAATAGTTTTCATAAGCCAGTTCCTGTAAGATTTTATAAAGGCTCTGAACATTGAATTTCTTGGGAAATTCAAGCTTATGGGCGGCATATTCAACATGATGGCCTTTTAATTCCGGTGAACTGATATAAGTAAAGGTCAATTCACTGTCATCAAAACCAAATCCGGAGGTTTCCATGGTAACATTTACGATGGATGAGAGGTTAATGGAGGTGACCCTCATTTTTGTTCCGGTGGCTCCCTGCTTGTCCGTCATGATAATACGTTTGTCGGTGAAAATAAGCGCATCCCTTACTAACTTAAATCCCATGGTTATTTTTTCAGTGTTCATCAGGTATTGACTGTAATCTTTTTCCAGTTCCTGAATGGGAACTTCACTGTAATTGGCAGCAAAACCGCCCTGTAAAATATTTTTCATACCAAAAGCCATTTAAGTATCCTCCTATAGTAAAATTATAATTTTACTATATCATTTGTAATTATTAAATGCAATATTTACCAATATTTATCCTGAAAATTATTTATATTTCTCCATATTTTTGGTATAAGCCTTCCTATATAGATAATAAATCTTAAGGTTTGGAGTATTTTTTTAATAGAACATTAATAGTATATTAAAGTTTTTTGTGATATAGTAGACATAGCTAAAATCGGTAACAGATAGAAACGTACGGATGATACGGAGGTGACGGCATGAAATTCATACATATAGCGGATCTGCATATCGGGGCGAAGCCCGACTCAGGGTTTTTCTGGGGAGAAGACCGGGAGAAAGAGATTCTGCAAAGCTTCCATAAAATAATAGATATCTGCAATGAAGAAGAGGTAGATCTATTGCTGATTGCAGGGGATTTCTTTCATAGACAGCCCTTAATCCGTGAATTAAAAGAGACAAGTTATTATTTTGATAAATTAAGAAATACCCGGGTCGTTATCATAGCCGGCAATCATGATTATATCAGCGGCAGGTCCAATTATACCGGATTTGAGTGGGGAGAGAAGGTACATATGCTCTCAGAAGCTTCCATGGACAGCATTTACCTGGAGGATATCAATACGGAAGTTTACGGACTCAGCTATCATACCAGATTCATAACCGATCCCCTTTACGATACGGTTCGTCCGGGCTGTGAGGAGAGAATCAATATATTGCTGGCCCATGGGGGGAATGATAAGGATATCCCCATTGACAAAAAAGCCCTTATGGGAAACGGCTTTGATTATATCGCTCTGGGACATATCCATAAACCCCAGATTTTCAGTGAGAGGATGGCCTATGCGGGTTCCCTGGAACCACTGGATAAGACGGAGACCGGGGAGCGGGGCTATATTATGGGGAGGATTGAAAAGACCGGGGAGACTTCCACCGTGTCCATTGAATTCAGACCGAACTCCATAAGGCAGTACCACAAACTGGAACTTCCTGTCCATCCGGGGATGACTGGCGGCGGGCTCCTTGATTTCGCAGAGAGAAAGATAGCGGAGTATGGCAGCCATAATATTTACCTGCTTCAATTTACCGGAATCCGGGACGCGGATATATTCTTTCATACGGAAGATTTTTTTAAGCTTGGCAATGTAGTTGAAGTCACGGATGATACCGTACCGGATTATGATTTTGATTCTTTATACCGGGAAAACCAGGAGAATATGATCGGATTATATATAAAACGGATCAGAGAGGGCACCGGCCAGGACACGGTTTCTAAAAAAGCTTTATATTATGGGATTGAAGCCCTTCTGGGTGCCAAAGATTATAAGTAATGGAGATGAACTGTTTGCTGTTAAAAGAAATAAGACTGAATGATTTTGGTAAATTTCATAATAAATCGATTACATTTCAAGACGGGATCAATCTGATTTACGGCGAGAATGAAGCAGGGAAATCAACCGTACATTCCTTTATAAAAGGAATGTTATTTGGAATAGAGAAATTAAGGGGCAGGGTATCAAAGGAGGACCTTTATGAAAGGTTCAGGCCCTGGGATTATGCAGGTTCCTATAACGGAAGCCTGGACATGGAGGTGGGCGGAAAACAGGTAAGGATTTTACGTAACTTCGATAAAAATAACAAGAGCTGTACCATTATTGATCTGGAAACGGGCAGGGAACTTATGCTGAAACCGGAAGATTTAACCTCCCTTTATGGAGGGCTTACGGAAGCAGGTTACCGGAATACCATCAGCATAGAACAGTTAAAAGCAAAAACGGACCAGGAGTTAGCAGATGAAGTCCGCAACTACATTACGAACTTATCTCTGTCAAAAAGCAATGAGGTTGATGTAACAAAGGCATTGTCGTACTTGGCGGATAAAAGAAAAGAACTGGAAGAGAAACAGTTAAGTGCAAAATTGTCTGCCTTGGAAAAGGAAATTGAAGAAGGACTGAAACAGGAAGCGCAGATTGATAATTTAACCCTCCGGTTAAAGGAAGAGGAAGAACGGGAAAAGGTGCTGCGGAGAAAAACAGACAGGGCCACAGACCTGAAATTTCCGGAAGATTTTCCGTCCCTTCCGGCTTACCGGGCCTATTTGGAACAGTTTCCGGTTGTGAAAGAGAAATACAATAATTTAAAAGAGGCTATACAACAGAGGGATTTGCTGAGGGAAAAGCAGGCCTCCATACAGGAACAGTTAAAGGAATACAGGGAAGAGGTTACAGCCACGTTAAAGCTTAAGATAAATGAACTGGATACCCTGAAATATAAGGCGGCTGCGCTGGAAGAAGAAAGGGCGGAATTCCTGAAAGAAGAGGAAAAGGAGCTTAACAGGTATAAAAAAAGCAGGGTCACTGTTTCTTTACTTGCCATTATTACCGGTATTGCAGGTGTTTTAATCTTTATGGGAAGGAACAGCCTTCTAACCGGCGTATCTTCCGCGGTGTTACTCTCAGGCCTGGCTATATATCTGTTCTTTTCCCGGAATATCCATAGAAAACAACATGACATTCAGGATAAAAGCGGTGAATATGAGAGGGCAATTTCTTTATCAAAAGAAAAAGCCCATACCATTTTGAAACAGTTTAGGGCAGAGGATGAGAAGTCGTTAAAGAACCGGTACGAAGAAGCCCTGAGACAGGAAATGGCTTATGAACACATGCAGAAACAGATAAAGGATTATATGGACCAGGCGGAACTGCATAACAGGAAGGCTGCCGCACTGGAACAGGAGATACTAAGGTTTATAAACCGGTTGGATTTTAAATCCAAAAGGGAGAGCCTGGGAGAGGATACATTAGAGGATGGCAGAATGGAGGAATTGGAGGGATTTATCACACAGCAGAAACAATTTATTGCAGAAAATCTGGAAACCCTGGCCAGGGAACTTGAAAATATGCGGATTCAGATGGAAAAGATAAAATGGGAGCTGGTTACTTTGGAAGGTAATGAAGAGAAATTATTGAAAAACCAGGAATTATATGACGAACTGCTCCGGAAGAAAAGGGAAAATGACCTGGAACTTAAGGCGATTAAGCTATCCGTTGAAACCATTAACAAGCTATCCGTTGATATTCATGACAGTTTCGGGAGAGAATTAAATGGCCTGGTGTCAGACCTGGCGGATGAACTGACAAATCATAAATATCCGGATATTAAGATAGATGAAAAATTAAATATCAAAGCTGGCGTTAAAGACAATTATGTACTGCTACATAAATTAAGTGCCGGAACTATGGAACAATTGTATTTTGCCCTGCGGACCGCCATAGCGGACCTGGTATACGGACCGGGAATCATGCCGATTCTTTTAGATGACAGTTTTGCTTTATATGACGATAAAAGAATAAAGGCAGCCCTTTTGTTCCTTTTAAAGCAAAGACAGGGGCAGGTATTGTTATTTACCTGTCATAAGAGGGAAAAGGCTATATTGGATGAATTAAATCTGAGTTATAATTATATTGATTTATCAGCAGGTAATTAAGATAAATCAATGAGGCTGAAGAATTGCAATAAAACGAATAACCGGCCGGGACCGTTAACCGGTTTCGCCGGGCAAAGAAATGACAGAGGCATAGTGTGAAATAAAAGGCAATTTCACACCCTGATCAAACAACGACATTCAAAGAACGAATGTCTTATGTTAGGCAGTATCCGAAACTCCAGTTTCGGATATGCAATGGGAGCTTTTATGGAAAACAAAAATAAAAATAATCAGAACAGAACTACAAACAGTAATACGGGTAACAGAACCGCGAGTAACGGAAATAATAAAAATTCACATACAAAAGCAAAACAAAATTCAAAGAACAGGAAAGGGAAACCTAAGCACCGTTCCCGGTTTAGAAGAAGACTCCGCTGGATACTCCTCATTTCCAGTTTTGTATTTTCGGTATCCATGCTGATCGGCATCCTGATTTTTTATATCAAATACGGGGATGATTTTTCCCGTTACCAAAAGGAAGCCGAGCAGTTTGTAGGCCAGTCGGACCTGGATACGTTCCGGCAGACGGAAACCAGCCTGGTATATGACTCAGGTGAAAAACTGATATCCGTTTTAAAAGGAGCCAAGGATGTTTATTATCTGGCATATGAAGATATTCCCAAAGACGCTGTGGAAGCCATGATAGCCATAGAAGACAAAAAATTCATGGAACATGGAGGGGTGGATTTAAAAGCCAATGTCCGTGCGGTTATAGCCCTGATCAAACATAAAGGCGGTGTAACCCAGGGTGCCAGTACCATTACCCAGCAGCTGGCCAGAAATATATTTTTAACCAATGAGGTAAGCATTGAGAGAAAATTAAAGGAAATCTTTATTTCCGTGGAACTGGAAAAGAAATATAGCAAAAATCAGATCATGGAATTTTACTTAAATAATATTTATTTTGCAAATGGATATTACGGGATTCAGGCAGCAAGCCAGGGTTATTTTAATAAGCCGGCGGATGAACTGAGTTTATCCCAGATCACGTTTTTATGTGCCATACCCAATAATCCCACTATTTATGATCCCCTGGATCATCCGGAGAATACCAAGAAGCGCCGGGACCGGATTCTGCTCCAGATGATGGAAGACGGATGGATCGGGAAGGAAGAATATGACGCGGCCTGCAACGAGGAAATAGAATTGGTGCAAAAGAAGGTCAGCAAAAACAATTATGTGGAAACCTATGTATTTTATTGTGCCACCAGGGCTTTAATGGAACAGGCAGGTTTTGAATTCCGCAATGAATTTGCCAGTGACGTGGACCGTGAAGAATATGAAGACAAGTACACGGAACTTTATAACCAGTACCAGAAATCCTTATATACCGAAGGTTATCGGATCTACACTTCCATGGATTTAAAGAAACAGAAAACATTGCAGAAAGCCGTGGATGATAATCTGAAGGACTATAAGGATAAGAATAAAGAAGGAATTTATACCCTCCAGGGTGCTGCCGTATCCATTGAAAACAGTACCGGCAGAGTGGTTGCCATTGTGGGAGGCAGGTATCAGGAAACCTCCGGTTATACCTTAAACCGTGGCTATCAAAGCTTTCGGCAGCCGGGAAGTTCCATTAAGCCTTTGATCGTTTACGCTCCTTCCTTTGAAAAAGGATATTACCCGGATGATTACGTGGTGGATAAAAAATTTAAAGGGGGACCATCCAATTCCGACGGGATTTATTCAGGTAATATATCCGTTCGGAAAGCTGTGGAGAAATCGAAAAACACCGTGGCCTGGAAGCTGTTTGAGGAGCTTACGCCAAAGGCAGGTCTGTCTTATCTGCTGAATATGAACTTTAGTAAGATAGATAAAAATGACTACTATCCGGCGGCATCCCTCGGTGGATTTACAACGGGTGCAAGCCCCCTTGAAATGACAGCCGGCTATGCTACCCTTGAAAATGACGGTGTTTACAGGGAACCGACCTGTATCGTTAAGATACTGGATTCCCAGGGAAATACCATAGTAGATGAGAAGAAGGCCAAAAAAAGAATTTATGACGCCAATGCGGCAAGGATAATGACGGATGTCCTGACCGGTGTCATAAAGAGAGGTACCGGAGCAGGTTTAGGGCTTGATAATATGAACAGTGCCGGTAAAACCGGTACCACCAATGAGAAAAAAGACGGCTGGTTTGTAGGGTATACGCCTTATTATACCACCGGAGTCTGGGTAGGATACGATATTCCCAAAGCAATGAGCGGATTATCCGGTGCAACATTCCCGGGTTCCATCTGGAAGCAGTATATGAATGCCATCCATGAGGGACTGGAAAACAAGGAATTTACTCCCTATGAGGATAACAGGGCCCCTGAGGATATAGATGAGGAAACGGTTGAAACGGAAGAAACCGTTGAAACAACCGACAGCCTGGAAGAAACCACAGATGACAGCACAGGGACAGAAGATCAGGATACCGGTGATGGCGATACCGAAGAAGATACAGGGGATTACCCGGAGAATACCATTGACTCACCGGAAGATGACCCTGGTGACGGCTGGGGTGATAATGGGGATGACCAGGGTGACGGCTCCGCTTATGAGGATGGAGGTCCGGATAACGGCGGCAACACTGCAGAGGGTTCCTGGAGTGATGAAGACAGCTGGAATAACCAGGGAAATAGCCTGGACAATGTTACACCATAATATAAAGTTATGTCAAAGCGGATATTCGCATTCCGCTTTGGCACATGCCAATTATGTTATGCAGCTGAAAGGGAAAATAAGATAGCAGTTACCGGGGTTCTATCAGCTCATTTCCCGGGGGAATAGTAACGATTTTTAATCGAATTTAAATTGAATATTGAGTGAGACATAAAAAAATAGAAAATAACATTAAAAAATTTTAAAATTTATATATTTACTATATTGACTCTCCTGTTACCTTAGGGTTTATCCTTAACTTAAGGCCTTATTAAAAAATTATATGTGTACACATAAAGGATGGATTATGTTTCGAATAGGTGATTTTGCAAAATTGAACCGTGTTACCGTTACTGCTTTAAGACATTATGACGCCATAGGTCTGCTTCAGCCGGAGAAAATTGATACCTTTACCGGGTACCGCTATTATTCGGCAGAACAGATGCCAAGACTGAACCGTATCCTTGCGCTAAAGGAATTTGGATTTTCCCTTGATGAGATTGCCTTGGTACTAGGGGGTAAAGCCGATACGGATCCGCTTAAGGTGCTTCTGAAATTAAAGCATAATGAAATTGAAGACAAAATTCAGGCAGAACAATCAAGACTTGCAAAACTTGAAACATTTATGAAGATCTATGAACAGGAGGATTTTATAATGGAATATGATATTGTATTAAAACGTATTGAACCGATGAAAGTGGCAGCTGTCAGGGATTTTATACCCAGTTACAGTGAACAGGGGCATCTGTGGGAAGAACTGGGTGCGTATATCAGGGGGAAAGGTGTTAAAATCGTGCCCCCCTGCATGGTAATTTATTATGACTCCGGTTATAAGGAAGATAAGGTGGATGCGGAAATAATCGAACCCATTGCAGGGGACATGGAAGGAAATGACCGGATTAAGGTAAGGTATCTGGAAGGTGTGGAACAAATGGCCTGTGTCATTCATAAAGGCTCTTACCAAACCATAAGCCTGGCCTATACCGCCTTGTCAAAATGGATCCAGGAAAACGGCTACACCATATCCGGCCCCCAGAGGGAATTGTATTTAAAAGGCGAATGGGATTCCAAGAGCCCCGATGAATATATTACGGAAATACAGATTCCGGTAACAGCATAAAGTAAAATCTGCTTTTGAAAGACGTGAATTAGCTTAAAATTCATGTCTCAGGCCGTCGACATTCTATATGTTGATGGCTTTTTTATATCTATTTATAATATTCTAAAAATCATAGCAGAAAACCCAACAGCAGCCCGGAAATTTATGGTAGAAGACTTGGAATTACAAGAGCAATTAAAAAGAGTAAAAGAACTTAGCTAACCTGGGTATACTCCTATTATGGAAATAATTAATAGCTTTTTGTTAATTAAATCAATATAAATGTATCATTTGATGCATTTATATTGACATATTGCATATAATAAAGTATCATTGTATTACAAAGGAGTGATGCAATGAACCCGTATTATAATCAGAACTATACAAGAAAACATATCCAATCTATGTTGACAATAATTCACGGTTGTATTAAGCAGAATCGTTATAGTATTTCAAAAAATGAAAACCGCAGAGAGAATATAGATTTTATAAATAATTATAATTTGACATCAGCCAAACAAAAGGATATTTTACTTATAATTAAACCAGAAGATTTTTGTCACTCCTTACAGAATACAAAATTGGGTTTTGAACATGAAATACTCTATGTTTTTTGTCCCCAGGTTATGCTGTTCAATTTAAATGGTGAGGAAGAAGTGGTTGATATATACATAAAGTTTAATATGATAGAGTATGATTCGGGAAAAAGAGTAATTGTAATATCATTTCATAAAAGAAACAAACCGGTAGATTATATATTCAGATGACAATAGGTTTGAAAGGAGGAAGTGAAATGAATGAAAAAATAGCATTTTGCGAGGAATGCAGAAAAGATGTCACTTACCGTGAACAAGAAGTCATACTTCAAAACATTCTAAAGGGAGAAAATTACGAATATACAGGGAAAAAAGCCATATGTGACGAGTGTGGTTTGGAAGTTTATGTTGCAGAAATTGAGGATTATAATCTTAAGTCGCTTTATGATACTTATAGAAAGAAAAATTTAATAATTTCACTGGATAAAATTTTAGAAATACCAGAGAAATATGGCATAGGTAAAAGGCCATTATCTTTATTATTAGGTTGGGGAGAGATGACATTCAGCAGATATTGTGATGGTGATATGCCAACAAAACAGTATTCTGACATACTTCAGCGTATTTATGATGATCCGTCTTATTACCGTTCTATTTTAATGAATAGCAAAGATAATTTAAAATCACCTGCAGCCTATGAAAAAAGTAAGCGCACAACAGATGAATTGTTAAATGGTAAAAAATCACCCTTTGGCAAGATTAATATTGTTATAGATTATTTACTATGTAAATGTGAGGATATCACACCTCTTGCTTTACAAAAAGCTTTGTATTATGTCCAGGGTTTTTATTTTGCTTTTAAAGAAGAATTCATTTTTAATGAGGATTGCGAAGCCTGGGCACATGGTCCGGTTTATCCTGAAATATATCATAGATACAGTTTCTATAGGTTTGATCCAATTGAAGGCAGTAAAAGATGTGATGAAACTGCTTTAACAATTTATGAAAAGACGGTTATAGACAGTGTTATAAAAAACTTATGCTGCTACAGCGGCAAGGTATTAGAAGACTTTACACATTCGGAAGAGCCATGGCTAAAGACCAGAGGAGATTTACCGGTATCTGCGGCATCGAGCAGAATAATTAATAAACAGGTCATTAGTAAATATTTTAAAACCGTTAAAGAAATTCATAATATGATTAATCCGGCAGATATAAAATTCTATTCGACTAAAATGTTTGAACAAATAAAATAAAGAAACATAAAGGGACTTTTGCAAAATAGATAATAATCTAATGAGCAAAAGCTCCCTTTTTCATTTTGTAGAAAAAAAGACAGAGCTGCGATAAAATATTAAAACTTTTTTTACAAAATATTGATTTGTTAGAAAAGTTTTGGAAGTTATTGAATAAATTAAAATCTGAACAACTTTACTATGAAATAAGAAAAGAAATTGTAAAATCAAATGAAATTAGTTTTAAACTAAAAAAGGCTCTAATCCAAGAGTTTTTTATAAATTTTCTTTAAATGAATTACTCACATATTCTTAATAGTCTTGATTCTCATTGTTCAATAATTGCTGCAAAAGCCTTGCCCCGGTCTTTATCCCCATGTTAAAATAAATTTCACCCAATTCAGAAGTATATTCATTAAGAATAGTCTCGATTATGTATATCTGCTCAGTATTTAAAATTTCTTTAAGCTTATTATAAAGATTATCGTAAGCGATTTCCTCTCTTTTATCAAACCAATCATAATTATAACTTTCTATAACAATATATTTCATGTATTATCCAAGTATTTACTTATTATAATTTTTTGTTTTATGACTTATCTTGTAATAATGCCATAGGCCACTCTTATGGCTTTTTTTAATTTCGATTTCTCTAAAGTTGAAAAAGAAATGAAAAAATTTCATTTATTTTCAACTTTTTTTACTTCAATTTCATCTATATAATGTAAGTAATAAATCTGACGTCAGAAAAGAAGCAGGAGGATATTATGGCAGGTAAGAACTATGAAGTTCTGGTAAGGCATATTCTGGATAACCAGGATAAGTTCTATAAAATTGCATACTGCTATACAAACAACCGGGACAGTGCGCTGGATGTGGTGCAAAATGCCATATGCAAAGCATTGGAAAAATATATGACCCTCCGTAACCCGAAAGCAGTAAAAACATGGTTTTATAAAATTTTACTGAATGAGGCTTTTGGGTATCATAGAAAAAATGCAAAGGAGATTGCATATGATCCGGTTGATTTAAAGGAGGAGGTATATAAGGAACCTGCCTTTGAAGCAGGATTGGAGCTTTATAAGGAAGTATGCAGATTATCGGAAGAAATGAAAACCGTTGTGATACTGCATTATTATGAAGAGTTGACCTTTAAAGAGATATCGGCAGTAACAGGTGTAAATATCAGCACGGTGAAGTCCAGGCTTTATGCGGCTCTGGATAAGTTAAAAAAGAAAATCAGGGAGGAATCCGAATGAAACCGATTCGATCAAGTAAATTAATATATGATAATATTGAAATACCGGATGAGCTGCACAGCTCCGTTCGGCAGTTTGTTAATATGCAAGACGGACAGAAAACAGAGAAGGAAAAATGGAGACGGAAGATAGTCCGATACGCAGCATCTGCCGCCGCCGTTTTGTTTACAGTGTTAATTATCGGATTAAATACGAACCAGGCATTTGCGCAGGGTATGGCTGAACTTCCTCTGGTAGGAAAACTGGTAAGGGTACTTACCATACGTTCTTACCGTGAAGTGAAGGATAATACGGAATATGATGTTAAAATACCCGAAATCCAGACGGGAAAGGAACCCCCTGTTACCGGCCGGAAGGACAGTACCGGTACGGAGGATGTACCTGGAAAAACACAAAATGCCATTCTGGACATAAACACAAAAATCAGGGATATTGTGGATAATTATACTTCGGATGCCGAAACAAGAATTGCGGACTATAAAAAAGCGTTTCTGGAAACCGGCGGTACAGAGAAAGAGTGGGAAGAAAGAAATTTCCGGGTACAGGTAAATTATGAAGTAAAGGTCCAGACAGAAGATTATTTATCTCTGGTATTAACAGGGGATGAGGATTGGAGCGGTGCCTATGGTGTACAGTATTACTACAACCTGGACTTAAAAACAGGTGAAAATATAACTTTAAAAGAGCTGCTGGGAGAAGATTATAAAAAACTTGCCGACATTCAGGTTAAGGACGAAATGGATAAAAGAGTTTCCCAAGATCCGGATTTCATGTATTTCAGTAAAGAGGAAGGCGGCTTTTCGGGTATTACGGATGAGACTAATTTTTATATCAATCAGTCCGGCAATCCGGTAATTGTGTTTGATAAATATGAGGTTGCCCCAGGTTTTATGGGGAGACAGGAATTTGAAATAATCAAATAGAGTAAGTTCAGCCCCCTTAGAGTGTGTTTGAAAAATCATTGCACGCTTGAATGATACAATTTGCGGCATGCTGCATCACAATTTTGGGAACGTAACCCGCTACGCACCCAAAACAAGTTTTCTGCCTCTCACAAAGTGGAGCATCCAGTCCGGCACAAGCATTATTCGAACACATTCTGGACTTCGAACACACTTTAGACTTATTTGAATTACAAAAGCCGGACAGGATAAAACTCATGTTTCATCCCATCCGGCTTTTATTATCCTGTTTCACTCTAAGAAAGCTGACCTGCCGTTTCCTTCTTAAATACGGGTATCTTTCAGCTTATTTATTATATTTATTTAAAATATTCTGGATTCTTTCTGTCGGACTTAATAATTTACTGATGGAAGAATCATGATTTAAGGTATCAATTAATAAGGCAATGTACTTGCTCATATCCACATTTATATAATATGGTCTTGATAATAATTCTTCGGTCTGATATACCAGATTGGTAGTTAAAACCCTGTAGATTAAACCTTGTTCATAAGCTTCATCAAACTTGGACAAGCCGTTGGTGAACAAACCAAACGTAGAGGCAACAAAGATTCTGCCGGCTTTTTGTCTCTTTAATTCCTTGGCAACATCAATCATGCTTTCACCGGAGGAGATCATATCATCGATAATCAACATATCCTTGCCTTCTACGTCAGTACCTAAAAATTCATGTGCGACAATTGGATTGCGGCCGTTGATAATCGTAGTATAATCACGGCGCTTATAAAACATACCGAGGTCAACACCAAGGACGTTGGCAAAATATACGGCACGGTTCATGCCGCCTTCATCCGGACTGATAACCATCATATGTTCCGAATCAAGATTAAGATCCGGTACCTTTTTTAATAAGGCTTTAATGAACTGGTAAGTAGGCTGAACGGTTTCGAAACTCTTTAACGGAATGGCATTTTGAACACGCGGATCGTGGGCATCAAAAGTGATGATACTTTCCACACCCATATTGGTTAATTCCTGTAAAGCCAAGGCACAATCCAGAGATTCCCTGGAACTGCGTCTATGTTGGCGGCTTTCATATAAGAAAGGCATAATTACGGTGATTCTGCGGGCTTTTCCGCCTACAGCCGCTATAATTCTCTTTAAATCCTGATAGTGGTCATCCGGAGACATATGGTTGGTATGTCCGCAAACCGTGTAAGTTAAACTGTAATTGCAAACGTCCAGAAGCAGGTAAAGGTCGGAACCCCTGACAGATTCCCTGATAACGCCCTTAGCTTCTCCGGTACCGAATCTGGGGCAGCATGCGTCGATTAAGTAGGAATCACGCTGGTAACCGGCAAATGCTATTGTAGAAGTATGTTCGTTTTCTCTTGCATTACGCCATTCCACAATATAGTCATTTACTTTCTGTCCCAGGGATTTACTGCTCTCTAAAGATATAATACCTAATGTACCGGCTGGGATCGTTTCAAAAATTTTTTCTTGCTGCGGCATTTTATTGACCTCCAATGAAATTTGTTTAACAACAATTGCCAGGAACTGATGCATTTTGTTATGTGTATGGTAAAATGTCCATTAACGTTATACCATTAACCTTATATTTAGTCAAGGCTAAATAGTAAACTGGACCTAAGAAACATTAAATAAGTTACTATTCACAGCCCTGCAAAAAGATGCAGTTCTAGGAATAGTAACACGCTACGCGATGCACACAAAACGCAAAATATGTGTTTGGCGCTGCAATACTCCGGTTTTCTGTGACTTTTGTTTTGCTTCACTCACATAAAACACGTCAGGAAAACGGCTGTGAATAGTAACTAAAATAATTTCTTTAGCCGGATATCCTCCCCTACAATTTTAAGAAGGGTGTAATTACTGGCGATTCTTGAGAAAACCCGTTCACTGTATATGGTATTAATGTTATCCAAAGATAAATTGGTTGAAATAATGGTAGACTTCCTGCGTAAAAAACGCTCGTTGATACATAAATATAATTGGACATTTACAAAAGAATTATTTAATTCTGTACCCAAATCATCGATGATCAGTAAATCGCAGTCCAATATGTAATCAAACTGGTTCTGGAATTCAAAATTATCCTCTCCCTTTCCAAACTTATTTTTCTCCAGAATATCGAACAGTTGGAAGGCCGTCAGGTAAATCACCGTATGTGCCCGGTCTAAAAGTTCCTTTGCAATGCAGTTGGCGAGAAAGGTTTTACCTACGCCGGTATTGCCGTATAATAGCAGGTTATTATATTCCTTATCAAAATGATTAATGTAATTCCAGCTGGCTTCCGCCACTTTTTTAATATTCTCCCGTGGGGATAATCTGGTGGAGGGGTCCACATACTCCTCCGAATAATAATCATAGGAAAAAGTATCAAAATTTTCCCTCAGAATGGCGGTCTTGATATTGGACTGGGAATAAACGATATCCACAATTGCCTGCTTGAAACAATGGCATTTTTCATTACCGATATAACCGGTATCCTTACAGTCAGGACAATGATAAGCCGGCAGTAAATAGTCCTTTGGATAACCGTGCTTTTCCAGTAACGAGATCCTTTTGGCAGAAGCCTCTTCCGTCATTTTCTTTAAAACCGGCAAAGGCTTGTCATCCCCCATCAGAAGAAGTTTCGCGCTCTGCACCGCACAGGTAACCACCGCATCGTCAATTTCCTTTAATTCCGGAATCACCCGGTAAACTTCCTCCGTACGGATATCCAGGTCATGCTTATTCTTCAGCTGCTTCATATCATATTCCCGCAAAATCTTATTATACTGATAATTCTTTAAAGCCATATCGGAACTCTCCTTTTATCGATAAACAATGGTTCAGCCCATATAGTCTATTGTTTATGTAATAACCGCTGCTCCATGGAAGAATAGTCTTCCTCGGTATATGTTCTTTGGGGAAATGCATTAAAGCGGTTGCCGGGGGAAGGTTTTGCCGCAGCTGCAGGCCTGTTATTCGCTTTTAAGGCAGCAGTCTTTGAATGTTCTTCATCCAGGCGTGAAATCTGTGCCAGGTCCTTCGCATCTTTCTTATGCCAGTTCTCCAGTATCTTATCGGCATATTTGAAATCCGGTTTCTGTGTCTGAAGAATGGTCCGGTTGCAGGCCTCTACAATAATTTCAATAGAAAATCCGTATTTGTTCAGCCATTTGTTGATAAACTGTTTTTCGATCTGGCCGGGAGCCCGGTTCAAACCAAAAGCCTTGTTTACGGCATTATAATTGCTGTTATACAGGGCGGTTGCCGCTTCGGCCTTTTCCACCGTATCAATTCCCTCTTCTGCCCAGGACATGGCCACTGCCTCGATATAGGAAGGATTCTTCTTATTTTTGGATACGCAGTATTCATAGAGATACATGATTAACTCTGCCGAAAATCCCACACTTTCATACAGGAAAAGGATTAACTGGAGATCCATGGGCTTAATCAGCCGGTCTAAATAGATCTCAATAATATTTAAGAGCCACTTCACTTCATCCGTATTGGTGAGCTGCTTGATCTGAGCTTCCGAGTAGGTAGGTTTTTCAAATACCCTGCCGGGAAGAGGTTCTTTCCCTTCCGGTTCCTTGGCCGGTTCATTTGTGATTTCCGGCTCCGGTAAAGCGGCGGCCGCGGCGGCCTGAGAAGCTTCTTCCGTGGTATCGCCCTCACCCCTGGCAAGGGAATAAATATCATTTATGGTAATTGAAACAATGTCCTTATCGGCATTACGCAGCAGGGAAATTAAATTAACCTTTTCCCAATAGCACAGAGCACGAATAATATCTTTTTCCGTATCATCCAGGCGGTCTGCGATGGATGAGATGGTTATCTGGGCATCAGTGGTGCAGTTAATACACCGAAGCAGATACAGATATACCTTCACATAAGAACCATTGGCAGAAGGCATAAAATTATCAATAAAAATGTTCGGTATACTTGTAGTTTCTGAAACACTGTTAGAATTTAATAATATTGTACTCATTACACTTAACTCCTGTCTGTGTGCACTCCCATGTATTAAAACAGGCACACATTTCCTTTGTCATGCCATTATAACACAGGTAAAAATATAAGGGAATAGGCTATTTTTCAGGCAGCAATCCATAATAAATGAATGTGGATAATGTGGACAATGTGGATAAGGGAGCATAAGAAATATGTAAAATAATGTAAAAACTGGTAGAAATCAATACAAATCAATATTTCATAATTCATCTTACTAGCATTGTAGAAAATTATTATGTGAACAAAAAAATCCACAGCCTTATCACAGGCAAATTGTTGATAAGGTTGTGGATAATGTGGATAACTATATTCCCAAGAGGGCTTCTCCTATGGTTACAACGTCTCCGGCGCCCATAGTTATCAACAGGTCACCGTTATTACAATTTTGTAATAAAAAATTCTCAATATCATCAAAACTTTCAAGATAGTATGCATCTTTACCAATTTTTAATAATTCTGCCTGCAGATCCTTTGAGGAAATATCCCCCGGATTGGTCTCCCTGGCTGCATAAATATCTGCCAGGACAATTTTATCCGCAAGGGAAAGGGCTGAAGCAAATTCCTTCAGGAAAGCTTTGGTTCTGGTATAGGTATGGGGCTGGAATACACACCAGGTAGTCTTGTGGGGATAATTTTTTGCTGCGGTTAAAGTTGCAACCACTTCCGTGGGGTGGTGTGCATAATCATCGATAATGGTAACCCCGCCGATTTCGCCCTTGTACTGGAAGCGGCGTTCGGTGCCGGTAAAAGAAAATAAGGCCTTTTTAATAGTCTCCAGGGATATGTTCAAGCTTCTTGCCAGAGCAATGGCAGGAAGGGAATTGGATACATTATGGATACCGATAACATTTAATTCAATATGGGTAAGGAGTTTTCCGTTTTCCAGCAAATCATAATGTCCATGGCCCAAAGCATCATATTCGATATTAGCTGCTACATAATGTGCGGCGGTGCCGAAAATCGGTTCGGCAGAAGCATTGATACTGTATGTCATAAAGGGACAGGGCAGATCTTTCGTAAAATAAGAAACGTTGTCAATATCTCCATTGATAACCAGAAGACCATTTTCAGGGAGCCGTTCTGCAAACAGGCGGAAAGAGTGGCGGATATCGTCCAGATTCTTAAAGAAATCCAGGTGTTCTGCCTCGACATTTAATATAACACTTTTCGTAGGGTTGAATTTCAGGAAGCTATTGGTGTATTCACAGGCTTCGGTGATAAAATGTTCCGATTGTCCGATGCGGATATTTCCTTTAATATTATCCAGAATTCCGCCTACGGATATGGTAGGATCCAAATCTGCTTCCAGCAGTATCAGGGAAAGCATGGAGGTGGTGGTGGTTTTACCGTGGGTTCCGGCTACGGCTACGGCATCGGTATAATTTAACATTACCTGTCCCAGTAATTCCGCCCGGTCCATAATCGGTATTCCTGCCTGTATAACAGCCTGATATTCCGGATTTGTTTCCTTTACCGCCGTGGTATAAACTACCAGTTCCAGACCGGAAGTAATATTGGAAGCCCTTTGGCCATAGAAAACGGTGATCCCTAAAGATTCCAGGTGTTCGGTTATTTTGCTTTTTTTAGCATCGGAACCGGATACGGTAAAGCCTATCGTATGTAAAAGTTCGGCAAGGCCGCTCATGCTGATTCCGCCAATGCCTATAAAATGTACTTTAATGGGATTGCTGAAATTGATATGATACATAGAATTGCACTTCCTATCTTAATTGATTATTTTGTATTAACTTAAGTCAGTATTGTAACTGCCGGATCTTATAAAATTGCAATGCATTGCATTTGGCCGGCAATGATATTTTGTTTTAAACATTCTTCTGCCACCTGAGACATTATATGGAACGGCAATTAATTATGTCGTTTCATATAGTTTGAATTTTAGCCATCTATAAGCTATTATAATCATTTCCTATAAAAATACAATTAAAAAATTCGGCATACAAACAAGATATGAAAAAAAATGGTTATTGTAGCTTGACTTTATGTATACAAAATAATAGAAATTATTTTCCGTATAAAAAACGATTGTAAAAAAAAGGCTCTTAAATGTAAAAAATATTTTTTAAGTAAAAAAAACGGTTAAATTAGGTATAATGCTAAAAAAAGAATAATTAATTTTAAAATATTTGTAAATTTTATTCACATTTATGTAAAAGAATGGTATAATGGTGTCAAAATAAACAACAAGAGGTGATTGCGTGATAAAGAAGGAAATGATTGCTATGCTTCTCGCCGGCGGACAAGGTTCAAGATTAGGGGTTTTAACTTCTAACGTTGCAAAGCCTGCAGTAGCATTTGGCGGAAAATACAGAATAATCGATTTCCCCCTCAGCAATTGTATTAATTCAGGTGTAGATACGGTAGGCGTATTGACCCAATACCAGCCCCTGCGGCTGAATACGCATATCGGAATAGGCATTCCCTGGGATTTGGACCGGAATATCGGCGGAGTCTCCATTCTTCCGCCCCACGAGAAAAACAACAGCAGTGAATGGTATACCGGAACGGCCAACGCAATATATCAAAACCTGGAATTCATGGAATATTATAATCCGGAATATGTATTGATTTTAGGCGGAGACCATATTTACAAGATGGATTATGAAGCAATGTTAGACTTCCATAAGCAGAATAATGCAGATATCACCTTGGCCACTATTCCGGTACCAATAGAAGAAGCCAGCAGGTTTGGTGTAGTGATTACCGATGATGAAAAAAGAATTACCGAATTTGAAGAAAAACCTCCCAGGCCAAGAAGCAATCTGGCCTCCATGGGAATTTACATCTTCACCTGGGATATCTTAAGGGAGGCTTTAATTACTTTATCAGGGCAGAAAGGCTGTGATTTTGGCAAACATGTTATTCCTTACTGCCATGAACGGGGTGACCGGGTATTCGCTTACGAATACAACGGATACTGGAAGGATGTGGGTACTTTGGGCTCCTACTGGGAAGCCAATATGGAATTAATTGACCTGATTCCGGTATTTAACCTATATGAGGAATTCTGGAAAATATACACCAAAAGTGATACCATACCTCCCCAGTACATAGCCGATACCGCCGTGATTAACAAAGCGATCATCGGTGAAGGCGCCGAAATCTACGGCGAGGTGCAAAATTCTGTCATCGGTTCCGGGGTATATATTGGGAAAGGAGCCGTTGTCCGGGATTCCATCATTATGAAGGATACCGTAATAAAGGAGGGTGCAAACCTTAATAAATCCATCGTGGCGGAAGCCGCCAATATCGGTGCTTATGCGGAACTTGGAATCGGAGAGGATATACCGAATGAAAGGGAGCCGAATATCTATGCTTTCGGGCTGGTAACCATAGCAGAAAAGTCAGTCATACCTGCCCGTGTCAAAATAGGCAAAAATACGGCAATTTCGGGCTGTACCACCATAGAGGATTATCCTGACGGAGTCCTTATTGGAGGCGGTACACTGATTAAGGCAGGTGGTAAGCTATGAGAGCATTAGGAATTATATTAGCCGGCGGTAACAGTAATAAAATGAGGGAATTGTCGGGCAAAAGAGCCATAGCCGCAATGCCGGTTGCAGGCAGTTACCGTTGTATTGATTTTGCATTGAGCAACATGTCTAATTCCCATATCCAGAAGGTTGCCGTGTTTACCCAATACAATACAAAATCCTTAAACGAACACTTGAATTCCTCCAAATGGTGGGATTTTGGAAGAAAACAGGGAGGTTTATTTGTATTTACGCCCACGATTACGGCAGATAACAGTTTCTGGTACAGAGGAACAGCAGATACTATGTATCAGAACTTAAGTTTTTTTAAAAACAGTCATGAACCATATGTGGTAATTACATCCGGCGACGGTGTATATAAGCTGGATTACAATAAAGTACTGGAATATCATATTAACAAAAAGGCAGATATTACGGTGGTAAGCAAACAATTAAAAGAAGGGGAGGATGCAAGCAGATTTGGAATTATAAGTACAAATGATGATGGAAGAATTGTAGATTTTGAAGAAAAACCGCTTACGACATCTGCGAATACCGTTTCAACCGGTATCTATGTAATAAGAAGAAGATTGTTAATTGATTTATTGGAAATGTCAGCTCTGGAAGACCGTTATGACTTTGTGAAGGATATTTTAATCCGTTATAAAAATCTGAAGAAAATATATGCATATAAGATGAAAGCCTATTGGAGCAACATATCTACGGTGGATTCTTATTATAAGACAAATATGGATTTCCTGAGTAAGGAGGTCAGGGATTATTTTTTCAAAGAATATCCGGACATCTATTCAAAAATAGATGATTTACCGCCTGCAAAATATAATCAGGGGTCTTCCGTAAAAAACAGTATCATATCCAGCGGCTGTATTGTCAACGGAGTAGTTGAAAATTCTATTGTGTTTAAGAAAGTGTATATAGGCAATAACTGTACCATTAAAAATTCCATCATTTTAAATGATGTATATATTGGTGACAACACTTATATAGAGAACTGCATAGTAGAAAGCCGGGATACCATCCGGGTTAATACAACCCACATTGGTGAACCGGGAAATGTTAAAATAGTAATAGAAAAAAATGAAAGGTATATTCTTTAAATTTAAAACAAAAAGATAAATAATATTAAAGGGGGATCTACACAATGCAGATAACAGACGTGCGTGTACGCAAGGTGAGTAAAGAAGGAAAGATGAAGGCGGTAGTATCTATTACGATGGATAATGAATTCGTAGTACATGATATTAAGGTAATCGAAGGAGAAAAAGGATTATTCATTGCAATGCCCAGCCGAAAAGCCGGTGACGGGGAGTATCGCGACATCGCACATCCGATTAATTCAGAAACAAGAGATAAAATTCAAAAAATAATCCTGGAAAGCTACGAAATTGCAGCTGAGGAGTATGAAGAAAAGGAAGTCTAAAAAACAAGGGGTATCTCAAAGAACCGGTTAAGGGGATTTGAGATACCCCTTATTTTTTTCAATTACGCTCTATTGCATAAAAAAGCCTCCGGGCAGGAGGCACATGACGCGCTAAGGTATATGGTCACTGGAGTGACAGCGCGTCAGCGCCAGAGTCTGGCAAGCCAGACTCTTTCTTATGCAATAGGAAATTACGCCCTATTGCATAAAAAAGCCCTCCGGGCAGGAGGCACATAACGCGCTAAGGTATATGGTCACTGAAGTGACAGCGCGTCAGCGCCAGAGTCTGGCAAGCCAGACTCTTTCTTATATATCCGATATGGGGACAAATGTATGGGGGGAGTTATTCCGTATCCAATATATTTATGATTGCAGACGGATAGCAGATTAGAGTATAATAGAATATAAAATTACAAATGGAATTAGTAGGAAAAATAAGCAGGCCAAAGACAGCATCCTATAGGCGTCAGTCCAAAAGAACCATGGTGGCTGATCGTTACAAAAAAATCAGAGAGGAGATGGTATATGAGAAATTTTATTAAGTTTCTGTTTTCACTAATATTACTAGCCATTATTGTATATACCATTGATGACAGATATAATCTGGCCGCATGGCTGTTGGTATCCGGAAAGGTCAGCCAGACCGGGAATGAACAGAACTTTATAAAGGAAGTAAGAGACGCCATGTTAGACGGCGTAAGCCAAATTGAAATTAAATATGTAGGAAAAGTGGAAGATATGAAGTGGTTTACGGAAGGTGCCATTGACATGGTCTATGATATCGATGATACGGCTACTTCAAATGACTATGATTACTTAAGGTATAAGACCAACAGTATCTATGCTCATATTGTGGGATTCGGAAATATCCTGACCGTAACCTATGAATTTGAATACAATGAGACTGCGGCAGAAACTAAAACGGTGGATGAAACCATAAAATGGCTGTTTAGTGAATGGGAGATCAATAAATTGGCCGATTATGAAAAAATTAAAAAAATACATGATTATATCATTGAGAATGCTTCTTATGATACGAATACCAGGCATTATTCTGCCTATGACAATTTAATTAACAAAAGTTCCACCTGTCAGGGATATATGAGTGTTGCATATAAAATGTTTACCGAGGCAGGCATACCCTGCCGGATTATAACGGGAACAGGGAATAAGGACAGCCATGGATGGAATATTGTTAAACTTAAGGGGCAGTGGTACAATATTGACTGTACCTGGGACGATCCTTTAACTTCGGACGGCAGGAATATAGCCACTTATGATTATTTCCTGAAATCCGATAGGGACTTTAAGGGACATAACAGGGATGAAGAATTTAAAAGTATGGAATTTTACAAGACTTATGGAATGGCAGAGGTTTCCTATGCAAAATAAGCTACATATATTTTGTTTCCTTAATACAGCTAAATATTTATTGCTATAAAACGCCCGATAGATTATAATAATAATCAATAGAAAATTACGCTGCACGTATGGATATACTATGTGCGGCGTAATTGTGTGCCTATTTTCAGACACAGGAGGTAGCAGGAAAGGGAAGTAACAGTTTTCTCCTCGGACTCTTAAGGTAATCCGGGACGCAGGAAAAACCATAAAAGGAAGGCAGTAAAATGTACATTATAATCGGACTAGGCAATCCAACCAGGGAATATCAGGCAACCAGGCATAACATTGGTTTTGATGTCATAACCCGTATATCGGATGACTATAATATTCCGTTGGATTTAAAAAAACATAAAGCCATATGCGGCAGGGGATATATTGAGGGTGAGAAGGCAGTAATTGCACAGCCTCAGACCTACATGAATTTAAGCGGGGAAAGTGTCAGGGAACTTGCGGATTTTTATAAGGTATCCCCCCAGGAGATCATTATAATCTATGACGATATCAGCCTTGAGGTCGGGCAGCTCAGGCTTCGGGAAAAGGGAAGTGCCGGGGGACATAATGGCATTAAGAGTATTATCAGCCATCTGGGAACCCAGGAATTCCCGAGGATTAAAGTCGGGGTAGGTGACAAACCTACCGGCTGGGACCTGGCGGATTATGTACTCTCCCGTTTTAAAGACGATGAACAGCCCATTATACGTGATGCCATAAAAAAATCTTCGGAAGCGGTAAAATCCATTATAAAAGATGGAATGGAAACCGCAATGAATATCTATAATAGAAAGTAACAAAGCAGGAAAGAATAACCCTTTGGCTCAGGCCTTAAGGGAAATTTGCCATGTATGAAAAAGGGAAGCCCTTAAACAGATAATAAGGAGGAAACAGCTTGAAGACCTTTACTACCCCTCTGAAGGAATTAAAAGAGTTTAATGACATAAAGGACAATTTAAAATTGAAAAACACACCGGTTCAGGTAACCGGTTGTATAGACTCACAGAAATGTCATCTTATCAGCGGTTTGAGTGAAGGCTACCTGTGGAAGTTAATCATAACTTATAATGACATGAAGGCAAAGGAAATTTATGAGGATTATAAGTTATATGATAAAAATGTCTGCCTGTATCCTGCAAAGGATATTATTTTTTACAGTGCGGATATTCATGGAAATGCTATAGTAAGGGACAGGTTGAAAATCCTTAAACGCCTTATAGAAAAGGAACCCGTCACCGTAATTACGACTCTGGACGGCGGAATGGATAAAATCCTGCCTCTGGACTTTATTAAGAACCGGGTCATCACTGTAAAGGAGGCAGGTATCCTGGATCTGACCAGTCTCCAGGCAGACTTGATACATTTGGGATATGAACGCCAGGGCCAGGTGGAAGGACCCGGAGAATTCGCGGTCAGGGGCGGTATTCTGGACATATTTCCGCCTACGGAAGAATGCCCATACCGTATTGAACTATGGGGCGATGAAGTGGATTCCATCCGTTCCTTTGATATCAGCAGCCAAAGATCCATTGAGCGGACCTCCAGCCTGCGCATTTATCCGGCGGCAGAAATGATCCTGGACCAGGACAGGATGCTTAAGGGATTTAAAAAGATAGAAGAAGAGAAAAAAGAATATGTAAAGCGGCTCCGGGAACAGAGAAAGACGGAGGAAGCGGCCCGGATCCAGGATATTATACAGGAATTTAAGGAAAACCTGGAAAGCTTTCAGGGTTCTGTCGGCATAGACAGCTATATCAAATATTTTTATGATAATACAGTCTCCTTTTTTGATTATTTTGACGGAGAAAATTCCGTCATTTACCTGGATGAGCCCAGCAGGATTCAGGAAAAAGGGGAAGCGGTGGAAACTGAATTCAGGGAAGGCATGATAGGAAGGATTGAAAAAGGCTATATCCTCCCCGGCCAGAGTGATGTCATATATGGCTACAAAGAACTGCTGACCGGCTTAAATCATAAGACTACCCTGTTATTAAGCACCATGGACTTTAAGGCAAATTTTTTTACTATCCGGGGCAAGTGGGATTTTACCGTACGGTCCGTTAACCCATATAATAATAACTTTGATATCCTGGTAAAGGATTTGCAGAAATGGAAGAAAAGCGGCTACCGGATCCTGTTGTTATCCGTATCCAGAACCCGTGCAAAGCGGCTGAGTGAGGATTTAAGGGACCAGGAGTTAAATGCCTTTTACAGTGAGGACATGGACCGGGTTATCCAAAAAGGGGAAATCATGGTGACCTTTGGCAGCCTTCACCGGGGGTTTGAATATCCCCTCATCAATCTTGTCATTATTTCGGAAAGTGATATTTTCGGAGCGGAAAAGAAGAAAAAGAAGAAGCTTAAGGAATATGACGGGAAAAAAATACAAAGCTTTACGGACCTTAACATAGGCGATTATGTGGTGCATGAAAACCATGGATTAGGTATTTACCGCGGTATAGAGAAAATAGAAGTAGATAAGGTAACCAAAGATTACATTAAAATAGAATACGGCGGCGGAGGCGTGTTGTATATCCTTGCAACAGGCCTTGATGTGATACAAAAATATGCCGGGGCAGATACCAGGAAACCCAAATTAAATAAGCTCAATTCACCGGAATGGAAAAATACCAAAACCAGGGTAAAAGGAGCGGTCAAGGAAATTGCAAGGGAACTGGTGGAATTATATGCCACCCGCCAGGCCAAGGAAGGATTCCGGTTTGGCGGCGATACCGTCTGGCAGAAAGAATTTGAAGAGATGTTTCCCTATGAGGAGACGGATGACCAGCTTCGGGCGATTGAAGAAACTAAACGGGATATGGAAAGCAGGCGGATCATGGACCGTTTGATCTGCGGGGATGTGGGCTACGGTAAGACCGAGATTGCCATCCGGGCTGCCTTTAAAGCGGTGTCCGACGGAAAACAGGTGGTATTTTTAGTACCCACCACCATATTGGCCCAACAGCATTATAATACTTTTGTACAGCGTATGATGGACTTTCCCATCAGCATTGACATGCTGTCCCGTTTTAAGACGGCTGCCCAGCAGAAAGCGGTGTTAGAGCGGTTAAGGAAAGGAAATCTGGATATATTGATCGGAACCCATCGGGTATTGTCTAAGGACATCCAGTTCAAGAATCTGGGTTTATTAATAATTGACGAAGAACAGCGGTTTGGGGTAACCCATAAGGAAAGAATCAAGCAGCTGAAAGGGGATGTGGATGTCTTGACCCTTACGGCGACCCCGATTCCCAGAACCCTTCATATGAGCTTAATCGGTATCAGAGATATGAGCGTGTTAAACGAGCCCCCCGTGGACAGGATGCCCATCCAGACCTATGTACTGGAACACAACGAAGAAATCATCCGGGAAGCCATCCACCGGGAATTAGCCAGAAACGGACAGGTATATTATGTATTCAACCGTGTCAACGGTATCGATGAGATAGCCGGCAGGATAGCCAGGCTGGTGCCGGAAGCCAACGTATCCTTTGCCCACGGGCAGATGAGTGAGAGAGAACTGGAACGGATCATGTTTGACTTTATCAACGGTGAAATCGATGTTTTAGTCTCAACCACCATTATTGAAACCGGCCTGGATATTTCCAATGTAAATACCATGATCATTGATGATGCGGACCGTCTTGGCCTGTCCCAGCTCTATCAGCTCAGGGGCCGGGTAGGACGTTCCAACCGTACGGCCTATGCATTTTTAATGTATAAAAGAGATAAGATGTTAAAGGAAGTGGCTGAAAAAAGGCTCCAGGCCATTAAGGAATTCACGGAACTGGGTTCCGGCTTTAAGATTGCCATGCGGGATCTGGAAATCCGGGGTGCCGGCAATTTATTGGGGGCACAGCAGAGCGGGCATATGGAGGCAGTGGGTTATGATTTATACTGCAAGATGCTCAATGATGCCATCCGTTCCATGAAAGGTGAAGTCCAGGAAGAAGAAATCTTCGATACCACGGTGGATATGGATATTGATGCATTTATCCCGGCAACCTATATTAAGAGCGAATTCCAGAAGTTAGATGTGTACAAACGTATTGCTGAGATTGAAAATGAAGAGGAACTGCTTGATATGCAGGAGGAATTGCTGGACCGGTTTGGGGATATGCCTTCTTCGGTTAATAATTTATTAAATATTGCTTATATTAAATCTATCTGCCACAGTGTATACGTGACTTCCCTGGTATACCGGAACGAGGAAATCAAAATGGTTATGTATAACAAAGCAAAATTAAAAGTAGAGAAAATACCGGAACTGATACAAAAATATCAGCCGTCCTTAAAACTCGTACCGGAAGCCAATCCGTATTTTACGTACTCCTTAAAGAAAATGGGGAAAATAAGTAAAATGGATGTCATAAGTCTTTTTGAGCATGCAAAAAACCTGCTTGGAGATTTAAAACTATTGTTAGATGAAGAAAAATAATCTATAATAAAGAGCATATTACCACCCAGAAAAATACCGCATAAGCGGATGGATAGGAGTTTCCATGAAAAAAAAGATAAAAAAAATAGTAATGTTAAGCTTATTGGCCCTGCTGCTGTTAACCGCTGCCGCCTGTTCTAAAAAAGACAGTGAAAATCAGAAAAGTACGGGTAATACCCCCGGGGCTGTAAACGGGAAGACCGAAAATACACAAAATACGGATTCAGGCAAAGAAACGGTTCCCGTGGATGACGGTATTTTTAAGAAAACAGTTGTTAAAATCGGGAAAGAAGAAGTTAATTACAGTGAAACCATGATTTATTTCCAATATATCAAAGCCCAGTATGAAGCTTATTTTGGAGACCAGATCTGGACTTACGATTTTAACGGCCAGAGCTTTGGGGATGTGGCAAAGCAGGAAATCATGAATATGATAGCCCAGACTAAAATAGCCTGTGACCAGGCCGGTAAGTATGGTGCGGAAATTACCGAAGAGGATGAGGAGCAGATAAAACAGAATGGACAAAACCTCCTTGCCGGCATTACGGAGGAGGATAAATCCCGTTATGGTCTTACACAGGAAGCAACAGAAAAATTTTACCATGACAATATGCTTTACGAAAAAGTATATGACGCATCAACCATGAATGTGGATACGGATGTTTCGGATGAGGAAGCAAAACAGATAACCATACAGCATTTGTTAGTCCTTAACACAAAAACCGATGCGGACGGTAATAAAACCCCTATGAGCCAGGAAGAGAAAGAGAAGGCTTATAAAAAAGCAAAAGATTTATTAAAGCAGGCAAAAAAAGCAGATAATTTCTATAATTTTGCAGAAGCCAACACGGAGGATTCGGGTGTGGAATATACCTTTGGCAAGGGAGAAATGGTGAAGGAATTTGAAGATGCGGCTTTTGCCTTAAAAACCGGTGAACTCAGCGGTATTGTCGAAACCGAGTACGGTTATCATATCCTTTACTGTGTGAATGACTTCAACGAAGATGCAACCCTGGAAAAGAAAGAGGAGATCATTGCCCGGAGGCAGGATGAAACCTTTAAGGATCTCTATGCGGATTGGGCTTCGGACATAAAGATTGATATTAACAGTAAAGTATGGGATAACATGACTTTTGAACAGGGATCCGCCGAGCCCCCCGCCCAGACACAGGAAACTACGGAAAAATAATAACAGGACAGCACAATGGAATAATACAACAGACACAGCTCATTGAACCTGGCGGAAAGACAGCGTTTCAATGAGCTTATTTTGATTAAATTACCTAGAGCGTGTTTGAAAAATTATTGCATAAATATCATTTATTCAGCGCCGGCTATTTACGCTGATGCCGTGTTACCGCTGTTAAGAGGTACGTGCTTTTTCCCGGAGGGTCCTGGCTGTCAGTATTACAAACAGGGCCGTAAGTATGCCAAAAACCGCACCCCCTAAAACATCCGTCGGATAATGGCAGAATAAATACAGCCGTGAAAAGCCGATCAGGGAAGCCAGGATATAAGCAGGAAGACCCGCATATTTATTGCAGTAAAAGATTACGGTGGCGGCTGTAAAGGAGGACATGGTGTGGCCGGAAGGAAAGGAAAAGGATCCCGGTTTTCTGATAAGGATTTCAACTTCGGGAAAACGGTTGAAAGGCCGTTCTCTTGCAAATATTTGTTTTAAAAGACCGTCTCCCAATATATATTCAAAGGTCAACGCCGTAACTAATAAAATTCCCCAGGACTGGGTTTTTTTATTTAAAAGCAGTAAAAATGCAATGGCAACCCAGATAAAACCGGAATTGCCAAGAGAAGTAATTCCTACCATGATTTTATCCATAAGGGGCGTATGGAAATGCTCCAGAATGTAAAATAAGATGGATTCATCGATTAGCTGGATTAAATTCATATGTTATCTCCTTCCTGATGGATTTATGTTGTTTTGCTATAAGGGTTGCAGTTCAGTCTTACGGCTGAATTGCAACCTGTAAGGATACTGCATAAAACCTTGTTGTTTTGCCTTTTATATGCGATAATAATATATACCTTTGCGGTACCGAAACTGACAATTTCATGGTCCCTTCGCAGCTGCTTCCGGCAGCCCTGCCGCAAAGCGGATGCACGTCGGAAAGTTGAAAGAAAATATAAAAAGTGAAAGGACGCCACCCAGGTTATTCTTTCAAATTCTAAAGTTGTGGCCGTACCGCAAGCCGGATAGCGGTATGTTTGGGTTCAAATATGAAATTAGCTGATATGACTTATGTTGAAGTAAAACAATATCTTAATACGAATGACAAACTGATTCTGCCCATCGGAACCTGTGAACAGCACGGAGCCCACCTTCCTCTCAGCCAGGATATCCTGGCAGTTGAGTATTTTGCCGGAATACTGTCCCAAAATACGAACACCGTGATGGCACCCACCGTTAATTACGGGGTTAATCTGCCCTGCGATAAATTGATGTCGGGAACTGCGACCCTGTCTCCCGGGCTGCTGAGGGAAATTATATTGTCTGTTACCAAGTGGTGGAAAGCACAGGGCTTTAAACATTTTATACTCCTGACTTTTCATGGGGACCCTTATCATCTTGAGGCTTTATCAAACCTGGGGAACGATATAGCCCTTATTGAGCCTTATGAAATAGATTACAGTGATATTCTGAAAAAACAGTCTGCCATGAGGCATGCCTGTGAAGCCGAAACCTCAGTTGCCCTGTATCTGTATCCGGAAAAGGTTAAAATGGATCTTATCCGGGAAAATGACATTCCCTTTTGTATCTTTGAGGATTATTTGTTCCACCGTAAGGAAGCCGAACCTGAAAACTACGTTGGCAATTTGGGTTTTCCTTCTGCTGCGACGGCTGAGAAGGGCAGGCGCCTTGTTGAAAGAATGACCGATAAGATGATGGCCGATTATTCTGCTTTGGGATTTGACCGGTGCAAATAAATTAGTTTGCTGTCATTATAGCATAAAGGATCAGTACTTAAAAGCCAGCTGCCTGTACTAATTAATGAAATTTTAAACTTATTCTAATAAATACCTGATTGACAAAGGGAAATTCTGGGTTTAATCTAACAATGTGTAATTCAAAGCGGAATAGGAATATCCGTTATGATCATATAACAGCCGGCAGGATCAGGGAGTACATTGATTTCCCCTTTGCTGTCCGTGCGCTGATGCAATCAGATTGGAGTTGAAATGATAGAAATCAATAATTTAACCAAAGTTTATAAGCTTACCAAGAAACAGATGGCGGAACAGAAGACAAAGAAAAATATGAAGAAGGCAGCGGATAACATCAGCCTGTCGGCAAAAAAAGGTGAAATATACGGACTTCTCGGGCCGAACGGAGCAGGCAAGACAACAACCCTGCGCTGTGTGGCCACATTATTGAAACCAACGGCCGGCGAAATTACCGTATGCGGTTATGATACGGTGAAAGAGCCGGAAAAAGTCAGAGAATCGATCTCATTTTTAACCAATGAGATCAAACTGGATCCTCAGTTTTCACCTAAATACATGTTTGATTTTTTTGGCAGGTTACACGGAATGGATGAAAAGGCCATTGATAAAAGAAGAGAACTGTTGTTTGACTATTTTGGAATCCATGAATTCCAGGATAAAAAAATTGACGAACTCTCAACCGGTATGAAGCAGAAGGCCTCTATTGCCGTCAGCCTTGTCCATGACCCGGAAGTGGTTATATTTGATGAGCCCACCAACGGATTGGATATCGTTACGGCCAGAAGTGTTACCGATTACCTGAAATTATTAAAGGAAGAAGGAAAATTAGTTATTGTTTCCACCCATATTATGTCCGAAGCCGAAAAGCTCTGTGACAGAATCGGAATCATCATTCAGGGCCGGAAAGTCATGGATGGCACACTTTCCGAAATTCTAAGGGCAACAAAGTCGGAAGACTTAGAGGATGCATTCTTTGAGCTTTACAAAGAATATAGTAAAGAGGAGGCTTAGTGTGAATAGTCTCGCGAAAGACATGCGGGCCATTAGAAGACTAGCAAAAGCGGCTATTCTTCGCGATTTATGTCTGGAAAGCATGGGCGTTGTGAAATTAAAAAAAATTTCATACTTCTTATTTGGGCAGTATCGCAAGCCAGCTTGTGATATACATGGGTGTTAGGTTGAAAAAACAAAAGCAGTTATTTAGGTATCTTGATTTGTACGTGCGCCAGGGCGCACAGATGGGAGTTTTATATGAAAGGGACAAAGCATATTATTAAAAAAGAATTGACCAGGGTATTTACCGATAAAAAATTAGTCGTCAGTTTATTCGTTTTACCTGCGGTATTAATTATAGGCATCTATTACTTTATGGGACAGATGCAGTCAGCTATGGTAGATGATATTCAAAAACATGTTTCCACCATATATATCCAGAATGTTCCGGAGGATTTTAAGGATACTTTAGCCGGTACCGGTTTTGAAGCCAATATCCGGTATCTGGAGCCGGGGGCAGACCTTACGGCTTTGAAAGACGCGATATTAAACGGCACTACGGACCTTTTGGTGGTGTTTGAAGAGGACTTTTTAAACAAAGTCAATGCTTATCAATCCGGGGGAGTAATCCCTGAGGTAAAAACTTATTATAATACGTCGGAAGACTATTCCAATACTGCAAGGAATAATTTTGTGGATACGGTTCTTTCCGAATACCGGCAGAAGCTTTTAACGGACCGTTTTGGGGATATCAATCAGCTGACGGTATTCCATATCGATACGGACCCGGGGTCTTCCATCATTGTGGATGATAAAAAAGCTACCGGAAAGATATTTGGTACCCTGCTCCCCTATTTAATCACATTTATGCTATTTCAGGGGGCTATGAGCCTTGGCATCGATGCCATTACGGGTGAGAAAGAGCGGGGGACTATGGCCAGCATGCTTTTGACGCCTTTAAAAAGAAGGGAAATCGTGGTAGGCAAGTTAATCTCCATCTCCATCCTTGCAAGCCTTTCAGCGGCCGTATATGCGGTTTCCATGATATTTGCAATGCCGTTGATGTTAAACGGCTTTAGCGGCGGGGATATGGAAGGCCTCAGCCTGACTTTTTCTGCCCTGCAGGTTGCAGAACTTCTGGCTATTATGCTTGTTATGGTGTATTTGTATGTTGCAGTTGTGTCGCTGGCATCCGTATTGGCTAAAACCGCAAAAGAAGCCGCTGCCTATGTCACGCCGATTTTAATCATTGTCATTGTGGCCGGCATGGCTACCATGTTTTCCGGAAATGAAGAAAAGGCTTTAAGCATGTATGCAATACCGGTTTACGGGAGTGCCATTTCCATACAAAATATTCTTATGGGTGAATTGACACTGCCCCAGTTTGGTGCTACGATAGGCGGTACGCTTTTATTGGCCGTGCTTCTGACCGGATTCATCACGAAGGCCTTTAACAGTGAAAAGGTTATGTTTAATGCGTGATTTTCGATCAGTACTTGGAGTTTAAATGAATAATAAAACAGGAAACAGTAATAATAAAAGAAATATAAAAATGATACTGGAGTATGACGGAAGCGGTTATGCCGGCTGGCAGCGGCTGGGCACAATCACGGGAAAGCGTTCCATACAAAGTATACTGGAAGAGCATCTGTCCGGCTATCTTAAGGAGGATATTAAACTAATCGGCTCCGGCAGAACCGATGCGGGTGTTCATGCCCTGGGCCAGGTTGCGAATTTCCATTGTTTTTCCGAAATATCCGTGGCAGACATGAAAGCTGCATTAAATACCCTTCTGCCGGAGGATATTAAGGTACACTGTATAGAAGAAGCGGATAAGGAATTCCACAGCCGTTACTGGGCTAAGTCCAAATCTTATGAATACCGGATTGACCAGGGTCAGGTCCAGGGGGTATTTACGAGAAAGTATACCTGCCATGTGCCGGAGCCTCTTGATACGGAGGCCATGAGGAAAGGGGCTGCCTTTCTCATCGGCACCCATGACTTTAAGGCCTTCTCCACGGACCGGAAAGACGGCAGGACAACAGTGAGGACCATTGAGAATATTAACATATACAGGCCCGGGAATACAAAATATCAAAGTCCGTCGGGGGAGATTCGGATTGCCGTGACCGGTGACGGTTTTTTATATAACATGGTGAGGATCATTATCGGTACCTTGATAGAAACCGGCCGGGGAATAAAGAAACCGGAAGAGGTATTAGGTATCCTGGAAGGGAAAAACCGGCAGCAGGCAGGAGTGACCGTAAGTTCCCAAGGTTTATTCCTTGTGGAAGTGAGGTATTAAATTCCTAAAAATAAAAATTTTACTAAAATTATATATTAACGTATAAATTCCTCTAATTTACAAACAATAATAACCATAAGTACCACATTATGATTATCATGCAAAATGGAGGAATAAATTATGAAAGCCACAGGAATCGTAAGGAGAATAGATGATTTGGGGCGTGTTGTCGTTCCAAAAGAAATTCGGCGCACACTGCGTATCAGAGAAGGAGACCCGCTGGAAATATTTACTGACAGAGAAGGAGAAATCATACTTAAGAAATATTCTCCCATTGGAGAACTAGGACTATTTGCGAAACAGTATGCTGATTCCCTGGCACAGACTACGGGACACATTATTGCTATATCAGATAAGGACCAATTTGTTGCTGCATCGGGCAGTATGAAAAGGGAACTGTTATCCAAATCCATTACCCCGGAGCTGGAACAGGTTATCAACGAAAGAGAGAATATCTTAGCATCCAAAGAAGATAAAAACTTTATCAAGATAGTTGCAGATGATGACACGGATTATTCTTACCAGGTCGTCTGGCCGATTATCAGCGAAGGCGATGCCATTGGTTCCGTTGTTCTGCTTTCCAAAGATCCTAAAGTAAAATTCGGTGATGTAGAGAATAAGCTGGCAAGTACGGCGGCATATTTCCTGGGCAGACAGATGGAACAGTAAATCAGGCTGTAAGCCATAGAGTTTTTCATGGGTTTTACTTATGAAAAACTCTTTTTTTATGCATACGAGGAAATTGCGTTATTTTCCTATGAAATAAAAAACCCGGCTGGCAGGATGCCGCAAAGGGAAGCACTCAGAACGGTGCAATAATTTTTCAAATAAGCGTTAGAGAAAGATTATCACTGAAGTGACAGTGCGTCAGGGCCAGACTCTTACCCAGCCTTTTTGTCTTAGTATGAACGAGCGGTCAAAAATGGTTGCCATATACCCGGAAACTGGTATAATATAATGTAATCGGAAAAATTGGGATGTCGTATATAAACCGGGTAAAAAATAGGAGAAAAATACTATGGAGAAAAACTATGTTTTTGACGATTTTATAAATATCATCAGACACTTAAGAAGTGAGAACGGATGCCCCTGGGACAGGGAACAGACCCATGAAAGCCTGAGAAACTGCATGATTGAGGAAGCCTATGAAGTAATTGAAGCCATTAATAACGAAGACGCTGAGAATTTATGCGAAGAATTGGGCGACATATTACTGCAGGTAGCCTTACATACGGCAATTGCGGAAGAACAGAAAGAATTTGACATTGACGACGTGGTTAACGGTGTAAGCCGGAAGATGATCCGCAGGCATCCGCATGTATTTGGCAGTACGGATGCGGCAGCCGGAATCGATTCGGATGCAGTAGTCAGCAATTGGGACGACATTAAAAAACAGGAGAAAAAGCAAAAGAAAGCATCCGAAGCCATACTAGGTGTACCCAAAGCACTTCCTGCCAATATCCGGGCAGAGAAAATCCAGAAAAAAGCAGCCAAAGCCGGTCTTGATTTTAAGGATTATGAACAGGCTCTCAATAAGGTTTATGAGGAACTGGAAGAGTTGAAAAAAACGAAAGAAAATGGCGATGCAAAGGGGATTGAAGAAGAATTTGGCGATTTGATGTTCTCCGTGGTAAATTTATCAAGGTTTTTACAACTAAATGCAGAAAATTCCTTGACAAATGCCACTAATAAGTTTATAAATAGATTTGTAGGAATTGAACTTCTTGCCGAGCAAGAAAGCAGGAGTTTAAGGGAAATGTCCGATGTTGAGCTGAATGCTCTATGGGGACGTGTGAAATAATCTTTGTGATTATTCGAACAAATATAACAAATACTTTAGAGGAGGAGTTTTATCCATGAACAAAGCAGAATTAGTTGCAGCAATTGCAGAAAAAACAGAATTATCCAAGAAAGATTCAGAAAAGGCATTAAAGGCATTTATCGATGTCGTAACAGAAGAATTAACAAAAGGTGAAAAGGTTCAATTAGTTGGATTCGGTACTTTCGAAGTATCTGAAAGACCAGCAAGAACAGGCAGAAATCCTCAGACAAAAGAGGCCATTACTATTGCAGCATCTAAAGCTCCGAAGTTCAAAGCAGGAAAGGCTTTAAAGGACGTTATTAACGCATAGTCTATGACAAATAAGGAGAAGCTGTTATAAAAATCAAATTCACTCTTTTTACCGTGCTGTAGCAGGCACTTTAATGGCGGCTGAATGTGATTTTTATAGCAGCTTCTTTTTTGTTACATATGTTACATGAGGATCCTGCGGCAGCTTACATATCCGCATGATAGAAATTAACGATAGTTCAGTTAGGAGATAATTTATGAGACTAGATAAATTTTTAAAGGTTTCCAGGCTAATTAAACGCAGAACCGTTGCCAATGAAGCCTGTGACGCAGGACGGGTACTGGTAAACGGCAAACCGGCCAAAGCATCGGCTGCGGTTAAAGTGGATGATATCATAGAAATCGGATTTGGGAGCAAAGCGGTTAAGGTCCAGGTCCTTGATGTCCAGGAAACCGTACGGAAAGATGATGCAAAAGAGTTATACAAGTATCTGTAATTACAATGACTATTCAGCCGTTTCTGTTCTTACGGGTACCTGCGTACAAACCTGCATGGTTTGGCACCGGGCTGATTCGAAATCACAGGGTTTCCGGGAGTTATATTTATTTATTATTGGCATGAAATCAGGAGTCTTTTAATATACTGAAATGAAATAAAGTATATTAGGAGGCTTTTGTTATGGAGGAGAAACAACCGGTTCAGAAAAACCATAAGGTGAGTTTAAATGCAAGGAGTTCAGCTACGATTACAGGAGTAAAGGATGTACTGTCCTTTGATGCGGGAGAAGTGCTTTTGGAAACTGAGCAGGGAATATTAATGCTCCGGGGCAATGACCTGCATGTAAACCGCCTTACACTGGAAAAAGGTGAAGTGGATGTGGATGGTAAAATCGATAGTTTGACTTATTCCGATTCTAATAATTACGGTAAATCCGGAGAATCATTAATCAGCAGATTGTTCAAATAAAGCAGGAGGGGAAGCAGGCGATGAACGAGGCAATTATGGTGGAACTGCAGTTTTTCGGTACTTCCGTGTTATGGGGTGTTCTGCTGTTAATATTTTACGACACACTGCGTATACTAAGAAGGATAATTTCACACAATGCATTCTTTATTGCATTTGAGGATTTAATTTATTGGGTTGTATCCAGTTTATTAATATTCCATATGATGTATCGGCAGAATAACGGAATCATCCGGGGTTTTGCAATCTTAGCTATGCTTTTGGGAATGATTTTATATCATTATGCCATAAGCGAATTACTGGTAGATACTGTCTCCGGATTATTAAATAATATAATAAACCTGATCGGTAATTTTATCGGCCTTTTGTTTAAACCGATAAGGTTTCTGTTCCGGAAAATTAAAAGAATATTCTTATGGATTTTCACAAAAATCAAAAAACTTATCCTATTTTTATCAAAAATATTGAAAAATATTTTCAAATCGGATAAAATAGCAGTATCGGAAGACGAAAAAGATGAAAAAGATAAAACGGATAAAAAAAATAAAAAGGATAAGAAAGACAGAAAAAATAAAAAAGATAGAGAAAATAAAAATAATAATAAAGATATAAAAGATAAGAAGCATAAGAAAGGTAAAAACAAATAAAGCATAGTTTCCGCTAAGTATGATAGAATAAAAGCGGAAGGAGGTATCGCAAGCATGCTTGCGGATACGGATTGGAGCAACCGGATTATGAACACGGTTTCCGTTCATGATATTATGCATCCCAAGGTATGCGGATAGGAGTTATTTTGAGAAGAAAAAGAAAAACAAGAAGAAGGACAGGCTTAGGCTTGATCGCCGTTATGGTGCTGATGGTATGTGGGATTGTGTCTTATAACAGGCAGGAATTAGATAAAGTTAATGCAAAATCTGCCGCCCGTATTGACGAACTTAAGGACGATATAGAACAAGAGAAAGAACAGGCAAAAGATATACAGGAAATGAAAGCCTACGTGCAGACCAAGAAGTATATTGAGGAAATGGCCAGGGAAAAACTCGGACTGGTTTACAAAGACGAAATCATTTTTAAAGCGGAAGAGGATAACTGAGTTTTCTATATTGACTGAATTAATGAAAAAATTACAACAGCTCATATTAAAATGTTGACAAGCATAGAAAAAGCAGTTATAATGTAGTTCGTCACTTCGGCGAAGTAGCTCAGTTGGCTAGAGCACGCGGTTCATACCCGCGGTGTCGGCGGTTCAAATCCGTCCTTCGCTATTACACCTTTAACATCTTTAAACAGCAAACTCAACAGCAATAGTTAAACAACCCTGTTAAAAATTCTTTGCCGGAACCTGTAAAGAATTTGACAGGCTTTTTTTATGTCATGGGAAAGTATACGTTTGCTGCCATAAAAATATCATAATAAATGACAAAAGATATAAATAAATCACTTCAAAATTAACAGTAAATACATGGAAACAATATGAACCAGCCAATTATCTGATTTAAAATCTGTTTTTCCCCCTTTAAAAAGCCTTTTAACCGCATCATACCGGAATTTAACCATACTGCCTGACGGTCTTAAGCTTTTCCGGACCTTCTTCGTAAAACACCCAAAATCCCGCCCATAGCAGCACCTGTAATCCCTGCTAACTTTTAGGAACAGATTAAAGAAATTCAGAATGTGAAATTCTTAAAAAGCCTTAACTCTCTTGATTCGATTCTATCATGCATTCTTTGAAATTCTTGTCAAAAACTTTTTGGAAACCCGCCCTGATTTTTGACAAACATTTTAAAATCCTAATCCTATAATACAGGTCTAGCGGATATTTCTTGGTCTAAAAAGACAGTTCAAAAATAAAATCCGGTTGAGGAGGGCAGAAAGAAGAATGAAAGAATTGAATATGAGAAAATTTTTAGTGAATATGCTGGGGGTAGTCATGGCACGGGCTGTCTTTGCGGGAATGAATCCAATTGCACTCGGTTATTTTGCGGCGGTTTATCTGGAGAAAAAAGGAAGGCTTACCATAATGCTTACGGTGCTGCTTGGTATGCTTACGGTGCTTCCTCCGGCCGATACTGCAAAGTATGTGATAGTAATGCTTGTAGTATCCGTTATAACAGCTTTATTGGAATATAATAACAAACACGTATCCATATTGGTATCAGGTGCACTTGCCGGGGCAGTGACCGCCGCCATAACCATAGCAGGCGGGTTAATGTATGAAAATGCCACATATCATATCTTATTGGGTGTCGGGGAAGGTGTTTCGGTTTTTGCCTGCAGTTTTGTTTTCCGGAGAGGTTTGGAGCCACTTATGCACGGAGTTAAGGGACAAGCCCTGGATAATGAACAGATCATCAGTATAGCAGTCATTCTGGCAGCCTTTATTTACGGAATCCCGGATTTTTACGCTTTGGGCTTTTCCTTAACCATGACAGCCGCCTTATTTGTTATCCTGTTTACAGGCTACAAGTACGGGGCAGGTTACGGGGCTTTGACAGGAGCCGCCTGCGGGGTCATACTGGCTTTAAAGACCGGACAGATAAACCAGATCGGGCTTATGTGCATGCTTGGGATTATTGCGGGCACCTTCCGGGAATTGGGCCGTTTTGTCACTATTTTATTGTATTCGGCAGGAGTCATTATACTGGGCGAATTATATCAGAATACCCAGATCGGCCTGTCGGGTTTCGGGGCATTGGCTTCCTGCGCGGTTCTCTTCCTGCTATTGCCCAAGACGCTGATCTTTAAGGTAAATGACGGCAGTGAGAGCGAAAAGGAAGATATTTTTGTAAAACAAAGTATCCAGAATGTGACCAGGGGGAAGCTTCGGGATTTCTCAGAATCCTTTCACAGTTTATCCAATACCTTTAATTCCATATCGGATAAAAAAATGTCCTTGAGCAAAAAGGATAAAAGCGACGTTTTTGATGAAGTATCCGAGCATCTGTGCAAAGACTGTTCCAACTGTAATATCTGCTGGAAAAGTTATTTTTATGAAACTTACCAGGGAGCCTATCATATTCTGGAGACAGTTGAGAAAAACGGCACCATAGCCTTAAGTGAGGTACCGGCTGAATTTGCAAACCGGTGCATTTTTCTGGACAGCTTTCTTACGGAAACAAGAAGGGTATTGGAAATAGCAAAATTAAACCTGACCTGGCACAACCGGATGGCGGAAAGCAGGGAGGCTATTGCCGGACAGCTGTCCGAGGTGGCGAATATCATAGATGATTTTTCTCTGGATTTATATAAAACTACGGAAACTCCGGAAACCAGCAAGAATAAAATGATTTATCATTTAAAAGCAAATCATATCGTTGTTGAGCGTATTGCAGTCTTCGAAAAAAGGAATAATAAACAGGAGATCTATATGACGGCCCGTACGGAACGGGGACGGTGCATTACGACGAAAGAAGCGGCGGGGCTTATCAGTGAAGTTTTCGGAAAACGGATGCGTCCTTCCGACAGCTGCAAGAAGGTCATAACCAAGGATTATGAAACCTTTATCTTCGTGGAGGACGCCAATTTTACCGTATTTACCGGGATGAGCAAGATGACGAAGGAAGGCGGAAGGATCTCAGGAGATAATTATTCTTTTATTTATCCGGACCCAGGGACGGTGGTCATGACCTTATCCGATGGTATGGGGACCGGGGAAACGGCCTGTGAAGAAAGCGAATCCGTGGTGGAATTGCTGGAACAGTTCATAGAAGCGGGATTCCGTAAGGAGTCCGCAATTAAGCTGATTAATTCCATATTGGTGCTGCGGTCCGAGGATCAGACTTTTTCCACCATTGATTTGAGTGTGATAAATTTGTATTCCGGCATCTGTGACATCATTAAGATAGGTGCCTCCACCACTTTCATTAAGAGGGAAGACCGGGTGGAAGCCGTTACTTGTGCTACACTGCCGATAGGAATTTTAAACCAGGTGGATTATGACGTTGTAACAAGAAAACTTTATGACGGCAATTTTGTCATTATGGTAACGGATGGTGTAATCGACTGCATTCCCGGTGATGAGAAGGAAAAGTTTCTGGAAGAATTCATATTGGACCTTCGGATGAATAATCCGCAGGAAATTGCCAATGCCGTATTAAATCAGGCCCTGGAATTAAACGGGTGGGTTCCGAAAGATGATATGACCGTGCTGGCGGCCGGCTTTTGGAGTAAGTAGCTTGAAATTTATTTCAGTTCGAGGTAAAATGGTAAAAAATTGTTCTTTTATCAAGAGGACATTATTACCTAAAGTTGCCGCAGGAGCCAGAATGTTAGAAAAAGTCCAGGATTATATAAATAAACATAATATGATACAAAAGGGAGACAGAATTGTAGTTGGTGTTTCCGGCGGAGCCGACTCTGTCTGCCTTTTCCATGTGCTGCTTAAATTAACCATGTCTTATGGCCTCACCCTGTTTGCCGTGCATGTAAATCATGGCATCCGGGGAGAAGAAGCAGATGAGGATGAGGCTTATGTAAAAAATTTATGCCGGGAGCATAAGGTATCTTTTACTTCCGTAAAAGCGGACGTGACAGGCCTTGCCGCAAGAGAGGGCCTATCGGAGGAAGAAGCAGGGCGGAAAGTGCGTTATGAAGCCTTTTGGGATTGTTTATATAAAAATAAGTGTAATAAAATTGCAATTGCACATAATAGAAATGATAATGCCGAAACCGTATTATTCCATCTGTTCCGGGGAAGCGGCATCAAAGGCCTTACGGGCATACCGGCCGTAAGGGATAATATCATCAGGCCTTTATTAAATACGGACAGGGAGGAAATAGAGAATTATTTAAAGGAAAACCATATCCGGTATCAAATTGACAGGACGAATTTGACCCAGGATTATAGCCGTAATAAAATAAGGCACACCATCATAAGCTTTGCAAGAGAGGAGATTAATGCAAAGGCCATCGAGCATATCGTTCAAGCTTCGGAAAAACTGGCGGAGATTGACGGGTACTTGGAGAAGAATATAAAAATTGCCTTTGATAAAGTGACTGTGTACCACAAAAAGGGAGAAGCTTATGAAATTGACATAGAAAAGCTGAGGCAGGAGGACTTGGTAATACAAAAAGGAATTATACGAAAGATTTTTATACAGCTGGCAAAACAACTAAAGGATGTGGAAGCACTCCATACGGAACTCATTCTGGCCTTAACCGGGAAGCCGGTTGGCAAAGCAGTCAATTTACCCCATGGCATTTTAGCTGTCAGGGGTTATCACAGCATAACCATGAAAATCAATCCCAATCTTAAATTACCGGGCAAAGTGTCTCCTGAGAATTCCCAGGTTCAGCCTGTGGAACAGAAATTAACCATACCGGGTGATATCCGCATTCCCCAAACGAATCAAATTTTGCACGTAAAATTATTAAATTATAAAAAAAATATGATAATTCCGAGAAATGGGTGTACGAAATGGTTTGACTATGATAAAATAAACAATACTGTTTTAATCAGAACAAGAAAAGAAGGAGATTTTATCCAGATAGATTCTGCAGGCAGCAGAAAGAAAATTAAATCCTTATTTATTGACGAAAAGATTCCCAGGGAGAAAAGGGATATCCAGCCTTTACTTGCTGACGGAGCCCATATTATGTGGGTAATCGGAGGCAGGATGAGTGAGGCATATAAAGTAAATGAGGATACAAAAGTAATACTTGAGATAAATTTAGACGGAGGAAAACAAGATGGATAATAAAATTAACGTATTAATACCGGAGGAAGAGGTAGATGAGAAAATCCGCGAGCTGGGAGAACAAATCAGCAAGGATTATGAAGGAAAAGAACTGCATCTTATATGTGTATTAAAAGGCGGTGTTTTTATGACCTGTGAATTGGCAAAAAATATAACGGTACCGGTTTCCCTGGATTTCATGTCCGTTTCCAGTTACGGGGAGGAAACGGTAAGTTCAGGAAGGGTCAAGATCATCAAGGATCTGGATGATTCCATAGAAGGCAAGGAAGTATTGATTGTAGAAGACATTATTGATTCCGGCAATACATTGAGGTATTTAATTGATTTACTTAACAGCAGAAAGCCAAAGAGCATAAAAATATGTACCCTGCTTGATAAACCGGAGAGAAGGATTACCGATGTGGCAGTGGATTATGTGGGATTCCAGATCCCGGATAAATTCGTGGTGGGTTACGGACTTGATTATATACAGAAATACAGAAATTTACCGTTTATCGGTGTGATAGAATAATTCAGAAAGGAGGTCATTCAGTGAGAAGACAATTAAAAGGATATGGATTTTATATCATTATCCTCGGCATTATATTGGCAGCAATGCTTTTATCAGACAGTTTAAACAATACCGGTTCACAGAATTATGAATATATTAATTTCCTGGAAGACCTGGGGAAGAAATCCGTAGAAAAAGTAGACGTATTCCAGAACCAGGAGGTGCCCACCGGTGAAATCAGGGTCACCTTCACCGATGGCAGTAAAGAGCATTTCTTTACTTCTAATGTGAATCCCATTATAACTCTGCTGAATTCGGACGGTATAAATAATACGGTACATGACATTTCGAAACCAAACTGGTTTTTAACCAGTGTATTGCCCTATCTTCTGGGATTTGTGGTTATTATCATCTTATTTTCTTTTCTATCCAACCAGGCAGCCGGAGGTGGCGGCGGTAACAGTAAGGTCATGAATTTCGGAAAAAGCCGTGCTAAAATGACCACAGATGAAAACAAGAAGACCACATTTAAAAATGTAGCAGGCTTGGAGGAAGAAAAAGAGGAATTGAAAGAAATTGTAGATTTCCTAAAGACTCCGAAGAAATATGTACAGGTAGGTGCAAGAATACCCAAAGGCGTACTTTTAGAGGGACCTCCGGGGACCGGTAAAACCCTTCTTGCCAAAGCCGTAGCCGGTGAGGCAGGTGTTCCTTTCTTTAGTATATCCGGTTCTGACTTTGTAGAAATGTTTGTCGGTGTAGGTGCATCCAGGGTAAGGGATTTATTCGAAGATGCCAAAAAACATTCCCCCTGTATCGTGTTTATCGATGAAATTGATGCCGTAGCCAGACGCAGAGGTACCGGCATGGGCGGCGGACATGACGAAAGGGAACAGACCTTAAACCAGTTACTGGTTGAAATGGACGGTTTCGGCGCCAACGAAGGAATTATCGTTATGGCAGCCACCAACCGTGTTGATATATTGGATCCCGCAATTTTACGCCCCGGCCGTTTTGACCGTAAAGTAATGGTTGGACGTCCCGATGTGAAAGGCAGGGAAGAAATCCTCCAGGTGCATTCCAAGGGCAAACCCCTTGCCGAAGATGTGAATTTAAAACAGGTTGCCCAGACTACGGCCGGCTTTACCGGTGCGGATCTTGAAAACCTCTTAAATGAGGCGGCCATCTGTGCGGCTAAGGATAACCGTTCTTTTATTATCCAGGAGGACATTAACCGTTCCTTTATCAAGATCGGTATCGGGACGGAAAAGAAGAGCAGGGTTATATCCGATAAAGAAAAAAGGATTACCGCATATCATGAAGCAGGCCATGCAATTTTATTCCATATACTTCCGGATGTGGGTCCTGTTTATACCGTATCTATTATTCCCACCGGCAACGGTGCGGCAGGTTATACCATGCCTCTGCCGGAAAGAGATGAAATGTTTAATACAAAGGGCAAGATGAAACAGGATATTATCGTAGGACTTGGAGGAAGGGCTGCGGAAGAGCTTATCTTTGACGATATTACCACCGGAGCTTCCCAGGATATTAAGATGGCTACCAAAACAGCCAGATCCATGGTTACAAAGTATGGATTTTCAAGTAATGTGGGTATGGTGAACTACGACAGCGATGACGATGAAGTTTTCATCGGCCGTGATTTGGCCCATACCAGGAGCTACAGTGAAAATGTGGCCAGGACCATTGATGACGAAGTTAAGGGTATGATCGACCACTGCTACAGTGAAGCCAAGAGAATTCTAACGGAATACAGTGACGTTCTCCATAATTGTGCCAAATTGTTGATTGAGAAAGAAAGAATCAACCGGGAAGAGTTTGAAGCGTTGTTTTCTCATCCGGATGATGGCGGGGATGACGGAATGAATTCCATCGTTTTAGAGGTCTAGAATGGGGATTTACAAAAATTAGATAAAAAGCAACTCGTTTTTATCGGTTTTTAAGCATGGCTTTTTTAGGACTTGATTCCCAGACGTAAAAACAGACAAAAAATTTTTGAATATTTTGTAATGTTTGTGCACACTTTTAATGGGCTTGGTGTTATACTAATAAACGTAAACCCCAATACATTATATAGTTTTTGCTACACCCCATAAGTAACAAAAATACCTTCTCCAAAAAAAGGACAGCATTCGGAAAGCTGTCCTTTTTTTTATCCAAATGTGGCTGACAGATGAATTGACGAACGGGTTTGTGGATGTCTGACGGACGAATATTTTAAGAGTGGCTGCCCGGGTGCGTGCCTGTGTGGGTAACCAGTTGCCTAGAAAGAACCCCTATGTCACTAGGATTACGGAAAATGTTTATAGCAGGGATAAAAGGCAATAACTCCCTTCGGTCAGACAGATTGCCTTTTATCCCTTGGCACATTTTCTGTAATCCAAGTGACATAGGGAACCTTTCTGATGCAACTGGTTACCCACACAGGCCCGCACCCGGGCAGCCGCTCTTAAAATGTTCTGTTTTTGTAAGACGTTTGGTTGGGTGTACGGTATGGCTTGGGTTGGGGGTTATTTAGTGCTCGTATGGAAATGTTTATGTTCCTTTTGGACAAGTTCATACAAGCCTATCTTCCAATAAGAAAAAGCCACTGTTTCCAGCAGCTTTTCCCAATATTCTGTATTTATTTTTTTCAATTATTAACCTCCTTAAACTAACGCAAAATTCATTACTTGTAACTAGCTCAATTTTTCTGGGACTAGAACTTCTGACACTATTTTTTTAAATTAGGCTCAATGCTGAAAATTATTCAGCTTTATTTAAAATTATCTCATTTTTCTGAATATCTTGTATTTTTGGAGTACTTTTCATTGAAATATCCATGGTAGTTTCATAGGCAATTTTTGTGTCTTGGACGATATTAGGAATTCTGCATTATCCATTTTTTTACTGAAAAAAGTTGTGTTTCCATAATGGATGTTATAAAATGGGTTATAGTTGTTATTAGGTTTTTGAATCTAATATGAAAGGAATTTAAGAATAGGGTTATGCTTAATTTGAATGCTTTGTTTAGTGATGGGACGCAGGATTACAGGTTTCCTTGTGAGCCTTTGGCTGATGATATAGTTACGGTCCGTTTTCGGGCGGGTAAGGAGGGGGTGGATTCTGTCAGGCTGGTTTCCGGTGAAGGGGCTTGGCTGATGGAGATAAAGGATGGGGATCTTTTATTTGATTATTATGAAACACAGCTTAAGCTTACGGATGAGAAGGTTTCTTATTATTTTGAAATTACCAGCGGGGATAAGGTCTGGTATTATAACAGGTGGGGGGCGGATGCAGAGTTAAACGGAGATTTTAATTTTATGATTACGCCGGGCTTTCGGACGCCGGACTGGGCGAAAGGAGCGGTGTTTTACCAGATTTTTGTTGAGCGGTTTTTTAATGGGGATGAGAGCAATGATGTGGAAGATGGGGAATATAGCTATATTGGCAGGGAGACCAGGAGAGTTACGGACTGGAACAAGTATCCGGATAAAATGGGGGTCGGAGAGTTTTACGGCGGTGATTTGAAAGGGGTTATAAAGAAGCTTGATTATCTTAAGGAATTAGGGATCGAAGCCATTTATTTTAATCCCGTTTTTGTTTCGCCTTCCAATCATAAGTATGATACCCAGGATTATGATTATGTGGATCCGCATTTTGGGGTTATTGTTAAGGACGGGGGAGAGAAGCTTCCTCCCGGGAGTCTTGATAACCGGCGGGCTTCCAGGTACAGAAAAAGGGTTACCAATAAAAAGAATCTAAGGGCAAGTAACCGGCTTCTTATCGAACTGGTGGATGAAGCTCATAAAAGAGGGATAAAGGTTATTTTGGACGGGGTGTTTAATCACTGCGGTTCCTTTAATAAGTGGCTGGACCGGGAAGGTATTTATGAGATGGCTGCAAATTATAAAAAGGGTGCCTATGCGGATAAGAACAGTCCTTATCATACCTTTTTTCAGTTTAAGGAGGAGCATTGGCCTTATAATGCCGGCTATGACGGCTGGTGGGGCCATGAAACCCTTCCAAAGCTTAATTACGAGGGTTCTCCCCTGCTTTATAATTATATGATGGAAATAGGGCGGAAATGGGTTTCTCCGCCTTATAACTGTGACGGCTGGCGGCTTGATATGGCGGCTGATTTGGGATACTCCGGTGATTTCAACCATAAGTTCTGGAAAGAGTTCAGGAGAAATGTCAAAGAGGCCAATCCGGAGGCCATTATTTTAGCCGAGCATTATGGGGATCCCCAAAGCTGGCTGATGGGGGAGGAATGGGATTCCGTCATGAATTATGATGCTTTTATGGAACCTCTGACCTGGTTTCTGACCGGGATGGAAAAGCACAGTGACGAATATAAGGAATTTCTTATCAACCGGCAGGATATATTTTTTCAATCGATGAAATACCATATGTCCAGATTCCAGACTTCCTCCCTGTTAACTGCCATGAATGAACTGTCAAATCATGACCATTCCCGGTTTTTAACCAGAACGAACCGAAGAGTGGGAAGAACGGATAGTCTTGGACCGGAGGCAGCGGAAGAAGGAATCAATAAAGGTGTGCTTCGGGCCGCCGTAACGGTACAGATGACCTGGACTGGAGCACCCACCGTCTATTATGGGGATGAAGCAGGCTTATGCGGCTGGACGGACCCGGATAACCGCAGGACCTATCCCTGGGGGAATGAGGATATGGACTTGATCCGGTTTCACAGGGAAATTATAAATATACACAAAAATTATGAGGCACTCCGCACCGGTTCCCTCCTCTTTCTGACGGGGGCATATGGCTTTATCAGTTACGGCAGGTTTAACCGGACCGATAAATTTATCATAGCAGTAAACAATAATCCTCACGAATTTACAGCAGCAATTAACGCCTGGGAAACCGGAATACAGGATGAGGAAATTTTAAGCAGCCTGATCCTTACCACGGAAGAAGGCTACCATATGAATGCGGTTATTTATCATACGGAGAATGGTATTTTACGAATAACGATGCCTCCTATATCTTCCATTGTCATAAAAAATGTAAAGGACTGGTAACCGAAGCACAGGGCAAATGCCTCGATTTGGTAAGGCGCAGGCATTTATTGAAATAAGGGGAACTGTATAAATTTCTTACGGTGTTTAGGTGTTGGGAACAGAATAAGCGTGTAATGAATTAATAGTTACGAAAATTACGAAAATTCATAAAAACACTTGAAAAGCGTTTTTTTATATGGTATAATTCATCCTTGTCAGAAAGTTTTGATTAAGATAAAATCAGCTTGATCAAATGCCGGCGTGGCGGAACTGGCAGACGCACAGGACTTAAAATCCTGCGGGACTAATCTCCCGTACCGGTTCGATTCCGGTCGCCGGCACTGCTTACCAAATATTCTGAAGTAACAAAATACTTTACATGCGGGTGTAGTTCAATGGTAGAACACTAGCCTTCCAAGCTAGATACGTGGGTTCGATTCCCATCACCCGCTTTTTTGCTGCCCTAATAATTGTCTGTAATTTGAGTATACTATATTGCAAAGGCCGAGTAGTTTTACGAAGGGATACTATCTTGGAAAGGATGGAAGCAATATGCTTAAATTATACAACAAAACGCTGAAATACATTCTTCTCTTCTTCGTAGGCGGTTATTCCTATTGCGGGGTAGAATTGTTATTCCGGGGTTATTCCCATATATCCATGCTGATTGCAGGCGGAATCTGTTTTATACTTATTGGGAAACTGAATGATGTTTTTCCGCGTAAAATATCCATAATAAGCCAGATGGTAATTTCCTCCCTGATTATAACAGCAGTGGAGTTTATCGCAGGAATGGTGGTTAATGTCTGGCTGGGACTTAATGTTTGGGATTATTCCAAACTTCCTTATAATTTTAAGGGGCAGATATGTCTTCTTTTTACCAACATATGGTTCTTCTTATCCTTAGGGGCTATTTTACTGGATGATTATCTTAAATATTTTCTGCTGGGTGAAGAAAAACCAAGTTATAGAATTCTGTAAGAAAGGGTACAGGCTGATTTTATTGCGGCTTGTACTCTTTTCTTTTATTTTTTCTAAAAATATGCTAAAATATTAATTGTATACAATAAATGTGTTCAATTACACGGACTGGAGTTCGAAGTGAAAATATTACTGGTTGCAATTAATGCAAAATATATCCATTCCAATCTTGCGGTTTACAGCCTTAAGGCATTTGCAAAACCTTATGACCGGCAGATAGGGATAAGGGAGTTTACCATAAATAATTATACCGATGACATATTACAGGAAATCTATAAGGAAAAGCCGGATTTTATCGGTTTCTCCTGTTATATCTGGAATATAAGTATAATAGAACAGTTATGCGTGGAATTGAGGAAATTGCTGCCTGACGTCAAGTTATGGCTGGGAGGTCCTGAAGTAACCTATGATGCAGAAAAGCGGCTGGATACCCCAGGGGCCGTAGACGGTATCATGATTGGGGAAGGGGAAGAGACCTTTCTGGAATTACTGGATTATTATATCGGCGGAGAGAACTCCCTGGAGGGGATTAAGGGAATCGCTTACAAAGAAAGTGCCTCGAAAGACAGCGGTTATACAGGAAATACTTTTGGGGAAGGGGCCTTAAAAGAAAGCAATGCCGGGAAAAGGCTTTATAAATCCGGGGATTTTGTAACGCTTCAGGCAGACAGGACTACAAAAAAGGTTATGATTACTCCTCCAAGGCCGGAAATGGATTTTAGCACGCCTCCTTTTGCCTATGGGAATATGGAAGATTTTAAGAATAAAATCATATATTATGAAACCAGCAGGGGCTGTCCCTATTCCTGCAGTTACTGCCTCTCCTCCGTGGATAAAAAGGTAAGGTTCAGGGATATGGAGCTGATAAAGAAGGAACTGGACGCATTCATAAGTCATAAAGTTCCCCAGGTCAAATTTGTGGACAGGACCTTTAACTGTAACCGGAGCCATGCACTTGCCATATGGCGGTATATTACTGAGCATGATAACGGTATTACCAATTTCCATTTTGAAATATCCGCAGATATACTGGGGGAAGAAGAGCTGGAATTACTAAACACCATGCGGGAAGGCCTGGTCCAGCTGGAGATCGGTGTTCAATCCACCAATCCGCTGACCGTGAAAACCATCCGCAGAAAGATGGATCTGGACAAGCTAAAGTGTGCAGTGGAAAGGATCCATGAAGGCGGGAATATCCATGAACATCTGGACTTAATCGCAGGGCTGCCTTACGAAGACCTGGGGTCCTTCCGAAAATCCTTTAATGAAGTATACGCCTTAAAACCGGACCAGTTCCAGCTTGGTTTCCTTAAGCTATTAAAAGGTTCGGCCATGTATGCGGGAAGCCGGGAATGGGGGATTGTCTGCCAAAGCATACCACCCTATGAGGTACTTTATACCAGGTGGTTAAGTTATGAGGATGTGCTTGCCTTAAAATTAGTGGAAGAGATGGTAGAAATCTACTATAACAGTGGACAGTTCGAATATGCTATAAAATATATGGAGCATTTTTTCCCGACTCCATTTGATTTATATTTTGACCTTGGTGACTTTTATGAAAGAAAGAAACTAAGGGGCATCAGTTCCTCCAGGTTCCGGAGATATGAGATCTTAATCGACTTTTTAACGGAAATGCAAAAAGAAGGAGGACATGGGGCAGAAGGCATCAACCTTTCCGCCTTTCGGAATATCCTGGTCCATGATTTATACTTAAGGGAAAAATTAAAAAGCCGTCCCTCCTTTGCAGAAGAATATGAACCCTACAAAAAGCGGTACAGGGATTTTTACAGGAATGAGCAAAAAATAAAGGAGTGCCTTATGGTTACCGGAGAGGTTGATTTGGACGGATTAAAACCATACCTGCACTTGGAACATTATGACATAGACGTCAAAAAAACGGCAGAAACAGGAAAGGCTGAACCGGCCTCGGAGTTTATATTATATGATTATATGCACCGAAGCAAGGTAAACAACCAGGCCAGGACACTCTTAGCAGAACTTTATTAACAAAAGGGAAAGGGCATAGGCAGAAAAGAGGTAAGAGTGAAAGAGAATTTAGAAAAAGAAAGGTTGCCACAGTGTGAATCTTTCACTCCTTTTTATTTGTGGCAGTATCGCAGGCCCGCCTGCGATATGCAATGGGTGTAAAATATGTCAAAAAGAAGAATCACGAAAGCGGAAAGAGAAAGAATAGAAAAAATATTATCTTTGCTGGATCAATACTATACTACGGAATATAAATGCTATTTAAATCATGAAACTCCCTGGCAGTTACTATTTGCTACCATAATGAGTGCGCAGTGCACCGATGAAAGGGTGAATCTGGTTACGAAGGATTTATTCGTAAAATACAAAACCCTGGGAGATTTCGCAGGAGCCGACTTAAAGGAACTGGAGAAGGATATACACTCCACGGGATTTTATCATAACAAAGCGAAAAACATCATAGAATGCGCCAGAGTCCTGTTAGCAGAGCATGGCGGGGAAGTTCCGAGGGAGATTGAAGCACTGACAAAATTAGCGGGAGTCGGAAGGAAGACTGCCAATGTAATCAGGGGCAATGTTTATCATGAACCCAGTATTGTAGTGGATACCCACGTTAAGAGAATTTCCGGAAAACTGGGTTTTACCAAACAGGAGGACCCGGAAAAAATAGAATATGAATTAATGGAACTACTCCCCAGGGATCACTGGATATTGTATAATCTGCAGATTATTGCCCACGGAAGGTCAATCTGTACCGCAAGGAATCCAAAATGCGGTGAATGCTTTTTGTTCGACTTATGCAAGTGGGAAGGAAAAAAGTAAATGGAAGATAAAATTCAAAAGGAACGAATTACATCTTTTGTCTGTTTTGACATTGAGACCACAGGGCTTAGTCCTGAACTGGACAAGATCATAGAAATCGGTGCACTGAAGGTAAAAGAAGGCAGGATTATCGAGGTTTTTGATGAATTTATAAATCCCGGAATAAAATTACCAAAACATATTATTAAACTTACCGGCATAACAGATGAAATGGTCCGTTATTCGGAAAGCGAAGATAAGGTACTTAAGCACTTCATTGATTTTTCGGAAGATTATATCGTAATAGGGCATAATATAAGCTTTGACTACAGCTTTGTCAAGACTGCTGCCAAAAGGCAGAATATAAATTTTGATAAAATGGGAATCGATACCCTGGAATTAAGCAGAAAGCTTCTGCCGGGACTTGAGAGCAAAAGCCTGGGCAGTATGTGCAGCCATTACCACATCATAAATGAAAATGCCCACCGGGCATATGATGACGCCAAAGCCACCGCCCTGTTATACGTCAATCTCTGCAATGGTTTTTACCAGGACAGGCCCGAGGTTTTTATGCCAAAACCTTTGTGGTATAAAGTCAAAAAAATACAGTCCATTACAAATAAACAAAAAAATTACTTGATAGATTTGCTAAAATATCATAAGATAGAATGTGTACAACCGATTGATACTTTAACCCAGAATGAAGCTTCACGCATGATAGATAAAATAATTCTGGAAAAGGGCAGAATGACCTGAAATCGTGAATGATACTATATAGAAAGTATTATACTATAGGGACAAATGGTGTTTCCCATAGTTGGGATGAACAGCGCAATAGCACTGCTTTTTATCAGAAGTTTGAAAAGCAACTTCTGATAAGTTATATTACAGGAACATAATACGTGTTCCTGTAATCGGATGCACGGCGGTAAAAGCACCGCCTTTTATCAGAAGTTTGGAAAGCAACTTCTGATAAGGTATACTATAGGAACAAAAACGTGTTCCTATAGTCGCATACACAGCGGTAAAGTTCACCTCCTTTTATCAGAAGTTGAAAATCAACTTCCGATAAGTTATAGAAAACGAAAAGACAGGAATAATTGTCGTTTAAGCGGAAACTACTATACTAAATAATAAGACATTTTGATCTCTTTTAAGGCTGCAATTATAGTATCCTTTGACAGAGAATTTAAGCTTTCCGCTGCCAGCAATAAATCATTTATCTTTTCCGGGACATTCAGGTCTTTATATAATTCAGCCAGTAAAGTGTAGTTTTTACGGATGTCGGTCCTGCATTTTATGCCGTATTCCAGGACTGTAACGGCTTCCTTCCATTTATTTTGTTCATAAAGACAGGAACCCCAATTATATAAGTTTTTTACCAAAAGCGTATAATTATTATCACATTGCACCAGGAATGTAATATTGGCAACACCATATTTAAGTTTTAGATCCGTATTGGATATGCCTGTCAGGTTCAGAATAGGTTTCCGGTATAAGTTTCTGATGTTATTTTGGATAGATAAAAGAGGTTCTTCCGCTGTTTCGGCAAAAGGCAGGGAATCCATGGGTATGGCTATATAATCCAGCCCGGACAGATCAACCTTACGGGTCGAATTTGCCTGATATTCTTTTTGCCAGAAAGCATCTTTTTCTTTCCGGATTTTCCGGTTCGCCCTGGCGCCGGAGTATTGGATCAGCACATAAAAGAATAGGAGGAATCCTATCACAATAAGCATATAAAATTATCCTTTCTGATGAATTGTAATTAGAAAGTAAAAGTTGGAAGAAAATATAATAAAAGAAAGGAAAGCCACATACAATTCTTTCAACTTCTTATCAGTGGCAGTATCACAGGCAGGCTTGTGATATGCAAGGGTATAAAAATGAATTTTGGAAGCAGAAAAGTAAGGAGAATTATTTCAACCGTCATAATATTAATCATCGTATTATCCATGATTGTTCCGGTAGTCTTAAGTGCTATTATGCATTAATAAAACAATACCGATAAATAAAATATTAAGTGCAGCAAAAGTTTACTGCGGGACGGAGGACTGTAAGAACAAGCCTAAGGTTCCTGTTATATAATTTCTGCTTAATAAGAATATACATAATATGTATCCAAATGTCAAACGGCATAAATAATATCTTGATTAATCCAGGGATTATGTTACAATAATTTTTATCACGTAAAAAGGAGGAAAAGAAGCATGTTTAGGAAGAAAAAAATAGCCGGAATTATTTTATTCTTTATAAGTTGTTTATTTTCTGTCACGATCAGTTCCAGGGCATTCGCTGCATCGGAAGATGAAACGATTACCCAGGGCGTATATATAGATTCCATACACATCGGCGGTATGACGGCAGATGAGGCCGAACAGGCGGTAAAAGAATATGTTGACGGTTTAAAAGCAAAGACGATTACCGTTGAGGTGGATGATAATGCCGAGACCGTAACCTTAGATAATCTGGGTTATGATTACAAGGAAAATAATTATATTGATGAGGCTGTTCTTGTCGGCAAAACCGGTAACCTTATTAAGAGATACAAAGAGTTAAAAGATACGGAAGAATCCAATCTGGTTTATGACCTGGAGTTTACCGTAAGTGATAAAGAAATAAAAAAATTTGTAAAAGATAAATTAAGTTCCCATGATATAGCTGCCGTAAATGCCACGGTAAAACGGGAAAACGGTAATTTTGTCTATACGGATGATTCGACCGGCCGTAAAGTGAAAGTAGAGGACACGGCAGCAGCAATCAAAACAGCCATACTCGAAGGCTGGAATCATGAAGATATTACCCTTGCAGCGGCCGTAGAAGATGATCAGCCTAAATATACCAGGGCAATGGTAGAAAAATGCAATACGAAGCTCGGATCTTTCTCCACTACCTATACTACTTCTTCGCAGGACCGGGCCGGTAATCTGGCAAATGGTGCCAAACTAATTAATAATACGGTCTTGTATCCGGATGACGTATTTTCTGCATATGAAAAACTGGCTCCGTTTACTACAGATAACGGTTATTTTGAAGCAGGTGCCTATTCCAACGGTAAAGTTGTTGACAGTATAGGAGGCGGTGCATGCCAGGTAACAACTACATTGTATAATGCGGTATTATTCTCGGAATTAGAAGTTGTTGAACGCCAGCCTCATTCCATGACCATAAGTTATGTGGACTTATCAAGGGATTCCGCAATTGCAGGAACCTGGAAGGACCTTAAGTTTAAGAACAATACGGATTCACCCATTGTGATAGAAGCCTTTACCTATGGCAGGACCATAACTTTTAATATATGGGGTAATGAAACCAGAGATACCGAAAACAGAAAAGTAAAATACGAAACAGTGGTATTAGAGGAAAAATCACCGGGCAAAGATGTAGTTACCAAGGACCCGACAAAACCGACCACTTATGAATTAACAACCCAGTCCGCCCATACCGGTTATGTGGCAGAGTTATATAAAGTAGTATATGAAAACGGTGTGGAGGTAAGCAGAACCAGGGTGAACAAAAGTTCATATAATCCATCACCCAGATATGTGACCATAGGAACCAAGAAGGTGGAAGAGGAAAAACCCGAGGACGAAAAGCCGGGGGATGAAGAAACCGATGAGGATAAACCTAAAGATGAAACTCCCGCCGGTGACGATGCTCCACCAAAAGACAATAATACGGTAGATGATAACACTCTGGATGGGATTACGCAGGAAGATGATTCAGCCGCCGCTGATGATATATTTTTTGAAGAGAATGCCGCTGATAATCAGACGGTAGAAAGTGTTGAAAATTAATTAAAAGCAGCTAATCAGTTATTCTGGGAAAAGTACGTATATAAAATCAAACTGGGCTAGAACGTATGCGTTAGTCCTGGCAACCGGAGCGGTTAAATAGTCACAAATAAAAGTATAATAGAGTTGAGCAAATAGCAAAGCGGATATCAATATCCGCTTTCCTGTTAATTAAAATCAGATGGCTTGAGTTAACAAACATTGATGTAACGTGAGATGATTGTTTTGTAAACATCGTTGTAACATAAGATGTTTGTTTTATATACATCGTTGTTTATGCAGGTTTGTTTATATTATCACAAACCTGCTTTCTTATCTTACAGGATATTTGGCCCGTCAATCCATAGGAGGCAGTATGAATATTGGTAAAGTATCGGAGACAGTTTTAAAAAGGTCCATTCTTAAGCAAATAAAACATAGAAGAGATGAAGTACTGGTAGGACCCGGTGTCGGGGAGGACTGCAGTGTCCTGGAACTTGGGGAGGATGAGGTATTTGTCATTTCCACGGATCCCATTACCGGAACTACGGAGAATATAGGAACTCTGGCAGTACATATAACGGCTAATGATATTTCTTCCAATGGTGCCGAGATTATTGGCATCATGCTGACCATATTATTACCGGAAGGCTACAGGGAATCTGATCTGAAAAATATGATGAAAGAAATAGAAGCGGTAAGTGAAAGCTTGAATATAGAAATCCTGGGAGGCCATACGGAGATAACCGCTGCAGTTAACCAGCCGGTGATAACTGTTACGGGAGTTGGCAAAATGCCGAAAAACCAGATGATAAAAACAGCAGGTGTTATCCCCGGACAGGAAATAGTCATGACAAAATGGGCGGGTTTGGAAGGTACTGCCATTATAGCCAGGGAAAAAGAAGCGGAACTCTTGAGCAAGTATACCAAAGATTTTATAGTCGGAGCGCAGAATTTTCTTCAGAATATATCTGTGGTAGCCGAAGCCCGGTTAGCCAGGGCCATGGGGGTAACCTCTATGCATGATGTTACGGAAGGCGGAATATTCGGCGCCTTATGGGAATTAGGGGAAGCTTCAGGAGTAGGCCTTGAAGTTGACCTGAAAAAAATAACTTTAAAGCAGGAAACAGTGGAAATATGTGAGTTTTATGATTTAAATCCCTATCAGCTGATATCCAGCGGCGTTATGCTTATGGTTACGGATAAAGCCAATGAGCTGGCAGAGGTTCTTAAGAAAAACGGTATTCCTGCCGCGGTAATCGGCCGGATCACAGCGGGTAATGACCGGGTTGTCTTAAATGATGTGGAAAAACGGTTTTTGGCACCGCCTAAAAGTGATGAACTGTATAAGGCCGGTATTTGATATTAAAATTAATCTTAGTATATAGTCTAAGTTAACTTAAGTTGGAAGAAGATAAAACATTCAAATAAAAAGCATATTATAATAAAATATTAACATAGAAAGGAAGCAGTAAAATGAGAGAAAAGATATTATCAGCCATTGATAAAAACAGCAAATTGACAGCAAAAGATTTAGCGGCCATGTTAGGCAGCACAGAGGAAGAGGTAGCAGCGATTATTAAGGAACTTGAGGCAGAAACCATTATCTGCGGTTATCCGACTTTAATTAACTGGGATAAAACGGAAAGTGAAAAAGTGACAGCATTAATCGAAGTCAAAGTAACACCACAGCGTGGACAGGGCTTTGACAGAATAGCAGAAAGAATCTATAAATTCGATGAAGTGGAATCGGTTTATCTTATGTCAGGCGGTTTTGATTTAACCGTAATTATTGAAGGCAAAAGTATGAAAGAGGTTGCTAACTTTGTATCCAGCAAACTGGCACCCCTGGAAGCGGTACTTAGTACTGCCACCCATTTTGTTTTAAAGAAATACAAGGAACATGGCCTGCCATTGGTACATGAAACCAACGATGAAAGGATGCTGATTACACCGTGAGAAACCCATTGTCAAAAATAGTTGTGGAAATACAGCCTTCCGGCATAAGGAAATTTTTTGATATTGTCAGTGAAATGAAAGATGCCATATCTTTAGGTGTCGGTGAACCGGATTTTGATACGCCCTGGCATATCAGGGAAGAAGGCATTTATTCCCTCGAAAAGGGAAGAACTTTTTATACTTCCAATGCAGGGCTGAAAGAATTGAAATATGAGATATGTAATTATTTAAACCGGAGATGCAGTCTTCACTATGATCCGGAACAGGAAACCATTGTTACCATCGGCGGCAGCGAGGCCATTGATATCGGCCTTCGGGCCATGCTGGATCCGGGAGATGAAGTTTTAATTCCCCAGCCCAGCTATGTATCTTATTTACCCTGTGTTGCTTTAGCCGGCGGCAAGCCCGTAATAATTGAACTAAAGGCAGAAAACCAGTTCCGGCTGACCAAAGAGGAACTGCTGAGTGCCATAACGGATAAAACGAAAGTACTGATCATGCCGTTTCCCAATAATCCTACAGGGGCTATTATGGAATATGATGACCTGGTTGAAATCGCAAAAATCGTGGAAGAGAAAGATATCTTTGTCATATCGGATGAAATTTATTCCGAGCTTACCTATGGCAAAAAACATGTTTCCATAGCTGAATTCCCGGGTATGAAAGAAAGAACAATCCTTATTAACGGTTTCTCCAAATCCTATGCAATGACCGGATGGAGATTAGGTTATGCGGCAGGACCTAAAAATATACTTGAACAAATGATTAAAATCCACCAGTTTGCCATTATGTGTGCACCCACGACCAGCCAGTATGCGGCAATCGAGGCATTAAAAAACGGTGACTCCGATGTGGAAATGATGCGGGATGCCTATGATCAGAGAAGAAGATATTTAATTCATGCTTTTAAGGAAATGGGGTTGGAATGTTTTGAGCCGTTTGGGGCATTTTATGTATTTCCATGCATCAAAAGCCTGGGAATGACTTCCGATGAATTTGCCACAAGGCTTTTGAAGGAGGAAAAGGTGGCAGTTGTGCCGGGGACGGCATTCGGCGATTGCGGGGAGGGCTTTTTAAGAATATCCTATGCTTATTCTATAGAAAACTTAAAAGTAGCAATTGAACGAATAGAGCGGTTTGTAAAGAAGTATAAAAAGTAAATATTCGGCTTTACAAGTAAAACAGCATCGGAATATGCTTATACCGGCATATTATAAATATGCTGAAACAGGTATATTTAGTAATGCATAAACGTATAAGTACGATAGCCAATTTTCGGTATGATGCATTTGACTGATTCACGCCGAGCTGCCAACGGGTGGCATGGGTCGAAAAAACTTTGCCAAACACAGGAATGAATAGTCACCAAAAATGTAATTATTTTGTTAAATTATTAATTTTTATTGTAATTTTTGGCATAAATGTGGTAAAATCGACTTATTATTAATATAGGCTATCTGTACTACGCAGATGAGGTTACTTAGGAGGATAAGTTATGGCAGGATTGAATGCAGAGCACATAAATCCCTTTTTAATTGCTGCTACGAAGATACTGAAGGATATGTGCTTTGTAGATGTGAAAATCGGAAAACCATATGTAAAAAACACAGATTTTACAGATGATACATTAGTGATCATGATAGGAATAACAGGAGAGATACGGGGACAGGCAATGATAGCATTTCCGGATGCGGTAGCATGTGATATTGCATCTAAGATGACCATGATGCCGATTACACAATTGGATGAATTATCCACCAGTGCAGTTAGTGAATTAGGTAATATGATTCTGGGTAACACTGCAACAATATTTTCGACAAAAGGAGTTGGAATTGATATAACTCCTCCTACCCTCTGTACGGGTAATGTCTCATTTTCTATCACCTATTCACAGAATATTTGCATTCCTTTAATTTATAACGACGATAAGGTTATTGAAATTAATGTGGCGATTAAATAAACCACATTTTCTATGCCATTCGGTTATCTTTATATCAGATTATTTGTGGCTATTCAGCCACGGCGGTTCTTAAGAACATCGCATATATTCGATTATACATACAAAATATGCAGAAAGCGGTATATTATAATATACTGATATATGCATATTATGGCGTTGTTTGACTCGGAATTTCTTCGAGTTTCCAGGGTGTTCTGAATAGCCGGATTATTTTTATAGAATGAATAGCGGAGCAGTTAGTATGAATGTTGTATTATTTGAGCCGGAAATACCGGCTAATACGGGAAATATAGGAAGAACCTGTGTGGCGACCGGTACCAGGTTACATTTGATCGAACCGCTGGGTTTTAAATTGAATGAGAAAGAAATCAAAAGAGCAGGGCTGGATTACTGGAAGGATTTGGACGTTACCATTTATGATAACTATGACGATTTCCTCACCAGGAATCCCAATGCTAAGATATATATGGCAACGACAAAAGCGGTTCATGTATATATCGAAGTAGATTATGAGCCGGACTGTTTTATTATGTTTGGCAAAGAAAGTGCGGGTATCCCGGAAGAAATCCTTCTTTGCAACAAAGAAAATTCTGTACGTATACCAATGATCGGTGAAATCCGTTCCCTGAATTTGGCTAATTCCGTAGCTGTCGTCCTCTATGAAGCATTACGGCAGAACAATTTCTCCGGAATGAAAAGGATGGGGCAGCTTCATCATCATTCCTGGGATGAAAGCCTGTAGATTTAACCTTACAAGTAAGTCACCCGCTTCTTAGCGGAGTGTAAGCGGTGAGTTAGGGATTTACTTGTTTCAGTCGGAGTTCATGTTCCACTGAAATACCTGCGTAGCAGGTATAAGGTTATGAGCAAGTAGCATAGCGGACCTGAATATCCGCTTGACTAATAAATTCACGTGTTGAGATTGTACAGTCGCTCGTTTACCTTTCCCTGCTATGCCAGAGTTTCGCAGTAAGAAGCCGTGATGGACAGGAAGCGGTTTTTCAGTGCTGCGGCAATAAAATAGAAAAAGTACGCCCGGTTAAGACAAATCATGTCTTCTCCTTGGTGTGCTTTTCCTGCTCTATTGTTTCCACAAATGAAAAAACCTTTATTCCTGTTTTTCCCGGCCCTTACGCTTTACGTTTATGGTAGAAGGAAAATGCAAGCCAGCGGCTGTACAAATACGGCAGGATGTATTTAAGAAAACTTTAAGAAAGGTTTATTTTTAATCTAAAGTTTATAGCAAGTAACTTAATTGTAATTATTAACGGATATTTAGTATAATTATAAGGGGGAATTTTTATTAAAAATAATTTATGGATCCGGTATTTGGCTTATACGGTAACTATTCTTATATTGATATTTTTAGAGGCATATATCATGAATCCTATAATAATACAGGAACGGAGAACTTTTCGATATAATCCATACCATTACCTGATTCCCCTTGTATTTAATGCAGGAATCGGTTTTGTACTGGGGCTGGAACACTTCATAAACGAAATCAGGAAGGCGGGAGTGTGGAAAATTAATCTTCCCAAAGTGATTTTTATGGTGATACCCTCCTTATATTTTTCACTTTCCATTTTTATGAGTTTTATAAGTAATCAATCTATTCTAAAAATAATATTTTATCCTATTAATTTATTAATAATAAAAGGCAGTACATCCTTTATTGTAATCTTTCAATTGATTCTGGGATATTTGATTATTACCTGTTTTTATAAAGAGCATAAGAAAGATTAAGCATACCCGAAGTATTAATATATTCTTAAATAGGAGAGGTTTGGAATATCCTTAAAACTTAAAAAACAAATAAAATATAAAGATGGAGAATAAACATGAAAGAAAAAAACTGCGATTATTGCATAAATTATATATTTGATGAGGAATACAATTATTACGGTTGCGATGTGCATCTGGATGAAGATGAAATGGGTAAGTTTTTAACTCATTCCCTGGACAGATGCCCCCATTTTAAGTTTAATGACGAATATAAAATCGTAAAGAAACAAATTTAAACGTATAATATATTTTTTAGAAACATCTTTAGCGGCGGAAACCAGGTATTATAACAGGAAGCCCTCCGACCTCGGCAGGGTGAAGATAAATTCCGTTCCGACTCCCTCCGTACTGATGACATTAATATTTTCATTGTGGGCGGTAATGATCTCCTTGGTGATGGAGAGCCCAAGTCCCGTTCCTTTTTTATCCTTTCCCCTGGAGGCGTCTGTCTTATAAAAGCGTTCCCATATCTTTTTGATATTGTCTTTGGGGATTCCAATACCATGATCCTTAACGGATATAAAGACTTTGTCACCTTTTTCCACCGTAGATATTTTGATGGTGGAATTGGGATGACTGAATTTTATGGCATTATCCAGGAGATTATAAAGAACCTGTTGGATTTTACTCATGTCAGCATCCACCAGGGTTTCTTTGGATGAAAAAATCAGGTTTAGCGTAATCTTTTTCTCGGTACAGGCACCTTCAAAACTCTCGGCGGTTTTCTTTATGATGTGATTAATGTCAAAAGAAACGATCTCCAAAATCGTACCGTGGTTTTCAAAGCTGTTTAAAGCCAGCAGGCTTGTAGTCAGCTTATTTAAGCGCTCCGTTTCAAAAAGGATAATTCCAAGATATTTATCCTTCATTTCATAAGGGATGGTCCCGTCCTGCAAAGCTTCCGCATAACCCTTGATAGAGGTTAAGGGGGAGCGGAAATCATGGGAGATATTTGCCACAAACTTTTTCTGGTAATCGTCCAGATTATTGATTTCACCGGCCATATAGGATATGGAATTGGCAAGGCTTCCATATTCATCCTGCCGCTTCATTTTCAGGGCATAGGAATAGTTCCCTTTGGTATATTCACTTGCCGCTTTATTTAATTTATTCAAGGGAATAATCATCAGGTAATAGATATAGGCGAAGATCAGGAATAAAAATCCCAGGAATATTAAAAAGCAGATATTTATGATGTCAATTACCTGGGTACCGTTATTCTTTATTCCCCTTAAGGAGGAATGCATCACGATATAGCCCTGTACCTTCACCTGGTATTTATTCATTACCCCGTAAACCACACTTACCATGGGTTCGGACAGAACACCTTTCATCACCGTATGATCGTGAAAAGTTTCATTCAGGAAATACGGATCGATATCCAGTACATTAATTGCCTCATCCTTATCCCCTTTCGGTTTGGTATCCGATATAACCATACCTTTCGTATTTACGACCCATATCCGGGCATCCAGAATTGCCCCTATGGTTTTTATCTGTGTCGTAAGATTGGAAAGGGATAATTGATTGTCATAAAAGCTGGTCATATATTCGGCAGAAATGGATGCAGCTTCATTGTATAACAATGATTTCTTGTCTTCTATCAGCTTCTTGTCATAACGGTTTGCAGCATATGTATTAAGCAGTATAAACATAAACACTGCCGAAAACAGGTAACAAACCAATAATTTAATCCATAAATACCGTTTCATATGGTCTCCTTAAGCTTTTTCCGTCTTTATTTTTTTACTTCGAATTTATAACCGATGCCCCAAACCGTTGATAAACTCCAGGAAGCGTGGTCTTTGATCTTCTCACGCAGCCTTTTAATATGTACATCAACGGTTCTGGTATCCCCGATGTATTCATATCCCCAGATATGGTCTAAAAGCTGTTCCCTGGTAAATACCTGGTTCGGATGGGAAGCAAGAAAATAAAATAATTCCAGTTCCTTCGGCGGCATTTCTATGGTGCTTCCGTAGTAAAGCACGGAATAGTTGGACTGATTGATGATAAGGTCAGGATAGGTCACAAAATCACCGGTCTGCTCCGTTACAACTGTTTCGGCAGGCTGGGTCACGGCAGGATGGAACCTTCTTAAGACGGCCTTTACCCGTGCAACTAATTCCTTGGAATCAAAAGGTTTGATAATATAATCATCCGCTCCTAATTCAAGTCCCAGAACTTTATCAAATATTTCTCCTTTGGCAGATAACATAATAATAGGTATGGAAGAGGTTTTACGGATTTCCCTGCAGACCTCATAGCCGTCAATTCCCGGCAGCATTAAATCCAGCAGGATTAAATTTGGCTGATAGCTTGCAAATTTAAGGATTGCCTCCTCGCCGTCATGGACCATAAGGGTATCAAAACATTCCTTGGTCAGATAGAGGGAAATCAATCCGGCTATATTTACATCATCATCGACAATTAATATTTTTTGTTTTGTAGCCATAAATCCTCCTTTATAAGCTTTGATTTTTCATATTTTATTATACAAACTCAACTATGGTAACGCCCTGGCCCCCTTCGCCAAAAGCACCTTCCCGGTAGGCTTTCACATACTTGGTTCTCTTTAGGTGGGAATGTACGGCATTCTTAAGAGCTCCGGTGCCCCTGCCGTGAATGACGGTAACCTGGGGCAGATGGGACAGGTAAGCATCATCCAGATACTTGTCCAGTATGGACAACGCTTCGTCCACGGTTTTGCCGATCAGGTTGACTTCCGTGCTGATCGTTGCTGTTTTGGCTATTTTAATTTTACCGCTGCCGGTACGGTTAATATTGGGACCGGTAATTACCGGTTCATCAATTAACTCCAGATCACTGATATTTACCTGGGATCTTAAAATACCCATCTGGACAAATAAATCACCCTTGGCATTGGGTAAGCTGCTTATCGTACCTTTTAATCCCAGGCTTAATACATTAACGGCGTCTCCCAGCTTAAAGTCCGTAGGTTTGGCGGTTTTTTTGGATTTTTTATTATTTTTTATCGCAAGACCTGACTCGGTCCTGGATAATTTTTCTCTTAAGGCTCCCCGTTCATTTTCCATATCCTTGCTGATACCGCCTTCTGTGCTCCATTTATTAAAGTTTTTAATGGAACGGTCGGCAAAATCTTTTGCTTCCTGGAGGATTTTCCTTGCTTCCTCCCTGGCTTCGGCCATAATTTTTTCTTTGGCGTTATCGATTCTTTCATTTTTCTGTTCCAGGCGGCGGCGCAGTTCCTCGATTTCACTTTTGGTTTTACTGATTTCCAGCTGCTCATTTTCAATAGTAATGCGGTTTTTCTCCAAATCACTGATCAAGTCTTCAAAACTCTTATCCTGAATGCCGATCTGGTTTTTGGCATCCTCTATGATGGAATCCGGCAGACCTAATTTGGAGGATATGGCAAAAGCGTTGCTCTTGCCCGGGATACCGATTAACAGGCGGTAGGTAGGCCGCAGGGTTTCTATATCAAATTCACAGCAGGCATTGCTTACCCCTTCCGTTGACAGGGCATATACCTTTAATTCGCTGTAATGGGTGGTTGCCATGGCAGTTACTTTCCTTTTATGAAGGTTGGAAAGGATCGCCATGGCCAGTGCGGCACCTTCCGTAGGATCGGTTCCGGCTCCTAATTCATCAAACAGGACGAGGGATTTATAATCAGCCTCCTCTAAAATGGATACGGTATTGGTCATATGGGATGAGAAAGTACTTAAGCTTTGTTCGATACTCTGTTCATCCCCGATATCGGCGTAAACTTCTTCAAATACGGCTAATTCGGATCCGTCAAAAGCCGGTATATGCAGGCCTGCCTGGCCAAGAAGTGTAAATAAACCCACAGTTTTTAAAGAAACCGTTTTACCGCCCGTGTTAGGGCCGGTTATAACCAGCAGGCTAAAATCCTTACCCAGCGTAATGTCGATGGGAACTACCTTTTTAGGGTCAATTAAGGGATGCCTGCCCTTTTTAATGTTGATGATACCTTTATCGTTAAAGACCGGTTCCGAACCTTTCATCTGTTTGGAAAGGGCGGCCCTGGCAAATATAAAATCCAGCTGTGCCATGACTTTCACATCCGTATCCAGCTTTTCCGTTTCCAGGCCGGCCTGGTTGCTTAAGTCCGCAAGTATTTTTTCAATTTCCTCCTGCTCCTTAATCTCCAGTTCCTTTAAATCATTATTTAATTTAACCACTGCCATGGGTTCCACGAATAGAGTAGAGCCGGAGGAAGACTGGTCGTGGATCATGCCCGGAAACTGGCTGCGGTATTCCTGCTTAATGGGAAGACAGTATCTTCCGTTTCGCATGGTAATAATATTTTCCTGGAGCAAGGTTTTGTTACCCTGGGAGTTTACCATGGAATTTAACTGTTCATGAATTTTATCATTGGTTACTTTCATGGAACGCCGGATGTTCTTCAGGGCAGGACTGGCATCGTCGGCGATTTCTTCTTCGCTGATAATACAGCGTTTGATTTCATTGTTCAGGGGGGATAAAGGTTCCAGGGAGGTAAACATTTCGTCCAGGGAGTCACCTGTATTTTCTTCATTGTCCCTGACTCCGTAAGATTTAATTCTTAGAGCTGCGTCCAGTACGGAACTGATATGCAGAAGTTCACCCGCACCCAGGGTCGATCCGATTTCCAGCCGCTTAATGGAACCCCGGATATCGTGAAGGCCATAGAACCCTAAGCTGCCTTTTTTGAATATGCGGGATAAGGCGTCGGAGGTTTCCTTCTGCCGGGCCTTGATTTCACTTATATCATCGCTTGGAAGCAAAGTAGCGCATAATTCTCTGCCAATCACCGAACCGGCCAGGGCAGTTAATTTATCTATAATTTTATTATATTCTAATTTTTTCAGAGCTTTTTCATTCATAAGCTTCCTCCATATTAATCTATTGCCTAATTCTGAGAATGGTATATAATATAACTTATCGGAAGATGCTTTTTATCTTCCGATAAAAGGCACTGTTTTTGAGTCGTACATCCGACTATAGGAACATGCTTTTAGTTCCTATAGTAGAACTTATCAGAAGCTGTTTTTAACTTCTGTTAAAAGGCGCTGCTCTTGCGCCGTGCATCCGATTATAGGAACAAGGTATTTGCCCCTTAATACTTTATTTTACCTTATTTTCGTTAAAAATAAAACTATATTTTAAAAATTGATTATGAAATCCCCTTTTGTTTACAAATCATTCATATAATGTTCATAAGTACATGATAAAATAAGCATACGGATTGTCCTAAAGGAGAAAAGAAATGTCAAATGATAACAACAAGGATGAAAAAGAGTATTCTTTTATTCAAGAACAGATTGCGTCCAAAAAGAAACTGAAAATCAGAAGAATGTTTTACTCCGTAACCTGGACGATAGTATTGGCATGTATTTTTGGTGTCGTAGCCGGAGTGGTGTTATGCATATCCGAGCCTGCGATCAATAAAATTTTAGGAAAATATCAGGATAAAAAGACGGTGGAATTCCCGTCCGCCAAACCGGAAGATAATTCGTCAAATCCTCAGCCGGAACCAACCGGGGGGGCAGGGAATAATACGGAGGAGAATAATAACCCGGATACGGATAAGCCTGGAGGAGAGGATAATAACCCGGATACGGTGGTGGTAGAGAGGTATATCCAGGCTGATATAGATGATTTAAACAATATTTATGTGGATTTAAGGGAGATTTCCAATGAGGTCGATAAATCCATACTTAATGTAACAAGCATAAGCAGCGGTGTAGATGTACTGCTTAATAATGAATATGAGGCATCAAAATTATCTTCAGGCCTGGTTATAGCCAATAATGAAGCCGATCTGCTGATTCTGGTCAGCTATGACCGGATAGAGGATGCGAAGCAGATAAAGGTGTCCTTAACGGATGGCCTGGAAGTTAAAGCGAAACTTCAGGATTACGACAGCGGCCTTAATCTGGCTGTTTTAGCCGTAAGCCTTGAGGATATTCCGAAAGCCGTTCTGGAGGATATAAAGCCGGTAACTTTAGGCGAATCCTATCCCCTTATTGTGGGAACACCGGTTCTGGCACTGGGCAGCCCCAACGGTTATGTGGATTCCATGGAGCTTGGAATAATAACCAGCAGAGGGCATAGCAAATATATAACGGATAATGTAATTGACTTATTTAATACGGATATTCATGATAATGAGAATAGTGACGGGATCATAGTGAATTTACGGGGGGAAGTAATCGGAATTATTACCCAGAAATTAAAGGATGAGTCAAACGAAAATGTCAGTACGGTAATCGGCATATCGAAAATTAAACAGATTATCTCAAGTCTGGTAAATCAGTACGAAAGAAGCTATTTTGGCATCAAAGGTACGGATATGACCGATGGGGCGCTGGAACAAGCCGGCATACCCAACGGAATATGCATTACAGAGGTGGAAACGGATTCCCCTGCCCTGGATGCGGGACTTCAGAACGGGGATATTATTCTGGCCGTCAATGGTACCCAGATTATATCAGTCAGCTCATTCAACAGCCTGATTTCCGCCTGCAAACCGAAAACTACCGTCAAGGTAACTATAAGGCGCAATGCAAAAAACTCGTCCCAGGAAATGAACTTTGATGTAACACTTGGTAAGAAAGACGGAAAGCGGTAGAATTTCCTGCGGATATTTAATAATTGAAAACATACGACAGTGACGGAATGAATAAAACTTCTGTTGCTGTCGTATTTTATTTTCTCACTCAATATTAAGTTTTCATTCGATTATTAGGTGGCAAGGGGTTCAAGGCCCATGCCACTGATGCCTTCCACAATGAAGTATTTAATCCCGTGTTCCCAGAAAGGCAGAAATTCAATGCCGGTTAAAAGCTTACAGTCTTTTCTTTTTATTTCTGATAAAAGTCCTGGCCTTTTTTTATAAGTTGGTTGAAAATCAGAGCCTGCTAATGTATAATGAATGGGAAGCAATGGAACATCCGGTACAAAGCGAATGGGAATATAAAAATTAATTTGGAATGAAAAGAGTTAGAAAGGCCGGGTATTTAAATGAGATACATTGGAGAACTTAGGGATGGAGAAATGGTTTCGGAAACCTATCTCTGTAAAACAAAACAAACATTAAAGACAAAAGCAGGAAAGAATTATTATTCTCTACTATTACAGGATAAATCAGGAACGTTGGATGCAAAAATATGGGAACTGTCTGCCGGAATAGACCATTTTGACGCTATGGAATATATCCGTGTTGACGGACAGATAATATGTTTTCAGGGTACACTGCAGCTGAATGTGAAACGTGTCAGGAGAAGTCAGGAAGGGGAGTATGATCCGGCGGATTTTGTACCTACTACCTGCAGGAATATAGATGAGATGTACAGTGAATTACTGAAATTTATAAGCTCCATCGGTCAGCCCCATTTAAGAAGGCTGACAGAAAGTTTTTTTGTTGAAGATAAGGCTTTTATCGCAGGTTTTAAAAAGCATTCCGCAGCGAAAAGCGTACATCATGGTTTTGTCGGGGGATTACTGGAACATACTTTAAGTGTAGTGAAGCTTTGTGATTATTACGCTGCCAATTATTGTTTGATCAACCGGGACCTGTTAATTACAGCAGCCATATTTCACGATATCGGCAAGATGGAGGAGTTATCCTCTTTCCCTGAAAACGATTATACGGATGAAGGCCAGCTGTTAGGACATATCTACATCGGAACTGAAATTATAGGAACCAGGATCCGGACCATACCAAATTTTCCGGTGCAGCTGGCTTCGGAATTAAAACATTGTATATTGGCACACCATGGTGAGCTGGAGTACGGTTCTCCCAAGAAACCGGCTATTATAGAAGCCCTGGCATTAAATTTCGCAGATAATACGGATGCGAAACTGCAGACTATGACTGAACTGTTAAACTGCGGGGACGAGAAGGCGACCTGGCTGGGATTAAGCCGTCTGTTTGATTCCAATATCAGGAGAACGACAATTTAAGAAGGTGCCGCAAAATTTACAGACTATAATACTTGGCCGAAGGTGATTGGTTTTTCCGGGAGAATGCGGGAAGCCGGCGGGTTTATTAAGTCTGTAATTTTGCGGCTGCCTTTTTTTGACAGGCAGAGGTTTGAGGACTTATAACCTTTGGTCCGGTTACAATTGAAAGAGAGTGCGGAATGTTAGTAAATAAAAACGATGAATTGATAATTGAAATTGAAGACATTGGTTCGGAGGGGGAAGGTATCGGTAAATTTCAGGGATACACTTTATTTGTAAAGAACGCTTTGCCCGGTGATACCGTAAAGGTTAAGGCCATGAAGTGTAAAAAGAACTATGGCTATGCCAGGCTGCTGGAAGTTATTGAGGCATCCCCCCACCGCATCGGTCCCAGATGCAGCATTGCGGGAAAATGCGGCGGGTGCAGTCTGCAGCATTTTAATTATGAACGCCAGCTGGAATATAAGCAGAACAAGGTGAAGAACTGCCTGGAGAGAATAGGCGGTTTTAAGGGGGAGATAACCTTAGAACCGATTATCGGAATGGACGAGCCTTATTATTACAGGAATAAAGCCCAGTTTCCGGTCGGCAGGAATAAAGACGGGAAAGTACTGATCGGTTTTTATGCCGGAGGCACCCATTCCATCATTGATACCTCCCATTGCCATATCCAGACAAAAGAAACCGATAAGATAATTGAAATCCTGCGGAACTTTCTGGAAGAATACAGGATCAGTATCTATGATGAAGAAAACCATGAGGGACTGGTGCGCCACCTATTGACCAGGGTTGGTTTTGTTACCGGTGAAATCATGGTGTGTATGGTTGTTAACGGCAGTGACCTTCCCCATAAGGAAAAGATGATAGCGGAGTTAAGAAAAATAACAGGGATGGCCAGTATAAGCCTTAATGTTAATACATCCAAAACCAATGTAATCCTGGGAGACAAAGTCATAAACCTCTGGGGGCAGCCCTTTATTACGGACTACATCGGCGATATAAAATACCAGATTTCACCGTTATCTTTTTATCAGGTAAATCCCAGGCAGACTAAAATATTGTATGAAACGGCCCTTAACTATGCGGATTTACATGGGGATGAGGTGGTATGGGACTTATACTGCGGTATCGGCACCATATCTTTATTTTTAGCCGGAAGGGCAAAGCAGGTATATGGGGTGGAGATCATTCCCCAGGCCATCGAAGACGCGAAAAGGAATGCAGAAATCAATCATATTATGAATGCCGAATTCTTTGTTGGGGCAGCAGAAGAGGTTCTGCCGGAAAAATATAAGGAAGCCGGTATATATGCGGATGTCATTGTGGTGGACCCGCCCAGGAAAGGCTGTGAAGAAAGCCTGCTTGATACCATTGTCCGGATGGCACCCAAAAGAGTGGTATATGTATCCTGTGACCCGGCAACCCTGGCAAGGGATCTGCGGTATTTAAGCGACAGGGGATATGAAGTGAAAAAGGTACAGGCAGTGGACCAGTTCCCCCACAGCGTGCATACAGAAAGTTGTGTTCTGCTGCAACGGACGGAGAAATAGAAAAATGAGAGTTGTCATGTTATAATTGGTATAGCTGATTTATAAAAAAGAAAGGTTGAGCGTCGAAATTATTGAAAATATACCCTGACGCCAAGGAGGTACCAGACTCGATGTGCGGAAAGTGCGTTATGGCTATAATATGTAATAGTTATCAGGATGGTCATCTCTATTAAAAAGGAGCAGGTATGAAAAAAAGTGTGATTATTTTTACAGTTCTCTTATCTATTCTAAGTTTCAGCGGTTGCAGAACTCAAAGCGGGAAACCTGCTGAAGCAGAAGTCAATACCCCGAAAAATGAAGCAAGCGATACCGAACCGTCCGCAGTCCCTGTAACGTCAGAACCGGACACTGCGCCCTCAGACCCCTCGGAAGTCACATCAAAGGTTGTAAATAACTGCGGGGATTGTGCGTTTCAAGGCGACAGGATATATTATTCTAACAGCTATGATAATGGAACACTTTATAGTATAAATACCGACGGCAGTGATAACCGCAAGCTTAACGACGATTGGACGTCATGGTTCTATGTATCCGGAGACCGGATTTATTACCAAAATGGGAAAGACGGGAAGATCTATGCCGTGAATACCGACGGCAGAGGGCAACAAAAGTTAAACGAGGATGATTCCAGGAATATTAATGTCGCCGGCGACAGGATATATTATAGCAATTGGGATGACGATTCTACGCTTTACAGCATGAACACCGATGGAAGTGACAGGAAAAAAATGAATGGTGACATTTCCTTATATATGAATGTGGTGGTGGATGACCGGATTTATTATTACGGTGATTTTAGCGGCAGTAAGGGGATCTACAGTGTAAAAACTGATGGGACCGACAGAATAAAGCTGACCGATGACCGCCCTTATCGTATGGCTGTGGCAGACGGCTGGTTTTATTATAACAATGAGAACGACGATTCCAGACTTTATGCCATCAGAACCGATGGCAGCGGCAGGCATAAACTGAACGATGACTATGGGTTAAGCATAAATGTGGTTGACAACCGGATTTATTACCAGAATGGAAAGGAAAATAAAATCTACAGCATAAATACGGATGGCAGTGACAGGAAACTCCTGTCCGACGATAGCGCGGAGTGGCTTGTTGTCGGGGATAGCCGGATTTACTATACGATAACCGGAGCGAATATCTATTCCATGAATATAGACGGCAGCGACAAGCAGCTTTTAGCGGATTTGCGCAGCGGGGGGTACAAGGATGTGACCTATGAAATCAGCGCCAGCTTGCGCGAAGATATGCCGAAGTACCGTTTTACGGCCACGGGGGTGACACGAGGTGCGGATGAATGGGTGACAGGCTATATTATGGGGTTGGAGGTCTTCGATGAAAGCGGTCTTTCTCTTCTTACAGTGGACTTTTCACAGACTGTTCATGATCTTGTAGTCGGAAACGATGTTTATAATATAATGATGGACACCATGGGGCTGCATGTTACAGATGTAAATTTCGATGGTTATAAAGATGTGATTATTTTGAATAGTTTTGGCGGTGCGCATGCAAATACCTGGTATGATTGTTGGCTATGGAATCCGGAAGCCTCGTCGTTTGCCAAAGCGGAATCCTTTACCGACATCTGCAATCCTGCGCTTGATCCGGAGAAAAAATGCATTTACTCTACCGGAGGTTCAGGAGCGGGCAACAAGGGGTGGACTATTTATCAGTTTGTTGACGGGGAGTTCAAGATTACAAACAGTTTGTCTTATAACGAAGCAAATGGGGATTATTATTTTCAGGAACAAAAGCTTGTGAACGGGGAAATGGAAATCGTTCGGGACGACGTTATACAGGACGGCAGTTTTGATGACGCTCTGTCTGCCGCAGGTTATATCAACGACGATCTTTGGCAGCTTTATAATCCGCGTTGGTATGGGGGTGGAGGCCATCAGGCTGACCAATGGCTGGAAGGATAAAATTGATGACGTTACAGATTACAAAAAAATCATATTGGAGAATTATAGGTATAAACTGGAAAGAGCTTGGTAAGATATGTATCGTATGCTGATTGCAGTGTACAGATTAATCCAGAGACAATCAATAGAATCAGTTTTATGCAAATCTAAGATGTTAGCAACAATGTTAATTTTAAGTACAAGACTTTCAAACATTTTAACGGCATAATAGAAACAAAATAAGAAAAGAGGATAACTTATGAAGCCAGCAAAAAAATGCTTGCTGTCATATTTCTTACTATAGCTGCGTTCATTAAGCTCCAAAAATGCAGTTTATAAGGGACATGTTGCTGTCCGGCGTATCAGCCGGAATGCAATATGTCCCTTTGCCTATTGGCCGCAGGAATTGTTTCATGAGCCGAATCTAACCTGTATATACAAGCTCAACCGGCATTTGGATTTAAATACCAGTACTTCTATTGAATATTCGATGAATATCAAATTGAATAGTTGACGAATATCAAATATAATGTTAATATGTATTAAACATCATATTTGATAAATATCGAACATAGGAGGAAAATATAATGAGTGAGACTGAAGTTACGGGATTCGATCAAAAAATTGGCTACAGGGATATCTGGGAGCAGAAGGAATATATCAAGCTTATATTTGCCAATGTCATAAACCGCTTTGGGGATTCGATTGATTCCATAGCATTTACCTGGCTGGTATTTTCATTAACGAACAGCCCGGCCTGGTCGGCTGTCATATTTGGGGTTAACCGGGTTCCGACAATTTTTCTGCAGCCTTTTGCCGGAGCTATAGTTGAAAATATGAATAAAAAGTTCATTATGGTATTAACGGATATTATCCGGGGGATTTGTGTCAGCCTGATCGCAGCCATGTTTATTTTCCATATATTAAATCCCTGGATACTTCTTGGAACAACCCTGGTAATCTCGGGTGCGGAGGCTTTCAGAGGGCCTGCGGGTACGGCGGTCCTGCCTAAAATCCTGGATAAAAAATGTTACGACTTCGGCATATCCTTAAATTCAGCCCTGACGAATATCATTGAACTGGCGGGTTTGGCAGCGGCCGGTGCCATTATTGCTTTTTTTGGTACCCAGACCGCAATCTTTATTGATGCGATTACCTTCTGGGGATCGGCGCTTATTATTCTTTTTATCAAAACCGGGGAAGATAATAGCTCCAATCAGAAAATTAAGGTTAAAGAATATTTTGAAACTTTAAAAGGCGGATTAAGCTATCTTAAGAAGAACCGGGTTATTTTAAACTTTATATTACTTGCAATGGCTGCCAACGCAATCCTTGTTCCCCTGAATTCTTTGCAGGCACCGTTAGTGAAAAATATCTTAATGCAGGGAGAGTTTATGCTGTCAGTGCTGTCGATTGCCTTAACGGTTGGACTGGGGATTGGCTCTGCTTTATATCCATATGCTGCAAAAAAGATGGATACCAGAACGATGGTATTTACAGGCGGTATCTCCTTAAGCCTCTATTATATAATTCTTGTATTTTGCGGATATCTGAATACATATAAAATATTTTTATATGTCATCTGCGCTGTTACCTCTTTTGTTACGGGCTGTGGGTTATCATTACTTTTGTCTGCCCTGCATGTACAGTTTATGAAACGGATTGAAACCGGATATCTGGCCAGGGCCGGTGCCATTATGAGTTCCGGCTGTGTATGTACGATTCCATTCGCTTCATTTGGAATCAGTATCCTTACAAAACTCGTTCCCTTATCAAATATATTTTATATGGTGGGAGGATTGGGACTTGTAATTTTTGTAATAGTATACTTTAAAAAGGTAAAATTTGAATAAGGATAAATGAGGCAGAAAGATTTTGTCCGTACGGAAAATATAACTTTTGTTTTCTGCAAAGACCTGCTATTATATATTATTATAATTTGATGATACGGGGTGTAAGCCATGCAGCTAATGATCAAGAAAGAAATTAATTATGTAGAGGAAGCGAATATCTTATTATTTATTCATGTAAATTCAATTACATTTGAAAAAATGATGAAGGAAAGCTACCGGAAGTTTACTTACAGCAAGGAATTATTTGATAAAAGATACGGACAAATCCTCAAAATATATAATCATGTAACGGATAATATGAGAATTGAGAAAAATAAACTGGAATTTTACTTTAAAGAAATCGGTAATTCCAAACTAAGCCTGTCGAACTACCTTTTACCCATCTATACGGAAACCCGTTTTGAAACCCTGCAGGAATATATGACCTCAGCCAGGGAGAAAAGCAATGCAGAATTAGTGAAAGACTTTAGTGATGTATTATCCCAATATTGCAGCATAGGCAATTCCGGTAATGAAAGTGGAGTTGATACATTTGAAGATTTAATGCGTATTATGGATAAGGCAGATTTGACCACAGAGGATAAGTGGAAAATAGCCCAGGCCTTTATTGACCATGATACACATTTAAAGGAAGTCTGCAATATTTTTGACAAGACAATCCGGTTAATGGAGGAATGCCGGAACGATATAAATGGTCTGGAGCAGGAATTTTATGATTACTGGGCGGACTACGCAGCGGGTACCGATTTCTTAAAGGAGCTGCAGGAATACACCAATGTTGTATGGCAATACGGCGGGGAAGGTACTGTTATTATTCCTTCCCTGTTCCGGCCCCTGTCCATATCCTTAAGTATTAATGACGAGGAGGATAAAAAACCGGATAAGATCCGCCTGGGAGTTATTTTAGATTCGAGCCTGTCTTATAAACCTTCCGAAGTTGACGGCGAAAAATTAAATACGGTACTGAAGCTCCTCAGTGATAAAAGTAAATTTGAAATACTGAAGTTAATAAAGGATAAACCGGCTTATGGGTTTAAAATAGCAAGTGCACTTAATCTGTCTACCTCCACCATATCCTACCACATGAACGGTTTAATATCGGCAGACCTGATCAAGCTTGAAAAGGATGCGAATAAGATCTATTACAGTATGAATAAAGAAGCCATAAGTCAGTTCTTAGAGGATATCCGCACCCTGCTGCTGTAAACGGGCTGCATATTTACCATCTGTTTTGAACTCTTTCGGCAAATCCGAAAAAGTCATGTAATGAAATGGTTTGACCGTCATCGAGAACGGCCGTTCCGGTAAATCTGCCAAATACCTGATGCTGGCTGGTGGAAAGTAAAGCTGCGGATAAATTTAAATTCCGGTCATAGAGCGGTTGGAAGACCAGGTCTAACCGTTTATCTTCTGAAATAATCCGCCAGGGTTTCATAAATTCATATTCTTTCCTGTCATTTTTGGGTATCCGGAATTTTACTTTTGTCAATTTACTTGCCTTTCCGTTTAAGAACAGCATATTCTCCGTGGCTTTTGACGTGTCTCCGAAACCATAGCCAAGATTAAAGCCAAAAGGGCTGCCATCAATGAAACCCTGGGCCGCACTCCAGTACCAGGTGGTTTTATAGGGCCATATTCCGCGCCCCCAATCCAGAAGACCGAAGGAATTTACCGGAAGATAGGAATAACCGGTGTTTTTTAAAATGACATAACCGGCTGCAGCCATGCCGACTATTTTACGGTTATAATAAAAAAACTTATCATTTTCCCTAAAAGGTGTGGCAATGACCATGGAATCCTCCGGTTCACCGGTCAGGAGAATGGAGGCGGTAAGGTCTGAACCTGTAGTGAAATTTTTTATAAATAATGAGATTTTACGGTTTTGGTTTTCATGTGTTATACTTAAATTCACACTATCGTCTTTATAAATAATATCTCCGGTAAGGGAGGATTCAGGCAGTATCCACCCGGGAACAATTTTAACCACGTTTTTAGCCTGTTCTGAAATATTCTTAAAATCAACCAGGGTCACACTAAGCAGGAGGATACGGGAAGTACTTCCAAGGGTAAGTGCAAAAGCGGAATCTTCGTTGCAGATCAAATAGTAATCCCATTCTTTCAGGCGGAGCTTGTAAGCCGCATCTGCCCTGTTATACCTTAATAGGGGTGAGGTCGCATATCCTCTCTGGATTAATTCTCCGTGTTTATTTAATAAATCTGACGGATCCGTGATTTTATACTCCATTTCTCTTCTCCCATTTTTAAACCTATATTATATATTATTATAAGGATTATTGTTAAAGAACCCCGGCAGTGAAGTGTATAATGAAAAAGGCACCTCCCTCCCGGAATAGTTTCCCTTCCTGATTGTCACCCAGAAAGTCATAAAAAACTAAATTATGATTATATATACGTTTATATTTATTCAATAGTCTAAATTGGACTTTTTGGGTAACAATCCTTCATGCGTTTGTCTGAGACTTAGCAGAGTTAGTGTATAATTATCATTGGCAAAAGTAAAAAAGGAAGTAGAGAAAAATCCCTACTTCCCAAATCATACCAAGAGAAACTGAATGAGGCATTGCCAATAAGTGCTTGACACAAACCTTAATAGAGTATTACTTGCAATGTCAGGCATACTCTGTTATAATCAAGCTGGAAATAATCAATGGCATAATATTAAGACTTCAAGAAGATAGTTTTCCAAAAGCAGGGACTTATGGATAACTATTTTTCATTTAAAAGGAAGTTTCTCAAATTACCTTTTAAATAAAAATCCTTTCAGGCAGGATGTGCATGACGTACATGACGCGCTGGTGGAAATATTCTTTCGTGTTTAAATGAGGTATAAAATATGTCACAGATTACAAAAAATGCTCTTGCAACATCATTAAAAAAATTTTTAAACTATAAAACCCTGGATAAAATAACGGTCAAGGATATTGTGGAGGACTGCGGGGTAAACCGCCAGACTTTTTATTATCACTATCAGGATATCTATAGCCTGGTGGAATGGATATTCATTACGGAAGGCATGAAGATACTGGAGGGCAAGAAAACCTACGACAGCTGGCAGGAGGGATTTTTACGGGTATTTTACTATGTCCAGGAGAATAAGCCTTTGGTCGTAAATACCTTCCATTCCATAGGACGGGATCACCTGGAGCGGTTTTTGTACAACGAAGTTTATAAGTTATTGATTGATGTGGTGAACGAGCAGGCAGAAGGAATGAAGGTGTCGGAGGAAAATAAGAATTTTATTGCAGATTTTTACAAATATGCTTTTGTAGGAATTGTGATGGAATGGATCCGGAACGGCATGAGGGAAGCCCCTGAGGAAATCATTGATAAAATCAGCAAGCTGATTAAGGGAGATATCCGTAAGGCTTTAATAAAATATGAAGTATGATTGAAAAAAATATATTAATTTAGACAAAGCAGGCAGTGTGTATAAACTTTGGGCATACTGCCTGCTTTGTCTATGGCGCAGCTTTCTGAATGGGATTACAATGCATACTGTAAAGAACATAAAAATAGTCCAAATCATGATCAGGAGGTAATTATCATGCAGAAAGATAGTTTAGGCAAACAGGTATATTTCATAGGGGGAGGACTTGCTTCCCTGGCCGGTGCGGCTTACCTTATCCGCGACTGCAATATGGAAGGTCAAAATATTCATATACTGGAAAGTATGCCCATATTAGGCGGTTCCAATGACGGAATCGGAACTCCGGAGAAAGGATTCGTATGCCGTGGGGGGAGGATGCTGAATGAAGAAACCTATGAAAATTTCTGGGATTTGTTTTATTCCATCCCGTCCCTTGAGAGAGAAGGTGTATCCGTCAGCCAGGAAATATTGGAATTTGACCAAGCCCATCCCACCCATTCCAATGCCCGTCTGATTAATCAAAAAGGTGAAATACTGGATGTAAAAAGTATGGGTTTTAGCCAGGCAGACCGTATGGCCATGCTCAAACTGTTAATGACGCCGGAAGAAAAACTGGATAATCTGAAAATCTCCGACTGGTTTAAGCGTCCGTTCTTTGAGACGAATTTCTGGTATATGTGGCAGACTACTTTCGCTTTCCAGGAGTGGTCCAGTTTATTTGAATTCCGGAGATATATGTACCGCATGATGTTTGAATTCTCCCGGATCGAAACATTGGAGGGGGTTACCAGAAGCCCGTATAACCAATATGATTCCGTCATATTGCCCTTAAAGGCTTTTCTTGATAATCATCAGGTAGATTTCTCATTAAAATGTACGGTAACCGATCTGGACTTCGAAGAAGCGGAGGAAATTACCGTTACCGCAATACATTATAAGGATAATAAGGGAGAGGGCATGATACAGCTTCATGAAGGGGATCTTTGTATTGTTACCAACGGCTGTATGACCGACTGCGCCACCTTGGGGGATTTTAATACCCCGGCACCTTACAGGGCAGATAATCCCGTATCCGGTGACCTTTGGGCCAGAATAGCAGGCAAAAGACCCGGTCTGGGCAATCCGAAACCATTCTTTGGCAATCCGGAGGAAACCAATTGGGAGTCCTTTACCGTAACCCTTAACGGTAATAAGCTGCTGAAAAAAATAGAGGCCTACTCCCGGAATGTTCCCGGCAGCGGCGCCCTTATGACTTTTAAGGATTCAAACTGGCGAATGTCTATCGTTGTAGCAGTACAGCCCCACTTTAAGAACCAGCCGGAGAATCAGACGATCTTCTGGGGGTATGGTTTATATACGGATAAACCGGGGGATTATGTGAAAAAGCCGATGCGCGACTGTACCGGCAGGGAGATACTGGTTGAATTACTGCATCATCTGCATTTTGAAGAGGAAACAGAGGAGATATTAAAGGATGTAGTGAATGTAATTCCCTGTATGATGCCCTACATTGACTCCCAGTTCCAGCCAAGGGCTATGGCTGACCGTCCTAAGGTAGTACCGGAAGGTTCCACGAATTTAGGATTCATCAGCCAGTTTGTTGAAATTCCCGAGGACATGGTTTTCACGGAGGAATTCTCCATACGTGCCGCCAGAATCGCCGTATACACCCTGATGGGAATGAAACGGCCGGTGAGCCCGGTAACCCATCACTACCGCGATATCCGTACCCTGTTAAAGGCTTTAAATACCAGTTTCCGTTAAAAAGGCTTAGTCAAAGCGGATATCCGCATTCTGCTTTGCTGCATGCTTTTGCTATTACATCGGAAACCTATCTGAAAGAAACAACCTGAAATTCGGATTATAAAAAGGCCCGAATTTCAGGTTGTTTCTGTGTCTGAACCGATAACTTATTTTCCTTCATTCCTTTCGGCAACCCTGGTAAATAGTTTAATGATTTCATTTACGGCAAGGGGTACCAAAGCAAATAATATGACGATTCCCCAGTCCCTTAAGCTTATATTATGCACTTTAAAGGCATTCGCTAAGAAGGGTATGGAGATTACCGCTAACTGCAGGATGATTCCCACAACAATGGAACCGATCAGGTACTTATTGGAAAACAACCCAATCTGGAATATGGATTTGGTTGAATTCCGGATGGTCAGGGAATAAAACAGCTGGGAAGCGGCAAGCACAACAAAGGCCATGGTTCTGGCATAAGTCAATACTTCATCCGGTATATCGGCTGCTCCAAGGCTGTAGCCGTGTTCCGCCAGTCCGAAGTAGAAAGCCGTCAAGGTCAGGATACCGATTAAGACGCCGCCAATAATTGCCCTGACTCCGGCACCTTTTGCAAAAAAGCTTTCCTTTGGATCCCTGGGTTTTTTCTTCATGACATCCTTATCACCGGGATCAATTCCAAGTGCTATGGCCGGCAGGGAATCGGTTATTAAGTTAATCCACAATATCTGTGTGGGCATTAACGGAACCGGCCAGAAGAACAGGATGGAGGCAAGAATGGTAACTACTTCCCCCAAATTGCAGGATAATAAAAATATAACGGATTTCTTGATATTATTATAAATATTCCTGCCTTCTTCAATTGCATTAACAATGGTAGTAAAATTATCATCCGTTAAAATCATGTCACTGGCACCTTTGGCAACATCCGTACCGGTGATACCCATAGCTACGCCGATGTCCGCATATTTTAAGGAAGGGGCGTCATTTACGCCGTCACCGGTCATGGAAACGATATTTCCGTGTAACTTAAAGGCCCGTACAATTTTAACCTTATGCTCCGGGGATACTCTTGCAAATACCCGGTAGTCGTTAATCTTTGCCGAAAATTCCTCATCGGATAAACCATCGATTTCTGCACCGGTTATGCTCTGGTTAATAGAGGCTGCTATCCCAAGTTCCTTTGCAATGGCAACAGCCGTATTCTTATGATCCCCGGTGATCATGATAGGCGTAATGCCTGCGGATTTGGCTTCCCGGATGGAATCTCTGACTTCCAGCCTCGGAGGATCGATCATACCTACCAGGCCTATAAGGATCAGGTCCTTTTCCATATCATCGGGTTCGGTTATTTCGGCGGTATCTTTATAAGCAACGCCAAGAACCCTTAAGGCATCATTCGACATTTCTTCCGTAATTCTTAAATAATCTGCTTTTAATGCATCCGATAAAGGTACAATCTGGCCATTTACAAGGGCGGAAGCCGAAATGCTGAGTAAATTATCAATGGCACCTTTGGTATGGACCCGGTAACCGCTGCCTTCCTCATTTAAGGTTGACATTAACTTCCGGTCGGAATCAAAAGGCTTTTCGGAAACCCTTTTATGTTTGGCATTTAATGCGGCTTTGGACAGATTAAACCGTTCCCCTAACAGGATAAGGGCAATTTCGGTAGGATCCCCGGTGCCCTGGCCGTTTTCATAGGTAGCATCGGAGCATAAGACCAGGGATTTGACCAATTCCGTTTCATCCTTTGCGGCCTGTAAGGGCTTTAAATCATCCAGAGGAATATCTTTTAAGTTATGAAGAGTGTATTGCTTTACCACGGTCATTTTGTTCTGGGTAAGGGTACCGGTTTTATCGGAACATATAATGTTAACGGAGCCCAGGGTTTCCACTGCCGGCAATTTTTTTACAATAGCGTTGATCTTAGACATCCGGGTTACGCCAAGGGCCAGTACAATGGCAACAATGGCGGCCAGACCTTCCGGAATAGCGGCAACGGCTAAACTTATGGCAGTTAAGAACATTTCAAACAGGTCTCTCTTTTGAAGGATTGCAATAATAAATATAACAACACAGATACCAATGGCAATGAAACCCAGGATTCTGCCAAGTTCATCCAGCCTTTTTTGCAGAGGTGTCATTTCATTATTATCTTCTTCCAGGATTTTTGCTATTTTACCGATTTCCGTATCCATGGCGGTGGCAACCACAACGCCTTCCCCCCGGCCGTAGGTAGCAAGGGTCGACATGAAGGCCATATTCACTTTATCACCAATTGGGGTTTTGGGGTCTTCCAAAATCTTAGCCGCCTCTTTAGATGAGGGGAGGGATTCCCCGGTCAGGGCAGATTCTTCAATCTGCAGGTTGGCACTCTCCACCAGCCTTAAATCCGCCGGTATATAACGTCCGGCATCCAATATTATAATATCGCCCGGAACAACTTCTTCCGAATTAATCTCCTTTACTTCCCCGTCACGGCGGACCAAGGATCTTGGGGTAGTCATCTGCTGGAGGGCTTCCACAGCCTTTTCAGCCTTAGCTTCCTGTATAACGCCAATTACCGCATTTAGTATTACTACCAAAAGGATAATAACGGCATCCACGTATTCACCAATAAACAGTGTAATTACAGCAGCTCCCAAAAGCACATAAATCAGCATATCCTTAAGCTGGGCTAAGAAAAGCGAAATCAGGCTTTTCTTCGGCTTGCCCTTTAGCTTGTTCATACCGTACTTATCAAGTCGAGCTTTCGCTTCTTCACTGGCAAGGCCGGTTAAAGGGCTAACATTTAACTCTTTAAAAATTTCCTCCGTAGATTTTGAAAACCACATATAAAAACACCTCTTTCATAAATTTTATAAAAATAAGAACAGATCTTCCACTCTTCTCTATTTTTTCTAAATTTTACAACTTTATACTTTGGTACTTTATTGTACTATATTTTCTTTCACCAGTAAACTAAATTTGTATTAATTTTGTCCTGAGTACTTAATTTTTCCGGATGAGAAAGTTTATAATCTGGAACTGCTGGATAAGCAAAAGGCACCCAAAGGAAAATTGGTCTTTGTTGGGGACGGAATCAATGATTCCCCGGTTCTTGCCCGAGCCGACACCGGGGTCGCCATGGGCGGTTTGGGTTCGGATGCCGCCATTGAAGCTGCGGATGTCGTACTGGCAACCATGCGGGAAGCGGTTCTTGCCAACGTGGGTGTGGCGCTGATTGCCGTTTTACAGGTTTGCCGTAATGACAGGTAAAGTCTGTAAAAGAAATATAATGCAGGCATAATATGTATATCCTGTAAGGATGAAATACATATTATTATTAAGGTTAAAATGTGAAAATGCAGTTGTTAATATATTAAAGATAAATTTACCTCCCATTGGTGGAATGGGCAGTAAATAAAGGAAGAAAACCTTCTTGATAAAATATATTAAATTATATCCATAAAAACTCCATAATCCTCTGTTACTATTTTACTTACTAAATTAGTATTCCAATAGGATAGGAGGAAATTCTATGTTTTTTAACAAAAACAGTAATAATGGTACTTCCGATAATGAGGGGAACAGACACAGTCCGTTAAAGCATTTGGGAATGATGGGAATCTGCTGTTTACTTCCGATATTAATTATAGCAATTTTGCCGCTTTTAAATATTACGAATGCCGGGGCGAATGTATTTATCTCCGGTTTATCTTCCCTGATCTGTCCGATTATGATGGGTGTCATGATGTTTAGCATGTTCCGGGGAGGCAAGCATAAAAGCTGCTGTAAAGAAGAGGAAAAGAAAGAAATAAGGTAAAGAATCAACATGCAGCAAAGCGGAAAAAGAATATCCGCTTTGACCGGCAGAATTACATGAATAACAGATGTAATAAGTTATGGAGTTTAGGTTGAAAAAACAAAAGCAGTTTTTTCATCATCCTGATTTATACGTGCGCCAGGGCGCACAGATGGGAGTTTATATGAAAACAGAACAACTTAAAATAACAGGTATGACCTGTGCAGCCTGTGCCAAAGCCGTGGAACGGGCAGTAGGAAAATTGGAAGGCATAACAACGGCCAATGTTAATTTTGCCACGGAAAAGCTGCATTTAGAATACGATGATGCCAGGGTAAATACGGAGCTGATTAAATCCGCCGTGGAAAAGGCCGGTTATCATGCCTTGGAGGAAACGAAAGCCAAGGAAATTACCATGGCCATTTCAGGAATGACCTGTGCGGCCTGCGCAAGGACAATCGAAAAAGCTGTAGGGAAACTGGAAGGTGTGGAAAACGGAGCCGTTAACTTTGCTACGGAGAGAGCCACCATAAAGTATGACCCTCAGAAAATCCGTTTATCCGAGATTAAGGATGCCATCGCGAAAGCAGGCTATAAAGCACTGGACGCCCAGGTGGGAAGTAAAACCGATGAAGACAGAATAAGAAAGCAGAAAGAGATAAGAACTCTCTGGACAAAATTTATCGTATCCGCCGTATTTTCCATACCTTTGTTGTATATTGCCATGGTACCCATGATAAGTTTTGTAAACCTTCCTTTCCCGGGAGGACTTGACCCTATGCAGTATCCGCTGATTTACGCACTGGTGGAATTAATCCTGGTTATTCCGGTGCTGATAGCCGGCAATAAATTTTATTCCATCGGTTTCCGTGCCATCCTGAGAAGAAGTCCCAATATGGACTCCTTAATTGCTATGGGAACTTCAGCTGCCGTATTGTACAGTATATATTCCACCTACCGGATTGCTACCGGAGAATTCGGACATGTGGAGGATCTGTATTTTGAAACCGCCGGTGTGATCATAACACTGATCCTTTTAGGAAAATCCCTGGAGGCAGTATCCAAAGGAAAAACTTCCGAAGCCATCAAAAAGCTTATGGGCCTCGCTCCGAAAACCGCAATTGTAATCCAGGACGGCAGAGAGATAGAAATGCCCATAGAAGAAGTTGAAGTGGGAGATATCCTTTTGGTAAAACCCGGTGAAAAGATACCGGTAGACGGCGAAGTACTGGAAGGTTCCTCCTCCGTGGACGAATCCATGCTTACCGGTGAGAGTATCCCCGTAGAAAAGAAAACCGGTGATAAAGTAATCGGAGCAAGTATCAATAAAAACGGCCTGCTTAAATTCAAGGCAACCAAAGTCGGCAGTGATACAGCTCTGGCCCAGATTGTGAAACTGGTTGAGGATGCGCAGGGCTCCAAAGCTCCCATTGCCCAGATGGCCGATATTGTGTCCGGATATTTTGTACCTATCGTATTTGCCATAGCAATTATTTCAGCCCTTGCCTGGTATATCAGCGGACAGGGAGAAGTTTTTGCCTTGACCATATTCATTTCTGTGCTGGTCATTGCCTGCCCCTGCGCCCTGGGACTTGCTACTCCCACGGCCATTATGGTGGGTACCGGCAAAGGTGCTGAGAACGGGGTGCTGATTAAAGGCGGTGAAGCTCTGGAAAGCACCCATAAGATACGGACCATCGTTTTTGATAAAACAGGGACCATTACGGAAGGCAGACCGGAGGTTACCGACATTATCACCACGGATATTATTGATAAGCAGAAGCTCTTACAGATAGCCGCATCCGCAGAAAAAGGTTCGGAGCATCCCTTAGGGGAGGCCATCGTAAGAGGTGCTGAAAAAGAAAACCTGGAGATTATTAAGCTTGACCGGTTTAATAATATACCGGGACATGGGATTGAAGTGGAACTGGACGGCAAGGTAGTATATCTGGGTAACCGTAAATTAATGCTGAATCAGGAAGTGGATCTTTCAAGCCTTGAGACAGAATCAGACCGTCTGGCCTCAGAAGGCAAAACTCCTATGTATATATCCTTCGGCAGCCGGCTGGCAGGTATTATAGCCGTTGCGGATATTGTAAAGGACAGCAGTGCGAGAGCCATTCAGAAATTACATCAGATGGGCATTGAAGTAGCCATGATTACCGGCGATAATAAAAGGACCGCGGAAGCCATTGCAAAACAGGTTGGTATTGACCGGGTTTTAGCGGAAGTATTGCCGGAGGACAAAGCCAATGAGGTGAAAAAGCTGCAGGCAGAAGGCAAAAAAGTTGCCATGGTCGGTGACGGCATCAATGATGCGCCGGCCCTGGCACAGGCGGATATCGGGATTGCCATTGGTTCCGGTACGGATGTAGCCATGGAATCGGCAGATATCGTATTAATGCGAAGCGATTTAATGGACGTTCCGACAGCGATCCAGTTAAGCAAGAGCACCATTCGCAATATCAGGCAGAACCTGTTCTGGGCCTTTGCTTATAATATAGCGGGTATTCCCGTAGCAGCAGGCATATTATTTGCCTTTGGGGGACCGAAATTAAACCCTATCCTGGCGGCGGCAGCCATGTCATTAAGCTCGGTTTCCGTATTATCCAATGCATTAAGGTTAAAGAGATTCAAGCCTTACAAATCAGTATAATTAAAATAAAAAAACAGGCCTCCCGGAAGCCTGCCTTGTCCACAGGGTATCCGGGAGTGCTCTGATATGAATGGAGGATATAAATGCTCAGAAAAAAAATAGCCATACTTATGTCCGTATTTGTCCTGGCAGGAGTACTGTCTGCCTGTGACCAGGCTGACGTAATCGGTAAAACGGCAGTAACATCCTTTGATTCCCTGGTAGATAAACTGGGAGACAAGGTAAGCTTTGATGAAAGTAAACAATCCTGGGTTTTAGTTTCCCCTGCCGGCGAAACTTTTGAATGGAGCAAGGATTTTGGCAGTGATGTTCCGGATGCGGCAGTGGAATTTGATGCGGCACCGTTTCTTAGTGCCGGCCTGGATCCCGCTAAACTGCCGTCCGACCAATATTCCTATGATATTGGAACTGGAAAGGTCAGGATGGCCTATGAATTCAGCCAGGATGGATTTACCTACTCTGGTGAAGCAACTCCCACGGATACTTTTCAGAAAATCGTAGATACCAACCGGAAACTTATCGGGTATCACGCCCAGCTTGACCATTACGGAATTGCACTTGGGAATGGGAATATGTTCGAATGGGCAAAGGATATGAGTAAAAATGACAAGGATATGGTATTTGTATTAAATCCCCAACCCTTTATCGATGCCGGTGTAGATACGGCAAAAGTAGAAGGATGGGTATTCGGGAAAGTAAAAGTGGATAACGGTAAGGGTAAAATGGTAGAAGTGGATAAACTGTTAAAGCCCTTTGACTTAAACTAATATTTTGCACCCATTGTGAAGGAGGGTAATCTGTAGTATACTGAGGCTGAGCCAGGGTATTCTATGGAATGCCGGAATCGGAATGGGTGTTTTTCTTGATTTTATGCAACAGGAGACCGTGCCCTGCCGCTAAAAAAGTCCGGCCGGAAAAGAGCATCAGCAAAACGGAATGGGAATATCCGTACTCATTTAGGGGAAAATAATCATGTTGAAAAAATTAAAAAAAGCGATTCATAAATTTCTCTTGCAAATGGCGAAAGAAAATGAAGAATTATACGGTAAAGAGAGGATGGACTGCTGTAAATTGAACAGTCCGAAAAAGAGGTGATCGTGTGGGCTTTGAGTCAAAAAAAATTCTTGTGGTGGAAGATGAAATAAAGATTGTGGAGTTTATAGAATCCTATCTTCTTAACAGCGGTTATGAAGTATATAAGGCGTCTGCAGGAAGGGAAGCACTCCGGATATTCAGCCATCAGAAGGTGGATTTAATATTGCTGGATTTAATGTTACCCGATATAACCGGGGAAGAAGTCTGCAAAGAAATCAGAAAAAGTTCAAAAGTACCGATTATTATGCTGACTGCAAAAAGCAGTGATGAAAACATAATTAACGGTCTGGATATTGGTGCCGATGATTATATGACCAAACCCTTCAGTCCAAGACAGATGGTTGCCAGGGTCAATGCATTGTTACGCAGGGTTACGGCTGAGGCCGAAAGTACGGAGGTACTGAATTTGCACCACGGGGATCTGGTTATTAATACGACGGATTATACAGTTAAGAAAGCAGGTGCCACGATTTATCTGACTCCAAGTGAATATAAAATCTTAATTACACTGGCCAAGAGGCCGAATAAGGTTTTTACCAGGGAAGAACTGATCAATGTAGCTTTTGACGGTGATTTTTTTGGTTATGACAGGACCATAGATTCCCATATTAAAAACCTCCGCGCCAAAATTGAAGACAATCCCAAGGAATGTACCTACATCCGTACCATCCGCGGCATCGGTTACCGGTTTGGGGGTGAGTCGAGTTGACCTTTACTTTACGAAGTAGATTAACTCTGTCTTATATCTTTATTGTGGTGGTAGTTGTGGGACTTACCAGCCTGGCGGCTAATATGGGATTAAAAAGGCAGTTTGAAAACTATGTGATCCAAAGGCGGGAAAAGCAAACTACGGAAATCATTGATTTGATCAAGATGAAATATGAAAATGAACGGACCTGGAATACAGGCTATCTTGAAATCATAGGAATGAACGCCTTACAAAACGGCATGGTTATCGTAATCAAAGATAATAAGAAACAGAAGGTCTGGTCCGCTTATGAACATAATAACGGATTATGTCAGGCGATGATAATGGATATGAGGGCCAACATGTACAGTTATTCCGATAAATGGAACGGTGAATACCAGGAAAAAACCTATCCTATCGTATTGGATGACCTGCAGATCGGCACCCTCACCACGGGTTTTGTCGGACCGTATTATTTCAATGATGAGGAATTGATTTTTATAAAAGCCCTGAATTCCCTGTTTTTGATTACCGGTGTCTGTTCTTTGGCAATCGCTTTTGCCCTGGGCATTTTTATGTCGGTAAGAATAAGCAATCCATTAAATAAAATAGCCAGAAAAGCCCTATCCCTTTCCGAGGGAAAATACAAAGAGAGATTGGAGGATGTCTCCCATACCAAAGAAATTGAGATATTAATTGAAACCATAAATGAACTGTCCGATGCATTGGAACATAAGGATAAATTAAGGAACCAACTGACCCAGGATGTTGCACATGAACTTAAGACCCCTCTGACCTGCGTTCAGGGCCATATGGAAGCCATGCTGGACGGTATCTGGGCCATGGATAAAGAAAGGCTGACCAGTTGTTATGAAGAAATTATAAGGATAAAGAAATTAATCGGCAGCATTGAAAACCTGTCCGGAGTAGAGAATGAAAATGTACTCCTGTATAAAGAAGAATTCGATTTAACCAGGCTGATAGTAAGACTTCTGAATAATTATGAAAGTGACTTCCTGTTAAAAAACATTAAAGTCAATTATCAGGAGGAACCGATACTTATCCATGCGGATCAGGATAAAATGAGCCAGGTCTTTCATAATCTGCTGTCCAATGCATTAAAATACACCGGGGAAGACGGTGAAATAACAATCAAAACAGAAAAAGAAGACAATAATATATTCGTGCGGATAAAAGATACCGGTATCGGTATTGATGAAGCAGATTTGCCCCACATATTTGAGCGGTTTTTCCGTGCGGATAAATCCCGGAACCGCCAGACCGGCGGAGCCGGGGTAGGTTTAACGATTACCAGGGCAATTATTGAAGCCCATGAAGGCACCATAGATGTAACCAGTAAGTATGGACAGGGTACGGAATTTATAATCAGGCTGCCTCAAAAACCACTTTAAAAATCAAAAGAAATATAAGAAAAAGGGGCTATGCACAAACTGAACCGTTCCCTGTCTGCCAGGAGGCTGCGGGGCAAGTACCCTTCAAAAAATTCAGCAGCTTCCTATCTGACAGGAGCGGTTCAATATTAGTGTACAGTCTTTCCGGATTAATATTTCGTTTCTCTCCGCCTTTTCCTCTCCGGTACTCCCATGGATGCAAAAGTTCTGCAATGCTTTGCGCAATTAAGGCATACCATGCCGCAGTGCTGGGACATTTCATCCGGGTGTCTTAAGCATTCCATGGCGCAGGATTGACATATATCAGCACATAAAGCGGCTGCATTTCTGGCGTAAATGGCATCACGGGCGGCGAAGCTTGCCGTCAGGCCGCAGATATCTGCGCAGTCACGCAATAACATGGACTGGGATGCCCTGTCTTCCAGCTGCATTCTTATCAGGTGATGAGTCATATGTTCACAGACAGCTTCACAATCCTGAACTGTCATGACAAAATCCTCATGCATAAAATGACTTTTATCAGGTACAAAATCCATATCATTATTATCTAAGATATCTTCCATGATATTCTCCTAATACTAAATATAATGTTATAATTAATATATTCAACCGGAACAATAATGTACCAGTCAAAGCGTATATTTACATTCTACTATGCTGTATGCCAGGCTAAAAAGACCGGTACACGGTAGTATTTAACCGGATAGGAAGACTGTGAAGGGCAGCTTTTACCGGTCTCCCTTTTTGTAAACAATCTTAAGATCCGGCTGGTAGCCCTTCTCCATTTTATGTCTTGCTTTCCGGTTTTCCACTGAATCAAACACAATGGAGAAATCATAATCCTCCGGATACATTTCACTGGCAGGGGTTTTCAGCTTAAGTCTTTTATGGTTAATCAGCTGTTTGTGCTTCTGAATTTGAACGCCGACTTCCCCTTTCTCATTTGCTGTTTTATAAACGATGCCGATCTTTTTCTGAGGATATACCATAACACTGTCCCCGATACCAAAGCGTAAACTGCGGGTATTGACCGGTTTTACCGTTTTTTCTTTTGTAAGGTGGTCAGTGACCGTATTATCTTTAGCTTCTCTGGCACCTTCTAAAAACTGGGTATCGGGAATTGCCTGAGGAGCAGCTTTCGTCTCTTTGGAGTAAGCTTCCCTGTAAGTACGTTCCAGCATCCGCTTTGGCAGTCCCAGCCTTTTGGCGATATACAAAGCACAGCTTTCACCGGCTTCACCGATTTCCAGCTGGTAGAGGGGTTTTAAACTTTCCCGGTCAAAGGCCATTTTGGCATTGACCAGCCCTTCGGTTTTGTTTGCATATTCCTTGACTTCCGGATAATGGGTGGTTGCCAAATAAAGACAGCCCTTTGCCCTTAACTCCTCCAGGATGGCTATGGCGATACCCATCCCTTCGGCCGGATCGGTGCCGGATCCCAGTTCATCCAGCAGGACAAGGCTTTCTTTACCTGCGTGGCCTAAAATATCAATAATATTGGATATGTGGGCCGAAAAAGTAGATAAGTTCTCCGTAATACTCTGGCCGTCACCGATATCGCATAATACCAGGTTATTCATACAAAGTTCCGCATCCTGACAGGGAATATGGAGGCCGCACTGTGCCATAAGCTGTAAAAGCCCCACTGTTTTTAGTGCCACTGTTTTTCCGCCGGTATTCGGCCCTGTTATGACTACACCGTTTATCCCCCTGCCAATGGTAAAATTAAGGGGAACGCATTCGGAAGAATTTAAAAGGGGATGCCTGCCGTTTTCAAGACGGATATACCGTTCCTGATTCATGACTGGGGATAGTGCTTTCATATCCAGGCTTAGTTTTGCCTTGGCAAACAGAAAATCCAGGGTTTGTACTGCTTCCATATTCAGCTGAATGGACAGGCTGTTGTCATGCACCAGAGAGGTTAAGGTATACAGGATTTTCCGTTCTTCATTCTCTTCGCCGATCTGCAGCAGGGACAGCTCATCTTCCAGTTTTAACACCGCTCCCGGCACGATAAAATAAGTGGAACCGGTGGAGGAGATATCCAGGGTGGAACCGCTTAACTGGTTTTTATATTCTTTCTTAACCGGCAGGACAAAATGGCCGTTCCGGGTGGATATAAACCCTTCGGTAAACCAGGTTTTTTTACTGCGTAATAAACTTTCCAGTTTTGTTTTGATCTCTGTATTTACATTTTCTATTTTCCGCCTTATATCCTTTAGCTCGCCGGAAGCGGAATCCTCCACCCGGTTACCCCGTATTGCCAGGTTAATTTCATTTAGTAGGGAATCTAAATCCTGGAGGGAATTGCCGTAATATGCAATATCCACATCAAGGTATTCCGCTTTTTTTAAATAATTCCTTATACGGCTGCAGGCAGTAATAAACTGTGCTATGTGGCTTAACTGTTCCGGCAGGAGCATGGAGCCTTTTTCCGTAAGGTCCAGCAGTTTATCCATATCCTTCATGGCAGGCAGGGGAGGTGTGCCCATACTGTCCAGTATTTTTCTGGCTTCCGTGGTTTCTTTCAATCTGGCCTTTACCTCGCTTAAGGACAGGTAAGGCCTTAAGTTTAATATTTTTTTCTTTGCATTCTCTGATAATGCGTTTTCACTTAACATATTTAATATCGTATCAAATTCCAATGTCTTGATCGTTTTTTCTATCATGAATAACAACTCCTTAATATACGGGCTGCACCATGCTGACAGCCTGTTCTGTTCAATGTTTATTTTCCCGACGGGATCTAATTAATTATTTTCCGTCCGTCAAAGGCATCAGAGCCTGGCAAGCCGGACTCATTTATGAAAAAAGTGCCCACAGAAACATCCCGCCTTTACAAAAGCACGGAATACCCTCTGTGGGCATAACTCAAACAACCGGAATAGGTTAACAGACGCAAAAAGCGGCTGTCAAAAAAGATTCCCGTAAAAATTCCATTAGATTTCAACAAAAAAAGCATAACAGGAGATACCTATTATACCCGGTCTTCTATATTAAAACACTGGAACTTTTATAGCAAATTCCACTGTTTCCAAACTGGACTGTCTGATGAGTATTTTCTGTAAAGGCTGTAAGTAAAGGCATAACAAAATAAGGCTAATATAGCCATGTTCTGTCCTTACTTAATAATGAAATTAAGTGCTATCTTGCACAAACCTCTTTTACAGATAATACCGACATCAAAACCATCCTTTCAAAATCAATTTAATTATTCAATTAGAAGTTTATATTAACTCTAACAATAGCATCTTATCACAGAAGTAAAAGAATGTCAAAGTAAGTTTGTTAAAAAGTATGTATGGAATAGGTTATATGTAACAGATAGGAAACGCAGGTATTGAAGTAAGGTGCAGCAATATTAATATTTAAACAAGTAAAATATCTTTCTTTTTTTTAAAAAGTTATTGAAAGTGTAATCCGAAAGTATCAATATATATTTATATCAGGTACTTTTGGATGAGATTAGAGTGATTTTTCCAGGAAGAAGTGTATTTTATATTTTAAATATCTCAGGATACTCTACCCTGGCCGATTTTTCCAATTCAGATATTATATTTTCCTTATTGGATATTCTGTATAGGTATACGCTATGATCATAATTCTCTCTGGCTTCTTCATATTTGTGATCTTTATAAAGAATTTTCGATTTCATAAAAAATAAATCAGGAAGATAACGAGTGTTATATTCCTTTATAGAAAACTGAATACCTTTTTCGACATAATTGAACGCCGCCTGGATTTCGCCTTTTTCTAATAATTCATTGCTGATATTACATAATACTGCCTGGTAAATTTTCTTGCAAAATTGAGAAATCTGGAACATGGGGTAAGGGGAATTTATGTAATTAGTTTCCAAGACAGTAAGTAAGCCCAAAAGTACTTTCATGCCATTATCGTATTGCTTCATCGAAAAGTAGTTCATGCCTGTACTATTTAAAAGTGCTATACCAACATTTGAATAGGTGTTATTAGAAATATTATTTATGGTAAATTCCGGGCATTCTACCTGAATACCTTTAATGCAAAAGCCCAAAGAAGTTTTATAGTCTTCATCAATCAAAGCAGAGCAAAGCGCTTTCCCGTAATAGATATGCTGCAGATTTTGTCCGGTTTTAAAATCTTCCAGTTTCTCATATTTATTTACTGATGCTTTTAAGGTTGGCAGATCTCCATTATCGATGGCCATATTAATTGCTTTGGTACCTTCCAGTCCTAAAATAGTATTTTTGGTAAAGTACATCTTGTAATATTCATTTAAATCCAGATTAAATTTAATTGACAGCTGATGCAAAAGGTAGACGGAAGGTTCAGAAACTCCTTTTTCAATTCGGTATAGCTGCTTTGGAGTACAAATATTCCCGGCAAGCTTTTCTCTGGACATATTATATTTCATTCTCAATTCCTGAAGTAAAACTCCAAAATGTTCATAATTCATTATAATCATCCTCAATTAATTTACAGTGTACTTTTAGCTGCATATTAAACTTTAGTGAAATACTTCAATAAATTTAATAATATTTTATATACAAATTCTAAGTTTAATCATAAATGATTAAACCATTTCTAATTATATAGACATAAGTGTCCATTTACATCCAAATGTTTAGCGCTAAAATAAAAATGCAATTAATTACTGGATGGCCCCCTTTAGCATAAACTACTTAGATTAATACCGTTAATCTAAGCGGCAGTCCATCCATCAGAAAAAGCTTATTGCGTTCCAGATTTATGTATACTGTTCCTTAAATATTTCAGGATAATCTGTCCTGGAAGAGTTTTCTAATTCTGCCAGTATAGTTTCTTTATTCGTTAATTTATAAAGATAAATAGAACGGTTATAGTAATCCCTGGCTTCCTGATATTTTTGTTGAAAATATAAGATTTTAAACTTCATATAGCTCAGGTCAGGAAGAAACCGTAAATTATGCATCTTTAAGGAAAATGCTATGCCTTTTTCCACATAATTTAAAGCCTTTTCTGTTTCACCATAATCAAATAGATGTTCCCCCATATTACATAATACAACCTGATATATCTTCTGTGAAAATTGAATAGTATGGAATAGCGGATAAGGAGAATCTATTACAAAAGTCTCTAATACTGCGAAAAGTCCGGTAAGTACTTTTATGCTATTATTACACTGATCCATTGCAAAATGATTTTGACTTGTACAGTTGAGTAAATCAATACCAACATTTGAATACATATTTTCAGAAATTTTATCAATATTAAATTCCGGGCATTCTATTCGGATACCTTTGAAGCAGTATTCTAAGGAAGTATTGTAATCCTTATCTAATAAGGCGGGGCAAAGTACTTTGCCATAATATATATGCTGAAGATTTTCCCCTTATTTAAAATCATCCAGCTTATCATATTTCTCAATCTCAGATCTTAGTAATGACCTGTTATTATTTTCAATAGCAGCATTAATAGAAATCCTACCGGGTATTGCTTGTAAAGTGCATCTTGTAATATTCATTTAAATCCAGATTAAACTTAATTGACAGCTCTTGCAAAAGGTAGATGGAAGGTTCGGAACTCCTTTTTCAATACGGTATAGCTGCTTTAGAGTACAAATGTTTTCGGCAAGCTTTTCCCTGGACATATTATATTTCATTCTTAATTCCTGAAGTAAAACTCCAAAATGTTCATAATTCATTATAATCATCCTCAATTAATTTTTAACGTACCTTTAGCCTGCGTATTAAAACCATAGTGAAAATACTTTCAATAAATTTAATAATAATTTATATATGAATTCCAGGTTTACTCATAATAATGGAACCATTTCTATAGCTATTGTATAGACATAAGTGTCCATTTACATCCAAATTGATTATTGATAAAATAAAAATGAAATAATTACTGGATGGTCCCCCCCTTAGTATAAACCGCTTAGATTAATAACCGTTAATCTAAGCGGCAGTCCATCCGTTAGAAAAAGCTTATTGCGTTCCTGATCTATGTATACTGTTCCTTAAATATTTCAGGATAAACTATCCTTGAAGAGTTTTCTAATTCTGCCAGTGTAGTTTCCTTATTCGTTAATTTATAAAGATAAACGGAACGGTTGTAGTATTCCCTGGCTTCATCATATTTTTGTTCAAAATATAAGATTTTAAATTTAATAAAGAACAGGTCGGGAAGAAACCGTAAATTACATACCTTTAAGGAAAATGCTATACCATTTTCCACATAATTTAAAGCCTTTTTTATTTCACCGTGATCAAATAAATGTTCCCCCATATTACATAATACAGCCTGATATACCTTCTGTGAAAATTGAGAGGCCTGAAACAGCGGATAAGGGGGCTCTATTATATAAGTCTCTAATACTGTGAGAAGTCCGGTAAGTATCTTCATACCGTTATTATACTGATTCACTGCAAAATAATTTTGACTTATACAGTTGAGTAAAGCGATACCAACATTTGAATACATACTTTCAGAAATTTTATCAATATTAAATACCGGGCATTCTATTCGGATGCCTTTGAAACAGTGTTCTAAGGAAGTATTGTAATCATTATCTAATAAGGCTGAGCAAAGTGCTTTGCCATAATATATATGCTGGAGGTTTTCCCCTTTTTTAAAGTCATCCAGCTTTTCATATTTTTCAACCGTAGATTTTAGTAATAAATTGTTACCACTTTCAATAGCGGCATTAATAGATTTAACTCCCTCCAATCCTACCAGGGTGTTGCTGATAAAATGCATCTTGTAATATTCATTTAAATCCAGATTAAATTTAAGAGACAGTTGATGCAAAAGGTAGATGGAAGGTTCGGAAACTCCTTTTTCAATCCGATATAGCTGTTTTGGAGTACAGATATTTTCGGCAAGTTTTTCCCTTGACATATTATAATTCATTCTTAATTCCTGAAGTAAAATACCAAAATGTTCATATTGCATTTTCTATTCACCTTTTGGAAAAACATTTCTTTAGAATATTTAAAGTTACTTATAATTATTATAACCTTTTTGGATAATTTTCATATGGACATATATGTCCATTTACAATTGAATCGATTATTGATATACTAAAAATGTAAATTATTAACTTAGATAGAACCGGAAAGCAAACTATTCCGTAAACAATTCAGGATAGTCTGATTTGGCCAGATTTTCCAAATCAGATATTTCATTCGTTTTATTGGTTATTTTATATAGATAAATAGTACGGTTATAATATTCCCTGGCTTCTTCATAATTTTGCTCCTTATAAAGAATTCGGAATTTCATTAATAGTAAATCAGGGAGAAAACGTAAGTTGTTCTCTTTTACGGAAAATTGAATACCTTTATCCACATAAAGTAAAGAATTTTTAATTTCGCCATTATCCAGTAAAGCAGCACTGATATTACATAATACAACCTGATATATTTTCTTAGAAAATTGAGAGGCCTGGAACATGGGGTACGGGGAAGTCAGAATATAGGTTTCTAATACATGCAGCAATTTAAAAAGGACCTTCATTCCATTATTGAACTCATTCATTGCAAAGTAATTTTGGCTGATACAATTTAATAGTGCAATGCCAACGTTGGAATAGGTATTTTTATGTATTTTATTTAAACTGAATTCAGGATATTCAATTTGTATACCTTTAAAGCAGTAATCCAGGGAAGTTTCGTAATCATTATCCAAAAGGGCGGAACAAAGTGCTTTACCGTAGTATATATGCTGTAGATTTCCTCCCTTTTTAAATTCTTCCAGTTTTTCATATTTATCAACTAAGGACTTTAGTAATGGTAAATTTCCGCTTTCTAAAGCTGCATTAATGGTCTGGACTCCTTCCAATCCAACTATGGTATTGTTGGAAAAGTACATTTTAAAATATTCATTTAAGTCCATATTAAATTTGATCGATAATTGGTTGATTAAATATAAGGAAGGTTCGTATACCCCTTTTTCAATACGATATATTTGTTTTGGAGTACAGATATCCTGAGCCAGCTGCTCTCTGGTCATATTCCGTGACAGTCTTAATTCTCTTAGAAATTCACCAAAATGTTCATAGTTCATCGGCAATCACCTGACTTTTAATGGACGCAAGCGTCCATTTATTCATTTTCAATTTAATGTTATAATTTAGTTACAAATTGAAAAAAGAGGATAAGAATTTGAGAAAATTAATTGTGAAAATGTGTTATTTTCTGTCATTACTTATTATCGCTTTAACAATTTCAAATGTAACTTTACCATCTAGCTCAAATGCAAGCCCTAATACAATATCAGCAGGGCATGTTAGAATTCAAATTTGGGTAGTTGAAACTAACTAATACCATATTATAACATACCATGCATAAAGATTCAAATATGTTATAATAAAACTTTACAGAATCTGCTAAAAACTGCTGAAAATTCTTTTGTTACAAAAATAACTATTAAGGAAAGGAGAAATCAAAAGAAGATTATACCTTTTGTTGCTCATTTAGAAAAATTTAAATCTAAGGACAAGTACATATTAAAATGCTCTTAAGCTTATTTCAGGTAAATTTAATTAAAAATTTTATTAAAACTTTGAGGGGAGTTCACATAAAATTTTTACTATGAGTAGTCCAAATGATACTAGCAAAGCTGCCGAAAGGCAGTGCCGCAAAACTATAGGGCCTAAACCGGACAGGTATGGCAGCCAGCTGCGATATGGTCAGCGTAATTTTAATTGAAATAAAAACTTAAGCTTTAACTAGTTCCTGCTTGGGTTTATGTGAAGTGAGGTTATTTATGGACAAAAGAAAAAACAGTCCGGCGGTGGATGCAGGTGAATGTGAATTACACTGCAGGGTTCGGGAACGTTACGCCTTACTGATTGAGCAGGCTGACACATTTGTCTTTGATTTAGATCTGCTTAACCATGATATATATGTTTCGGATAATTTTATTGTACAGACCGGTGTTGAATACCGCAAGAGGGCAATTTTAAGACAGTTGATTTCCTTAAAAGATATTCACCCCGATGATGTGGACAAGTTTAAGAGTTATTTAAGCCCTGGAAAAGAGGGGATAAGGGAAGGAATTAAGAGTGATTCCTTAACTTACCGGAGAAAAAACCAGGAAGGTAAATATGTCTGGATTCGCAGCAGTAAAAAGGATATTTATGATGAGAACGGCAGGTTAGTTCGGGTGTTGGGGATGGCACAGGACGTAAGTGCAGAGATGGAACAATTTGAAAAGTTAAAAAGCCAGGCAGAGAGGGATATCCTGACGGATATCCCTAATTTGGCGAAATTCACTGTTGATGCGGAAGAAATTATACGTGGCAATAAGGGCAGAACTTATGCAGTCGTCGTATTTGACATAGATAAGTTTCAGGTTATTAATGATTTATACGGCTCAAAAGCAGGGGATGGGGTATTAAGACATATTGGATACATTTTGAGTTATAAAATCGGACAGTCCAGTTTATACTGCCGTATGTATGCCGATAACTTTGCCATTTTGATGCAGTATGAAAATGATTCGGATTTTAGCGCCATAGCAGATTTATTAGAGGAAGAGATCAATCACTATCCATTAAATTTAAGAGTGATGCTGTCTTTTGGGGTATGCAGGGCAGAGGGTGAAACAGATATTATTACATTATGTGACCGTGCCGTTTTAGCAAAAAAGACCATTAAGGGCAATGTTATAAAATTGATTGCATATTATGATGAAACCTTAAGACAGCGTAGCATTGAAGTTAGGGATATTGAAAATGAAATGAACCTGGCTCTGGAGAATGGGGAGTTTGAAATGTATCTCCAGCCTAAGGTCTCAATCGCAACAACGGAGGTTGTGGGTGCTGAGGCTTTGGCAAGGTGGGTCCATCCTTTAAAAGGAATCATCCTGCCTGACCGGTTTATTCCACTGTTTGAAAAGAACGGTTTTATCGTAAAGTTAGATTATCTTATTTGGGAAAAAGCCTTTGCCACATTAAGAAAGTGGATCGACGAGGGCTATCCGCCCATACCGATTTCAGTTAATGTATCCCGCATACATATTCATAATTCCAATGTTGTTCAGCAGTTCATCCTGATGGCGGAAAAGTATAAGGTCCCAAGGAATCTGATTGAACTGGAACTTACCGAAACGGTTTTCTTAAATAATTTAGATGAACTGTCCCATTTGGTCCACTCTTTGAAAACAGAAGGGTTTGTCCTTTCCATGGACGATTTTGGGTCAGGCTATTCCTCCCTGAATATGTTAAAAGATGTTCCGGTGGATATCATTAAAATTGACCGGGGATTCTTAAATGAAATAGTTGCCACGGAAAGAGGTAAAACGGTTATCCAATATACCATTGCAATGGCCAAAAAGTTAAATATTGATGTAATTGCGGAAGGTGTTGAAAATTTTGTGCAGGCTGAATTCCTTTATAGAGCCGGCTGTGAAACTGCCCAGGGATATTTTTATTCCAAACCGTTACCCGTTAAAAAATTTGAACAGTATACATTTGGTTATTATAACGAATAATGTGGTTATTCAGTTATATCAGTTCTTTCGGACAACGCATATGAGCGTATCTTTTAGACTCTTTTACCGGGGCAATTGAATCGAACCAATATTATAATATATTGGACACATATCCTATGCGGTTAGCGGCTGGAATATGTGTCTTTTTTATGATTGTTGTAACCTTATAAAAGCAGTTTCATAAAATAATGTATAAATAATAAAGGAGATTTACTCAATGGAAAACTACAGACGTCCCATGTACTCCCGTTATAACAGAAATATGGGTTCTTATCAAAATCCCCAATGCGGCTGTACTCCGGTCTTAGAAGCTGGTACCGAACGTTGTGAAAAAGAGGAATATGATAAATGTATTGATAAATTACCATTGGCAATGGCTTATGTACCTTTCCAGAAATGGAGAAAGGTTCTTGACGCATCGGCAGGTTTGACCGCCGGAACCATATTTGAGGAACTATACAAACCCTGGTATGGTGATAAGGGTATGTGCGGAATGAGAGGTGATAGGTCATGACAGGTAAAAGCCGTGAACAATTAATGTGCATCATCACAGAAGCAAGTTTTGCCCTTGATGATGTTAAATTATTTCTGGACACCCATCCCTGTGACAAGGAAGCCCTGGAGTATTATCAAAAATACAGGCAGATCCGAAAAGAAGCTATGAAAGAATACAGAGACTGCTATGGCCCTATATCCGCTTATGATGTTGCAGAGTCAAATGTATGGACCTGGATTGACTCACCGTGGCCTTGGGAAGGAGCGTGCTGATTTATGTGGAATTATGAAAAGAGATTGCAATATCCTGTAAATATCAAAAACCCCAATGCCAAAGCGGCCAAAATCATTATTACACAGTTCGGCGGTCCCGACGGGGAACTTGCGGCTTCCATGAGATATCTGTCCCAAAGGTATACAATGCCTTATAATGAAGTCGCTGCAGTACTGACTGATATAGGTATATCGGAAGCAAAATGACGTAATAAATATGCTTGACTTTTTAAAAACTACCTATCATACTATGGAATAGAAAGTATCAGAAGATGAACGGTATACACAAGGAGGATCCAGTGGATAAACAAGATACATTATGGACAAAGGTAAAGGAATACTTATTTATTACCTTAGGTGTTGAACTAGTTGTTATAGGTGTATATTTTTTTAAATTTCCAAATAATTTTTCCATAGGCGGTGTAACCGGTCTGGCAATTCTTTTAAGCAATTTAATTGGTCCGGCTGTCAGTACCGGAACTATTGTATTAATTATAAACTTATTATTATTAGTTGTGGGATATATTGTTTTAGGTAAAAGTTTCGGCAACCGGACTGCTTATGGGAGTATATTGATGTCCCTTTCCTTAAGTCTGCTGGAGCTAATCATACCTATGAAAGGCCCGATCACAAATCAACCCATGCTGGAACTAGCATTTGCGGTTATCCTGCCGGCAGTGGGAGCAGCCATGCTTTTTAATATTGGTGCTTCTACCGGGGGTACGGATGTAATAGCCATGCTGCTTAAAAAGTATTCCAGTACAGACATCGGACGTTCCTTATTATATTCGGACCTTATTTTAACCCTTTTTGCTTTTGTGGTTTTCGATGTCCAGACAGGTTTACTGTCACTATTGGGCTTATTTATTAAGTCGACCCTTATAGATACCGTAATAGAAAATATGAATCTGAATAAATATTTTACAATCATATGTGAAAAACCCAAACCCATCAGTGATTACATTTTAAATCACCTTCATCGCAGTGCGACGATCTTTGATGCAAAAGGGGCTTTTTCTGATAAAGAAAGGAAAATTATTCTCACTGTTATGAACCGCAGCCAGGCGGTGCTGTTAAGAAGATTTATTAAACAGGCCGAACCGGAGGCTTTTATACTGATTACAAATACCAGTGAAATTATCGGAAGAGGTTTCCGAGCATAAAGATACTTAGTAAGTTTACCGGTGTAAGGATAAATTCCGGTTTATCCCACAATGATTTTAATAAATAATAAGGTTATGACAACTAATATTATGGGCCGGATTATTTTATACCCATTTTTTAATACCAGCCCGGAGCCGATATAACTGCCGGCAATGCTAAAGAGGGCGGCGGTAATGCCAAGGACGAATATGATTTTGCCATTCACGATAAAGGTAGCCAGTGCAGCCAGGTTGGAAGCCAGGTTGACCAGTTTGGTATTGCCGGAAGCCGTGCCGATATCCATTCTGGCAAGTCCTGTATAGATAAGAATTAAAAAGGTTCCGGTTCCAGGTCCATAAAAACCGTCATAGGTACCTATGATAAAGGAAGCAAGACAGGCAATAAAATAAACCTTTTTTCTGGGAAGCGGATCAGCTGTGGCTTTATCGGCAAAGTTCCTGCTTTTAAATACATAAAATCCTACTACCGGAAGAATGATCACCAGAATAAATTTTAAGATGTTTTCACTTACTAAAAGTGCCAGGTTAGCTCCAATAGTTGAGCCGATTAAAGCCAGTATGATAGAGGGTATCCCGATTCCCCAGTCCACTAATTTATTCTTACAGTAGCGGAAAGTCGCTATAAATGTACCGGCACTCGAGGACAGTTTATTCGTTGCAAGGGCATGGTGAGGTGGGACTCCGGCTAAAAAATAAGCGGGAAGCGCAATTAATCCGCCGCCGCCTGCAATGGAATCAACTAGTCCGGCAAGAAATACCAGGGGACAGACAATTAAAAAGGTATGTATTGTAATATCCATATAAACTCCGATCTGTTTTTCTTATGTAATATAAATTCTGGAATATCTGAATTCTGTAGAATCAATATCAAAATCAATATCAAAATTAATATCAAAATCAATTCACTAACCAGTATAATGATTCTTTATAATTTAGTCAACCGGTTCCGGATTTTAAAACCGGTTTATTCCAGTAACTCAACTTTATTCCAGAGTGTGTTTGAAACTGCTTGTGCCGGACTGGATGCTCCACTTTGTGGGAGACAAGAAATGATTTTGGATGCGTAGCGGAGCTGCGTTCAAAAAATGTGACGCAGAATCCAGAACGCGGGGCATTCAAAACGCGGGGCATTCAAAACGCTCTGGTGCTTATCTGAAAAAATCCATATTTTATAACCTGAGTATAATAAAGGAATTTTGGTAATTCTATTTATTAAGTTATTAAGTGTTTCAGATGATGGATGATGATGTAAAAATGATTTTTAATCGAACGAAACCTTAATATTGAGTTTATTGAGAAGGCAATAATGATTAATACCCTTAAAACATTTTTTAATGAATATTGGATAAACCCATAATACGGATTTCCAACAATTTTCTAAGAAGAAAAATGAATCCGATATAAGCGGATCGAAAAGCATAATGAGACGGAGGTAATGGAATGGAATCAATTTGGAGAAAAGAATGTGAGTTAACTCAGCTGGAACAGTTAAAAGGGGACAGGAAAGCGGAGGTAGTAATTATCGGTGCCGGAATGGCAGGGATCTTAACGGCTATATTACTGAAAAAGAAAGGAATCGATGCCATAGTGCTGGAAGGAAACATAACTGCCGGCGGGCAGACCCAGAATACTACGGCTAAAATCACCTCGCAGCATGCTTTGATTTATGATACCCTGCTTCAGAATTTTGGTAAGGAAAAGGCTCAGATGTATGGAAAAGCCAATGAAGCGGCAATTGGCAGGTATGCGGAATTAATTGAAGAACAAAATATCTCCTGCCATTTTGAAACGCTGCCTTCCTATCTATATACAAAAAATGACCTGACAAAAATTGAGAAAGAAGTTAAGGCGGCGGGAGAATGCGGCATCAATGCGGTATTTACCACCGATACCGCCCTTCCCTTTCCGGTTAAAGGAGCAGTTAAATTCGAAAGCCAGGCCCAGTTTAATCCATTGGAATTCCTTAAGGAAATCATAAAACCTCTTAAAATATATGAGCATACCCTTGTAAAGGGAATTGAAGACCAGGTAATTATTACGGATCAGGGAAGGGTAAAGGCAGGATCCATTGTAGTTGCAAGCCATTACCCGTTTATTAACAGCCCCGGGTATTATTTCTTAAGAATGCACCAGGAACGCTCCTATGTTCTTGCGTTATCGGAGGTTCCAAAGCTTGACGGTATGTATAAGGATGAAAGCCAGTCCGGATATTCCTTCCGGAATTATAAAGATATGCTTTTACTCGGAGGCGGCGGCCACAGAACCGGAGAGAATTCCCAGGGCGGAAAGTATGAGGAGTTAAGGAGGGCGGCGAAGGAATATTATCCGGACAGTAAAGAAGTATGCTGCTGGTCGGCACAGGATTGTTTTACCGCGGACAGTGTTCCCTATATCGGACAGTATTCTGCCGCCACGCCCCGTCTTTATGTAGCCACCGGCTTCAGAAAGTGGGGAATGACCGGTTCCATGGTATCTGCAATGATACTCAGTGATAAAATCGCGGGTGAAAGGAATCCGTATGAAGAAGTATTTAATCCCCAAAGGTTTAAAGTAACGGCTTCCATGGCAGGTATCCTTGACGAAACCGGACATGCAGCTTCCGGCCTTATATTAAAGAAATTTAAAATACCGGATACCAAACTGGAAGAAGTTCCGAAGGGCCATGGAGCGGTTATCGAAGAAGACGGACACAGGATAGGGGTTTATAAGGACGTAAACGGTAAAATTTTTATGGTATCCACAAAATGTACCCATTTGGGCTGCCAGCTGGAATGGAATCCGGATGAGCTTTCCTGGGACTGTCCCTGCCATGGCTCCCGCTTTGATTATACCGGAGCTTTAATTAACAATCCGGCACTGGAGCCTGTTGAGAATGAATAGCTTAACAAATAATTTTAAGAGAAAGGGTTTTTTTGAAGGCTGGTATTTTAAACACCAGGCCGGAAGCCGGATCATTGCCTTTATCCCAAGCTTTAATACGGATGCCTCGGGTAAATCCCGTGTATTAATACAGATTATTACCAATGACAATTCCCATACGGTTTCTTATCCCCTGGGGGATTTAAGGATCGACCGGAAGAATTCCATAATCCGTGTCGGCAATAATGTTTTCAGCAAAAAAGGGATGATCGTAGATATAGATACCGGCGAACTGAAGGTAAAAGGTATCCTGCGGTATGGAAAAATGACTCCCATCGGCTATACGATTATGGGGATATTTCAATATTTTCCCGGGATGGAATGCAAACATGAAATTATCAGTATGTACCATAAGGTATATGGCAATTTAACTTATAACGGGAAGCTGTACCGGTTTTCTCCCGGAACCGGCTATATGGAGAAAGACAGGGGGTATTCCTTTCCTGAGTCCTATTTCTGGATACAGTGCAATTATTTTCCCGGGGATAAATGTTCTGTTTTTATATCCATTGCCGACATACCCTATCATGGCATCCGTTTTCAGGGCTGCATCTGTGCACTGCGGTATCACAATAGGGAATACCGCCTTGCCACTTACCTTGGCGTAAAAATTATAAAATACAGCCGGACGGAGCTGTGCTTAAAACAGGGGAGCTATCTTTTAAACGTGAAATTATTTGAAGAAAGACCCTCTAAAATAAAAGAGGAGAATTCACTGAAAGAAGGCCGGGCATTTTCCCATAAGCTCTTTGCACCGGTATTGGGGGATATGACCAGAACCATAAAAGAACAGCATTTCACCACAGGGAGATTTATTCTGTATCACAAGGGTAAGACCGTTTTTGACCTGTTCAGCAGGGAAGTAAGCTACGAATATGTTGAATAAGGTACAACCTTTCTTCCATAAATATATACCAATAACGTATACAAAACCGGAGGTTTGTTATTGGGAAAAAAACAGAGTGCTTTCCTGTGCCGGGAAACGGACTTAACAGATAAGGATTTTAAGGAAAACAGAGAATTCCTCGCTAATTTGCAAACATCCCTGCTGTTTGCACTGCTGGAACAAAATTATATCACAAGGTACCAATTCGATTTATGTACGGAAGAAATCCGGAAATTATAAAGGGAGAGTGGTATTATATGGTGAGGGTTGCCGCTTATTGCAGGGTATCCACAGAGAAAGAAGATCAATTGAATTCCCTGGTAAGCCAGAAAAGATATTTTCACGATTATATTGAACGGAATCCTCTCTGGGAGCTTAAGGAAATCTATGCGGACGAAGGGATAACAGGAACCAGTACCAGGAAGCGGCATGCTTTTGGCAGGATGTTAAATGACGCACAGCAGCATAAATTCGAACTTATCCTGACAAAAGAAATCAGCCGTTTCGCCAGGAACACCCTGGACAGTATTTATTATACCAGGCAGCTGAAAGACTTGGGAATCGGTATTATCTTTTTAAATGATAATATTAATACCTTGGATTCCGACGCAGAGCTGCGTCTTACCATCCTGGCCTCCATAGCCCAGGAGGAAAGCCGCAAAACTTCAGACCGGGTGAAATGGGGGCAGAAACGCAGCATGGAGCGCGGAGTTGTATTCGGCAGGGATATGCTGGGGTATGATTTAAGGGACGGCAGACTGTACCTGAATGAAGAGGGCGCTGAAACCGTACGGTTAATATTCTATAAATTTGTGAAAGAAGGGAAAGGCACCCAGGTTATTGCAAGGGAGTTAGAACAAGCAGGAATACCGGCAGGGAGAGGCAGGAATAAATGGCATGGCTCCGTGGTCCTGCGCATTCTCAAAAATGAAAAATACTGCGGGGATTTAATCCAAAAGAAAACCTATACCCCGGATTATTTAAAGCATGAGAAAAGGTATAACAAAGGGGAAGAAGAATTTATCTGTATCTGTGATCATCATGAGCCGGTTGTCAGCCGGGAATTGTTTCATGAGGCCCAGGAAGAAATAAGGAGGAGAAGCCCGTCACCGGATGAAAAAAAGAAGTACAGCAACCGTTATTGTCTGTCCGGCCTGATCCGGTGCGGGACCTGCGGCAGTTCCTATGTGTCCCGTACCAGGAAGCGCAAAGACGGGAGTGTGTCCCGTTACTGGCGCTGTTACGAAGCGGTACAAAACGGAAGATTACATATTGATGAAACAGGCTGTAAATCCGGCTGTGGCAGTCCGACGATGAAAGAAGAAGATTTAAAGTTTATTCTGCAGGACTTAATGCGGAATCTGAAGATTGATAAACAACGTATGATCAATAACCTGGCAGGGATACTGAAGCAGACAGCCGGAGATGAAACTCTGTGTAATGAGCTGCACAAATTAAGGAACAGGTTAACTTTATATTCGTTAAAAAAACAGAAATTAATTGATTTATACCTTTCGGAGGAAATATCCGAAACAGATTTTAAGATGATAAAGCAAAAATATGAAACGGAAATGAAGCAATTAACCAAAGCCTGCGAAGAACTTTCCTACATAGGGGGCTGTAATGGAAGCAGGGGTGAAAACGACGGCGGGATTGAATTTCTCCGAAAATTAATAAACGGGCAGGAATGGAATGATATCTTTTATCATAACCTCGTCGATAAGATTATTGTGAAGGGCTGCCTGCCGACCGGTGATGAAGTAAACCATAAAGATAAAAAGGGGTTTTATGACAGAATGGCAGCCGGTGATAACTGTGTTTCCAGTGCTGAAAAGATGATCAGCGGTAAGAATAGAAGCCCTGCTAATTCTGAAATTACCATATATTTAAAGAATACGGATATAAAAATTCATTATAATCAAATAAAAGAAGACTGATTTTTTTGCCTGACGTATGGACATATTTTATCCTGTTTTCCGTCATTTCGGTGCATAAACAGGTACCGAAGAACTGGCACACATGGAAATCGTAAGTACCATTGTTCACCAGTTAACCAGGAACTTAAGTATCGAAGAAATTAAAGCCTCAGGATTTGATACTTATTTTGTTGACCATACCACAGCTCTGTGGCCTCAGGCTGCCAGCGGCATGCCGTTCAGTTCAACGTTCTTCCAGTCTAAAGGGGATGCGATAACAGATTTACATGAAGATATGGCAGCAGAACAAAAAGCCAGAACTACTTATGACAATATTCTGCGCTTGGTTAAAGATCCTGATATCATTGACCCGATCCGTTTCTTAAGGGAAAGAGAAATCGTGCATTATCAGAGATTCGGCGAATCTTTAAGAATCGTGCAGGATCATTTGGATTCCAGGAACTTCTATGCATTTAATCCGGAATTCGATAAATAGGAATCAGAAAAACCACAAAACAATAATTAGAACAAAAAAAGATGGAGCGATACGTTATGGATTGCTCCGTCTTTTTTATGCATTAGGAAATTATGTCCTATTGCACAAAAGCTCTCTGGACAAGGAGACACATTCGTGCGAAAAGAATATCGGCTTTGCCGGCCGCGGCCAAGGGCGGGAGTTTGCCAAGGTAAACCTTTTGTTCCTTTTAAGAAACCCGTGAATTTCTTATTAAAAAAAACCATGTACTTTGTTCCTGGAAAGTTATTTTTTCAATAAAGTTGGTTTCTATGGCTGAACTATCCTTTCAATGTCAACCTAAATAAAGTATTTGGTTGACATTGGTAATTGCTTATGATATCCTAATAGGAGAATAGTGACGAACAGTCACAAATTAAGTTACTGGAAGGTGATTTTATGAGTGCAAAACAGCATGTGCTGTCTGTTTTAGAAAAAAATAAAGGGTGCACTGTATCCGGAGGGAAGCTGGCCAAGGAACTTTCCATCAGCAGGAATGCGGTCTGGAAAGCCATCAAAACACTGCAGAATGAAGGTTATGCCATCTCGGCGGTTACGGGAACGGGTTATTGCTTATCGGAAGATAATGACATTTTATCCGTTGAAAGTATAACGCCTTATTTACGGGAGAATTTAAAGAAGCTGAGCCTTGAAGTGCGCAAATCCGTAACATCTACCAATACGGTGCTGAAAGAAGCGGCGGCAGCGGAGGTTAAGGAGGGAAAAGTGCTGGTTGCCGAAGAACAGACCCTTGGCCGGGGACGTTTAGGACGGAATTTTTATTCTCCGTCCGGGACCGGAATCTATATGAGTATCCTTTTACGGCCTGAACTGACGGTGGAGGATTCCCTTTTCTTAACTACATCGGCGGCAGTGGCGGTTACCAGGGCCATAGAGGAAGTAACGGATTGTGAAGCCAGAATAAAGTGGGTAAATGATATTTACTGCAATGGTAAGAAGGTATGCGGGATTCTTACGGAAGCCGGAGTTGATTTTGAAGGAGGTGGCCTGGAATATTGCATAGTTGGAATCGGAATCAATGTGGCAAAACCTGAGGGGGATTTCCCGGCCGAACTTAAAAGCAGTGCAGGCGGTATCTTTGAAACAAAAATGTATTCCGCCGGTCTGCGAAGCAGGCTGGCGGCAGAAGTCCTTAATAACTTCTGGGATTATTATACCAACTTCTCAAAAAAGGACATGATAGAGGAGTACCGGAAGCGTTCCTTCCTGATCGGGAAAGAAATAAATGTCATATTCGGTGATAAATCCCTCAAAGCAACGGCAATGGATATCGATGAGGATGCAAGACTTGTAGTAAAATTTCCGGATGGAGGGATTAAAACCTTATCCTCCGGTGAAGTGAGCATAAGGCCTGTGCAGTAGGTAAAGGGATACGGATAAAACTGGTGAATCCCGGGTGCGCCGTTGCGAATAGCTGTATGGGATACAGAAAGAAGAGTTTTCGCAAAAGGAATGACTGTAATTTGGGCGAATCCGTTTTAGTTAAATCATGCCGGATATAAGGATAGGAGAATATGAATTATGATGGAACTTGCGGAAAAAATAATAAAAGGTTACCGGATTAAAAGGGGGGAGGATTTATCTTTCTTTTTGGAAGCCGATATAAATGAATTATGTAAAGGCGCCAACCGGCTCAGGGAATATTTTCATGGAAATAAAATAAATCTATGTTCCATTATTAACGGCAGAAGCGGCAAATGCAGCGAAGACTGCAAATTTTGTGCCCAATCCGGACATCATAATACCAGAATAGCAGAATACGGTTTTCTGGAGCCGGATGCCATTTTGGAAGACTGCAAAAAGCACGAAGCAGAGGGAGTTCACAGGTATTCCATTGTTACGGCAGGGAAAACCCTGCTGGGTAAGGATTTTTCACAGGCACTTACCGCTTACCGGAAAATGAAGGATGAGTGTGAGATTGATTTATGCGCATCCCATGGCCTTTTAACGGAAGCAGATTATATAGCTTTAAAAGAGGCAGGTGTAACAAGATACCATGAAAATATCGAAACGTCCAGAAGGTATTTTCCTCATATTTGCTCGACTCATACATATGAAGATAAAGTCCGCTGTATCAATCTGGCCAGAAAGGCAGGGCTGGAAGTCTGTTCCGGCGGTATCATTGGGATGGGTGAGACCTGGGAAGACCGGTTTGATATGGCAGTCAGTTTAGCGGAGCTTAAAGTTAATTCCATACCGGTCAATGCCCTGATGCCGATAAAAGGGACACCTTTTGAAAACCTGCCAAGTATATCGGAAGAAGAGTTGTTAAGGACCATAGCGGTTTTCCGTTATCTTAATCCGGAAGCAGACATCAGGCTGGCTGCCGGCCGGGCAATTATGGACAATTCAGGTGAAAAAGCATTTCTCTCCGGTGCCAATGCTACTATTACGGGGAATATGCTTACCACCTCGGGAAATAACATTAAGCAGGATATGGAGATGCTGGTAAACCTGGGCTTTGAATTATGAGCCTGAGGTAAAGCGGGTTGTGGATATGGATATCCGTTTTGATGGACAATGTCTTAAGGGAAGTCTTGCAACCAGGTTTGCAGCAGTAAACACATTTTTTAAAAAAAGTGTAGGCAATGGGTTATAGTGCGAAATAAAAGACATTTCACACTTATTATTTAAGCAGTCTTGCAAGTAAACTTGCGATATGCATGGGTGTTAGGCTGAAAAACAAAAGCAGTTTTTTCAACATCCTGATTTATACGTGCGCCAGAGCGCACAGATGGGAGTTAGGCTGAAAAAACAAAAGCAGTTTTTTCAACATCCTGATTTATACGTGCGCCAGGCGCACAGATGGGAGTTAATATGAGAAACAAAAGAATTACTACGAAAGAACTTACTTTAATTGGGTTGATGACAGCAATTACCTGTATATTGGGACCTCTCTCCATACCCCTTCCATTCAGTGTAGTTCCTATTTCCTTTACTAATTTGGCTATTTATTTTACGGTATTTTTGTTAGGCTGGAAGAAGGGGACCATAAGTTATCTTATTTATTTCCTGATCGGATTGGTGGGAGTTCCGGTATTTTCCGGTTTCAGCGGAGGGATCGGGAAAATTGCGGGACCCACGGGAGGATACCTGGCAGGATTTTTGTTTCTGGCAATTATCAGCGGTTTATTTATCGAAAAATTCAGGGGAAAGCTCTATATGTATGCAGCCGGTATGGTTTTAGGCCTTGCAGTTACTTATATGTTTGGTACCGCATGGCTGGCTTACCAGCTAGAACTGTCTTTTACGGAAGGCCTATTTATGGGAGTTATACCTTATATACCGGGTGATATTGTGAAAATAGCGGCGGCTTTAATTCTGGGACCGGTACTGAGAAAGAATGTTGCGGGAATCGTGGGATAACCATATTGCAAATAAAAATGAGGCTGTTGAAAAATAGCTTAATTTACTCTATGAAAAGGATGGGGTGTATTATAATATATTTTAGCTGCTTTTTCCTCGCATGTTCAGAACGGTGCAATGAGTTTTCAGACACGCCCTAGCTAAAATTTATTATTATACACCCAATCCTTTAGTTAGGGGCATTGCAACTAATTTGCAACAGCCCCGTCATTTTATTCATTAACCGATTTTAATAATAACCTGTCTGATTTAACCGAATACGGCTATGCCGTTTCATATTCTTCTATAGTGTTCCTTATTCTTCCGGATACCAGCTCGGCAATTTCACCTGATTTCATACCCTTATAATCTTCATAATATATAGGTTCCAGATAGTGGATCTGAACCGTCAGTTTTGCTATGGAGTGGGTATCAAAAGCTTTATAAGAGTCAATAATGGCTACCGGGACGATGGGGCATCTGGCATTCATGGCACATTTGAAACTGCCGCCTTTAAATTCCTGTATCTGATTTCCGTTTCTTGACCTGGTGCCTTCGGGAAATATTAAGTAATTACGCCCTTCTTTTACTTCTTTTGTTACCTCCATCATAATCTTCATGGTTTGACGGACATCCTCCCGGTCTATGAACTTGGACTGAAGGATCAGAAATACCTGTTTTAAAAAGAATACGTTCTCAACTTCTTTTTTTGATACGGTTGCGAAAGGACGTTCATGGGTTTCCAATAAAATCAATGCATCAAACATTCCCTGATGATTGGAATACATAATATAACCATCCTCCTCCGGAAGGTTCCCGGCGCCGTAACAGTTTACCTTAACCCGTCCCTTCCGGTTTGCAAGCAGGGTCAGGCGGTGGAGCAGTTTGTATCTGGTAGGTTCATCATATTTATCAACATTACAGTATTTAGAAATCTTATATATCCAATAAGGTAATTGAAAGAAACTCCGAATAACCATCAATATAATTCGTTCCATAGGGACCTCCTTGGTATAATCACTTCAAGCAGTGCTATACGCTAATTATTCTTTGTAACAGGAAGCATTTACATGATGTCATAGCCTTTCAACATTCTGGCCCGGCTGGGGTGTCTCAGCTTTCTTAAAGCTTTTGCTTCTATCTGCCTGATTCTTTCCCGGGTTACATTGAATTCCTTGCCGACCTCTTCCAGGGTCCTGGTTCTTCCGTCCTTTAAGCCGAATCTCAAAATTAAAACACGTTGTTCTCTTTCCGTTAAAGTTTCCAATAACTTGGATATCTGATCCTGCAGTACGGAATAAGAAGCGGCATCTTCCGGCCCCATAATGGAGTCGTCCTTGATAAAGTCTCCCAGATGGCTGTCATCCTCTTCACCGATAGGCGTATCCAGTGAAATAGGATCAGCAGATACCTTAAGGATTTCCCTGACCTTTTCGATGGGAAGCTTCATTGCATCCGCAATTTCCTGTTCGGAGGGTTCGCGGCCCAACTCCTGGAGAAGGCTTCTGGATACTCGGTAAGTCTTATTAATTACCTCGGACATATGTACCGGAATACGAATGGTACGTGACTGATCCGCAATGGATCTGGTAATTGCCTGGCGGATCCACCAGGTTGCATAAGTACTGAACTTATATCCCTTATTATAATCGAATTTATCTACGGCTTTAATTAATCCCAAGTTACCTTCCTGTATCAGGTCCAGAAAGGACAGGCCCCTTCCCACATAACGTTTCGCTATGCTGACAACCAGACGGAGATTGGATTCGGCCAGTACCTGTTTGGCGTGGCCATCCCCTTCTTCTATTTTCTTAGCGAGTTCAATTTCTTCTGCTACGGACAGAAGCGGGTAGCTGCCGATTTCTTTTAAATATAATTTAACCGGGTCATCCGACATGGTACCAACCAGGGAGAAATCATCTATATCCAACAATGCTGCTTCATCGCTGTCTTCTAATTCCATTATTATTTCATCATCCGGTTCATCTTCTTCTATCGGATTTAAAATAACGATATTATGTGCCTCAAGATACTCATATATTTTATCAATTTGCCTGACGTCCAGGTTCATCTCTTTAAAAAAATCGTTCACCTTACCTACGTCAACAACACCTTTATTGTCATTGGCATAGGATAATAAATCTCTTAATTTTTCTTCAAAATTATGTGCTACTTCACTCATCATATTCCTCCATGGGTCTGGTTGCTTTTAATGTACAATAAAAAAAGAAACTATTTACAAAATTAAGAGTCCCTTTCCTTATAGTATGATTATTCATGGGACATTTCATGCAAAAATATTTAGTAAATAAGTTTCCTGGGACGATATTATCACCAAATATCATTATAGCACAGGCTGTCCGAGAAGAAAAGAAGATTTTTTAATTTCGACATATTTCGAATTATAAAAGGCTTTATATTTATTGGAATCTGTCAATAGCAGTATTTGGATGTATTAAGCATTCAAATGGTTTATTTAACAGGCCAAACCACAGATGATGAAAAAATATCTATAGAATAAAATATGTTTGTTAAATGTAAAATATCCATGGATTAGCAAAAGATTTGATGTAAGGGTAAAACCTGTGGAAAAAAGTAATCTATTACAGTTATATATACATATATTATAAAAAAATCTTTTGGGTAAATGAATGAACGAGGAAGAAAGATTTAAAATTACCAGTAATGATTACGCTGACTTAATCGTTAATCAGTTAATGCTTCCAAGCATTTTGTCGACTTTTTCTGATGTTTCAATTAACAGGATTAACGAAATATTTTCCATTGTCTATTTACCGGTTGGTTATATGGAACAGAATATAATCTATGAGGTAGGTTATACTTCAATACCAAAATGTTACGGATTAATGTCTATGAAAAGCTATGAACCATCCGAAAGTATACATGTATATCAAAACACAGAAAATGAATTAAGCGGGAATGGGATATTAATCGGATTAGTCGATACCGGAATTGATTACCGGAATACGGTGTTTCAATATTCAGATCATACATCAAGGATTATTTCAATCTGGGATCAGACGATTAATTATGGCAATGATCCGGAAAATTACTATTTTGGAACGGAGTTTCGCCAGGAAGATATAAATGCTGCTTTAAGCACCGGGAATCCCCTTTCTATTGTTCCAAGCACGGATGAAATAGGTCATGGTACTGTTATGGCAGGTATTGCAGGGGGGGCGTATGATGTTGAAAATGGCTTTATAGGGGTCGCTCCAAGGACAGAATTTGTTATTGTAAAGCTAAAACAGGCAAAGCCTTATTTAAAGGATTTTTTTTATTTGCCCCAGGATACTTTATGTTATCAGGAAAATGATATAATGCTTGGGATTAATTATCTGGTAGAAACAGCATCAAAATTAAATCGGCCAATTACGATCTGTATCGGGCTGGGTTCTTCTCAGGGAGCGCACCTGGGCGAAGGTATATTCAATAATTATTTAGCTGCCATAGGACGATTAAATAACGTTGCATTAGTTGCAGCAGCAGGTAATGAAGGCAGCAGCGGACATCATGTCTACGGAGAAATGAGCCCTACAAATAATTTTAATGATGTATTATTGACAGTCAGTAATGACAATCCGGGGTTTTTTATGGAATTTTGGGGAAATGCACCGAATATCTTTACCGTTGAAATATTTACGCCTTCCGATGAGCTTATAGGCCGTGTACCATCGGTTTTTCTGCAGGGAAGTACCTTATATATAGACTATGAAAATACAAATATTATAGTGGATAATATATTGGAAAGTTCATTGGGGGGAGATCAATTCATGCTGTACCGCATAAGAAATCCTTTAAGCGGTACATGGCGGTTCCGTGTTACGGCATTGGGCAATTTATTATCTTCCTATAACATGTGGTTACCCATAAATAATTTTATTACGGAGGGAACTTACTTTGTAAATTCGAATCCCTATACGACGATTACAACTCCGGGAAACGAGAAAATCGTCCTGACAGTGACCGCTTATAATCCGCAAAACCAAGAATTGTATTATGCTGCAAGCAAAGGTTTTACAAAAGATAACCAACCGAAGCCGGATATCACAGCTCCCGGTGTTAATATATTGGCTCCGGGGATAGGGAATCAATATAGGTATAATACCGGCACAAGTGTATCAGCTGCATATGCCGCAGGCACTGTGGCTTTATTGCAGGAGTGGGGAATATTAAGAGGAAATCAGTATCCCTTGCCCAGCGCAAAAGTAAGAAGTATTTTAACAATCGGAGCCGACAGAAATACGGAATATATTTATCCGAACCCTGATTGGGGATTTGGTGTAATAAATCTGTCAAAATCTATAGATATAGCTTTAAGATCCTGACTAAGAAACCAATAAATGATGATACATCAGCCAGTATTCCGCCGGCAGCTCATACGTTCAGTATATGTGAAGTAATTTATTCATAATTTGTGAAAGAAGATACAAACAAGCTGTTTATTTATTATAAAAATATAAATTGCTTGACAAATATATAAACTAACAATACATTATTCTTAGAAACAAATAAATTTACAGAACCAAGGAGGTAATAAATATGCCATATATCAGTACAAAAACAAACGTAGCCATTTCAAAAGATAAAGAAATAGAGATTAAGAAAAAACTGGGAAAAGCAATCGAAATCATCCCGGGTAAAAGTGAAAACTGGCTCATGGTTTCCTTTGAAGAACAATGCTCCTTGTATTTTAAAGGAAAGGCAGACAGCGGAATTGCTTTTGTAGAAGTGAAGTTGTTCGGAAAAGCCGATTCCGCGTCCTATAATAAACTGACAGTGGTCATATCGGACATCTTAAAAGATGAACTGGGAATTGCTCCGGACCATGTCTATGTGAAATATGAGGAAATCAGCAATTGGGGCTGGAACGGAAGCAATTTCTGATTTACCGGAATTACCAGAGAGAAACATTTAATATACCGGCAGATAATCGTGTAAAAGAAAGTGTGATGAATATGATTCAATTAAAAAGAATGGTCCTAACCTTGGCGGCTGCCATATTTTTATCGGCAGTGATCCCGGTTTCCACACCATTATACAGTAATGTCATCCATGCAGATGCGGCAAGTCTAAAGTTAAATATAACAAATGCTTCCGTAAATATCGGGGAAACCGTCCGGCTGAAGCTGATCGGCACGACTAAAACCGTAAAGTGGTCCAGCAGTGACAAGACTATTGCAACCGTATCTTCTTCAGGAATTGTAACCGGGCTTAAGAAGGGAACGGTTAAGATTACGGCCGCCGTCGATTCCCAAAAATATATCAGTACCATTGCGGTAGAGCTGAAAGAACTTACGGCAGAAGAAATTTATGAAAAGTGCTCCAAGGCTACGGTGGAAATTATTGCAGAGATTGCAGGTGATAAATATAACCTGGGCTCCGGTTTCTTTCTGGATGACGGAACCGTGGTTACGAATTTTCATGTGGTAGCAGGAGCGGACAGGATGCAGGTTATAACTTATGGCAATAAGGTGTATGAAGTGGAACAGGTTTTGGGCTACGATGCGGACATTGACCTGATTGTGTTAAAGATCAATTCCCAAAATGAATCCTTAAACGAAAATTCGGAAGGGATAACGGTTGGGGAGGAGATTTATATTCTGGGCAGTCCTTTGGGATTAACCGGAACCTTTGCGGATGGAATGGTATCCTCTGCTTCCAGAAAGATAGAAAATGTTGATTACATACAGGTAACGGCACCAATGTCGCCGGGTAACAGCGGCGGTCCCCTGCTTAATAAGTATGGGGAAGTAATGGGCATTAATACCTGGCAGTATGCCGACGGACAGAATCTGAATTTTTCCATTAATATAGAAGAAGTTAATAATGTATCAACAGACAATCCTTTAAGCATGTCACAATTTTACCAGTTAACGCAAAATTACATAAATGAATCGGACGAGGATGATACGGCAGTATCCTCCATTGACATTCAGGAAATACAAAATGGCCAGATGTCAGCCAGCCAGTCTGTTTTAAGCAGCTTTTACGGCTTTTTTAATACAAACCCTGATTACGCTGCCATTCTTTTAATACCGGATGAAGACGGAACCTCTTATAAGTGGGTACTGCCTCAGTAAAAGTATTCAGGGACAAATGAATTTAAGAATAAATACATGGTGGGTAACCAGTGCTTCGTATAAATACATAAGAGTTAAATATAAAAATAGAATATGGTAAGAATAAAGAGGTAAAATTTATATAAAATAATTGTAAAATATCCGCAAATCTAGTAAAATGGTTTTATTGAAGCCTGATTTAATCTTACAAGTAAGTCCCTCGTTTCTTAGCGGAGTGTAAAAGGTGGGTTAGGGACTTACTTGTTTCAGTCGGAGTTCATGTTCCGACTGAAATACCTGCGCGGCAGGTATAAGGTTATGAGCAAGTAGCGTAGCGGACCCGGAATATCCGCTTTGACTTTTTTCAGGCATAAAGATTTAGGAGGATAAATTATGGTTGGGATAAAGGATATAGCAAAAGCGGCAGGAGTATCTGTTTCCACCGTATCGAATGTGTTAAACGGCAAGAAGAATGTTGGAGAAAAGACAAGAGAACGTATCATGCACATCTGTAAGGAGATGTCCTATTATCCCAATACGGCCGGGAAAGCGCTGAAAAGCGGTAAAAGCAATACCATTTTATTTAATTTCAGCGATTTTGACCGGAGTTTTTACTTAAAAATCATTAACGGAATCAGCGATTATTTGAATGATAATGATTTTGATTTGATCATATGCACGGATAAATCCTGTGAAAAGTATATGCGCAGCAATTTAACCGGGGGAAGCATCATCCTGGATAAAAAAATGAGGGATGAAGTACTGATGAATATTGCAAGCGAATCCTATCCTATTGTAGTTCTGGACAGAATTATGGATCATCCCTACATTAAAAGTGTGGTAGTCAATAATTATGATCCCATGCGGGAACTGGTTCAGGGCCTGGTGGACAGGGGATACCGGCATTTCGGATTTATCGGTGGCCCGGAACAGACCGCGGATAATAAGGAACGGTATAAAGCCTTCCGGGATGTATTGGAGGAGAACGGCCTGCAGTTTTTGCAGAAAAGTTATTTTGCTGGTGATTATAGGGAAAAAAGCGGATATACGGCGGCAAAAATAATGCTTCTCAGCCAGGAATTGCCGGATTGCCTGGTCTGCGCCAACGACAACATGGCTATCGGCGCCATAAAAGCATTTCGGGATAATGGGCTGCGGGTGCCGGAAGACATTGCGGTTACCGGTTTTGATAACTGTGACCTGGCAGAGGCAATGGGCCTTACCACGGTGGCCATACCGAATTATGAACGGGGCTATATAGCCGCCAGGTACCTGATTGAAAATATCCGGGGCAAGAGAAATGTGGAGCCTTTTAAAATATCTGCCAAAATCACCTGGAGAGACAGCGTAATATATAAAAAGAAAAATCCTGTCAGGTAAAAAGCGGAAAAAACGGTATCCCTGTTATTCTTAAAGGAAGCTTTCTGCAGGATGAATTTGGCCATTCACGCCGAACTGCCAACGGGTGGCATATAAGCATAAATGAAACAATTTTTGGACTGAAGCCGTTAACGAACCGGATTCAGTCCTTTTCGTTTGCAGTAAAACTGCTGTCTTCTTAACAGCCGGCGTGATGCATTTCACACAGGCTGCCAATGGGTGGCATTGGATGAATGAAATTATCTATTATCATTGATCTCCTTAACTACCCGGGAATAAACGGGGTGGTTTTTTATTTTAGTAAAAATATTCTTTTGATTTTACTAAAATTCAACCAAATTATTGGTAAAAACAATAAATACAATGCTTTTACCCGGATCTTTTTGACTCTATATTTGTGCAATATATTCAAATATGTGAAATATACCGATAAATAGCGATTTGATTATTGACAAATTAGTAATAGTGCCCTATCATAATAGTATAACGTTTTATTAAAAGGAGAGGGTAGGTTGAAAAAAGAAGTTTTTTCAACCTCCTGATTTGTACGTGCGCCAGAGCGCACAGATGGGAGGTATTATGAAATTAAAAAAAATTTTCGGTATTTTACTTGCAATGCTTCTGGCTTTCAGTTTAATGCTTACAGGATGCAGTTCATCCGGTAACGGTTCGAAAAATACTGCAGGGGAAGGGGCGGCCCCGGAAGGTTCCTCAGGAGAAAACAAAGCTGCGGCGGGGGATACGGAAGCTGCCAAAAAAATAGTGGTTTTTCAATCCAAGGTGGAAATTGTTGACCAGCTGGAGGCTTGCGCCGAGGAATATCAGAATGAAACCGGAGTTGAAGTTGAAGTATGGGGAACTACCGGAGATGATTATTTACAACAGCTGAAGATCAAATTAGGTAATAACCAGGGCCCGACCGTATTCTCCCTGGCACCGGGTTCGGAATCCGGAGAGCTGGCAGCTTACCTGGCAGATTTAAGTGATTTGTCCTTTGTAAGTGATATTGCCAATAACATGGCAGATGTAAAAGAAGGTAAAGTTGTCGGTATACCTTATACTGTAGAAGGTTTTGGCGTGGTTTATAATAAGGACTTAATTGATGCTTCCAAAGTGACCGATTATGATTCCTTTACAAATATGTTAAAAGAACAGCAGGCAAAAAGTATTAACGGTTTCAGCCTGTCCCAGGAAAGCTACTTTTTAATCGGCCATATCCTAAATACACCATTTGCATTACAGAAGGATCCGGGCGGTTTTGTGGACCAGTTATTGAAGGGGGAAACCAAACTGCAGGATACGCCGGAATTCGTGGAGTTTGCCAGGTTTATGGAAGCAATCCGGGAATATACCAATAATCCTCTGGAAGTTAATTATGATAAAGAAACCGGTGATTTTGCTACCGGCAAGTCGGCATCCATCCATCAGGGAAACTGGTGTTACGGCATGTTTGCGGATTATGACATCAACTTTGATATGGGAATGATGCCGCTTCCTATCAGCGGCAATGATAAAATAGCCGTAAGTGTACCCTCCTGCTGGTATGTCAACTCCCAGGCATCGGAGGCCGAAATACAGGCTGGCAAAGACTTTCTCAACTGGTTATACACAAGCGAAACCGGTAAGAAATATCTGACGGAAGAATTCGGCTTCATCCCGGTAGTATCCACTATGGAAAATGCCAACCTGGATCCGCTTTCCAAAGCTGTTGCGGAATACACTGCAGCCGGCAAGACAATTCCCTGGCCGATGAATTCCTACTGGCCCGCCGGCATCGTTGATGTATACTTAGTACCCATTGCCCAGCAGTTCTTCACCACGGACATGGCTGGAACCGAGCTGCTTACAGCCCTAAACGATGCCTTCGTACAGGCGGCAAAGTAAAGCCCTGAAGTAAAACCTAAAACCTTCACAATGCCTGGTAACATGCGCAGGCAACGGACTTATATCTAATAGGACAGGAAATTCTATATGTACTCCAACAAGAAATCTAACATCTACTTAACTCAATAAGCCGGTGTTAGATTTCTGCAATTAGCAGTCACAACCCCAAATCAGTTAATGAAACTCAAGTTAGGATTGGAGGAAATTATAATGAGGAAAATGAGGAACCGGGCATGGTATGCTTTATTTGTACTGCCTCTGGTATTTATATTTACAACCGTTGTAATTATTCCCTTTATCATAGGCATCGGATATTCTTTTGTCTCCTGGGACGGGATGCCCCTGAATAAAAAAACCTTTGTGGGAATGGAGAATTATATCCGGTTATTTTCAGACAGCCGTTTCCTTGCATCGGCAGGCCATACGATATTTTTTACTGTTGCCGCCGTATTGTTTATCAATATACTGGGCCTTACCTTTGCCCTGATCGTTACCGGTAAATTGAAGGTCCGCAATATTGCCAGAACCATGCTGTTTATGCCTTATTTAATAGGCGGGCTGATTTTGGGATATATATGGAAATTCATATTTACGGATGTATTTTCGGCCATCGGGGAAAATACCGGACTGACTTCCGTTTTCTTTAGCTGGCTGCTAAATCCGGATTACGCCTTAATTGCAATGATTGCCGTAACCACCTGGCAGATGGCCGGCTATATCATGATTATCTATATTACCGGCATCCAGGGAATCCCGGAGGATGTGATAGAAGCTGCCAGGGTGGACGGGGCAGGATTCTGGCCCACCTTGTTCCGGATAAAATTTCCTCTTATTATGCCCTCCTTCACCATCTGCCTGTTTCTGACCCTGTCGAATTCCTTTAAGGTGTTTGACGTCAATTTTTCCCTGACCGGGGGAGGACCAAACAACGCCACGGAAATGATGGCCATGAACATCTATAATGAAATTTTTTCCTTAAATAATTATGGCTACGGCCAGGCAAAAGCAATCGTATTTTTCATAGCGGTAGCGGTAATTACCTTAATACAGGTGTCCATAACCAAAAAGAAAGAGGTGGTGATGTAATGGGGAAAGCAGTAAGAATCCTCAGGGAAGTGCTCATTTTAGCGGCCTGTGCCTTTTATTTATTCCCGATTTATATTGTATTGGTAAATTCCTTTAAGAACCGTCAGGAACTTTATGAAAGCATGCTGGCTTTACCGGGGAAAATCACCGGCCGGTTTTATGCGGAGGCCATGGATAAGATGAACTTTTTAAAAGCCTTCGGCAATTCTTTCCTGGTTACGGCGGTATCCATTGCCATTATTATAATTCTGGCTTCCATGACAGCCTGGATGCTTGTCAGAACGGATAATAAGCTAAGCCGGATCTTGTTTATGGTATTTGTTGCAACCATGATAATACCGTTTCAGACCATTATGATGCCTTTAATGCAGGTTATGGGCTTTATACGGGATAAGTTTCATCTTCCCATGTTAAATACCCTGGGCGGCCTGATCTATATGAACGTCGGATTTGGTGCCAGTATGGCAGTATTTTTATATCATGGATTTGTAAAATCCATTCCGGTCTCTCTGGAAGAAGCCGCTACCATTGACGGCTGCAACAAGTTCGGAGTATTCTGGAGGATCGTATTCCCCATGCTGAAACCGACTACGGTTACCGTTATTATACTGGATGTGATCTGGATCTGGAATGATTACCTTCTGCCGTCTTTAGTGCTTTCCGGTAAAGCACTGCGTACCATACCCTTGTCCACAGCTTCCTTCTTCGGCCAGTTTACCATCCAGTGGAATCTGGCTATGGCAGGCCTGATGCTGACCATAATTCCTGTCATCCTGTTCTACCTGTGCGCCCAGAAATATATCATAAAAGGAGTTGCAGCAGGGGCAGTAAAATAAAACCCGCGGGAGTCAAAATATGAGTGATAAAAAACTGATTTACGAAATAAATGACCTGAGTTTGGATAACGATGCATTAATGGTGAATGAAACCATTTTTCATAATGCCAACGGATACATCGGGGTAAGGTCCAATTTTGAAGAAGGATATCCGGACGGTTATCTTTCCATACGGGGATCTTATATTAACGGATTTTATGATTTTACGGAAATGAAACAGGCGGAAAAACTCTGCGGCCTGGCGGAAGAAAAACAGACCATGTTAAATGTTGCGGATATCCAGTCCATAAAGCTGCTCATTGACGGGGAAGCCTTTGGTATGTTTGAAGGAGAGGTGCTTTCCGGCAGCCGTTTCATTGATATGGAAAAAGGAATTACCGGAAGAAAGGTCCTGTGGCGTTTAAAAAACGGAAAGGAAGTGGAAATCTTAATCCAAAGGATGGCTTCCTTTCACCAACTATCCCTGTTCACCATTGAATATGCAGTGACCGCCTTGAATTTTAACGGCTGGCTTAAGTTTATCTCAACACATACCGGGGAAGTGATGAATTACAGCAACCCTGATGACCCTAGGGTGGCAGGGGAGAGCTCAAATTATTTAATACCCGCGGAAGCCGTAATGGAAGAAGGGGTGTCCTACCTTACGTCCGCAACCTTACGGTCCGGCTTATCCGTATGTACGGGTGTGAGTAATGTACTGTCCAAAGAAGGCCGTATGCATACGGAACTGGAAGGCCATAAAGCAGTCTGTACCGTGGATGCTGCCATTGCACAGGGTGAAACGGTTATACTTACGAAATATGCCGTATTCAGTGATTCCATACGGCAGCCGGACTGCAAGGCTTTTGCCGTAAAAGAGATGAAACAGGCTCTCTCACTTACCCTTAAGGAGCTTTATTCCCGTCAGAGAGATTATCTTGCCCGTTTCTGGGAAAACTGCTGCCTGGAAATCGACGGGGATGATGCCTTAAGCTTTGCGGTAAGATATAATATGTATCAGTTGATCCAATCGGCAGGAAAGGATGAATTCAGCAACATAGCGGCCAAGGGCTTAAGCGGGGAAGGTTATGAAGGACATTATTTCTGGGATACAGAGATGTATATCCAGCCTTTTTTCATCCTGACCATGCCCGAAATTGCAAAAAGCCTGATCGAATACCGGTACCGCATCCTTGATTACGCCAGGGAAAATGCCAGAATCATGGGACATACAAAAGGTGCCCTTTATCCCTGGAGAACTATAATGGGAAAGGAATGTTCCGGCTATTTCCCTTCCGGTTCTGCCGCCTATCACATCAACGGGGATATTGCCTATTCCGTGGTTACCTATTATTTAGCCACCAAGGACCTGGATTTTATAGCCGAAAAGGGCGGGGAAATCCTCTTTGAGACGGCCAGGCTGTGGATGGATGCCGGCAATTTCCATAAGGGCCTGTTCCGGATCAATGAAGTAACCGGTCCGGATGAATATACCTGTATGGTGAATAATAACTATTATACCAACGTATCGGCGAAGTACAATCTTTACTGGGCGGTCAAATTTTACGATATGTTGATAAAAGCCGGGAAATTAAAGCCGGTTGTGGATAAAACCGGTTTGTCGGAAGAAGAAATAAAAGAATTCGAAAGGGCTGCCAAAGCCATGTACCTGCCCTATGACGATACTTTAAAAATCAATCCCCAGGATGATTCTTTCCTGGAGAAGAAAGTCTGGGATCTTGAAAATACGCCAAAGGATAAGTTCCCGTTACTCTTGCATTACCATCCCCTTTATCTTTACCGTCATCAGGTATGTAAGCAGGCGGATACGGTACTGGCCCATTTTATTTTTGAAGATGCCCAGTCACTGGAGACCATCCGGAATTCCTTTGAATATTATGAAAAAATCACCACCCACGATTCCTCCCTGTCCACCTGTATCTTTAGTATCGTAGCCTCAAAGCTGGGTTATAAGGAGAAAGCTTACGGGTATTTCGGGGACTCAGCCAAACTGGACCTTTTTAACACTCATAAAAACACAAAAGACGGGATACATACGGCCAATATGGGCGGAAATTATATGGCTATCGTTTATGGGTTTGGGGGACTCAGGATTAAGGAGAATGGCTTATATCTGGCTCCTGCCTTACCAAAAGCCTGGAGGGGATACCGGTTTAAGATTAATTATGAAGACAGTCAGATAAAGGTAGAAGTGGTTAAGGACCAATGTATGGTCACATTGTTAAGCGGCAGCAAAAAACAAATTTTCCTGTATGGGAAAGTATATGAACTGAATGATACGATCAAAATTTCTGTCTGATTTTACAATCGGATGATCTTAAGCTCTATAACAGCAAAAAGCCGCCGGCCACGATTTGAATTTTATGTTTAAAGGAAACAGCCCCTGGAGTACCTGCCGGTTTTTAACGGAACCGGGCAGCAGTTCCAGGGGAAAATCATGCAAAATCTTTTAAAATTCATAGGTTATTTCCTGATTATTTCAATAATTTTTATAATGATAATTTATAAACGATAAGTTTAAACACGGAATCCAAAGTAGTCCAGAATTCCGTCGTAAATAGCGTAAGCAAAGTCGTATTGCCTTGTAGCAAGCTTTTGTGCATCTTCATAATTGGTTATATATGCAAGTTCAATCAAAACAGAAGGCATATTTGTCCTTCTTAATACGTACAAAGAAGAATTGATCCGGACTCCGTTATTTTTGGTGTCTAGCCGGCTTACAATGGCCGGCAGTATCCGTTCTGCCAAATAGTAAGACTGGGTATAATTCTGATATACATAGCATTCCGTTCCGTTAATGGCAGGATTTTCATTGGCATTGCAGTGGATACTGATAAAATAATCTGCCGGCCAGGAATTTGCCAGACGAACCCTTTCTGCCAGACTGGACGTATTGCTGTAACCTAAAGACTGTTCCGGAGAAGTTCTGGATGTACGTGCTTCAAATCTGGAATCGGTATTTAAAATGTTGGCAAGGTAGATTCCGACTTGATAATTGATATCCTGTTCCCGCAGTCCAAATGCTTCTGCGCCGGCATTAATACCGCTTGGGTTATGTCCTTGATCTATAAATATTCTTATAGGCAATTTAAAGTTCTCCTTTACTATTATATAACATAATATTCAGCGAATACCGGATTGATACTGAAAAAAAGACACAGGAATAAGCTTTTCTGAAAAATGGGGAACGGAAAAACAGGCCATATACCGCTGCAGCTATTGACAAATTTTTATCAGGTAGTATAATCTTTATGTGCATATGCACATTATTACCTTTGAGGAAATGTTATTGTCAGAAAGGAGATACTTTATGCCAAGAATTGCTAAATGCAGAAAAGTATGCGCGGAGTTTCAACATAAAGTATTTACACCACAAGACAGTAAGCAGGGATATGTTATCTTGAGTGTGGATGAATTAGAGGCACTCCGTCTTTGTGATTTTGAAAATCTGGAGCAGGAAGCGGCTGCACAGAAAATGGGCGTATCCAGAGGAACCTTTCAGAGGATCCTGTATTCGGGCAGGCATAAATCCGTAGAGGCCCTGTGTGAAGGAAAAGGGATATTGATCCAGGGCGGTAATTATGAAATTACTGAAAAAGACTGCACATGTACTTTCAAATGCAAGCGGTGTAAAAAAGCAACTAAAAGTAACTGAAAGTAACTAAAAGTTACTTGGTAAATCCAATATTATGAGAATAGGAGAAATAAAATGAGTGAAACTTATGAATCTCAAAGCAGCTGCTCCAGCGATTGTTCCGGCTGCAATGCTGATTGTTCTTCCAGAAAACCTTCCAAAGAGGATTTTTTAGTACCTCTTAATCCTTACAGCAAGGTTAAGAAGGTAATAGGAATTGTAAGCGGTAAGGGAGGGGTTGGCAAGTCTTTTATTACCTCTTATCTTTCCGTACTTATGAACCGGAAAGGTTACAGTACCGGTATTTTGGATGCGGATATAACCGGGCCTTCCATTCCGAAAGCATTTGGCATCCACAGTAAAGCCTCTGCCAATCAGTTGGGCATCCTTCCTGCCGTCAGCAAAAATGGGATCAAAATTATGTCTGTTAATTTACTGCTGGACACGGAAGATACGCCTGTTATCTGGCGGGGTCCTGTTATCGCAGGGACAGTCAAGCAATTCTGGTCGGAAGTCCTTTGGGAAGAGGTTGATTATATGTTTGTAGATATGCCTCCGGGAACCGGTGACGTACCTCTTACCGTATTCCAGTCCCTGCCGGTAGACGGTCTGGTTATCGCTACTTCACCCCAGGAATTGGTATCCATGATCGTGTCTAAAGCAGTGAATATGGCAAATGCCATGGATATTCCCATCCTTGGCCTGATTGAAAATTACAGCTATATAAAATGCGGCAGCTGCGGCGAAAAAATAAGTGTGTTCGGAACCAGCCACATAGATGAAATTGCAAATAAATATGACCTGCCCGTACTTGGCAAGATACCCATTGACCCTGCAATCGCGGCAGCTATTGACGGAGAAGAAGTGGAAGGGTTGCAAGGGGATTGGTTAGACCTGGCAGCTGAGACCATAGAAATTGTTCATGGAGTAAGAGAGGCTGCACCCGGTGAAGCGGGGAGTGTAACTGCCGCGCAGGAAAAAGCGGCAACCGTTAAAATTGCTGTTACCGTGGATGAGAATAACAATGTATTTCAACATTTCGGTAAATCGGAAAAATTTACTATCTATGAAATCTGCGGGGAAAAATTAATCGGTAAAGTCAGTTTAAGCAGCAGCGGAAGCGGCCATTCTGAGCTTGTGACCCAGCTTGCGGAGCAAAAGGTCAATGTGCTGATCTGCGGCGGAATTGGCATGAATGCCATGGAAGGTCTTATGGGAGCAGGAATACTGGTAGTACCCGGGGCCCAGGGAGATGCCGATGTGGCTGCCGCTGCCTATCTGGACGGCAGTTTGGCTAAAGGCAGTGATCCGGTCTGTCAGGAGCACCATGAAGAAAACTGTGGCAGTGAATGTAACTGTAAATAATGAAATAATAAATTCCGGAGGTATGCCGCAAAAATTACCTGCGGCATAGCCGGGATTGTCCGGGGATTTTTGTTTGATTTAAGAGGAAGGATCTTTCCTGTGTCTAGATTTGACACGTACTTTCTGCCTGGATTTTGGTTTGATATAAGAGAAAGTACCTGCCTGTATTCAAATAACAGATTGAATTTAGCTCTTTTTCGGAGGATTAGTATTCGAATCCTTTGGCTTGGTGCTCATATCAATAAACCGGGCCCGTTTTACTGCATCACTGCCGAACCGGCTCCGTATGCTGTCCAGGGCTTTGTCCAGTTTCTCCAGTTTTTCATTTTTAGCCATATCAAACAGATTTATCTGGTTATAATCCTCCGTACTTAATTTGGTGGTGCGGATTCCTAATAACCGCAGCGGATTCCCGTTCCAGACTTCCTTTAAAAGCCGGCAGGCAGTCTGATGGATCAGGTTGGCCGTATTGGTGGGAGACAGCAGGGTCGTCTGATGGGTCTGGTGGTTAAAATCACAGTCCGTAAGTTCCACAGTAATACAGTTGCATTTCACATCACCGGAGCGGAGCCTGGCGGCTACGGTTTCACTTAAGGATAACAGTACCAGATTGGCGGTTTCATAATCGGTAACGTCCTTTGACAGGGTGGTGCTGTTGCCGTATCCTTTGTTGGGGGATTCACCGGATTCGACCGAATCGTTGTGAATACCCCGGGCATACTGGTAAATCATCTGGCCGTGCTTATTGCCCAGATGTGCCTTTAAAATATTTATATCCGTATTTGCAATATCCCCAATGGTTTTTAAACCCAGGCCGTGGAGTATCTTACTGGTAGACCTGCCGACAAAATATAATTCCTCCAAAGGCAGGGGCCACATCTTTTTCGGTACTTCATCGGTAAATAAAGTATGGACCATATCCGGTTTCTTAAAATCCGAAGCCATCTTGGCAAGAAGTTTATTCGAGGATATGCCGATATTAACGGTAAATCCCAGTTCGCTTTTAACCCGGTCTTTGATTACATGGGCGGCCTGGGCAGGGGAAGCAAAGCCCAGACACGCCCCGGTCATATCCAGAAATGCCTCATCAATGGAAAAAGGTTCAATATCCGGCGTATACTGATAGAGGAGGTTTAACAGGCTCCGGGAACACTGTTCATACAAGCTGTGGTTTGGAGGGACCAGAGTAAGTTCGGGACATTTCTGCAAAGCCTTAATGATGGGTTCCCCGGTCTGGACATTATATTTTTTGGCCGGGGTGGATTTGGCAAGAATGATGCCGTGGCGTTTGGAACTGTCTCCGCCGACGGCGGAAGGAATGGTTCTAAGGTCCAGGGCTTCGCCCAGAACCTGTATACGGTAAACTGCTTCCCAGCTTAAAAAAGCGGAATTTACATCCACGTGAAATATAATTTTTTCCTGCATGGGATCCCTCCTTATTCTTGAATGAATAGACTGCCTCTATTATCTTTTATTATTTTAACGTATGGAATCCGGATTATCAATAGATTTGCCTGAAAAAAGCAAACAAATGTTCAAGCATGCAGCTAAACGGAATACAAAGATCCTCTTTGACCATGGACATTATTTTTTCATAGGTCCTGGAGGGATGTAAAAATAAGGATATTGATAAAAATATAACAAAAAAGGTTTTAGTGGAATTTAATATTTCTTTTTCTTAAAAAATAGGTTATAATAACAAAAAGTGTAACAGCTTATCCAAAAAAATAGAAGAAGATGGAGGTATATTATGTTAGTATCAGCTAAAGATATGCTTAATAAAGCAAAAGCAGGCCACTATGCGGTAGGCCAATTTAACATCAACAATCTTGAATGGACTAAGGCAGTATTATTAACCGCCCAGGAATTAAATTCACCGGTTATTCTTGGTGTATCCGAGGGCGCTGGAAAATATATGTGTGGTTATAAAACAGTAGTTGGCATGGTTGCTGCCATGTTAGAAGAATTAAAAATAACGGTACCGGTTGCATTGCATCTTGACCACGGCAGCTATGAAGGTTCTTATAAATGTATTGAAGCCGGATTTTCATCCATCATGTTTGACGGTTCTCATTATCCGATTGAAGAGAATATTGCAAAAACTAAGGAATTAGTTAAAGTCTGTGAAGAAAAAGGCTTATCCTTAGAAGCGGAAGTTGGTTCCATCGGCGGGGAAGAAGACGGTGTTGTAGGTGCAGGTGAAGTTGCAGATCCTAACGAATGCAAAGCCATCGCAGATCTTGGTGTAACCATGCTTGCGGCAGGCATCGGCAATATTCACGGAAAATATCCTGAAAACTGGGCAGGACTCAGCTTTGATACTTTAGATGCAATCCAGAAATTAACAAAAGCCATGCCTTTAGTTCTTCACGGCGGTACCGGTATTCCGGAAGACATGATTAAGAAAGCAATTTCCCTTGGTGTTGCTAAGATTAATGTTAATACGGAATGCCAGTTATCCTTTGCGGCAGCTACCCGTAAATATATTGAAGATGGCAAGGATCTATCCGGCAAAGGTTTCGATCCGCGCAAGCTGTTAGCACCTGGTTTTGAAGCTATTAAAGCTACCGTAAAAGAGAAGATGGAATTATTCGGCTCTGTTGGTAAGGCTTAATTTGTTTATCGTATAACAGTACTTGAGAAAAATTTTCTGAAAATTCTTAATTAAGTTGCTAAGAATTTTACAAAAGGTAGATTATTCAGGCTGTGAAAATATGTGGGCTTGTACGTAGGTATGAAACATGTTTTTCGTGATTTATTTGAACAGTTATCCCAATCTGTATACCCTGAGAAGACAACGAGTTTTCTTCTTTGGATGTACAGATTGATATAATTGCCACCGCAGACGAAAGACACTTATTTCATATATATGTACAAGCCCACATTTTTTTAGGGTATACTGGCATTTATTTTTTATGAAATTTTATTTAGTTTTAGACAGGTGTTTAAATCTCACAGCTTTTTCTGTCGGCCCGTTTTCGGCAATGGAAGTAGGGAACGCGGGCCGGACTCTCCATGCTCATCTTTAATCCATTTTCGAGTAAACACCCGGTAAAAATTTTGCCTGTAAAATATTGGCTTGATCAATGTTCAACATCACTAATCTGCCAGCCGTTGATATTTACATGCGTACCCTTAAGAACTGGTATTGCCGCTGCTATAAGGATCATACCCATAAAAGCGGGGGCGGCAGACCCGAGTAATACATAAATTTGACCTCCAATGATAGGTCCAATTATTCTTGCTAAAGCTTGAATCGATTGACTGCCGCCTTGAATTCTTCCTTGTTCGCTGGAATCGACAGACTTGGAGACCATCCCATTAAAGGAAGGCCCAAAGATCGAATCACCAAAACCGAATATGAACATTCCGGTGATAAAAAGAGGATAGAATGAGAACAAAGCCGATGCTGCAATAAAACAGTAGCCTATAATCTCCGAAATCATTCCAAGCATTGCAATCTGTTTGTCACTAAGTTTCTGCAAAAGCTTTGGCATTATGAAACCTTGTGAAATGATATCCTGGATACCTATAATTGAAAACATAAGTCCGATTATTGCAGGTTTCCAATTAAACGTATCGATTGAGAATTGTGAAAAGATTGCCTGAAAAGATCCGCCCGGCATCCAAATTAAGAATGCTGAGACAAGTATCCTTCCTACATTTTTCATAGAAAGCACGTTGATTAGCTGGGTAAATGGATTTAACCTTATGAGAGGAATCTCTTTTAGTCTGTTGTTCTTTTCAAGACTTTCTGGCATAAAGAAGAACCCGAAAACAACATTTAGTAAAGTTATCCCTGCACCAAAAAACATAGGTGCAGCGTAACCAAACCGGTCGGCTATCAAACCGCCCAGAGTTGGACCGATGGCGGTACCGATACCTGTGACCGCACTCACCCATCCAAAGATTTTAGTTCGCTGTTCTTTTGGAGTAATGTCTGCAAAGTATGCAAATATCGTACTTATATCTCCGCCTGTTATACCTTCCAGTATGCGTCCGGCAAATAATATCCATAGAGCTCCTCCTATACCAAAAACTGTATACCCGACCGCGGAACCCAAAAGGCATATTAAGAGGATTGGACGGCGGCCATATCTGTCGCTCAAGGCTCCAAGTCCCGGGGCTGAGAAAAACACGCAGAGTGCATAAACAGAGGTTAGTAACGTAACAACTATCGCTTGATTTCCTGAATTCGTATAAGGTTGCACTAAGAATGGGACAACAGGTGCTATAATAGTGAAGCCTAGTCCGACAAGGAACACAGACATAAGACCGAATAGTAAACCCCTTTTATCTATGGTTTGTTCTGTATGCTGTTTATTGTATAATTTAAATTTCAACAAATAAATTCTCCTTTCGAATGTGGAATATTGCTTCCTTGGAAGCAAAAACATAGTAACATAATATTGTTTCCTTGTCAACAATATTATAGAGATAAAAAATGCAGCCTGTACTCCGGGTAGAGCCAGGCTGCTTGTAGTTTCATTTTCATTTATCAAATGTATCTGATTTAATGTCGATATCCAGTTTCTGTATTTCAGCATCCAAATGTCTGCTATACCTCTCCGCGAAGCCAAGCATCATGTCAAATTGCTCCTCGGTCACCTGCTCAAATATGACTTTATCCCGCTCATGAAACTCTTTATGCAGTGCTTCATGGGTTTTATATATTTCCAGCCCTTGTTTGGTAAGCCTAAAATAGATTTCTTTTCTGTTATCCGGTTTCTGGTAACTTTCGATAGAGCCCTTTTTAATGAGCTTCTTTGTCATCTTACTTATGGCACCGCTAGTCATATAAAAGGACTCCGCAAGTTTTGTCACGTTGGAATCTATATTACTTCCAATGTATTCGATACAATGTACTTCAGAAGAGTTATAACCCTTAAAACTATCTTTCATCTTAAAATTATTAAGCCAAACCATCTTGTTATATAGATTCCTGAAAGTCATTATGACCTGTTCTTCCTTGTTCATGACCTGTCCTCCCGATTCGTTGGTTCGTTATCATTATTATAGTAAATCTTTGTTTCTATTTCAACAATATTAATATAATTATTTTAGGAATTGAGCTATGCGTAGTCAAGGAAGTGTCTTTGTAGACAGCAATTCATCTCCTGCCTCGGAGGAAGGAGTCTTCTTGCTGCCAAATGATAAATATATGATTGCAAAATGAATTAAGAACTGAAGTAAAGCTTAACTAACATAAGATATATTTAACAGATGGTAAATAGGTACTATCCTATATATAATAGTGCAGAAATAGTGCAAATAAATAACAATATATTCACTGAATAATGCAATAATACATTGACAGGAGATTTTCCATACCCTATAATAAGTTTAACCTATCAAGGTAATCTCCCGTCAGTCGGCGGAAGTTAGACTTGATTTTTCAGCGGAGGCCGGATCATCCGCTGGAATAGCAGCCTGGCTGCGCAATAGGTTATGGGCATGCAGCAAAGCGGAATGCAAATATACGCTGGCATTAGACATGCAGGTGAAAGAAATTGTGCATCGGACATTTCCGATAGTGCATTACAGTGCATAATGATGCATTTTAAATAAAAAGATAAAGGAGATATATTATGGGTGAAATAAAAATGTATGCAGATAATCTGCCGAATCTACCCTGGCAGGAGAAACCGGAAAGCTGCGCAGGCCCGGTCTGGCGTTATTCCGAGAACCCTATTATCGGAAGAAATCCGTTAAAGGGAGTAGCAAGAATCTTTAACAGTGCAGTAGTACCTTATGAAGGTAAGTTTATCGGGGTATTCCGTGCTGAAACCAATAATGGTGTGCCCCACTTATATTTAGGCCGCAGTGAAGACGGTATCCATTGGACTTATGATCCGGAAAAAATACCGTTTGTCAATGAAAAAGGTGAATCTTTTATGCCTCGGTATGCCTATGATCCCCGTTTAATCAAAGTGGATGATACTTATTATATTATCTGGTGTACCGACTTTTATGGTGCAGCCCTTGGACTGGCTAAAACAAAGGATTTCAATACTTTCACCAGACTGGATAATCCGTTTCTGCCATTTAACCGGAACGGAGTATTATTCCCCAGAAAGATCAACGGCAATTTTACCTTGCTCTCCCGGCCAAGTGACAGCGGACATACCCCTTTTGGCGATATTTTTATCAGCGAAAGCCCGGACCTTGTTTTTTGGGGTAAACACAGGCATGTCATGACGAAAGGCACCCAGTGGTGGCAGACCTTAAAGATTGGCGGCGGTGCAGCACCTATTGAGACAAGTGAAGGCTGGTTATTGTTTTACCACGGGGTAACCGGAACCTGTAACGGATATGTTTACAGTATGGGTGCGGCAATTCTTGATACTGATAATCCCTCCATGGTAAAATATCGTTCCGGGAATTTTATTCTAACCCCGGAAGAATGGTACGAAGAAAGAGGGTTTGTGGCGAATGTGGTATTTCCCTGTGCGACCCTTCACGATGCGGCTACCGGAAGAATTGCCATTTATTACGGCGCGGCCGACAGTTATGTCGGTATGGCTTTTACAACCCTGGAGGAAATCGTGGCTTACGTAAAAGAGCATCATGTCGAAATTGGCGATGATGCTTCTATTGGGATTATTTAACCTTGCTGCTTTTCTTTTACCTTAAAAATTAGTATCATAATGTTACAAAAAGTATACAAGGAAATTCTCCTCAGTATTAAAAAATGCATTGCAAGATATTGTGAAATTAAGTACAATGTAAAATAATAAGAAATATGAAAGGAGAATACATTTTGGACTATTTAGAGAAATACAAACAATGGACTACGGATGAGTACTTTGACGAAGCAACCAGAAAAGAATTAAGGGATTTAGCGGGAAACGATGCTGAGATTAAGGATCGTTTTTATAAAGACTTGGAATTTGGTACAGGAGGTCTTCGCGGTGTTTTAGGTGCCGGAAGCAACCGAATGAATTTATATACGGTGAGAAAGGCGACACAGGGACTGGCTAATTATATTATAAAGCAGGGCGGCGCGGATAAAGGTGTAGCAATCGCTTATGATTCCAGAAGAATGTCCCCGGAATTTGCATCGGATGCGGCCCTTTGCTTAAATGCTAACGGAATCAAAGCCTATGTGTTTGAATCCTTAAGGCCTACCCCGGAATTATCCTTTACCGTAAGGGAATTAGGGTGTATTTCCGGTATTGTAATTACCGCAAGTCATAATCCGGCAGAGTATAACGGATATAAAGTGTACTGGGAAGACGGCGCCCAGATTACCTATCCGAAGGATGAGGAAATCATTACGGAAGTGAATGGAATCACCGATTATGCATCGGTTAAAACCATGAATAAAGAAACCGCTCGGGCTCAGGGGCTTTATAACATAATTGGTTCTGAAATTGATGATAAATACATTGCCGAACTGAAAAAATTAGTGGTAAATCCTGTGCCGGATGCCTGCAAAGACATGAAAATCGTTTATACCCCTCTTAACGGTACCGGTAATCTTCCTGTAAGGCGTATTTTAAAAGAACTTGGTTTTACCAATGTATATGTTGTTCCGGAACAGGAGTTCCCGGATTCCAATTTTACTACGGTAGGCTACCCCAATCCGGAAGACCCGAAAGTGTTTACCCTGGCTAAGAAACTGGCCGATGAGGTGGGTGCGGATTTAATTCTGGCAACCGATCCGGATGCGGACAGACTCGGGGTACAGGTGCGTAATGAACAGGGCGAATTTGTATTACTGACCGGCAATATGTCCGGCTCATTAATAGCAGAATATGTATTTTCCCAGAAGGCGGAACATGGCACCCTTCCCTCCAATGCAGCACTGGTTAAAACCATTGTAACCGGTAATATGTCAGACCAGATTGCCAGGTACTACGGTGCTGAATTAATTGAAGTATTAACCGGATTTAAGTACATTGGGGAACAGATTAAATTATTTAAGGAAACAGGCTCCCACGAGTACGTGTTCGGATTTGAAGAAAGTTATGGCTGTTTGATCGGCACCCATTCCAGGGATAAGGATGCGGTGGTTGCCGTTATGGCCCTTTGTGAGGCAGCCGCTTATTATAAACAAAAGGGAATTACCCTGTATGAACAGATGAACCGTTTGTTTGAGAAATACGGATATTTTAAAGAAGACCTGGTATCCGTAACCTTAAAAGGCATTGAAGGCATGGAGAAAATCAAGGAAATCATGGGAAGTTACAGAAAGAATCCTCCTGTTGCCGCCGGCGGCTGTAAAGTCCTTAAATTCAGGGATTATGAAGCAGATACTATAACGGATATTGCGGAAGGAACCGTAACCCCAACCGGCCTGCCAGGGTCCGATGTTCTTTACTTTGAACTGGAAGAAGATGCCTGGTGTGCGGTAAGGCCTTCCGGAACAGAACCCAAAATTAAATTCTATTTTGGTGTAAAAGGCAGCAGTTTGGAGAATGCGGAAGACAGATTAAAGAAACTGGTAAAAGACCCGGTATTCCAAGTACAATAACCGGTTGAATGTATTGACTTGGCTGGATGTATTGACCCATATTAAGAACTATATAAAGCTAAATAATTAGTAACTGTTCAGTTGTTACGGGAAAAGAGGTAAGAACCGCAGTGACTGAATAGCACCATTCAATTTACAATAAAATATCTTAACTGCTTTTACGGCTGCTGCAAGATGCTCTGGACATAAATTTTGCGGCAGCCGTTTTATATAATGGAGATATGGTCTGCAGTTTTTAAAAGGAGGAGTGAAGTTATGGAATATCAAACCAATATACACCTTAATCAGGTCGGGTATTTGGCGAAGGGTAAAAAAGTAGCAATACTGGCAAATACAAACGGACATTTTAAAATTGTTAAGGCATTGGATAACCAGGCGGTTTTTGAGGGAGAAAGCTATCCCGCTTTTGGAAAAGGCACGGGCAGGGAGGTTATCGATGAAGCCTCTGGGGATATGATATCCTACTGTGATTTCAGTTCTGTGACGCAGGAAGGGGAATATTATCTGGAACTTAGCGGACAGGGAAGATCCTATCCTTTTTACATAGGCAGCAGGATATACGCACCGGTGAAGGAGGCCTTATTAAAGGGCCTGTATTATCAGCGCTGCGGTGCAGCGTTATCCCATGAGTCTGCCGGAGACTGGGCACATCCGGTTTGCCATACCGGCCTTGCCAAAGTGTACTTAAATCCTGAGAGGGAAATTGAAGTATCCGGCGGCTGGCATGATGCGGGGGATTATGGCCGGTATGCTGCACCCGGAGCAATCAGTGTGGCGGATATTCTAATCAGTTATGAATTATATGGGGATGCCTATACCGATGAGACAGGTATACCGGAGAGCGGCAACGGCATCTCGGATGCCCTGGATGAAGCCAGGGTGGAATTGGAATGGCTGCTCAAGATACAGAATACGGAAAACGGCGGTGTATTCCATAAGGTTACGACAAAACAGTTCTGCGGTATGATTATGCCGGAAGCAGAAGGAGAACCGCTTTATGCCCTTACAGAGTCGGCGGTGGCTGCCGGGGATTTTGCAGCCGTAATGGCTATGGCCTCAAGAATTTACCGGAAGTTTGACGAAGCTTTTGCGGATACCATGTTAGAGGCTGCCAGGCGGGCCTGGTTGTGGCTGAAAGATAATCCCGATATGCCTGTATTTATAAATCCCCCGGATGTGGGTACCGGTGAATATGGGGATCCTGATTCCAGGGATGAAAGATACTGGGCAGCCGTAGAGCTATACCGCGTCACCGGTGAAGAGGAATACCAGGATTATATAAAGAATATCCTTCGGACCGATGTGGACAAAACCGGCTTTGGCTGGGAACAGGTGGGAGGCTATGCTACTTTTTCCTGCCTGTGGATGGAGAAAGAAGGGGAACAGGTCATAGATAAGACCCTGGCTGACCGTTTACAAAAGGAATTCCTGAATAAAGCGGAGGAACTGCTTTTAACAGCCCGTAAAGACGGTTACATGGCAGATATTCCTCCCCGGGGGTACCGCTGGGGCAGCAATATGGATATTATGAATGGAGCCCAGCTATTGATCCTGGCTTACTTTCTTACCGGCAGGGAGGAATATAATCAGGTGATCCTTGATCAATTTCATTATATACTGGGACGTAATCCTGTGGGAATCAGCTATATAACAGGAACCGGCACCCATGCCGTAAACAATATCCATCACAGGCCGTCGGTGGCAGACGGAGTAGAAAAGGCGGTTCCGGGTTTATTATCCGGAGGCCCCAATAAGGGGCTTAATGATGAAGCCGCAAAAAAGCTGATTCCGGTTGGAACACCTCCTGCCAAATGCTTCATCGACCATACCGACAGTTATTCCACCAATGAAATAACTATTTATTGGAATACAGCGGCTTTATTTGTAGCAGCGTATATAGGTGAATATTTATAATGAAACATCGCAGTCAGACATGCTCCGATTTATTTTATTAAATCAGCATCCGGTTTGCAGAAGAAAGCATTGGTTACGGTATATTTCCTATGCTTTCCGGCAAGTGCTAAGAGTTGAATTTATCAAGTAAATATTCAATTTTCGTACTGCAGAGTTTCAGTTTATAACTGATTTAACTGATCAGTACACCCGTGAAAAGAGTGGTTGATTCAGGAGAAAAGAGAATAAGCCCGTTCGTGGGGATTAAGTGATAGAGGGAGCCTTAATCTGTACAAACGGGCTTATATCAATTTATCAATCAGATTAATTTCTGGCCGCAGTTCGGGCAGAAATTGGCATCGCCAGTTTTTTGCCCGCAGTTCGGACAGAAATTCGGTTTTTTACCTTCGCTTACATATTGATTGGGAGACTGTCCGGAAGGTGTCTGGTTCATGTTTTGCATCATTTGATTAGCCATGTTCATGCCCATCATCATGCCTGCCATATCGGATGCCATACCGCCGCCGCTTACCCTGCCGGAGGCGATTCCGTCAGTCATAACTGCCTGCTGGTATCTGCTCATATCCCCGATCATACTGGTAGAGGCGTTTTTGTTAATCATCTCCTGAATTTCTTCCGGATAGGAAAAACTCATAACATGAAAGCCGGTTACGCTAAGGCCGGTATCAAATAGCTGCATATCCAGATCGGTTTTAATACCGTTGCTGATATCAAAGGAATTGGCCTGGAGGTTAAACATATCTTTCCCTTCTTTGGCAATCCATTTCATGAGCAGCTGGTCTAGCAGGGAGGTAATACGGAGTTTAACGTCTTCCACCAAATAACTGTCTTTCACGCCGGCGATTTTATCTATCAATTTAATATAATCATTAACTTTAAAATTAAAGGTACCGTTCGCACGGATCGGCAATCCCCCCGGTAACTGGGGAGTCGGAATATTAATAGCGTTTCTTGTTCCCCATTTAACGGTAAATTCCTTGGTGTTGATGAACAGTACTTCAGCCCTCATTCCGCTGTTAAAGCCAAACCGGAATCCTTTTAGGGTTGAAAGGAAGGGTATGATTTCCGATTCAATGTCATAGTCCCCGTCATCTTTAAAGATTCCTTCTATTTTGCCGTTAAATAAAAATACAGCATCCTGTCCCGGACGTATGATTAATTTACTGCCTTTTTTAATTTCTTCATTATGCCATTTATAGAAGATCATATCTTCCCTGAATTCTTCCCATTCTACGACATTTGATAATTGTCCTGAAAAAAGTCCCATGGTTTTTACATCCTTTCTGCAAACATAAAACGCCTTGTAAATAGCTCTGTTACCCTGTCTTTAAAAACGGATTCCCGAAGGTTTTAAAAACTTCGACCGCCGCCGCTGTGGGAGTGTCCGCCGCTTGAAACACCGCCCCCACCGCTGCTTCGACCGCCGCCCCCAAAACTCCGTATGCCCCCGCCGCCGCTTCGCCCATTGTTGTCATTGTCGGTAGGTCTTTTTACTCTGGTGGTTGTGGTTCTGATAAAATCATCCCGTTTTGCAACTATCCCGGAATGCCTCTCATCCAGGTAGGTCCGGTTATGGACCGTAACCCTGCCGCCGGAATTGGCTGCCATGGTGCCCACTGCAATTGCTCCGATAATAAGGGCGAGGACTATCTGGAAGGTGGTATTGTAAAAAATACTGTCTTTCTCTCCGTTATTATTAACGGAATTATTATAGGCTGAATCATTGTAACCATTACCGGAATCATCGTAATAGGAATCATCATAATTATTGACATAATCATCATCCGCCGATTCGCCGTAATAGTCACTGGGGCCGTCGTAGCCGGATTCACCGTAATAATTGCCGGAATCAATATCTCCGGTGGCTGGAGCCGTGTTAACGCCTTCTTCTTCATTCATATAATAGGCTGCCTGTTTGGCAAACTCCTCCATGGCACCGTAATAATTGCCGGTCTGAAGCAGCCGAACTATATCATCCAGCATATGCTCGATGCGGTCATTGTTAAGATAATACTCGGCATTACCATAACCCTGGATTTCCACGCCCCGGTCGTCACTTTGCATATTTAACAGGAGCATGGCAGTATCCCCGAACTCCTGATCGTAACCAAAACCATGTTCGTCATAGAAATCTTCCAGGTATTTTTTTCTTGATTCACCCGCAAGATCTGCGGTAATTATGACAATGTCAATTTTGCCGTCTTCCCCATATTCTGCACAGATATCTTCTAATCCGGCAATTTCCTCTTCGGTAAAAAGCCCGTATAAATCATACACTTTCTGCTGCGGTTCTGCCGAATCGGCAGACGAAGCTGCCAGGGCATATACCGGAGTGTTTACTGTAGTAAAGATTGAAAGCAGCAGGGTTAAGAGGAAAACAATACCGGTAACAGGCAGTAGAGGAGATTTAAAGTTTTTCGGTTTCCTTCCCTTCATCATATAAGCGGACCTCCTGTCAGAAGTGCTATAATTTTAATTGTCACAAAAGTCCCGGTACTGATGCCTGCAAACCAGGCGGCCATTTTGCCAAAACTTAAAGGTGGTTTACCTACAATTTTTCCGGTCTGGCCATTCATGGCAAAGGTATGCTCCGACTTTTTATAATCATAGCAGACCATCCAGACGGGAAGCAGTACATAATCCGCATTCCGCTCAGCTACCCGGATATTCTTATGATTATAGGTTGTGGTGGCATAGCCGTTAATGGTGGAGTCGATATAATTGTTTACAAATTCCGAGATTCGCTCCTCTACCCTTGGGAATAAAGCTTTGTTGTCATAATTATATTTCTCTGCCAGATAGCCTGCTAAATAAGGCATGTTAAAATCCTTAAGGTCATTATAATGGAAAGGCTCCAATTTATCCATCAAATCATCATTCATTTTTTCAGAAGCATCCGCAGGCACCTTTAAATAATTTAAGTCAACCTGCCGGTGTATATGAAAATAACTGGTTTCCGTGTAATTATATTCCGAATCGGAATAGTGTCTGACCCGGGTACAGGTTGCATCGGCTTCCCCCTGTCCGTTTAAATCATATAACCAAAAAGGCACATACAAACCGGTGATACTTTTAATACGGTCCGCAGTCATAAACCCTTTGGGGGTAAGACGCCCTTTTTTGCACCATTTTTGAAATGCGTCCTGGGCCTGCTGTTTATTAATTGTAAATGGAATAACTTTGGCCGGTGCCAGGCTTCCGCTTAAACGGTCTGCCAAAACCACGCCGGCCCCGCAGAAACTGCAGGTTGTTGCGGTCGTATTTTTATCTGTAATTAATACGGCACCACAGTTCTGGCACTGGTATTCCGCAGTTTCATTTTCATTGAAGGAATGAGTATCACCGTCCTTTGTTGTGTACTCCTCTTTATGGGAGTGATGGGAAGAGCCGGTTTCCGTATGAAATCCCTGATCCGGACCCGAATCCTGGAAAGATTCTATGCGGTCATTCCTTCCGCAGCTGTCACAATGCAGCATACCGGAGGTACTGTCATATGCCATGTCAGCCCCGCAATTTGGACATTTATATTGTACTACCATAAAAACCTTACCTCTTTCTGCTATCGTTTATTTCTTGGAGTGTGTTTGAAAAATGCCTGTGCCGGACCGGATTTACGGGAGAGAAGAAACGATTTTGGTGTACAGCAGGGTTATGTTCCCAAAATTGTGACGCAGAATCCCATAAAGTGGAATGTTGGGAACGATGCAATGATTTTTCAAACAAGTTCTGGCGCGAAAACAGCGGCTTGGTTTTCCTGCCGCTATTCTCGTATTTTCTATGCTACTATCCGTGACTATTCAGTCCATGGGCTCTTGCCCTGTCGTACTGAATAGTTACAAATATTTTTACTTATTCAAACTTTCTTTAAGGGCTGCCAGTTCCGCATCGATATCGGTATTGGAAGAGTATTTCTTTGTCAGGTCTTCGATGGAATTTTCCTCGGTGGAACGGCTAAGTTCTGCCATGGCATTTGCCTTGTCAATGGCTTTGTCGGCAATTTCTTCATATTTATTAAAACTTGCCATGGAATCGTTGGCGCTTGCAATGGAGGAAGTCATTTTATTAATGCGCTCCTGTGCTTTGGCAACGGATAACTTGCCCTTGATCATATCCTTACGGGATTCCAGTTCATTTATATCATTTACTAATTTATCGTGCATCTCACGCATATGCACGGCATTGGCGTGGGATAAATCATATGCTTCCTGCAGACCGGTTAATTTACTGGTTAAAGTTGCTTTTTGTTCCAGGAATTTCTTGGCGTCTTCTTCATTATTGGATTCCAAAGCCTTAATTGCATAAGTCTGCATTTTTGCGATCTCTTCACTGCAGTCGTCAAGGACTCTTTTGGCACGCTGTTCCTCTGCCATTATGGTGGCGGTTTCTGATTTTACTTTCCCTAAATCGCTGTTAAGGTTTCTTAAGCATTGATCGATCATCTTTTCCGGATCTTCTGCTTTATCCAGTAAAGCGTTAATGTTGCTTGACATAATGTCTTTGAATCTTGTTAATATACCCATGTATAATCCCTCCAAATTCTACTGACTAAGACGTCTGCATCTGCAGGCATCCGGGTTCAAATAATGATTTTCATGTATCGTCTGCTCTTTCAGTTTATATTTTTTTTATTATAACGTCAAGTTAAAAAACGCTTAAAAAGATAATGAAAAGATTAAAATCCCATATATTGGATAAGGCGGGCTAAAATACAATTGACAACCTTAAACCGGTGATGTAAATTTAAATATGTAATAAATATGCTAAATGGATTTTGCACCTTTGTATATTTATTGTGCAAAAATTAAAAGCATCGTCTTAAATCGGATGAGGTGAAGCAAATGAAGAAAATTACAATACAGGATGTAGCAAAGGAACTTAACCTGTCTCGTAACACGGTTGCAAAGGCACTGAATAACAGTGATACGGTTGCTTATGAAACCAGATATATGGTAATAAAAAAAGCCTATGAAATGGGATACAGCAAATTATCACCCGTTGTGTTAAATGATTTTAAAATAAAAGACAGGCTGGAAAAGACCAAAACCATAGTGGTATTTGCACGAAGGGAGCTTTCGACTTTCTGGAACCGGATTATAATGGGAATATCGGATGAACTAAATAAGAATAACTGCAGGCTTCAATTTAATTTTATCAGTGAAGAAGATGAGGCAAACCACATCCTTCCCCTGGATATGCAGACGGATATGAGCGGGATCATTATTTTAAGTGTCTTCAGCAAATCTTTTCTGGAATTGATCATTAAAAAGGATGTTCCCGTGGTGTTCCTGGACGGACCGAGCAATGTCCATGAAATATCGGGTTTAGGGGATGTATTGGTATTTGAAGGTTATAACAGTACCAGGATCCTGACGGAGCACCTGTTGGAGCAGGGGATGAGAAACATTGGGTTTATTGGCGATACCAGTTATTGCAGGACTATTAAGGACCGTTATGAAGGATATTTAGCGGCCCTCCGTCATTACGGAATCAAACCCGAAGAACAGTTTATGATTAACAGGCATGTGAAATACAAATATTACCGGCAGGAAGAAATCGTCTCTGTGCTGGAAAAGCTGCCTTACCTGCCCGAAGCCTTTGTATGTGCCAATGACGACATTGCGAAGGATGTTATGCTCTGGCTTAAGAAAAAGGGTATTCGAATACCGGAAGATGTTGCAGTAACCGGTTTTGACGATAAAGAAGAGGTGGAACTGCTATCTCCGGCCTTAACCACCGTCCATATCGGCAACCAGAGGATGGGCAGGAGGCTGGTGCAGATTTTAATCTGGCGTATCGAAAACATGGATCTGCCCAAAGAAGTCGTAATTATCAATACGGAAGCGGTGATCCGGGAATCTTCCGTTAAGAAGAGATAAAATGGTTTATGTGCCTGAGAAATAATGTCATTCTTTTATGATTTATTGTAAAACAACTGGAATTATTCTGAGAATGCTGCGATAAACGCATGAAAATGCGGTATTACATTGACAAATATGATATAACCTTTATAATAAATTACTGTGTTTGTGATTTAAAATACCTGGTAGGGACAGGAGTAAGTGAGTCCGTCCCTTGAAAAATGTTTGATTTTATCATATCTTTAAAATTAAATATATAAACAATCGAAAGAGAGATATCATATGTGGATTGCAGATGGATGGAAAGATTATGAGGTTATTGATACTTCTTCAGGTGAAAAATTAGAACGCTGGGGTAATTATATACTGGTCCGGCCGGATCCGCAGGTACTTTGGGATACTCCTAAAACTCATGCCGGATGGAAAAAAAGAAATGCCCATTATCATAGAAGCAGTAAGGGCGGAGGTGAATGGGAGTTTTTTGATTTGCCGGGGCAATGGCAGATAAAATATAAAGATTTAAGTTTTAATCTCCAGCCTTTCAGCTTTAAGCATACCGGCTTATTTCCGGAGCAGGCTGCCAATTGGGAGTGGTTTGGGGATATTATCCGCAGGCAGAAGCGGCAAAACCCGGAGAGGGAGATAAAAGTATTGAACTTATTTGCCTATACCGGAGGAGCAACCATAGCAGCTGCCAAAGCAGGAGCCAGTGTCACCCATGTGGATGCCTCCAAGGGAATGGTTACCTGGGCTAAGGAAAATGCGGCCCTTTCCGGGCTTACGGAAGCACCCATCCGTTATATTGTGGATGACTGCGGTAAATTTGTGGAACGGGAAATACGCAGGGGCAATTTTTATGATGCCGTCATTATGGATCCGCCGTCCTATGGCAGGGGACCTAAGGGCGAAATCTGGAAAATCGAAGACAGCATACATCCTTTTGTGAAGCTGTGTTCCCAGGTGTTAGTAAAAGAACCTTTATTTTTCCTGATTAATTCCTATACCACCGGCCTTCAGCCGGCGGTGCTGGCTTATTTATTGGGAATTGAAATGAAATCCAGATTCGGAGGATATGTTACGGCTGATGAAGTAGGCTTGCCGGTATCGTCCAATCATCTGGTTTTACCCTGCGGTGCTTCCGGACGTTGGTCCGGGCTTGAATAAGATTATATATGGAAGCACTGCTGGATAAGCTGAAAAGGCAGGAGGCGGGCAGGTTGGTGAACTGGTGAAGACCGTCTATCCGGAAAAAGGGACCGTCACCTTTAGGCGGGGTATCATAGGGACAAAAAATGAACTGGGTATAAATCCCTGTGATGGGGCGGACAGTTTCGGCTGTCCGCTCTGCTTTTTTCTTATGCGGCGGAGCCGGTATTGGCTGCTGGAGCGGTACTGGCCGCGGCAAGGGTCTCGCCCGTTAAGATAGCCTTCCTTTCGTCCAACTCGGCCTCCTGTGCTGTCTCTTGCTCCACAGGCGTGTCCATCAGGCCTATGTCCCGGTAGTAAATCCAGATGTTTTGCTCAGCGGTGCGAGAGTATTTCTGCGACAGGCCGTACAAGGACAAACGAACCTGCAAGCAGGTGGGCGCGAAGCTGTTTTTTGAAAAAGAGATCGAGGCCGACGCATTTTTGCAGCAATATCTCACCGAGTACAACAAGGTCTATTCTCGCCGGTACCGAGCGGCGGGAAAATATGCCGGGGAACATAGCGGCAGGGATTTGACCGAGGAACAGTTCAGGGTCTGGTCTGCCGCCGCCAGTCAGGCCCGGCGGGATTATGTGGAGGGCAGCATCTCCGGAGAGGAAATGCTGGCGAGGATACGATTGGATTAAAGGCAGAGAAAAACAGGTCTGTAAAAGCTTGTTACACACCTGCTTCTATATCGCATCAACAAAGCAAGCGCTGCCATATAGGGATTGTCTGATCGAGAAACCGGTTGACAGGTGACTAAAATCCGAACGGCAAAAATATTAAAACTACAGGGAAAACACAGATTGCTGTGTTATCCTTTTTACGGAGGGATATTTATGTCTATACGAATCCTGCTTGTCGAGGACGATGAACATATCTGCAATACAGTCAAAGCCTTTTTATCAGAGGCGGGATATAAGGTGGATGCCTGCTTGGACGGAGACGAAGCGCACACCAAGTTTTACGACAACACCTACCAGCTTGTCATTCTCGACATCCTGCTGCCGGGAATGAACGG
>JAEWAK010000024.1 GCA_023391695.1 Bacillota bacterium
TTTGAACAGACAGCAAAAAGCTATCCGTCTGAAAAGTATATTGCAGTAACAGTGCTGCTATAAGCAATATGGTAATTCCTTTATTGATCGCTTTCATGCTTACCTTCTCCTCCCTGTGCCTTCCAAATTTTTCTGATTAAAATTTTTATAGGCAGCTTTAAACAACTTACACTATTATCCTTTCCCTATAATAAGACATAATTTTACTATTATTTACATAGTATTCTCTTTACTGCAAACTGTCAATACTTACCATGTAAACTTCGCAACAAATGCGTAAAATATCCCTTCCTGCATTTGTTGTATGTGAAATTCTGGTATCCACCTAAATGTTATTATGCGGATGCTTACTTATTCCAGACTTCTTTTTCCTGCATCTAAAAAGTCCTCTTTTCGAAATCGCTATCGTTTCTTCGAAAAAACGGATTTCTCATCAGATGATATCCAGCCACAAACGGTAAAAATAAAAAACCGCAGATGAAAAACAGGTAATATTTTATAGTTGGATATATGCAAAATATGCATACTTTCTCTTGGGGAAATAAAAATATTTAGGAACGACAAAACAAATAAGCCATTGCACTACAACTTTATGACAAAACAAACCCGCCAGGCCTTATAAATACCGGCTTGACGGGTGTTTTTCTCTGTTTCGTTGCAGAACTCAGCTTACAACTATCTTTTGCCGAGTAATCAGGTATTTGGCAAAAAAATCCGAAGGCAGCCGGATTGTCTCCGTACTGCCCTCGGATTTTTCTTATATTGTTTTCATAATCTCTTTTTTATTATTTCCGAAGAAAGGCACTGCTTCTCCCTGCCTGTTGTCAGTCTGTAAACGATAATTTCCAGCAAAAAGCTATCTTTTCCTCATCCAGACGGTATTTCTTAATTAATTCCGGCCCGCAGCTGTTAGAGCCGATACCGCTGTTTTTATAATCCAGGCAAACCACGGTGTGACCTATCTTCTCCAGTTCAAAATTATGCATTTTCTGTGTCAGTTCTTCCTGAGTATACTCCGATACATTAAAGCTGAAATCTTCTTCCCCGGTAACTTCAAAGGAATTATTTTCCCCTGCACTAACCCTTAGATACTGACAGCCGTAATGGCTGGAATTCTCCTGAGGCCTGATATAATCTTCATACATATCGGACACATTCTGTTTAAATTTACCCATATATGAGCACCTGTGTTTATCGATATAGCTTTCATAGGGTCCGTAACCAAAATATTCGGCCTGTTTAAAATCTTTTGGCAGAAACATTCTAAGTCCGAATCTTGGAAGGTAAGGCATAGCCGTATTGCGGCTCCCGTTAAGTTCCACCTGAATACCGCCCTCTTTATTAACCGTCCATTTTACTTCCACATCCAGGATATGTTCTCTTTGTATGGCTGCAATTGCCAGAACGGAAGTTATTTCCACCGTTTCACCGGATACGGTACGGGTGTCATAAACCCTTACCATATGTCTGTCGTAACCGGCATTCTGCCATTCTGCTTTTATGTTGCGGTCATTGTCCGTGGGTGCACGGAATATATTAAATTCCATCGGTTTATCCAGATAAGAAACCTGATTGTTTACCAATGAATCGAAAGTACCGGTTACTTTGTTATAAATATAGCGGAAATTCGCTCCGGTCAATATGATCTGTCTTTCCTCTTCCAGCACCTGGATTCCGGCCGGTAAGGAATCCCCTGTTTTCTTCTCAGGCCTTTCAGCCTTATATCTGCCTTCCTTTAACAGAAGCTGGTCAAAGCCTAATACATGGCCTTTTGCCAGATAGGGTTTCTCTGCCTTTAACGTATAAGTCAGGTTCAGACAGGTGATACCTTCCTCCAAAGCAGGGAGGTCCACACTTACGGATTTCCCGGTTTTTGCCGGAATATCCAGTTCTTCTATTTCACCGCTTTTTATGGTATTGCCGTTACATACCACCTCATACGTAACTTTCAGGTAATCCTTTAAATTCGTAAAATCCAGTTTGTTTTCAAAATAAATCTCACCGGAGTTTAAATCCTTAAGGGAAGCTCTCACCGGACGGATCACATTCTTATATTCCAGTAATCCGGTGCCAACCCTGCGGTCCGGGAAAACAAGTCCGTCCATGCAGAAATTTCCGTCATGGGGATATTCTCCGAAATCACCGCCGTAATAGAATTTATCTTTTCCTTCTATGGTTTTGCCCATGTATACGGCATGGTCGCACCATTCCCAAACGAAACCGCCTATAAACCTGTCATCTTTATATATTTTCTCAAAATAGTCTTCAATATCTCCCGGGCCGTTTCCCATGGCGTGTATAAATTCACATAAAACATAGGGTTTCTTATTTTCTTCATTCCCCAAATAATCATCCACCTTTTCCAGGGAATCATACATTTTACTGTATACGTCAAGCATGGAGGTATCATTTTTATGACCGCCGGTTTCATGGATACTGCTTTCATAATGGGTCAGGCGGGTATTGTCATAGGATTTAATCCACCTGGCGGCATCTTCAAATGCCCTGCTGTAACCGGACTCATTGCCCAGGGACCAGAATATAATACTTCCGCAGTTCTTATTCCGCCTTACGTTACTTTCAACACGGTCGCGGATGGCATCATAAAATATATCCATCTGTACGATATCCCCGAAGGTCGTCTGGGAATCACCGTTGTAAATTGCAGCAGAACCGTGGGACTCAATATCGGATTCGGAAATCACATAAAACCCGATTTCATCACACATCTGCAAAAACCAGGGTGAATTGGGATAATGGCTGGTCCGGATACCGTTTATATTATGCTGCTTCATCAATATCAAATCCTTTAATGCCTGCTTCTCATTAATGGAAGCCCCGGTATAAGGATCGCTGTCATGGCGGTTTACCCCTTTTATCTTAATGGCAGTGTGATTCACATAAATAACCTGGTCTATGATTTCGACCCTTCTTAATGCCACTCTCTGTACTATGGTTTCTTCCCCTGTTTTAAGCAAGAGAGTATAAAGCACCGGATTTTCCGCATTCCAGAGTTTTGGATCCTCAATATTCAATTCCACATGGCCGTCAGCCGCCTGTTTCGTTTCAAGGATAGCACCCTTTGCCTGGCCAGGTATTTTTTTACCGTCCTCACTGAACCGGCCGATCTTCTCATCGGCTTCCAGCAAGATACAGGTTGTGGGGATTTTTTCATTAAAATACTCTATATCAACAAGAATTTTAGCCTTTTTGCCATCGGGTGAAACCTCAGACTTGGCAAAATAGTCGCGGATGTGTTCGTTGGGGCGGGTTACAATATATACATCCCGGAATATACCGGAGAAACGCAGCTTATCCTGGTCTTCCAGATAACTGCCGTCACACCACTTAAACACAAGTACCGCCAGGGTATTCTCACCGGATAATAAAAAATCCGATACATCAAATTCACTGGTGGAGTGGGAAACCTGGCTGTAGCCCACGAATTTGGAGTTCACCCATACATAAAAGCAGGAATCCACCCCTTCAAAATTCAGAAAATTTTTCCCCGATAATTTATCTTCCTCCATGTAAAATTTCTTTATGTAAGCACCGCAGGGATTCTCCTCCGGCATATAGGGTGCATCATAGGGAAAGGGATAATTCACATTGGTATACTGGTTTCTGTCATAGCCTAAAATCTGCCAGCAGCTTGGTACCGGAATGGTATCAAAACCATCTGCCTTAAATTCCGTGCCGGTAAACTTTTCATCCACCTCAAAGCGGTTATTATAGTAACGGAACTTCCAGTCTCCGCTTAACATGGTAACTTTTTCTGAATCTTCTCTTGCCGTTTCTAAAATTTCATTGGCCGACCTGTCTGCTTCAAAGGGAATATAATAAGCCCGGTAAGGCATGGTTCCCAGATGAAGTGTTCCTGGATCTTCATAATACTTGGGTAAAATCATATGCGTCTCCTTTTCATTTAAAATTTGCATATCCCGTGCCGCAGCCATTTAGCCAAATGCTGCCCATTGGTTTTTGAACCTGCACCGGTTTTACCTAGATTATAATATATTTCATTCCGGACGCATATAAAGGATATTATCCAAAACATGCACAAAATAATACTTTAGGCTTTACTTTTACCTGGAATTGAGTCATACTGGTTTCTGGACGGATAGAACAGATTTTATTTCATATTTATGGACAGATTTAATAAAACAATGGAAAACAGAAGAATTTAAGTGATATCTGACTGGCCAAATCCGGCAGAAGGGGGCATTATGTTAAATATATCCGGATATTTAAATGATTATGATGAAGAAATTGTAGATACACAAAATAATATTTCCGTTAACAGCTGCGGACATTATAAATTGATAAATCTGAATAAATTTGAAACCCTGCGCCTTTTTGGAAGACAGGATTATCAGTTACTTTATGTCGCCCACGGGCAGGCAGAATTTTTCATTCAAAATAAAATAGTACCGGTACCCGCTGAATCCTTTGTTTTATATTATCCCGGTGAAAAACAATATTACCGCTATTCCCTAAAAGACCATTCAGATGTATACTGGGTGCATTTTTCGGGTATCCGGATTGATGAACTGCTAAAGAAATACGAGCTTTATCCCCACCATATCTTTCACGTTAATGCAGGGGATGAATGCAAACGGATCTTTGATAAGATAATCCGTGAATTACAGTTAAAGCGCAGAAATTTCTTCTCTCTTTCCAATATCTATTTTGAAGAATTAATATTGCTGCTATCCAGGCAGATTACGGAGGAAGCTTCCGAAAACAATAAAAGCAATGAGCTGATCGAACAGGCCATTGAATATTTTCACAAGGAATACCAGAAAGAGCTCTCCATCCAGGAATATGCCCGTAAGTTAAATATCAGCTGCTGCTGGTTTATACGCAGCTTTAAAAAGCATACCGGGACTACGCCGGGACAGTATCTGTCCGATATCCGGATTAATAAAGCCAAGGAATTATTAAGGAACGGCACCTTTAACATCAGTGAAACCGCAGAATTCGTAGGATATGAAAATCCGCTTTATTTCAGCCGGATCTTTAAAAAGAACGTGGGAATGTCCCCCAGTGAATACCTGAAAAGACAGCAGTCGTACCGGGAGTAATCCCACGCTATTAATTTGTTACAGTCCAGCCTTATGGCTGAACTGACCAATAGATATAGTCTTCCCAGCTTTCTCCGTAAATAATTTATCATTTGGCAGCAAGAAGACTCCTTCCTCTGAGGTGGGAGATGAATTGCTGTCTACAAAGATACTCCCTTGACTCTCTATACATCCCTCTACCCTTACTTAACAACGCAAAAGAACTTACGTTCAGAACATTTGGTTGTATATTTTGTCTGTACATGGTATAATATACCTGTAGGAGTGGAGGCGAATCAAACGGGGACAGTTCCTTTCCGAGGCAGGGCTAACAATAAATACAGACATCAATGGGAGCCTAAATATCTTAAGAAGATACCTTGCTACAAAAGATATTCGAACATGTATTCCCAGACTGATAACATCAGCGAGGGATAAGGGTTGTGTGGACAACCCAGTGAAGTTAAGGGTTGCCTGACTCAGCAGCCAGGTGGAAACTTAAATACAGCTACTTCACAGAAGCCCCCACTTCAAATCGTAGATTAAGTGGTGGGTAATTCACTCATCCGTTTCCTCAACGAGTTGGTGTAGTTTATATTCTTCACCCTCTGCTTTCTTTATGGATTTATTTATGCGCTCTTGGTTATATTCATTGTAGAAAGGATCATCCACTCTTTTGATTTCAAAAGATATGTCATTCCCGCCTTCCACAGAAAGGAGTTCATCGAACTCCTTTCTCTCAAACTCCTGGATGGAGATCCGATTTTTATTGGGATTGGCAAATACAAAGGTTTTATCTACGTTGTCCACATAGTTTTGTATTTTGTCGTTGGTGGCACTGATAATGGCCTGGAATCCCAACTTCCGGATCAGTCCGATGCAGCTTCCTACCTTTTCCGCGTCCATTTTGGAAAAGGCTTCATCCAGAACGACCAGCCTCGGCGTAGGCCTCCGCCTTGCCCCAGGTTTAAAATTGATCCGGTAAATCTGGGCAAAACTGGCTAACAGGGCAACGTATAAGGGATTCTGACCTTCTCCCCCGGAATTCTTCGAAAGCATCCGGCTTAAGCGCATGGGCGGCATTCCCTCCACGATCTGTTCCATGTCAAAAGATAAATAGGTACGGTAATCCGCATAGCGTTCCATGTTGGCCCTGGCTTCCTCAAGGGCTCCCGGATCACTGTTTTCCGGAGGCATAAATAAACCGATCAGTTCGCTTAACAGTTCCCCGTAATTCTTTTCATGATGCATGGCAAACATATTTATCTGGTTTTCCACCTGCCCCGTCAGCTGGTGGGGATTGATTTCCAGGTCTTCATCCATGAACATGTCATAGAATCTGCCTTCCTCGCCCCTGCTTCTTGTAATGATGAATTTGTACTTGTCCTTACCGAAATCCAGCTGTGAAAGTATCCGGTTTAGATCTTCCTTCTGCTGCATCACTTCCTTGATAGCGTCCCGTATTTTATAGATAAAGTCTGTTTTAAAATGATAAATTGCCACTCTGGCCTGTTCCGTGGCTTTTTCCGTAAATTCGGCCAGTTTGTCACTTTTTAAACTTTGAAACAGTCTGCTGTAATCCTGATTCTCTTTTGCGGTAAGGGAAAATCCCCGGTAAGCATAGGACTTAAGGTAATTTTCCCTTCTGGCTAACAGCCCGTCGTATTCCTGATCTGTTTTACCTCTGCTTTCCTGTATCTTATTAAATAAAATTCCCTTTATCTGTTCGGTTTTTCTTCCCGCATATTCCTCCATAAAACGGGCATAACCTTCTTCCTGAATTTCATTTACCCGGAATACTCTCTGCTTCTGGAGCAAGTCCTCGCTATATTCTATTATCTGCCTTTTGATATTCTCTACTTCAAGATTCTTCGTACTAAGTTCCACCATACCGGTATCTTTCTTTTTATTCATACCGGTGATCTCTTCCTCCAGGCTTTGCCTTTTTACAAGCCACTCATCCAGCTTTTTCTCTTTTAATTCTTTGATTCTTTCCGCATAGTCCTCTTTCTGTTTTTCTTTGGCCGGAATCGTCCGGATTTCGTTTAAGAGTTTGTCATAGCTGTCCGCATCGTCCGGAAGGGTTTCATAACTTAATATCAGATTTGCAGCCTTTATCCGCTCATTTAGAGGCTCCATGGCAGAGCGGATATCGGAAGCCTTCCGTTCCGACCGGCGTAACCTTCTCTCAACCGCACTCTGCCCGATATAGGCATGCTCCGTATAATTGCGGGGATTTAAGTACTGCAGTTTATATCCCTGGTAAAGGATACCGTCCATGGTTATGCCGCTTTTGTTTTTCCTGAGTTCTTCCATATCAGTACATTTTATAACAGAACCCATAAGAAAATCCACATAAGCCCTGACATAATCAAGGCCGGTTTCCACTTCTTCCGCCAGGGAATTCTTAAGAGCAGGTTTCCTGTCCTTTAAGACTTTTTCCGTATCCAGCACCGATACTTTATCGTACTGCTTATTGTCCAGCTCCTTATATATTTCCATGGCCGCTTTGGCATATTCCGGGGGTACCACTATGGACAGCTTATTATTTCCCATATAACCTTCCACCGCATTCAGCCAGTTTTCATTGCCAACCTCGATCAGGTCTGCCAGAATGTCCACAGGCACGGCTTTTTTATACAGCTGTTCCAGCTCTTTTGACATAAACTCCTTCGCCTGCATCAGATAGGACGGGTAAGCTTTCTGCCCCTTGCTCAAAATCCCGGTTTGTTCCGTAACTTCCGTAAGCTGTTTCTTTAATTCTGCCAGTTCCGCCGCCCATTCATCCTTATCTTTTTGAATAACCTCTCTGGCCTCCCTAATGGCAGACCGGATCCGTTCCATATCCTCTCGGTCCGCTTCATAGACAATAAAGCGTTCCATACCGGATTTTGCAGCCGGGTCGAAGAAATCAACCTCCAGCCATTCCTTTAACCGGCGGGCCGTCTTATCATAATTGCTCCGGCTTCCGTAAAGGAGTTCCAGCATCTGGTTTAAGGAGGAGAGTTCCCTTTCCAGATGGTCATATCCGCTGTTTTCAATGGATATAATCACCTGGTCTCTCTGGCTGCGAAGCTCCGTTAACCGGTTTTCCAGGGACTGTACCGTATTCTGTAAGAGGGCAATATCCTCTGCGTATTCCGTCTGCTTATCCAGGAATACCTTAAGCTTTATTTCTATGGTCTGTATATCGAATTTATCCAGGTTGTATTGGTATTGCAAGGTTTTGTCCTGAATAGCGGTATATTTTTGAAACTGTTCTTCAATTTCAGCCAGCAGGGCTATTTCGTTCTTCGTATCCTCCAGCCTTCTCTTGAGTCTGGTGTACTGGGCCACGCTGTCCTGCATGTCATCTATGCGGATATCATTCTCGGTGCAGATATAATTTTTAACGAATTCCTCCAATTTAATGTCCATCTTAAAGGGAATGGCCCGTTTAAACAGGCTGGGAAAATGTTTGGGGTGCAGTCCGCCGAAATAGCTGCCATAGAGCTCATTCCGGAATTTTTCATTGGTCCTGCTGAAATAATAATCCTCTGCCTCATAATTTACTTTCATATATTCTTTTAATTCGCTGACGGACATGGCCCTGCCGTCCTGCCGGTAAAGACAGGGCTCCAATTCTCCTTTATGGCGGAAAAACATATGGTTTATATCATTTGTCTGTATATCCACATCGAAAACAATGCCGATGCTCTGGTATTTTAAGGTTTCCGTATCCTTAAATTCCAGTACGATGGCAGAGGAAAAGTTCTTATTCCTTAAATAACTGGCTTCGTTATTCTCCTGAACTACCTTCATGCCCCTTAAGTATTCCATCAAAGTCCGGTCGGAATCTTCCTTGGCGGCCTTATTAAAAAAATTCCGGCCGTTGCTGTCGGCATACAGTACAATCTGCAGGGCATCTAAAACCGTGGATTTCCCGCTGCCGGAGTGCCCCGTAAAAAAATTAATTTCATCATGAAAGGACAGCAGCTTTTCATTAATATAATGCCAGTTATTCAGACACATCCTGGTCAGTGATTGATATCTGTTCATCCTCTGTTTCCTCCGTATCCTCTTCTTGGTATTGTTCAATAATGGCCTGGATAGCCTGTCCCTCAAACAGCAGGTTGACCGTAGGGTACAGAATGAACCTGGCATCTCCCTCCAGTTCCCCCATGTCCTCCAGGATGTCAATCACCTGATATTTTTTCAGAGCCGTCATGGTTTTCCGCACTTCCGTCTGGGAAATGGTTTTATTGTTCCATAAGCGGAACAGCTGTATCTTATCAAAGATTTCATTTAAGGTTGTATAGACATGGATGGAACTGGAAGCCGTATTCATCTTTTCATCATAGATCAGCTTAAACAGTAAAAGAAACACCGTAGTCAGCCTGCTTAATTTATCTCCCTGGAGGTTCTGGGTTTTTAGGGATATAATGCCGTACTGCCTGTTCTCAATAATGTCAATATCCGCCACCTTAAAATATTCTCTTAAAAAGTCCAGGTGTCTTTCACAGGCCCGGTACAGTTTACTCGGCACATAACGCCCCGTCTTTTTATCATATTTACTCTCCAGCAGAAAGGTCTGGTTAAATAAGGTCTTGACAACTTCCGTCAGCATAGCCTTATCTTCATCTAATAGTTCATTATAATATGGAAACATGATTATTCCTTTCGAATACTAAATCCGGATAGGTATATCTCTTACCGGATATTTTGTCATTGGTTCCCTTCGCCACCCGAAAGGGACTGTTCTTTCTGAGGCTTAAATCATAAGCCAGAATTAAAAGCTCAAATTCCTCATCGGAATCGATGGGATGGTCTTTCGTCCGGTAGGTCCCGTTCTCCATCCGGCTTACAATAAACTCTTCGATCTGTGCCCTGCCGTAACGGTTTCTGTTCCGATTCATACGCAGGATATCTTCCCTGGATAACTCTTCTTCCGCGGCTTCTTCCGCTTCCACCGTTTCTTCAAATACCCTGCGTTTCCCCCTTTTTTTATAGAGGGAATCGGCTGAGGGAATGGTCAGGTCGTTGATCTGTACGGCTTCTACCACCCGGTTAATCAGGATATCATATTTATCACTGCCCATCCGGTTTAATAGCGTGACCACATTTCCCTTTACACTGTCTTCATTGCTTAAAAGATATTCCAGCCGGCTTACGGTGGCACGTACGTATTTACTGTGTTCCGAATCAATATGGGAAATACGCTTCTCCATATTAATAATTCCGCGCTCAATCTGGTAAAGCAGGTCCAGGAATTCATTTTCAACTTCCTCCGCCTTTTTTCCTTCTGCCGTCATTTTCTGTTTTAACAGGTTTATCCGGTTTTCATCTTCCTGAAGGGAGCGGAGAAGTTTTTTTATGTCATTTTTATATATGTAAAAATTATCGCTTGTTTTTAAAAGACTGTATTTTTTATTCACGATGGTCTCAACATAAGTGTCCAGATGTTCTTTCAAAAGCTCCTCATAATTTTTCTTTTCCAGTAAAGCGCCGAAAAATAAATCCATATTATGGAGCATGTCCTGAAGGGAGCGGTTAAGCCTGGTGATATTGACCATGGCCGTCCTTAATATTTCCATTCCGGCTTTATTGTCATGATAAAATGAAAAGATATTGGTATATACGTTCTGTATGTAAAGGTCCGCATCGTTTTGCTCCGGACTGCTTAGTTTTTTAAATACTTCAATGAATACCGAAGCATAATCCAAAATTACAATATTGGTTTTAAAGGAACTGTAATCTTCTACTTTCTTAAGCCAGGCAAACCGGATCAGCCGGTTTAAAATCTTCGTTGCCATGGGTTCGTAATTATCCTGGTCCCCTTCTTCATCATCTGCCGAGATATCCACGATACGGTCTGCAAAATACTCCGCGATCAGCTGTATGCAGGTTTCTTTTGTCAGGAAATAATCATTATATAAGTATTCATCATATATAATCATAAGGGATTCCATATAGATATAACGGTTTCTGGAATAAAACAGGCGAAAAAACTGCTGCGGTATTTTTAATATTTCCTCCATAGGTTTCTCCTTACCGGGTCATTTAATGTAATTCAGTAACCAGATAACTATAACATATCCGGCAAAAAAATGCCATAAAACAATCTGTTCCTTCCATTTTAAAACGACGCGGACTGTTATAAACAGTTACGCGCCGTTAAAGGGCTGAAGATTATTATAATGGGTCAGACTGCAATTAAATCCTTTAAGTGCAGAACACAGTCCAGTTTTTCTTTTAGCGGATCCGAAATTTGTGTTAAGGGAAGCCTTAATTCGGGAGAATCAATCAGCCCCAGTTCCTTTAAGCAGTATTTAACAGGAGCCGGATTCGGTTCCTTAAATAAAAGAGGAATGAAATCATAAAGCTGTTTCCAGGTTGCAAGGGCTGCCTTATGATCATTTGCTTTTACTTTTTTATATACCTCCACAAATTGTTCCGTTTTCAGGTGGGAAGACGCAAGAATTCCCCCCTGTCCGCCTAAGGTAAGCGTCAGGTAAAATAAAATATCTTCTCCGGTAAGAATGGAAAAATTCTCGGGCGGATTTAAAAGCAGGGACATAGTCTGTTTGATATCTCCGCAGGAATCTTTAATTCCTGCTATATTATCATATTCCGCCAGCTTATATATAGTCTCATTTTCAATATTGGTACCGGTACGGTATGGAATATTGTAAATAATAATATTTAATGGTGTCTCTTCCGCTATACTCTTAAAATGGCTGTAGATTCCTTCCTGGTTCGGTTTGTTATAATAAGGACAGACGGAAAGGATTCCTTGAATATTATATTTTTCCGCAATTTTGACTTTTTTTATGACTTTGGCCGTATAATTGCCTCCTACCCCAACATAAACAGGCAAGCGGCCTTCGTTATATTCCAAAGTTTTTTCTATCATCTCTTCAAATTCGAAATCGCTTAATGTGGGAATCTCGCCGGTGGTTCCTAACGGAATAAAACCGCTTATCCCCTTATTTGCATAATGGTCGATCATTCTCCGGTAGGATTTATAGTCTATTTTTTCCTCTATAAATGGTGTTATTATCGGTAACCAGACACCTGAAATCGGCATAAAAAATACCTCCTGATTCTTTAAAACTGATTAGTTTTATATTCTATTTTATTGAAAGATTTAGGATTTGCTACTTTTTTTGTGTTGTGCATACATTATTGCATTTTCTGCTGAAATTCCTCCGACAAGGTTATGCTGCCGATAAGACAGACACTCCCGGTCATGTATATACCGTCCTCCCAAATCTTAATATCCAGATTTCCGCCCGGCATATGTACGGTAATATCCTCCTCAGCTATTCCCAGCCTGTGCACTGCGGCGGCCGCGGCACAGCTGCTGCTTCCGGACGCCAGCGTATAACCGGCACCCCGCTCGTAAATCTCGATCTGAATGTTATTCCGGTCCAGTACCTTAACGATCTGGGTATTAATCCGGTTTGGAAAATAAGGATCAGTTTCCGAATATTTTCCAATATCACAGACCAGTTCCTTTGAAATATCCTCCATAAGAATAACACAATGGGGATTTCCGATGGATACACAGGTACATTTATATTCCTTATCACCAAACTGTAACGGTACCCCGATCATTTCCCCGCTTATGCCGACTGCTCCAATATCTTTACTATAAAAAGATACCTTACCCATGTATACTTCTATCCGGGTTCCTGTCTCATTCAGGTAACTTACTTCCACGTCACCGCCCAGGGTTGATAACCGGAATTTACTGTCCTTGACATAACCGGAATCTTTTAAATATTTTGCAAAAATCCGTACACCGTTTCCGCTTTTTTCTGCTTCGCTTCCATCCGGATTCAGGATTCGGACCTTGATTTTATTGTCTTCAAAAACCGGACCGATTAAGATACCGTCAGACCCGATACCAAAATTCCGGTGGCAGATTAATTGTATATGCTCCTTTTTTAAGACAACCGCATTTTTGTTGCAGTCATAAATAAGGTAATCATTGCCGAGACCGTGGTATTTTTCAAATGTGATATTCATTCCTCATCCTCCTGAATCTATTTTACACAACATTATTTTATAAAGATATCATTAAAATGCTGTAAATATTGCAGATAGTGCTGTAAATTGCTCCGCTAGGTAAATGTAAATCGAAACAGCAAAATAGCCGCCGAAATCAATTAACGCATTGATTTCGGCGACTATTTTTTTAATGTATATTAACACACCATTTTCTTTCGTACTTTAAATATTTGAAACAGTACTGTATAATTAATTATAAAATAATATTCACCTATACTGCCTGGAATTTTTATTATTTTTGATATAGGATATCAACAGCGGCCAGACAGTTGCAAAAAAGAAACAGGAGCCGGATATGAAGGATTTTGACAAACTGGGATACTTAAACGATGATTTCAGAATATTTCATAATATTGATGAACAGAAGAAAGTCTTTGATTACCATTATCATGACTTTAATAAAATCATGATCTTTTTAAAGGGTAATATTAATTATTCCATCGAAGGCAGAAACTATCTGTTAAAGCCTTATGACATTGTACTGGTAAATGCCGGTGAAATCCACAAGCCCTCCGTCCTGGATGACTCAACCTATGAACGGATCATTATATATGTTTCGCCCCAGTTTATTAATATTTATAAAGATAAAGATTACGACTTAAATTATTGCTTTGAACGGGCAAAAAAAGAGCATTCCAATGTCCTAAGGATCCATTCCATGGATAAAAGCAAGCTTTACCAGGTATGCCTTGAATTGGAACACTCCATTCATAACAATGACTTTGCCAATGAACTCTACCAGAAGATTTTATTCCTGGAATTTATGATCCAGTTAAACAGAACGGCCATATCCAACCGCATTCATTACCGGGGTTCGGATATGGCCAATACAAAACTGCTTCAAATACTGGATTATATCAATGAACATCTTGCAGAAGATATCACCATTGATAAACTGTCCGCCGAATTTTATCTTAACCGCTACTATCTGATGCATTTTTTTAAAGTAGGCACCGGATATACCATCGGGAATTACATTACGGAAAAACGTCTGCTCTTTGCAAAAAACCTGGTGCAAAAGGGCTGTTCCCTTACGGAAGCCTGCTTTGAAAGCGGATTTAAGAATTATTCCACCTTTTCCAGGGCTTTTAAAAAAGCCTTTAATACTATGCCCAAAAATGCCCCCTTTATTGATTGACAGTGTTTATTAAGTCTAACTCCTGCTGATCAGGCGGAGCTTCCTTAATGGTTAAATAGTTATCCGCCGCCTCAATCCAGTTTTGGTATGTCTATCTCAACTTCCCTCTGCAATTTACTGGAGCGGTAAATACCGTCACAGATTGCCTGGTTGTAGATGATTTCCTCTCCCGGTATGGGGGACGGACGTCCCTCTATAATGGCGTCGCAAAAATCCCGGACCTTTGCTTCAAAGATATCAACCTGTTTCGGAGACTCATAGGCATTAAAAGGCAGGGACGGCAGAACATAGCTGTCAATATTCTGGCCGTTAACGTCGGTAAAGTACATGATCTGGGAGGGTTTGTTGGCGTAGTCAAACTCGTGTTTGATTTTTATTCCGCCTTCGGTACCCAGCCACAGGGTATCCCCCAGAGTGTCCGCATGCATGGCCCAGGACTGCCGGAAAAGGAAGGTCAGGTCATTCTCCATGCGGACAAAAGCTACGGAAAAGTCATCCACATTGAAGGTATCCGCACCGGAAAAATATTTTGGATTTTTTCCGAAATAATCGGAAGCCATGGCCGATACGGTTAACGGCTTCGGATAGCTGACCGCATGAAGACACTGATCGATGGAGTAACAGCCTATGTCACCCAGGCAGCCAAAACCTGCTTTGTCTCCTTCTACAAAGGTCCCCTCCGGGATTCCCCGTCTCCTTCCGCCGCCGCTTTGAATGAAGTAAACTTTGCCGAGGGCACCGGACCGTATGATATCATCCACCTTCTTCCGGGTCGTATCATAGCGGGGCTGAAATCCGATGGTCAGGATTTTATCCGCTTTCCTGGAAGTCCTCACCATATCCACGGCTTCCTGCAAGGTAAAGGACATGGGCTTTTCACACTGTACATGCAGCCCTGCCTCCAGAGCGGCTATGGTACAATCCGCATGGGTGGTATTATAGGTGCATACACTTACCCCGTCCATTTCCACATTCTTAATTAATTCTTCCGCACTCTCAAAAGCCTGGGCCTCCGGCAGATTCCATCTATCCAGAAATTTCCTTGCTTTACCCGGTACGATATCTGCTCCCCCAACGATTTCCACATCCTCAAATTTTTTATAAGCTGCCATATGGGCACCTGCAATACCGCCGGTTCCGATAATACCGATTTTTAGTTTTTTATTCATACTTACCTCCCATTCCGCCGCCTGCGGCGGCATCCCAAATAAATTTTCCGCGCATCTCCAATCCCTGCCGCAGACCTGGCTGCAGTATTAACATAAATTAAAAAGTTACTTCTCTTTTTTCCTTATGTGCAATATAGGCACCTTCCAGAAGTTCCGTCAACCTTGTACCTGCTTCTGCGTCAAACAGGATCGGCTTATTGTATAAAACACCGTCCACCCATTGTCTTAAAGGATGGGGCAGAGCCTCCGGCAGTTTTGCAGGGGTTACCCAGCCGTTAAATTCCTCACCCATCTTATTGGAAGTCAGACGGATATTATTATCACAGATAACCAGTGTCCCGTCCGTTCCGTAAACCTCCACCATGGATGGGGTTTTATAGGTTACAAGACTGGTTTCCACGATAGCCACCGCTTTATTTTCAAATTCAACGGTACACACGGAATTATCCTCCACCGCCCTGTCCGTAAAGTAACTGAACATGGAGGAAATTCTTACCGGTTTGCCTAAAATCCAGCTGGACAGATACATGGGATGGCATCCTAAGTCCATCATGGCGCCGCCCCCAGCTTTGCTTTCGTCATACCAATACTCGGGCAGCCAGTTATGAAGGGCTCCGTCATGGCCGTTCCGGATTCTGAGAAGATTTACCCTGCCGACCAAGCCAGCATCAATTACGCTTTTCACATAAAGGTTGACCGGTGTGGTCCGTGCAGGGAAGGATATGGCAAATTTAACCCCGGCCTTTTTGACTTCCGCAGTGATTTCTTCGCAGTCTTTTTTCGTAAGTGCCATGGCTTTTTCCGTAAAAATATGTTTCCCTGCCCTGGCCGCTTTCTTCATGATTTCGGCATGCATGCTTGTGGGGGAACAAATCAGGATGCCGTCCACATCCTCCCGGCTTAAGATCTTATCCATATCCCCTTCAAAATCCACCTTTAACGAGTCTGCCCACTCTTTTCCCCGTTCCGGTTCCTCATCCCAGACACAGGTTATTTTGGCATCGGGAAAGGTACCTAACAGTTCGGCATACCCCTGTGCATGTACGTGCCATTTACTCATTAATGCTACTTTTAACATAATTACTCCTCCATTCTTTTAATGAAACCAAAGTTTTTCAATACTCAATTCATAACCTCTTAACATTACTAATCCCTGCTTTTCAAGTAGTATGGAATCCGGTGCTTTCATTCGGTATAAAATCCGATGCTTGTTATCCGGCATGGTTTAATACTTTCAGACAGCATCATCCAGGGTCCATTGCTTATCAGACCGCTTATTATTTTTTCACCCCCCATATTCCAAAAATAATCTACCGGTAAACTATCCGCTTAAAGTTCAGGCAGACAGAAACCTGTCAACAATCTGCTGCCTGTACTCCCTGGAAAGGGATGCGAAAAATGCCGAATACCCTGTTACACGGACAATCAGATCCGGGTGTTTCTGCGGGTCTTCATGAGCCTCAAGGAGTTTCTTTTTCGTCAGGCAGTTTAGGTTTATCAAAGTCCCGCCCATTTGATTATGGGCATGGATTAAGGCAATCAGAGCGTCTATGCCGCCTTCATGTCTTAACAGGTCCAGATCGATATCCAGATGCAGGGGTGCGGAATTTCCGTAACCGGGCTGTAAAAGTGCTACGGAATTGGCTTTTAGTGTTGGCGAAAAAGTATGCAGCCCCAGTGCAAATCCCGGATCCGGCTCATTGGAATGGGAAATCGCCTCTCCATTCCTTCTCCCGTTCGGTGTGGCAGGCAGTTTGGACCCTAATTCCAGAATCGTCCCATGAGAAAACATGCCCGGAATAATCGGAAGATGGTACTTTGGTGTTCCCCCGCCTTTACAGCACTGTACAAAATAATCCCGTATTTTAACCGCCCAGTCCCGCGCCAGGGAATCCGGTGAACCAAGTCTTTTTATGTTTTTCATCATGAGACGGATATTTTCGGCACCTTCGTAATTGTTATCCAGGACTTCAAATAATTCCTCCCAGGTTATCCGTTTCTCCATAAGTATTCGCTGTTCTATTGCGGCAAAAGAGTCTGCTACAGTAGCCAGGGCAACTCCGTCAATATTAAAGTTTAATATATCCACACCGCCTTCGGAGCAGTTTAATCCCCGTTCAACCGGCACATGCATAAAAAGGTTATAAACCAGCTCCGGCTTATTTCTTCCCATTACCTCATAATGCTTATCGTATCCGGCTTTAATGCTGTCCACGATCGTTTTAGTATGAAAGCAGAACCGTTCAAAAAGGGCTTTCAGGGAGGGTTCCTTTCTGATATCCAAAAGGGCGTAATGCAGGGCGAAGCCCAGATTGCATCTTGTTACATCCTGAAGGGGATATTCCTCTCCGGGGATGCAGGTCCAGTTACAGCCGACTTTTGCCCTTTTTCTTGCCAGCTGCAGGGGATATCCGTTTTTCATGTACCCTTGTTCACAGCCTACATTTAAGGAATAATCAACCCCGGAGCCGTCTTCTATGGTATATTCCAGGGAACGCCTTAACAGGGCAGGATTTACCTTCTCATGAACCCGCAGGGCAATATTGGCCGGAATACGTAATGCATGCATGGCATCCAGAATGATAAAAGACATCCTGCTGGTCATATCCCTGGTGCCGTCCGGTGTGAGCCCGGCAATCTGGGAGTAATGGGTATCATTAAAAAGCAGACTTGCTACATGCCATACCGCCTCTTCCTCCGTCACCCGGCCTTCCTCCGTATCCTTTTCGTAATATGGCCGCAGCACCTCATCCAGCTGGTCAAGGGCACCCCCAACAAAATAAGTCCGGTCCAGCGTCTGAAAATGTGCGATAAACTGGCAGGCTTCCCTTAAGGTCCGGGGCGGGTTGTAAACGAGCCATTCATTTATCCGGGCTATTTCCAGGTAATTATCCCTTTTATCCGGATCCATTTCTTTTTCAGAAAGTAACTGTGCTTTCCCGGCGAGTGCCGATACCCACTCCTGCATCCCCAGTACTACCTGCTCTTCCCCGTCATAAAACCCGGTATCGGCCGGAGCATTTAATTCCCTGTAATATCTTATTTTCTGCAATAGTCCCCCCCAGCCAAGCCTCAGGCCGATGGTAATATCCCCGGCACAGTGGTTCATTCCGCCAAAACCGGGACGGGTATCATATTTTTGCCATATTTCACGAAGCTCTAAAGAAGGCTGGTCCTCTGTGGCAATGTCAATGGGTACATAATTGATGATCGGGCCGATCCAGGCCCCTGCCAGGGAACTGTTCTGATTGATATACTTTGGGATTTCATTAAAAAACCTTCTTAAATGTTCCCCGATGGCAAGCGGTCCGTATACAATCCCGGACGGATGATTTGGCTTTGCTTCAAAATTAAAATCCGGATCATATACAAATCCCCAATCGTCAAAATCCAGGTGACCAAGCTCTTTCATTTTGACCTCATTGATTTTTAACTTATCTTCGTGGAGGTTATGTATCCTCTGTTCGTATAATGGTGACAGTAAAACCTTCTCGGTATTAAGCATAAATGGATCCCCCTTTACTATTTTGGAAGGCTGCTTTCCTTCCTGCGGTATGTTCTTTATAGGGCCTCAAAGATGTGAAAAACATCGCAGCTGCTCTGTTTTCCACTGAGTCTTCAGTCGAACATAAACAGCCCTGTCAGCCGGTCGATACCCAGCCGAATATATATCACTTTATTCATGCCATATTTATAAAAGGAACTTTTTCAGCAGCCTCATATTTGTATTCCTGGTTACTGCGTTTCAATTACCTTTAATTATGATTTCGATTCCTTCAACCCATAAGCCCTGAGAGTTGCTGCCGCTTCCTCCACTTGCTCCTCCGGCGGTGTCTCCGTATGCAGTAATTCATTTTTTATTCCGAGGGCAGTGTATTTACTGTTACCAAGCTTATGATAGGGCATCACTTCCACCCTGGCCGGTTTCAACGGGCTTAACAGACCTGCGATACGTTCTGTCTGGTCATCATTTTGCCCAGGAATAAATGGAATCCGGACCCATATTTCTTTTTTTGCCTCCGACAGCCTTTGTAAATTTTTAAGTATCAAATGATTCTCTCTCCCGGTAAGTTCCTTATGGCGGACGGGATCGGCAGCTTTTACATCGTATAAAAACAAATCCGTCACATTAAGGATCCTCTCAAAATATTCCCAGGGTACGCAGCCGGCCGTATCCACCGCCGTATGTATTAATTCATTTTTACACCTTTTCAGGATTTCTTCCAGGAAATCAATCTGAAGCATGGCTTCTCCGCCGGAAAAGGTTACTCCCCCGGAAGAATTATCATAGTAGGGTTTATCTTCCAATATGGACGTTAAAAGGCCTGAAACCTCCACATTCTGCCCCACCCCAGCCAATGCATTGGCATAACAGGTCTGTGCACACAAAAGGCAGCCGGTGCATTTAGTCCGGTCCAGCCTATGTTCCTTATTTTCATCAAGGTAATGCACCCCATTACAGCATACCTCATAACAGGCGCCGCACCCGATGCATTTTTCCGGATAGAATTCGATCTGGTTCTCCTTTCGAATGGATTCCGGATTATGACACCATTTGCACTTAAGATTGCAGCCCTTGAAGAAAACCGTGGTTCTGATACCGGGCCCGTCATGCACGGAAAATCTTTGAATATTAAATAATTTACCTTCCATGGGCACAGTTCCTTTCCTTTGTGATAACTGAATTATAAACATTTAAAAATAAAAAATCATAGCAGTTTTTATATGAAATCTCTCAATTTTTTAACTGTAGGGAGAAGATTGCCAGGAACTTACCCTGAGCTGGGTAATCAAAGCGGATCACATAAAATTAAGAAATAAAAAGTTATGGAATAAAAAGTATTCTGCTCATGGAATTCACCGTCAGTTTGTATTATAATGGTTTTAAGACTTAGGGTGTGTCTGAAAACTCATTGCACCGTTCTGAACCGCCCTACTTTGCGGTTTACTGCGCCTTGATTTTAGGAACTCAGACCCGCTGCGCCCCCAAAATCGTCCCTGTCTCCCACAAAGCGGAACATTCAGCCAGACAACAAGCAGTTTTCAGACACACCCAAGGAAAAGAGGTCAATCCATGCTCCCAGTATATCTTACGGAAAAAGACAGTAATTTTTTCTTTGATATTTCCATCCATGAAATCAGAGATGATGTCAATCCCCATGGACATAGTTTTTTAGAGCTCCATTATGTATTTGAAGGAGAAGGTATAGAAAAAATCAACGGAATTGAACATACTATGAAACCCGGTACCTTTGCCGTTATATTCCCGCATCAGATACACGAAATGCATATAAAGGAGGGTACCAAAGTCCTCCTGTATAACCTGTGCCTGTCCACCAAAACTTTATTTGACCAGGACGAATACGGCCTTGTGATGAACCGGCTTTTATTTGATATTAATTTAAATGCCAGGACCATTTATGATATTGAGCCGGATACGGCCGGAAAAGTGTTTACGCTCCTTAGGGAAATGCACGGAGAATACAAAGAAGAAAAAGTATGGAAAAACTTTTTGCTGAAAGCAAAAATTATAGAATTATTCATATTAGTTGACCGCTACCGGAGATCCCAGGTTCCAAAGGTAAGCGAAAACCTCACCGATACTTTGGGGAATGATACCTGGTCCATTATCCATTATGTTTATAAAAACTGGAATACCAATATTACCTTAAAGAGCCTGTCCAAGCTCTTTTACTTAAGCGAGTCTTATATCAGCACTATCTTCAAACAGTGCCTTGGTATCAGCTTCCATGCTTTTCTCATGGACCTGCGCATAGAAAATGCCTGCAGCCTGCTGACCTCCTCGAAAATGTCCATTACGGATATCGCATACGAGGTAGGTTATTCGTCCTACAGTACTTTTGTAAGGGTATTCCATACCCGCAAAGGAGTCAGTCCCGTTACCTACAGGCAATTGATGAAAGAAAACCGCCGGGAGGACTTAACTTAACATATAGTATACCGCGAAGCGGAGCGTTCAAAACAGTGCAAGGAGTTTTCAGACACGCCCTAGTTCCTGATTTTATACCGGTACTGTGCAGGTGTCGTTCCCTCCTGTTTTTTAAAATTCCTGCAGAAAGAAGGCAGGTCATAAAAACCGCAGGAGAGGGCTACTTCAGTCATATTGTAATTCGTATCCGCAAGCATGTATTTCGCGGAAAGAATCCGGTACTCCGTCAGGTATTTTTTAACGGACTTACCCGTATACTGCTTAAATATCTTAAAAAGGTAGGTTCTGTCTATCCCCACATGCCTTGCAATATCCGCCACACGGATATCGTAGCTGTAATTATGACGGATATAGGACAGGGCTTTCTCATAATATCCCCGTTCCGCCGCTTCTTCTCTTCTGGTTTCCGCCCGGGCAATGGTGGAAAATACCAGATAAAAATATCCGGTAAGCTCATACTCATGGTAACCGGGATGGTGAAACCGATCTGCCATCTGCTTTAAATATTTCTCACATTCCTCCGGTTTTAAAATGTCACACACAGGTTTTTCCGCCGTAATCCCCGCAGTTCCAAACATCTCCTCGGCGGCCTCGCCGTCAAAAGCGATCCAGGCATATTCCCAGGGATTTTCCATATCAGCGTCATAATAGGTAATCTCCTGGGGCCGGATCAAAAAAGCGTCCCCTTTCTTTAGTTCATACCTATCATCCCCAACCTCATAATACCCTTTGCCGTTCAGGATAAAGTGCATCAGATAATGGGGGCGGACAGCCGGACCGAAGTAATGACCGGGAGCACATTCCTCCCTGCCGCAGTAATAAATATTAATAGGTTTTCTTATATTTTTCATAAATACCTCGTAATCTTTGAATTCATTCAACAAATTAACAGAAGAATTGAAACAAATTAAAAGGACACCGCCTTGCTTCTATTATACAATGAGCATTAAGGAAACACAAGAAAACAGGAGGTATCAAATGATAAAAATTACTTTTTTAGGTGCTGGAAGTACCGTATTTGCAAGGAATGTACTGGGTGACTGCATGTGTACGCCTTCTCTTTGTGAAAGTGAAATTGCATTGTATGATATTGACGCGAAGAGGCTGGAAGAATCCAGGATAATACTTGAAGCAATCAACAAAAACGTAAACCGGGGCCGGACCCTTATCAAAACTTATCTTGGAGTCCCCAACCGTAAGGACGCCTTAAGAGCTGCGGATTTTGTTGTCAATGCCATCCAGGTGGGAGGTTATGATCCCTGCACCATTACGGATTTTGAGATTCCAAAAAAATACGGTTTACGCCAGACCATTGCAGACACTTTAGGAATCGGCGGTATTATGCGGGCTCTCCGCACCATCCCTGTTATGGCTGAATTTGCAAAGGATATGGAGGAAGTCTGCCCCGACACCCTTTTCTTAAATTACACCAATCCCATGGCCATGCTTACCGGTTATATGCAGCGTTATACAAAAATCCGCACCGTGGGTCTCTGCCACAGCGTACAGGTATGCTCCGAACACCTTTTGCAAAAACTGGGTATGGAAGATAAATTGGAAGGCCGCAGGGAAGTGATTGCAGGCATAAACCATATGGGCTGGCTGCTGGAATTAAAAGATAAGGACGGCAATGACTTATATCCCGAAATCAAGGAACGTGCCGTGAAGAAAAATACGGAAGAGAAACACGATGATATGGTCCGTTTTGAATATATAAGGAATTTCGGCTATTACTGCACCGAATCCAGTGAACATAATGCGGAATACAATCCCCTGTTCATTAAATCCCGCTATCCGGAAATGATCGACAAATTCAACATTCCTCTGGATGAATATCCCCGCAGATGTATCAGGCAGATCGAAGGCTGGGAAGAAGAAAAGAGCCGCATTCTGGACAACGGGGAAATTACCCATGAACGGTCCCATGAATATGCTTCCTATATTATGGATGCCGTTATTACGGGAATCCCTTATAAGATCGGGGGAAATGTGTTAAATACAGGGCTTATTGACAACCTGCCTTCCGACGCCTGTGTGGAAGTGCCCTGTCTGGTAGATAAAAACGGCATCAGCCCCTGCCACGTAGGAAGGCTTCCGGTTCAGTGTGCCGCTATGAACATGACCAATATCAACGTACAGCTATTGACCATCGAAGCGGCCGTTACCAAAGACCGGAATTATATATACCAGGCCGCCATGTTGGATCCCCATACGGCTGCAGAATTAAACATGGAAGACATACGTAACATGTGTGACGAACTGATTGCCGCCCATGGCGATTATATGAAGGACTTCCAATAATTATATTTTTATATTAAATTCTGCAGTATAATAATGTTCCGCTTTACTTATTAAAATCAGTAATTGAAACAGTGAAGAAAACAATCACCGTGATTTATTTTATAAGTTTATATCTTTTACCTGAATTCACTAATGGTTTTTTATATGGTAAAACAACAGCCATATAATTATCCATTAGTGAATTTGCATTTACCCGCTAAACTAATTTGTTTTTCGGTTCCTTTCCGTTAAACACCGCAATCAGAGCCTGTGAAGCCGCAATCGCCGTAGCTGCATAATTTTCATAGGTTTCCGCTGCCGTATAAGGAGTGGCAATATACTGAGGGAATTCAAACAGTGGGTTATTTGGGGCAACCGGATTACTTTCATATACATCCGTTCCGTATCCTGCAATTCTTCCTGATTTTAAACCCTGGTACAATGCTTTTTCATCAACTATACTGCCCCTTGCCGTATTAACTAAATATACGCCTTCTTTCATCTCTTTTATTGTCGCTTCATTAATAAATCCTCTGGTTTCCTCCGTTGCCGGCATATGTATGGAAATAATATCGCTTTCTCTTAAAACTTCCTCCCGGCTTACAAGTTTTACCCCTGCCAGCTCCGCTTTCTGGTGATCGGGAAATTTATCGTAGGCAATCATTCTGACACCAAAGGGTTTTAGTTTGCCGGCCAGATCACATGCAATAGCGCCAAATCCCAGAAACCCTACGGTCCGGCTTTTCAGTTCATGGGTCATGGGCCTGGTCCATTCACCCCTGCGGACAGCTCCATTTAGATCAGGTATGCGCCTGGTTAAGGCCAGTATCAGTCCCAAGGCCAGTTCTGCTACGGCAGAGGTATTGATGCCAGGCGCATTGGAAACTACAATTCCATATTCCTTTGCCTTTTTAAGGTCTATGTTATCTATTCCTACTCCAAAACGTGCAATCGCCTGTAAGCCGGGTGCCAGTTTAAAGATTTCATCATCCCAGATATCGATTCCGGCTACTACGCCCTGGACCTCTTTTACCAGTTCTTTTAATTCCTCTCTTGGATAGGTATATTCATGTGGATTTTCAATAATTTCACAGCCGTAATCCAGTAAAAGCTGTTTGCCTTGTGTACAGTACTTTGAATAATTCGTTGCAGTTACTAAGATTTTTTTCATTGGAACACCCGCCTATCCTAAAATTAAATTTTTTGTAAATTCAACCAGACGAGTAAGCTGTTCCATTTCTAATTGGCAGGTGGAATTAAAAAGAGCAGGATCCTTGGACCTGGTTAGTATTGTTTTAAAATTCCCGATTTGGGTCTGGTAATATTTCGCGTTTACCGGATATACCTGGCGTTCAATAAGGGAGGCCACCGTCAGCAGATCTGCAATCTGTCTTGCTTTCTCCGGTTCTTTATTAAAATTCTCCGTCAGCCACACATATAATTCAGGATGGAAATTGGCCATAACACCGCTGAAACCGGAGGCCCCCGCCTGCAGGGATTCCAAAAGCGTAGATGTATTGGCATTAAATAAACGGATATTGTTTCCCTTTATGGCTTCCAGTTTATTCTTAATATTCTCCAGATCACAACTGGTATCCTTAATAAAATAAAATCTTCCCGTATCCCCGCACCATTTTAACAGTTCCGGCGTTATGACTCTTTTATACGGGTAAGGGCATTCGTAAAATCCAAGAGGTAAATCCTCCGGCAATTTCTCCAGGAGCTGTTTTAAATTCTCCAGCCATATCTCATCACTTTCCTCTTCTTTCGCAAGACGGTTGGTTAATAAAATAACCGCATCGGCCCCCGCTCCTGCAATCCGGTTTAATTCATAAGCCTGCTCATGAATTGTATCCGCTGTATGTCCGGAGGATACTACTGCTGTTCTTCCCGCCGCTTTTTTCACAATAAATTTTGTTATGTCAATTCTCTCTTCCAATGTTAAATAAAACATTTCGCTGGACTGGCAGACTGCAAAAAGTCCTGCTGCTCCTGCGTCAAGGTACCACTCAGTCAATTTATCCAGAGCATCATAATCTACCTGATTGTCTTTGGTAAAGGGTGTCAACATTACCGGGTATACTCCGTTAGCAAACTTATTTCCCATAATTTTTTCCTCCTGCTTGATGTAATTAATTTATTTATTCCTCAATCAATGATTATTTTTATCTGTATAAGCAAAATAATTACCAATAATACTTGTATCCATGAAGTTACTTATTTTTATAATTCATTTTATAACTTCATTTTTATACTTCATTTTATACTTTATTTTTTACCTTATTTTTATACCTTATTTTCAGCTCGATTATCCCGCTTACCTTTATCACGGTTCGATCCAATAACGCGGTGCCGTTAAAATTCCCATTTCTTTCAGCTGGTACTCATAGCTCCACTTTTCTTCTGCCGTTCGCCAAAGGTTGGGACCATACCAGGACTCGGAAGCATCGGCATTATGCACCGCTCCGAAAGCATTTACCCGATTGCCGTAAATTTTAAGCCTTAAGATATGCTTTCCTTCCTCTACATATCCGCAATCCAGCCGGTAAGGCGCCAGTACGATCTTTCCTTTTTCTGCTCCGTCCACACTGCACCGGATAAGAGCCCCTCTGTAATGGGATGCCTCAATATGCAGGGTACCGGCTTTGCAGGTAAATGGGATCTCATAAATTAAATTTCCGGCATAAAAGGGAAGTCCCTGCCTGGTAAAATCCCCATAATAAATCCGCTCCGGCATTTTTATGATTTCTTTTCTCCTGCCAAATACCTGCACTCCGAAATCCCCCAGTAAATAGCACCATTCTATATTTACTTTGGGGCCAAAAGGAATATAAAGTTCCAGGATATTCTCTCCTTCCTTCAGTTCCACCAGGGGTATCTTTTTGATACTTTCGTCCACATACCAACCGCAGATTTCATTCTTTATCCTTTCCCCATTCCAGAAAATTTTTGCTGATTCCGCATTTTCCAGGGCCAGGGCACAGGTATTTTGGCGGGTGCGGGAAAATATCTTAAACCGCAGTCCCAACTCGTGGGTGTTTTCCTGCCTGTCCCTGTTTGTCCAGGGCTGCGCCAGAGCTTCCATCCGAAGAGGATATTTCAGTTCCTGACGGAACCGGTTATCAATGCGCAGAATTTCTTCCTCCTGCTGCCAGGGCCCCTGGTCAAAGGAATACTCCGCCAGATCTAACAGATATACATTTTCTTCTTCCAGTAAAAAGTTCTCCGGTTCCGGAAGGCAGGCTCTGTTTCCGGGCCGGCTGTACAGGGACTTAATCCCTTCCGGTACCTTTTCCTTTTTCGTAAGCTTTAAGAGTAAGCTGTCATGCAGGGAACAATGCCAGGTGATCTTTGTATGCCCGTTGCCGTACTCGGGACGGATTTTATATATTTCTCCCGTCATGGTATCATAAACGACCGGCTGGTATTCCCCTTTTATTCTTATATTCAGCTCTTCCGTGTAGGTAATATGTTCATTTTCCGGTTTATTTACATGGCAAAGGAACAGCCATTTATCTTCCCCTTCCTGCCTTAGCTGGTAAATCATATTAGTGGTCCGGTTTCCGGTTTCCCTATGCTTCATCCGGGTGGGATCTTTGCCGTCCGCGGATTTTACCGACAGGTCAATATCCCGGTAAGGCTTTAAAGAATTTAATAAATTACCGTAATTATAGGAAATCCTTGTACAGTTTTTGGCAAATTCCTCCGGGGCGCCGCTTTTTTTGGCATCCAGATACTCCGGAAGATTTCCCATAAATATTACTTCTCCGCCATTCTTTTTAAACTCCTTTAATTTCTCCAGGGTGGTACTGCGTAAAGTATGGCACTCCGGCACCACGACCGCCTCATAGCCCATGGCTCCCATAGGAAACAGGGAACCGGTACAAGGCCGCTCTTCTTCACTTAATACAGCTTCCGATATAAAATCAAAATCAATTATCCCATAAAGCATCCAGTTGATCAGATTTTCAAAATTCGTTTCAAGCACCTGGCGGGTTACTGCTGTCTGTTCCTGATTTCCCCAATAAAGCCAGTAAGATTCGACCGGATGAATGACTCCTACGGAAACCTTGGGTTTACCTCTTGTCATGGCGGTGTTTAATCTGGCAAAATGGTCTTCAATATAATTGTACTCTTTATACCAGGGGGACTGATAGCCGATACTGGCCGGATAATCCCTTTTCGCCTCCCCTTCCATGGACACCCAGGAGAGATGGGGCACACGTACCGTTACACCCAGGGCTGCCTGCCAGTCTCCCGAAAGCTTATGGTTACGCAAGTCAAAGTCCCAGCCCGTAACTCCATATAATTCACTTAACACCCCTTCCCTGCCCATTTGTCTTGCAATACTCTGGGCCTGTTTCACGGTGGAAAGTTCCCTTCTGTCACACAGCATATCCACACCGGGAATTTCAAGGTTTTTCATAGGCCGCATGACTTCCCCGATCGCCATCGTCTGGGAATATAAAGTCCACTCATTCATCATGTGGCCGGTTAAAGCAATCCCATGCTCCCTGCACCACTTTCCTATATTGTCCCCAAAGGCCTCTGAAAATCTTTCACATACATGCCTGTGGTAATAATAACGGATCTTCGAAACTTCCTTATCCCTCAGCTCAAAGATCAGCTCCGGCAGATGTTCGATAAGGGAGCAGTGGTACTTCTCCTGAAAGGATTCCTCAAAATCATCCGTAAAGGGCAGAATGACCGGTTTTCTTTCCAGTGGATTCCTTAAACATTCCTTGTGGCTGGTTTGGGGTTCATCCGTGAAAATTGCCGGAATATTGGTACCAAAATCCTCTTTTAACTGCTCATAATATTTCTCATGGGTAGTTCTGATAAAACAGTCTATTGCCTTTTTGTCCAGGGTATTTACATAAGCCTGGTCATTAAACCAGGGAGTATCCCCCGATACCTCCAGACTGGCCTCCCATACATTGCTTCCTTCTGTGATGGAATCGTCTGTTTTTTCATAATCCGTCATATATCCGTTTTCATCCAGATGTACCAGATATTTTCCAAGAAGTATCCGGTTTTTACTCCTTACGGCTTTTGCCGCCGACATAAAGCCGTCTGTTTCCGGTTCCGTATAACCTGCCGGAGCAAATACCAGAAAGCGGGAGCGGAACTTTTCCTCTTTCGTAACCAGCCCTCCTGCACTTCCCGAGGGCCAGCGGTCTTCATCATAAAGCCAGCAAAGCATTTCCTGCTTTTTCAATTCCTCTTTGCAAAGCTTTACAAGTTCCAAAAATTCGTCTCCCAGATATTGTGTATCAAGACCTACCCTGCAATGAATATGTGCGCCGCCCATTCCCATTTCCTTTAACTGTCCGATTTCTTTCAGCAGCAGGTTTTTATCCAGTTTATTATTCCAGGCCCAAAAAGGTGCGGCCCTGTATTCTTTGGAAGGCGACAGAAAAAGTTCCTCCTGCAGTCCTTCCTCCGATGATCTTTTATATAGCATGTTCCTTCCTCCTTTTACCTTCTGAATACTCCCGGTCAGATTTTAAAGCTTCCCTGCCTTTTGTTCCGGTATTCAATGGGGCTGTACCGGGTCATTTTCTTGAAAACTTTAAAGAAATATTTCGGGTTGGAATAACCGATTTCATCAGAAATATTTTCTACGCTTAAATTCGTTTCATTTAACAGTTTTTTCGCTTTTTCAATACGGATTTCACTGATATATTCATTAAAGCTTTTATTAAATTTATTTTTTAGTAATCTGCCGCAATAATCCGGTGTTACAAAAAGTTCCGCCGAAAGGTTTTGTAAGGTCAGTTTTTTGTGATAATTATTTTTGATATATTCCTCTATTAACTCTATCAGGTTGTCCTGCTTATTGTCCTGCATTCCAATGGAATTCAGTATCAGCACAATATATCCGGATATCTCTTTCCTCATTTTTTCGATGGAATCGCAGAACAAATACCTGCGGTAAAATACTTCCATGATATCATCCGTACCGACACCTTTTTGCAGGGCATAATTGTTTACCTTGCTGATCAATCTTTCACATACGGCTCCAATATCCCCCAGCGTATACTTCTTTAAGTCAATACCGTTAAAAAAAACTTTTAAAACGTCTGCTGCTGTTTCCCTCCGGTATTTCATCTCCATAAAAAGCTGCTTCATGTATTCTTCGCTGTAAATTTCTAATTCATTTTTACCGTATTCCTCCCCGTGGAAAATACAGCCATCGTCAATAAGCCTGACCTTTCTCAGCATCTTATCATTGCTTACATGACGGCGGTTCAGTTTTTCCGCCCCTTGAAACACTTTGCTGATGCAGATATATACTTTTTGCCCGGAGCTGCTTTTTAGCAGATATTTTGCGATATGCTCCGCTTTTATTGTCATTTTATTTACCATATTCTCATTATCGACGGACATCAAAAGGATATATTGATATTTATTCGCCGGATTTTCCAGTATAATGTAATTGATCCGGTTTAAATGCTCCGAACAGATCTTCTCAGTAAGTGAAACACATCCCGTATCCATGGTATTGACCGATACCAGTACATGATAGTTACGAAGGGGAAAATTCTTTGCTGAAAGTTTCTCCTCCATAATATCGTTCCAGGGCTCCAGTATAACCTCCAATAGTACATCCTGTTCCTTCTTCTGCTCATAAGTAGCCACTTTTTCCTTAAGCTTAAGTATACTGTTTTGCTGTTCGATCTGCTCAACCGCTGTTTTCAGCTGTTTCTCTATTTCTTCGGTGGAAAACGGCTTCAGAACATATCCGATTGCCCTTTTTTCAATTGCCTTGTTTACATAACTAAAGGCTTTATGGGCACTTATAACGATAATTGGTTTGTCCGGATATTTCTCACTAATCCGGTCTAAAAATTCCATACCATCCATTTTACTCATTTTCATATCCGTGATAATAATATCCGGATTCACTTCATCAATTAATTTAAGCCCTTCTATCCCATTAGCCGCTTCTCCGGCACAGCTGATTTCCATGGAAGTAATGGCATTGATCTTGCTGATTAAACCTTTTCTGATAATAACTTCATCATCCACAATAATATATAGATACATAAATCTGCACACCCCTTTACATTCTCTATTATAAATGATATGGAAGACAAATGCTGACTTTTAAGCCTTTCCCTGCCGGACTGCCGATTTTCAGCCCATAACTTTCCGAATACAGCAGCTGGAGCCTTTTATGAATATTGGATAAACCGATACTCAAATACCTGGAATCGTCGGTAAGAAATTCCGGATGTTCAATGTGGCCGTTTACCCTGTTAATGTCCTCTTTACTCATCCCGACACCATTATCCTGTATCTTAATAACCAGGTTCTCTTTGTCCCTGAAAGCCTTCAGCCGGATGATCCAGGGCAGCTCCTCGCCTGCCAGCCCGTGCTCAATGGCATTTTCTATGATTGGCTGCAGCATAAACTTAAGTACCTTAGCCTCTTGCAAACCCTCTTCTATGTCCAGTTCCAAAGCTATTTTATTTTCAAAGCGGATTTCCTGGATCTGTATATATTGTTTCATATGTTCAATTTCAACGGATAGTTTCTCTTCATCTTTTTCATATTCAATGCTGTACCGGAGCATATCCCCCAGAGATTTTGACATAATTACTATTTTACGGTTTTTTTCAATTTCCGCCAGACAGTTGATGTTCTCCAGGGTATTAAAAACAAAATGGGCATTAATCTGTGACATAAGGTTTTTCAGCCGTGTTTTTAAGAACCGGATCTGGCTCACATATTTTTCCTGGATCAGACTGTTAATCTCTTCCATCATCTTTTCATAACCCCGGTATAATACGCCGATCTCATCTTCCCTTTCGATCTGCACATTTTCAAAAACGAGATCCGTATTTTTAGTATGTTTCATAATTTGAGCCAGTTTTACCAGGGGCTTTATAAAAATTCTTTCGGAAATAATTACAAGCAGAAGTACAAAGATAAGGATGACTGCTATAATAATGATTAAATATTTTGTACTTTTCCGGTAAAGTTCCTGAAAAGGCTCAAAGGAAATCTCCGAAACGATCTTCCAGTTATTCACCTTCAAAGTCCCGTAAATATATGCTTCATCCCGATTATTCCGGAAAATCACGCCGCTGTCTTTCCTTAATATCTGTTTTTCTTCCTTTGAAGTAAGATTTTGCGCCGCCTTTCCGTAAATAATGACTCCTTTTTCATCCATTACAAACCCTTCGCCCCAGGTCAGTTTATTATCAAAAATCTTGTCATTGCAGACTACCGCAAGGACACTTCCGGTTTTTCCCTTTCCGTCTGTAAAATATCTGGCTAAAATCACTTTGGTTTCCTTCCGGTTTACCGGCTGATACATAACCGTGACCTGAATTTCTTTTCTGCCTGCCAGGTCATTATACCATTCGGTTTCCTTATAATTTTTCTCCAGTCCGAACTCCCGGTTTTTTACAAAAGAATAGGTATAGCCGCTTTCGTTAAATAAGTAAACCCCCTCCGCATATTCATTATTTGCTATCAGATTGCTGCAGACATATTCGAATTTCCGGTAGCTGCACAATCTCTCATAGGGCGTGGGCTCCTTCCCTTTTCCCTCCATTTCGCTGATGGACAGCATGCAGCTGTCATTGTCATATTTGCTGAATATCAGGGATGCCAGCAATTCATTCAGGCTTTCCAGACTTGTGTTTACCCTGGTAGTTATGGTCCTGACTTCATTATTACTGGCTTCTTCCAGCTGTGACTGATAGAACTTTGCATTACTGTTTAAGGTGAAAATAAATATAATCAGTACAGGTAAAATAGACACCGCTAACAGGCAGGCTAAAAACTTCAGTTTAATACTTTTATGATATTTCATATCCGGCTCCTATCTGCGTTTTCCCACACATTTAAGTTTCCCTTCCTTATTCTATCATCCCCAGCCGTGTCAATTCAACCGCATCATTTCTTATAAACCCTCCATACCGCTTCTTTCCTCCGTAACCACTTATCCGTTACTGTTCAGCTTTATGGCCGGGTCGTAACAAAGCCGGGCAGGCCCTCCGTCACCGAGGTTCACCCCCTAAGAACGGAGCATACGATTCAGCCTTTCACCGCGCCAACCGTAAGACCCCCAACAAAATGCCTCTGTAAAAACATATACATCAATAAAATAGGCACCGCACTTAAAAAACAGGCTGCAAACAGCATATTCCACTGTGTGGCATTTTCCATATCGCCAATAAAATTCAGCATGGTTAGTGGCAGGGTTTTCTGTTTCGGCGCAGACAGAAACAGCATCCCGAAAAAGAAATCATTCCAGATGGGCACTCCCTGGGTAATTAAAATGGAGATAAGTGCCGGTTTGGTCAAAGGTATGACAATTCTTCTGAAAGTATAGGATACGCTTGCACCGTCGACCCTGGCGGCTTCCTCAAGAGCATAAGGAACACCGGACTTGATAAAATTAGTATAGAGGAATATGGAAAATGGCAGTGCCGCGGTAACATATAAACAAATCGGCGCCGATATGGTATTTCCGATCCCTAATTTATTTACGATACGGTACATGGGTATAATTGACATTTGTGCCGAAACGATCATTCCTGCTAAAAAGAAAATCTGAAAAAAACCTCCCAGTTTACCCCTTAATCTAGCTATGGCATATCCGGCCATGGAGCAGACCGCCAAAAGGGTACAGGAACTTATGACAGTAATCATAACACTGTTCTTTAAAGAACGGAAATATTTCATTTTATCAAAGGCAGTCCTATAACTTTCCAAGCTTATATTTTCAAATATTTTTAAATAAGAACTGGTATCCTTTAATTCACGGAAGGAACCGGATAAGGCAATGATAATCGGCGATAAAAAAACCAGGAAAAACAGGCCCATGCAGGTGGTAACCAGTATTTCATTCCGAATACTTTTTTTCATTATGCTTCAAGCTCCTTTCGTTTCATGCATATAAGTACGATAACCGAGACCACCAGGATAAACAGAAATGCCACAGCGGCAAGAGCTTCCGCCTTTCCAAACTGGCTTTCCGTAAATGCCATCTTGTAAATGGTGTACATTAAGGTAGAGGATGAGGTACCCGGCCCGCCGCCGGTCAATGCAAAAATATAGTCAAAGGATTTAAACCCGCCGATTAATCCCAGCATAACATTAACGGTAATTGTATTCGCCAACATTGGGATTTTTACATGGACTGTGGATTTCCAGGCATTACAGCCGTCTATTCTGGCCGATTCCATAACCTCCTCCGGGATATTCTGAAGCCCTGCCAGATATATGATCGTCATTGTGCCCGATGTCTTCCAGGTCTCAACAAAGGCTGTGGCCAGTAATGCCGTTGTACTGCTGCCCAAAAAATTCATACTGCTAAGGCCTAAGTTTTTTGTAATCTCGTAAATCATGCCGTAATAAGGTGCGTACACATAACTCCAGATAAACGCAACTACAATGGTACTAAATAGTGCGGGAATATAAAACACCGTTCTGAAAAATCCCTTTGCCCTGATTTTCATGTTTAATATCAGGGCCAACGTAAGAGCCTGGATATTTCCCCACAGTACCACGAACAGTGCATAGGTTAAAGTATTTTTCATGGAGTTAAACATGGTGCCTTCTTTTATCAGATATTTAAAATTTTTAAAGCCGATAAAATCATAGTCCCCAAGTCCGTTCCAGTTTGTCAGCCCGTAGAAAAATGACATAAGTACGGGTGATATCCAAAAAATCAGGTAAAAAACCAGTGCGGGTATTAAGAACGCAAATAAGATATATCGTCTTCTTTTATCTGCCATAATCTCTTCCTTTCTAAGCAGTAAGGCATCCGCAAAAATGAATGATTCAAATTTGCAAACGCCTTAACATGTACCAGGGCCCTCATCGTTTTATACTTTAAACCCTGGCGGTAAAAGATATAAAACCTCTTATTTTAATCCGTCAGTTCATCAAATTTATTCTGCATAACCTGACTTACATCCTCCGGCGTATTGTTTCCGGAAATTACGTTCTGGAATACGGTGCACATCATATCGCTTACACCTTCGGGCCAGGCATTATTTAAGTTGTAGATACTCTGGTCATCCCTGTATCTTTCAAGATATTCCTGTACCAGTTTCCTGGAATCCTCTACTCCTTCATAACACGGTATATCACTTGTCGTAGTTGTCCATTTATCAAATAACGGAGTGCCTTGTGTAAACCAGTATTCCAATACTTTATCAACGGCGTCCTGATTCTTGGAATCCAGGCTTGCGAAGATACCGTTGGAGGGCGTTAAATTGTAAACAAATTTCTTTCCTTCATCATTAGAGGGTATGGCAAACATGCCTTTTTCAAATTCTGCCGCCCCTTGTTTCATCAGCGCATCATACCCAAAACTTCCGTCAAATATCATTGCCGCTTCTCCGTCTAAAAAAGCCTGGCGGCTCTGTTCCTGTGACAGCCCCAAGGAATCTTTTATAACATAACCTTTTTCATAAACTTCAGCGAATTTTGTTATGGTATTTACCCAAGGTTTATCGGTGAATTTCGTTTCCCCTGTAAATAACTGGTTGTCAAAATCCGGATTATCTCCGTATATTTCGGAAGCACCAATCTGATACATACCGAACTGGATAACAAAAGACTGCTTATCCCCAGCCGTAATCGGAGTAATACCGGACTGCTTCAATTTTTCACAAGCCTCCAGAAATTCCGTCCAGTTGGCAGGTAATTCTGTGATGCCGGCTTTGGCAAAGGCATCTTTGTTATACCAGGTGGTTAAAAAGCTTGTTCCAAGCGGTATCGCATAATTTTTACCGTCAAATGCGTAAGCTTTTGCAATTTCCTTCTTAAATTTCCCAAGCTGGGAGAAATCCGACAAATCCCTGACATAACCCGCATCTACCAGATCTTTTGCCTGAAGTCCGGCCCACCAGGTAAATAGATCCGGTCCTTCCCCGCTTGCGAACTTTAAACGGACGGTCTGTTTATACTGGTCTGTCGGAAGCTGTTCCACTTCTATATTAATATTTGGATATTTTTCTTTTACCAGTTCCGGCAGCCAATCCAGATAAAAATCCTTGTTATCCGTAGTCGGCCTGGTGGTTACCATCAGTGATAAGGTAACTTCTTCCTCAACCACAGCGTCCTCTGTCTTAGACCCGTCCGTTTCTGATTTTGACCCCTCTGCAGAATTGTCAGTGACAGCCTTATCTTTCCCCCCGCCGCATGCCGTCAGTGAAAATAACAGAACGGCAATAAGTAATATACTTAATAGTTTTCTCTTCACAAGAATATCCTCCTGATTATATTTTCTGATCAAACTCCTGCAGTTGTTTTTATCATGGACTTATCATATCATAGGAGAAGTAACTTTTCCACGGAACTTTCAGTAACTTTTTCCTTAAAACACAAGGTATGGCCTCGTTCTATAAAACGTCAAAAGGGCTGCCATAAAACGGCTCCATTACCTTTTAACAGGTTTTTAACGCCGTTTTACAACAACCCTTTTTTATTTTTCAAATTAATTCACAGACAAAACCTTGTTTCAGATCCCGCTGTTCCAGCCTGATTAAAATACAAATTCAAAATGATAAGTACCGGATCCTGTCCGGGCTTTCATTCCGTCCTGTGTCTTTTCGAACAACAAACCATCCGCTTGTAAAACCTCCTTTGCCCCATCCAGTACAATGTCTGCCGTTGTATTGTGGGGAACCGTAACCTCCAAAACAGCATGGGAGCCGTTTACCTCCCAGTATACGGATAAATCGCCGTACACCGACTTATACCCAGCCTTTAAATAGGATAAACCGCCTCCAAAACGGGGATGGATCAAAGCATGCTTATACCCGGGACTGGCTTCGTCGATTTCAAATCCGGCGGCCACCCTGTACAGCCATTCACCAATGGCCCCGTAAGCATAATGGTTAAAGGAATTCATATCCGGGCTCCACATGGTTCCGTCGGGCCGGATGCCGTCCCAATGCTCCCAGACTGTGGTGGCACCCATCTTAACCTGATACAGCCAGGAAGGGAAATCCTCCTTCAGTAATAAATCATAAGCTTCTTTAATATAGCCGTTCTGGCTTAAGGCATGGCAGATATACGGCGTTCCCACAAAGCCGGTAACCAGGTGGCCGTTTTCTTTTTCAATGAGTTTTACCAAAGTATCTGCGGTTTTTTGACGGTATTGTTCCGGAACCAGGTTAAAATACAGGGCTACCACATGGGCTGTCTGGGTATTTGCCGTCATATTTCCTTCGGGATCAAAGAAATGCTTCTGGAAGCCGGATTTTATCTGTTCATAGAGCTTCTGATAGATTTCGTGATCCTTTTTGTTGCCGATATAGTCAGCCATCCTGGCAAACAGGCCTGTGGAATAGGCATAATAAGCCGTGCAGGTCAAGTCGTTGGGGGTCGCCCCAAAGTAACTGCCTTCCTCGGCATCTAAAGCTACCCAGTCACCGAACTGCAGTTTATAATTCCATATGCCGTCCACCGAATGGGCCTGCATAAAATCAATCCATGCCTTCATGCTGTTATATTGTTCTTTGATAATTTTTTTATCCCCAAAGGTCAAATACAGGGTCCAGGGATTAATGACCGCCACATCGGCCCACGCTGCCGCCGAGTGGGTTCCCTGCTTTACAAGCCAGTCATCTTCTTCCCTGCCTGAAATAATATCCGGAACCACATGGGGTACGCCGCCCTCCGCGGTCTGGTCTGCCGCAACATCTTTCAGCCACTTACTGAAAAAAGTATAAGTATTCATCAGATAGCTGGCGGTCCTGCAAAAGATCTGGGCATCACCTGTCCAGCCAAGACGTTCATTCCGCTGGGGACAATCCGTGGGAACATCCAGGAAATTTCCTTTTAAACCCCATAAAATATTATGCTGGAGCTGGTTAAGGTCTTGGTTGGAGCATTCAAAAGTACCGGTGGGCTCCATATCCGAGTGGACCGCCCAAGCCGTGAAATCGTCTGTCTTTAGTTCCCCCGGATAGGCAGCAATCTTCGCAAACTGAAACCCCTGGAAGGTAAAGTTCGGACGGTATTCCTCTTCTCCTCCCTTGCAGGTAAAATCCAGGGTTTCTTTTGCACTTCTTAAATTATCCAGATAGACATTTCCTTCCGAATCCAGGACTTCAAAGCATTGCAGGATCACTTTATCACCTGCTTTCCCATTTACCTTAAACCGGATCCAGCCGGTCATATTCTGTCCGAAATCGATCACCTTATCACCCTTTGGAGTAATTAAGATGCGTTTTGCGGGAACCGGTTCAATTTCTTTGACCCTGGTGCCGGCCTGGGCAGACAAAACTTCTTTGTTATATTCAACCAGATTCACACCTTTCCAGGTTTCTTCCCGGAATCCTGATGTGTTCCACCCTTCCTGCTCAAGCCTTGCATCATAAATCTCCCCGTCATAAATTTCGGAAAACAACACCGGACTGTCAGACCCTTTCCAGGTTTCATCCGTTTTAATGATTTCACTGGTACCGTCTTCGTACCGGATATGGATCTGTCCTAAAAAGGCAGTCAGTTTTCCATAGTTATTCCTTGCACCGATAAATCCCATAACCCCTTTATACCAGCCGGCACCCAGGGAAGCACCTGCCGCATTCTGGCCCTCCTTTAAAAGCTGCGTCACTTCATAAGTCTGGTACAGCAGGTGTTTCTTATAGGAAGTAAAACCTGGAGTCATTTCATCCGTTCCGACCTTTTCTCCGTTTAAATAGAATTGATACAGCCCCAGGGCTGTGGTAAAAGCATAGGCTTCTTTTACTTTTCCCTTTACGGTAAATTCTTTTCTTAAATAAGTTCCTTTCGAATTATCTGCGTCTTTTTCCGTTTCTGCCGAGATGAAATCCGCCTTCCATTCCTCATTCTTTAACAGGGCGGTCACAAAAGAGGCGCTTTCGCTCCAATCACTCATTTCACCGGACCGGTTCTGAACTTTTACCCTTACATAATACCTGGAGGCCGATTCCAGCCTGAAGCCTTCCATAAATACATGGGCGGATTCTTCCTCCTTTACCAGACCGCTGTCATATAAAATCTCCGTAAAACCCTGGTCTTTTGAAATCTGCAGCCGGTAGGCTTTCTGGCTGACATTCCTCTTGTCGCTTTCTATGATCCAGCCAAACTGAGGCATCCGGGTTACACCCACTGCCTGCTTTAAATAATCCATGCGTATTTCTTTTACTTTCAGCATATTGAACTCCCATCTGTGCGCTTTAACGCACGTGCAAATCAGGATGTTGAAAAAACCGCTTTTATTTTTTCAACCTAACTCCCATCTGTGCACTCTAGCGCACACACAATTCAGGATGTTGAAAAACTGCTTTTATTTTTTCAATCTGCTTCCCTTTTCTGTATTAACCGGATTGTGAGATACAATAATCCTTATACTGTCAGAATAAAGGAAAAGAAAATCCATGGCAATAACGCTTTTTCACAAATTCATCGACCAAAAGTCAGCTTTTTTTCGGGGAGACAAACGCGTGAAGGAAAATTGTCCGCTTTTCGATCCCGCTTTAAGTAACTTCTTGAAGTCTTATTATGTCTATGGGGTTCATTCCCTGCAAAATCGGGCAACTACATCCAGAAGTTGCCTTTGATCTGAGCAATTTTCCCTTCATGTGTTTGTCCCGCATTTTTAGTTAAATAATGGGTTTCTGTCTCTCGCGGTAATCGCCCGGCGTACAGCCTTCCGATTCCTGAAATATCTTATAAAAAAAATTCGTATTATTATAGCCGCTGCGGGTAATTACTTCGGTGACCGGAAGCTCCGTATTCAGAAGCAGCATTTTTGCCCTGCCTAATTTCTGTTCCTGGAGATGTTCCACAAAGCTTCTCCCGGTCCTTTTCTTAAGGAACATGGTCAGGTACTTCTCATTGAAACCGAAATGCCCGGCAACGGTCTTCAGGGAACAGGATTCATAATTATTTTCAATATATTCCAGGATATCAAACAACTTCCGGTTGAGCTTCTGATTCTTTGTATTATGGGATGGGTTTTCCCGGTAAGACCTTAATAGCTCCGTAAACAAAATAATGATATAGCTTTCCATGACCTCCCTTTTTCCAAGATCATTCCCGTAATACTCACCTAATATATTCTCCATTAAACTGCGGAATCTGGGGTTATGACCGGTTTCAAAGAATAAATACTGCTTTGTTTCCTGGCCTTTTATGATCGCGTTCATCAGGAATTCGGCCAGTATCCCCTGCCTGGTCATGCGGTTGAAAAAGGCTGCCGCAAAAAACTCTTTCCGCATTAAAATATTTACAATAATATCATTATCACCGGCTTCCGCCACCGAATGTGTCGTCTGTGTATCCAATATACAGACATCGCCCTCGGCATACTCTACTTTTTTACCGTTGATTACCTGGGTGCAGGATCCCGACCAGATATAGTTTAATTCAATATAGTTATGCCTGTGGGGGAATACAGGCTGGAACCTGTCCTGCCGGTTGATGCCTATATTCTCATAGGAAGAGAGGAAATAGTCGTCTTTGAAAAGATAAGTCTTCTGCACACTTCCATTATCCTCGCCCATCTCTTCATACTTCTGGTATACTTTATCCTCGCTGCAGGGATTCCCGTTTAAGAACTTTTTTTCCTTTTCATTATACTGCCTCAGAAAAATATCCAACTCTGTACGGTCCGTGAATCTCAACACCTTTCATTATAGATTACTTGTTTCATTTCTTTCAATCTAAGTATATCAGTAACTATTTCAGGATTCAATGCTCCCATTATAATTCCAGTCAAAAACGTTACAGTTCAGCCTTACAGCCAAATTGTATCCACAAAACATCTTATTCGGCAATCGATGAATACAACTAATATCCATAAAGTGTCAGGAAATAAAACATACAATTGTTAATAAGACATATTATTATAAGACAATTTCCTTTAACACTTGATATTTTTCTGTTTTAGTATATAATGACCATTAGAATGACAAACAATTAAAATTAAAATTTAGAATTTTTATTTTAATTCTGCATATAGCTGTCAATAATAATAATAGTAAACCATTTATAATTCACATACATATTATTAAAAGGAGGCTGTATTCATGAAAGAAACAGTAAGTATGAATTTTGTAACAAGAACAGAAAAAACCAAAGGTGCCAATAATTCCTTAAGAAAAAACGGCTACTTGCCCGGCAGCATTTACGGTAAGGGTATTACCCCTTTATCCATAGCAGTAAGGAAGGATGAGTTAAGAAAACATGTCAATAAATATGGCCGGAATTCCATATACAAGCTTGAAGACGGCAGCCAGAAGCCCATTACGGTAATGATCAAGGAAATACAGGTTTCGCCTGTAAGCCATGAATATAACCACGTGGATTTCCAGCAGGTCAGCCTTTCCGAGGAAATTAAAACCGAGCTGTTAATCCGGGTTACCGGAATGGACCTTCTTGAATCCAAACATTTATTTTTAAACAGACAGTTGGATAGTATACTGGTTACGGGACTGCCCCAGGCTATTCCGGAAGCCGTTGAAATCGATGTATCCGGTTTAAGTGCAGGGGATGTTGTTAAAGTCGGTGACCTTAAACTCCCTGAAGGAATCCATTTAGAACTTAATCCGGAACAGGTTATCCTTTCCGCTAATGAAGCGAAAACACCAACAGAACCTGAGAGGGAGCCGGAGCAGGAATAATCTGATAACGAGATCACATATCTAAACAAAAACCACCGGATTAAGTTGCAGTAACAACTTAATCCGGTGGTTTTTGTAAAAACGCCACAATAAAAGCCTTTTTTGCTGCTTTTTGTATATTTTTGTGATACAATACTTTATATCAGATTCATAAAAATAAGTTTAAGAAACGGTAATTTTTTAAATCCGTTATCCTGAAAGGTTAGATTTTATGTATTATTTGTTACTTTTCACTTCCTCCGAAACTCTGAAAAGAGAAACTGAATGCCTGCTCCAGCCTGTTTTATCAGATTCTTTCATAATAGATGTAACTCCTTTTCCTGAAACTTCTGTCAGTATTTTACCGGGAGGAATGCCTTCCGCAATTTTACTGGATATAATTAATCAGCCTGAACAGAATGAAAATCCCTGGATTCAATTATTACTCTGTCAGTTTCCTGCTATACCCATTCTTTATTATGATGGTTCCTGCTCCCTTAAGGAACATTTACTTTTGCTTATTAAAAATAAAGATTTTACTCCAATTAAGGAACAATACTATATTCCCTATTCCCAGGGAATGAACTTCCTGAAACAGCTTTCATCCTTTAATTTTTCCATTTCCCATCCCAACATGAATTCCGCGGATTTTTCCATGATGAGCTTTGCCGCCTGTATTGCCCGATATGTTGAAACTGACACCATGAGCGGTCTGGCAGAAATCTGCGCTAACCTTGTCCGGTACTACCCTTCTTCTTTCTGTTACCTGAATACATCCAGCAGAATTTTTCTCTTTGTTCTTTACGAACACACCGTAAATTTCATGCAGCTGGAACTAAACAGGCAAACCCTGATAGACAAAGTACTGGAGAAAAATAACGCCTTTCCATTATTCAAATTCGGTATTATACATCATGACTTAACAGGTTTGAAATCTTCATTCCTGGAGGCAAGTCAGGTATATTATTGTAACAATCTGCGAAATCCTTGTACTTTTTTTGAAGAAATATCCAGTCCCCCCGGCCAACTGTTAAAGCAGCAGAAATTAATGGAAATTGAACGCTCTATCCGTACGGATATTCAATTTCGGGAAGGACAGAATGTCCTGCAATATACCAGGCAATGGTTTGCTGAGTACCGAAACCGTCATTATGTACTCAATGATATGAAATACGACCTTATCATCCTTTACTCCAGTATTAAATATGTCCTTTTTGATATGTATAACTTAAAATTAAAAAGAATCAAATCCGGACTTGAGGTACATGAAATTTTAAGTATCACCTCAACGGAAGAATTGGAAAACTGGTTTTGCACCTGGCTGATCTATACATTGGATAATTTTGACCTGACCCGCTCAAATACCGGTTTTCAGCTTCAGGAAATATTACAATTCATATCCAATCATATTATGGATGACCTGTCTTTAAAAACTGTTTCCAGTTACTTTTATATAAATCCTTCATATTTAAGCACTCTTTTTAAGAAAAAAACCGGCCAGACTTACATTTCTTATGTAACCAAAGTTAAGATGGAGAAAGCTTGTGAATTACTGAATGCCAACTACAAAGTATTTGAAATCGCCCGAATGCTAGGTTATGAAGATATACGCTATTTCCGGGATACCTTTAAAAAATACCATGGAGCACCGCCTTCAAAATTCAAATCCCATCAAAAACAACAATGAAAGCCCGAAAAGCCTTTACATAAGAAAGTTAAAAGGGCTGCTGCAAAATTCAAAATTTATAAAACTTAGTAAAACCCAAGCGCAGTAAACTTATCATTTTGCAACAGCCCCTAATACAGGTCCCTATTCTCCCTGCCTTACAACCGGCTTAAATTCTCGGCAGATTATTTATTGAATGAGGTCCTTTCTTTTCCCATTTGACTTCCCTTACTTTTCCTGTTTCACTGACCAGTACAACAGGTACATGCATTACATGCCTGTTTTTATTTTCTTCATAGATGAACTCTGCCACAAACCGGTAGATTGGTTTTAGCGTTGCCCCGGTACTTATTTCATACTCCAGTTCTTTAATTCCTGCTCCCATATGAGCCATAGTAAGAAATACGGAAACCTCATTCTGAGGCAGAACCATACAGTCTTCCCTGTTGTACAGGTATACATTTACCCTGTCTGAAGTAACAGATTTAGAAGTATTGGATAAAATAAATTTAATCTTTTTGGGTTCTTCTCTGGTAATAACCGGGTCTCCGCAATAATCTATTCTCACATTCAGATATGGGAACTCATATTTCACCGTTTTCATTTCTTCATAGATATTCTTAAAATAAGGTTTTGCATAAAGTTCTGTTTCCTTGATCTGTTCTTCTTCCTGAATGCAAAGTTCTTCCCATACTTTATTTTTCAAAACCAAAACCCTGTCCGTAAGTTCTTCTACCGAAACCGGAATTCTGCCTGCCATACGGAAGGGATCAATACTGCAGGTTACAATTTTGTGCCCGATCGGTTCAATCCATTTTTTTTCGAAAAAATCAATCCCATTCATTATACCAAACAAGGCAGCAATGGTACCTGCGGTACAATCCGTATCTTCACCATAATGAACTGCGGTCAGAATGGACTTCTCAAAATCACCGTTTCCAAAAAGCAGTCCATAAATAATAATCATTATGTTGGAAGGAACATCCCAACCCATTTTTCCATTATTATAACCCTTTTTCTCATCTTCCTCCGAAATATAATGCCACTCCAGATGTCCGATAAAGTTCTGCATGATATATTCCCTGGTTTCCGCTTCATTCATCCCGGCATCAAAGGTTTCTAAAGCCCTTCTTACCCCTTCACTTACCGCACATTTTTCAGGTATGTAGGAAAGCCCGATCTCAATCAGCTTTCTGATGTCTTTTATGTAAAAAGCTGCACTCTCCATAGCCGCAGCAAAAACTTCAGCATAAACACCTTCACCATCGCCATGATCCACAATAGCATCCTCAAAGGCATATTTTGCTGCTAAATCAGGGTATCCCGGGAAAAGGCACGCCCAGATTTCCGATCGGATATAAGAACCGCAGCTATCCTTGAATTCATTGTTAAATGTTCCGGTTACAGGAGGCTGTAATCCCGTCCTCAAATTAGTTTTAGCTACTCCGTATTCCGCATGGGTAAAAATCATAAATTCATTAAAATATTCCCCCAGGATCTTGGAATCAATTTGAATACCTTTATCTTCCAATGCAAGCAACCATAAAATTTGAATATCCAAATCGTCATTCGGAAGCGGTTCCCCGTTAAAATCGTGGGTATAATAAGTGATATCATTTTTACAACGTTCCCATTCCATGGGCATTCCCAATGTTCCGCCTATATTTTTTCCCATCCAGCAGCCTAATACTTTATTGCGATATTTATCTTTATTCATATTTTACACCCATTGCATATCGCAGATCTGTTTGCGATATTGCCACAACATAAAATGTGAAAGAAGCTCACCGTGGCATCCTTTCTTAATCCATATTTTCTTTCACGCTTCAAACAGGATACCGTGTAAACGGCATCTCTAATAATTGGAGAAGAAGATGTTTCTTCTTCATACTTACTTTCACTGCATACCGCAAGACTTCATGCGGTACTTCCATATATTACTTAATTGACAAAAGCACCTTGGCTTTTCTGCTTAACAAATCCAATTCCCGGATTTCTTACTCTTTTACCGCACCTGCATTGAATCCATTTACAATAAATCTCTGCATCAGCAGATAAATAATAATACCAGGAACCAGAATAATAAATAATGCTGCATAAAGCTTACCTACATTACCGCCATACATTGACTGAAATTTCGTAGGTATAACCGTAATTGTCATAATTTTTTCCGATCTTAACATAACAAAGGCCATCATATACTCATTCCAGCTGGACAGGAATGTCCATATTACTGCCATTACAATAGCCGGCCTGCACATGGGGACCGCTATCTTAAATAAAGTTCTTAAAATACCGCAGCCATCAATTAATGCTGCTTCCAATACGGTATTGGGAAGGGAATCAAATCCGTTTTTTATTGTAAGCAGATTAAAAGGTGCTATTAATACAATATAAGGACCAAGCACCGCAAGATAGGTATTCAGTATTCCCAATTTAGAGTTGATCTGGAATACCGGGACCAGGATGGCAGCAGCCGGTAACAGAAGTGCTGACAGCAGGAAGATGTATATTATACTTTTAAACGGAAAATCCAATTTTGAAAGTGCAAATCCTGCCAGTATATCAAAAAGTACCACTAAAACTACGGCACTTACGCTGACAATCAGACTGTTTACAAAATAGGTCTGTATATGATATTTAGTAAGGATATCAATATAATTTTTAATTCCTCCGCCTTGGAAGGAACCTCGTACCAGTATGCATATAGGCAGAAGAATAACTGCCATACTTAAAAAGCATATCAGATAACTAATAATGCAGCTTTTGGACTTAGATTCTTTCATGATATCACCTCCTAGTAAATTGTCTTGGAATTATAAAGTCTTAACTGTATGGCGGTTATAATTCCTGCAATCAAAAACATCATTACGGCAATAGCACTTGCATATCCCTGTTTATAATTTGTAAATGCCGCTTCATACAGGTAGGTTGCAAAAGTCTGGGTGGAATTTGCCGGACCGCCGCCTGTTAATGAAACCACCAGGTCATATTGTTTTAATGCGCCGATTACTCCTATGATAGTAAGATTATATGTCGTCCCTCTCACCAGTGGAAGAGTTATTTTCCTCAATATTTGAAAATGAGTTGCCCCATCTATCTTTGCCGCCTCATACAAATCTTCCGAAATACCCGCCATGGATCCAAAATACAGCGTCATGGAATATCCCGTCCACTGCCAAATATTAACAGCGATAATCGTCCAGATGGCAAGCTTTGTATTGGATAAGGGGGCACTTATGTTAAATAAACTTAAAACATCTTTCAGATAGCCGATATTCGGATCCAAAAGCCTGTAAAAAACCTGGCCGATAATAATAGAAGAAAGAATCGCCGGCATAAAGATAACAGCCTTTGAAATATCTCTTCCCACAAATTTTTTCTGAAACAGATCAGCTAAAAGAAATCCCAGAATTGCCTGTATAGATACTGTAAATAAAGCAAAAAACAAAAAGTTTTTCAAAACTATTCTAAAAACTTTATCATTGAAAATATGAACAAAGTTTTGAAAACCGACAAAAGTCTTGTCAGGATCTATTCCGTTCCAGTCATAAAAACTGATTTTTATATTATATATAACCGGATACACCATATATACCGTAACAAACAGAATCAGCGGCAATACTAACAAAAATCCGGTTTTTCTACTGTTTTTATATTTTATCATCTATTTTCAGGCCTCCTGTACTATAAAATAGCCATTTTCCCGCAAATCAAATTTAAAGTTCCTCTCCATTCCTGGGTGCGTTTTCTGCGCATCTGAAGTTTTGTGCCGAGGATTACACAGGCACAAATTTTTGAGATTGAAAATGAATTTCCTTACCTGCCATACTCTGACGTTTACGCGCTGTCAACGAAGTTACAGTTTCCATGGGCTTTTTTTATCTCATGGGACATAATTTCATATTAGAATAAAAGGACTGCCGCATATATAAAGTTTATATCTCTTGCGGCAGTCCCCTTTACTTTAGAGTAAATTCTACTCAGTAAATTTTTCTATTCAGCAATACCTGCTGCAGCTTCTGCCATTGATGCAGCAGCATCTTCAGGTGTTATGGAACCTGTACTGAGAAGCTGAAGGTGATCAAACAAAGCATCGTTTAATTCTGTATAGAAAGAACTACGGAAACCTATAGTATTGTCCCCGGCTGCTGCTGCTGAAATCACCTCGTATGCTGCCTTGTAATCCTCAGTCAGTTCAACAGTGGGACTCGGGGAATCTTTCAATACGCTGAAAAAGCCCAGACCGTCGACAACTTCCTGCTGCATATCATAACATAACCATTTAACAAATTCCCATGCGGCATCTTTATTCCTGCTGTTGGCATTTACACCCCAGGCTACGTCAGGTGCTGTCAGCACGGCACCTTCTTTGCCTTCAATCGTAGGTATTGTTGCAACTTTAATATCATTGGAGGAGAAATTCTCATAGAAAGCATTTTCTGCTTTCAGTGAACCCAGATCCCACGAACCGTTAAAAATCATTGGGATTGTTGAATTTCCATCATCATCTTTCCACTGAGAATATCCTTCATTATAAAGAGTTGTTGAAATTGCCCCATCCTGCACAACACCATCAGTGAAAAGTTTCTGGTAATAGTCGAATGCTTTAATTACATCAGCGTCTGTCCAATCACCCTTAAGTGCAAAAATATCATTACACAGTTCTTTATTAATGGTACCCATAAGAGTTATAAACATATCGTAATTTTGCCAGTCATCTTTTCCGCCAAACATTAATGGAATCTGCCCTTTACTGCGTAGTGCCTGTGCGGCTGATACAAGTTCGTCCCACGCCTTTGGAAACTTCTCAACCCCATTTTCTGTCATACGCTTGTTATTATACCAAATGGTACCGGAAACACTCATGGCGCTTGGGAATGCATATATTTCATCACCAGAAAGCTTTATAGTTGTAAAAGACGCATCCGTAAATAAATCCTGCCAGCTTTCGCCCCATTCCGCAGAAGCATAATCTGCAAGGGGACTTAACTGTGTTTTATACTGCTCCAAATCAGCTCCGGGCGCAATAGCTATTACATCAGGTGCGCTGTCGGCTGCAAAATCCACCTTCAGTGCATTATAATGATCTTCCTGTCTCATAATCTTAACAGTTGCATGAATACCGGGATGGGTAGAATTAAAATCATCCGCAATGGCTTGAGTCAGTTCATCATCATCGGTAAATCCTTTATAATTCCCCAAGGCATATTGCCAGGATTGTACGGTGATTTCAACATTTTGCCCCTCCTCCGCTGCGGCTCCTCCTGCTGATTCCGAACCTGCAGTATTTCCCGGAGTAGTATTTCCTGGAGTAGTATTTCCTCCTGCCCCCGTAGTTGATGTACTGGTATTTCCACATGCTCCCAATGACAATGTAATAATACCTGCCATAAGCATAGCAATTACCTTCTTCATATAAATCGCTCTCCTTCCTGAATAAAAAAATCCTGTGCTCCTGATACTTATATGCCCGGCTTAAGGATTGATATTCCAACACATAATTCCTCCTTAGTCAGCCGGATATTTATTGAATGCATTCAACTTACTATCGAATTATAGATTATGAAAGCCTTTTTTCAAAGTACATATTTTTTTGTAAAAATAAGCGGTTTTTTTTAGATAATTAATTTTAACCAATAATATTTAGCATCCTGTAGGTTAATCTGTCCCAAAATTTAAATTCTTTTTGGCTTTCATCCTGAAAAATAAAAAATTAACCTGTTTTGGCATGCATTTATCAAATAATTACAGAATAGGTATTTCAATTACGTAGAAAAATATATTTGAGGGCAGTTCAAATTGAGATATCTTAAACTGAAAATATCTCAATTTTAAAATATCTCAAATGAACATCCCAGATACAGGAAAGGTGGTAAAATTTATGAATCATAATAACTCAGGCAAATCCGATCATTCTTCCGAAGAAAAAGAACGAAGAGTGGATCATCTTATTAACTTGGTGGAAAGGGAAACACGCACGGAAAGGCATCTGGAACAGGACTGGGAAGCTTCTGATCCTAAAAATTTAAAAAATGCAGAGAAAGTGAATCAAAACCGCAAGGATGAAATTGAACACCTTAAAGATATTATTGTCCATGGGGAGCAGAACAATAATAAACAGACCGAAAATCTGAAAAAACGATATAAGTATGCGGACGGCTATCTGAAGCACAATTCGGACCATATGGATGAAGATGTGCTGGTAAACACCGTTGTAAAACAGGAACACCGCAAGGAACAGCTGGATTCCCTGAAATAGAGCATATTCCGCCACAATTTTAATTTATCCCGCTTGTGTCTGGAAGGTGGGGCTATTATTACTAAAAATTGTAATATATAGCCTCACCTTCTTCATGCATGGAACCAATGCTTCTCTACTGACTTATATGCTGATTTTATAAATAAAACACATGATTTTTACAGTGAAATTCCCGTGATCCATAACGGCATGAACAGCCGGCGGAAAGATGGACTGGGTATAGTCATTTACAGCCACCGCCGGATTGGCCCACCAGAGGAAAGGTTATGAGAGCATGTAGCAAAGCGGAATGAATATCCGCTTAACTGAAATGGATGCCATTAAGTATTATTTTATAATTTTTATGGCAGGCAATATTGGTTTGCCTGCCATTCATAAGACCAGCTTTAATCTAAAGTTCATTTACGGCATCTTCTCCGCTGTCCATCAATTCCTCTTCCAATACAATTGTATCCTTTACCAAAGTTTTTTTGTGACTGGCAACCAGTTTTTCCATTTCAACGAAAATAAATACCCCGGTTATTACGGTAGAAACAACATCCGCCAAGGGTCCGGCAGACAGAACACCATTCAGTCCAAAAAACCTTGGCAATATGAGTAATGCCGGAATCAGAATCAGCACCTGCCTGGAGAGACCAAGCAGTGCAGAGTGTTTTGGTTTACCTACGGCCTGGAAATAGTTTGATGATACAATCTGGAATCCTATCACCGGTAAAAACATCATAAATCTTTGCAGTGCCATGGTACTAAAATTAATTAACTCCGTATCTTTGCTGTTAAACAGATAAACTAACTGCCTGGGATATACCCGCGTAAATATCCAGCCAACTATAACGATAATGGTTGCAAATATAACTGCCAGTTTATAAGCCTCTTTTACCCGGTTATACTTTCTGGCTCCGTAATTATATCCTATAATGGGCTGGGCGCCCTGATTAATCCCAAACAGGGGCATAATCATAAGGGTCACAATACTGTTTACAATACCCATTCCGGATATGGCAATATCTCCTCCGTAAGCCGACAGACTGTTATTGAGTATTAAGTTCTGTATACTTGCCGCTAACTGCATTGCAAAGGGCGCAATACCCAGCGCAAGGATTCCGCCGATAACAGAAGGCTTTAGCATCAGGCTTTTAAGGCGAAGCTTTAATAAGCTTTTCCCTCTCAGGAAATACAGGATTACCCATACTGCTGAAACTAACTGGGCCAGGATCGTAGCAATTGCGGCACCTCTCATTCCCCAATGGAATACAAAAATAAAAAGGGGATCCAGCACTGTATTAATCACTGCCCCGATAAGCATCGTATACATTGCTATTTTCGGATTACCTTCCGACCTTATAAAATTATTCATACCCATACCAACGGATTGAAATACCCCGCCTATGAGAATAATCTGCATATAATCCCTCGCATAAGGTAATATCTGATCACTGGCTCCCATAATCTTAAGCAGCGGGTCAAGAAAAATCAATCCTATTACAGTTATGGCCAGGGAGGTCAGGACCAGTAAACTGAATGCATTACCGAAGATTTCCTCTGCTTCTTCTTTTCGGTTTTCACCTAACCGGATAGATACCAGGGAATTCGCGCCTACACCGATCAACATGGCAAAAGCCATCATAACCAGCATAACCGGGAAAGCTATGGTAGTACCTGCAATTCCGAGGGAACCCACTCCATTTCCTATAAATATACGGTCTACTATATTATATAAGGCATTTACCACCATACCTATAATTGCAGGTATTGAAAATTTAATAAGGAGATTTAATACCTTAATTTCACCTAATTGTTTCGAATTGTCCATCTGTACCTCCTGTTATTAATATAATCGTTTTTTTATGAATGAATGGAATAGCCACCCTTAACTGTCTATAAAATTATTAATTACACGTAATAAATAATTTCTAAAAGCAGCTGTCTCCTCTTGTGTAAATCCTTTTAAAATAGTATTTCCATTTTCATAACAGATCTTTTCCAGGGCTTTAATCTCCTCAATTGCTTTATCCGTAACCCTGATAAGACATGACCTTTTATCCTGGGGATTAAGTAGCCTTTTTGTCCAGCCCTGTGCCTCCAGCCGGTCAAGGATGCCTGATATGGTCGGACGGTCGGATCCCAGTCTTGCAGCAATACATGCCGGAGCTAAACCTAAATCACCTTTCTCCTTCTGATAATAATAGATTTCCTTTAATACCGTAAATTGTCCGGGAGTTATACCCAGTTCATTCAACTTATTTGAGAAATTGCATTTAGCCGACATATCCGCCCTGTGTAGAATAAATCCTATGTCTTTATCTTCCAACATATTTTTCACCTCATAGAATAGTTAGTATACTAACTAATTTCAAAAAAGTCAATACCTTTTATTTCTTCTTTTATTAAAATAAGCTGCAGTAATTATTACTGCAGCCTTTTTAGCCCAAATGTATATACTTTGTCAGGATGTATTTCGTATTTTTACCGCCGCCTGCTGTTTTAAGAATTCCTTGACTGACAAGCCGTTTTAAAATACGTCCAGACATTGTTTGGGAGATATTCAAAATTACGTCCACATCTTTTCGGCATTCTCGTCAACATAAAGTGTTAGATACATTTAGACAGGATTCGATCGAAATTTTATTCTACAGCTTCTTTAAAATGTGCAGATATAGTGAAGGACTAATATTCCGTTATTAAAACACATCTGTTTTTAAGCGATTTATAGGTATCCCTGTGAAAGACTTCATACAGGGAGCAGAATTTATCCACGATACAGACTATTATGCTTTCTTTAAAAACAGGCGGTATGGGTGTAAGGGGAAACATATGCCGGCTTATAATATCCCTCTCAATTGCATTGACTTTTCTTATATGACTGGTATTATCAAGAGCGGTCTTGGGATGCCTGAAACCGTGGAACCGGTGGGCACGGTCCTTTTCGTGCCAATCGTATAAAAAATAATCGTGGAATAACGCTCCCATTAACAGACTGTGCCTGTTACAGCGAATCCGGAACAACCGGACTATAAGTAAACTGTAATAGGCCACGGCTATACTGTGCCACAAACAGGTAGTATCCCCGTGCTGTATATATCTGTCCATGCTTAAAAATGCCGTTGTAACGGCAAGTTCTTTTAAACAGGCATTCATATTTTCCATAATTCTTTCCGATAAAATAATGATCGCGCTCCTTTTTCTTATGAATGTTTTAACTGAATAATCACCTGTTATTTTACCAAATAGCCGCAGCAGAATCAATAAAAATTAGGCAGATTGCCACGGCAACGGTCTGTTGAGGTTACTGTTCACTGCCTGTACACGCGACGTGTTTTTTGTGAGTGAAGCGGAGCGAAAGTCACAGAAAACCGGAGAATTGCCGCGCCAAAACGCTGTCTTTGCGTTTTGTGTGCATCGCGAAGCGCGT